>JAFIFV010000104.1 GCA_020831845.1 Ectothiorhodospiraceae bacterium
CCCCCCCCCCCCCCCCCCCCCCCCCCCCCCCCCCCCGCCCCCCGGGGGGGGGGGGCTCCCCCCCCCCCGAGGCCGACCTGCATCGAGCCCTGGACCAGGGGGAGCTCGGCGTGGTCTATCAGCCCAAGCTGATGTGCGCCACCGGAGCACTGGCGGGATTCGAGGTGCTGGTCCGCTGGAATCACCCGGTTCACGGCGTGATAACGCCGGATCGGTTCATTCTGCTGGCGGAGGAACTGGGCGTGATCGATACGCTCACCGAGCAGGTCATGCGGCAGGCCCTGGCATGGCTGCAGCGTTCGCCGCTTCCCGCCGGGCTGTCGCTGTCCATCAATCTCTCCGCGAGAACACTGGTCGGGCTGTCGGTCGCCGACCGGCTGGAGCGTTTCTGCACGGAAGCAGGTGTTGCCCCGTCCCGCGTGACGCTGGAGCTGACCGAGACCGCGGCCATGGAAGACCCTGTCTCCGCGCTGGATGTGCTGACCCGGCTGCGGGTGAAGGGCTTCGAATTGTCCATCGACGATTTCGGTACCGGCTACTCGTCCATGTCACAGCTTGCCCGGCTGCCGTTTTCCGAAATGAAGGTGGACAAGACCTTCGTCATCACCGCTCCCAGTTCCGGGGACTCCCGGACCATCATCAAGTCCATTATCGATTTGGGTCACAACCTTGGTCTGAGAGTGGTAGCCGAGGGCGTGGAGGATCACGAAACGCTCGAATATCTGCGCAGGTGCGGATGCGATATGGTGCAGGGCTTCCTGCTGTCCAGGCCCCTGCCGGGCGAGCGCGTGATCGAATGGGCCCTCGCCCGGCCGGATCAGCCCTGGTTGGAGAGCCCCAGTTTCTTCAGCCGGTAATGCAGTTGTCGGGCCGACAGTCCCAATTCCCGGGCGGCCTGGGTCTTGTTTCCGCGGCAGCGGTGTATGGCCGCTCGAAGCACTTCCGGTGCGGTTTCATGCACGCGTTGGTACGGTCGGCTGCTGCCTTCGGAAGTTCGATGCCCGCCGCGTTGGTCTGACGGCGGAGCCGCGGAGGCGTCGGCGGTGCCGATGGTCGATTCCTCCCGCAGGATCTGCTCGATATCGGCGGCGCCGATCATCGGGCCGTCGACCACCAGCACGGTGCGCTCTATCACGTTCTCCAGCTGCCGGATATTGCCGGGCCAGGGAAAGCTCTCCAGCCGCGCGATCACACCGCTGCCGAGGGTCAGGCTGCGGCGGTGGCGGTGATTGAAGGTGCCGAGGAAGTGTCGGGCCAGCAGTGCCACGTCCCCGACGCGGTCCCGCAGCGCCGGGAGGTGTAGCGGAATCACGTTCAGCCGGTAGAACAGGTCCAGCCGGAATCGCCCCTGGTTTACCGCCTTCTGGAGATCCTGGTGGGTGGCCGTGATTACCCGGATGTTCACCGGAATGTCCCGGTCGCCGCCTACCCGCTGGACGGTCTTCTCCTGCAGCAGCCGCAGCAGCTTGGCCTGCAACTCCAGATTCATGTCGCCGATTTCGTCCAGAAACAGCGTGCCGCCCTCCGCCAGCTCCACCTTGCCCTGACGGGTTCTGACCGCCCCGGTGAAGGCACCGCGTTCATGACCGAACAGCTCGGTTTCCAGCAACTGCTCGGGAATGGCCGCACAGTTGATGCACACGAACGGCCCGTCGCGCCGCTCACTGTTGGTGTGAATCATCCGGGCGAATTTCTCCTTGCCGGTGCCGGACTCGCCCAGCAGCATCACCGTGGCATCGGTCGCGGCGACGCGGGTGGCCTGCTGAAGTGCCTCCTTCAGCAGCGGGCTGCTGCCCAGGATGCCGTGTTGCAGGCCTTCACGCTCCAGTGCGGAGCGCAGTGCCCGATTCTGCTGTTCCAGCCGGCTCGTGCGCTCATGCACCAGTTCGCTCAGGCGGAGGGTCTGGCCGATCATCGCGGCGATGATCTGCAGCACATGGAGATCAGCCTGAAAGGCCCTGGGGCGGTTGCGCAGCCGATGGCAGGCCAGCACCCCGAGCGGGGCGCCATCCATGATGATCGGAACCGCAATGAAGCACACCGTCCCCGGAGGCAGTGTTTCGCGGTCCACGGCACGGAACAGAAAGCCCGGTTCGGCGTCCACATCCTGCACTACGGAAACGCGCCCCGAGGCCATCACCTGCCCGGTAATGCCCTCGCCTGGTGCATAGACGCCGCGTCGCCGCTCCTCCGGGCGCAGGCCGTACGAGTGCCGGATGCGCAGCGCGCCGCCATCCTCGTCCGGCAGCACCACCCGGCCGCGGTTCAGCCCCATCAGCTGCGACAGCAGCCGCAGCACCGCAGGCACAGTGGCTTCCGGCTCCAGGCTGCGTCCGAACAGCTGCGCCGATTCGGACAGTACCAGGGATTCCAATGCCAGATCGGTAGTCGATTCCGCTGCCTGCGCCATGGTCCGCACCTGCTCTGCAAGAGACTGTTGCAAACCGGGATCTTGCAAAAGCGGGGCCATCGATCAGCGCTTCCCTAACTACCCTGCCAGCCGAAGTAGCGGATCAGGCTGACCACGGCAGTATCCAGCAGAAAGCCGATGACGCCGATGACCAGCACCAGCGCCGCCAGCAGGTCATAGGCCAGGATGTCTCGGGCATCGTTGATCGCATAGCCCAGGCCGCTGGTCACGCCCAGGTACTCGGCAGGCACCAGCACTACCCACGCCACGCCCAGCGCCAGCCGGAAGCCGGCCAGCATATCGGGCGCCACGGCCGGGACGACCAGCCGCCGCAGCGTTGCCAGCGGGGATGCGCCGAAATTGCGCGCCACCTTGTAGTACATCGGGTCGATGCGCTGCACACCGAACGCTGTGGAGAACAGGATCGGCCACACGGAGGCCATGAAGATCAGGAAAATGATCGCACCGTTCCAGGTGCTGAAGGCCAGCACCGCCACCGGCATCCAGGCCAGCGGGCTGACCATCCGAAGCAACTGGAACGGGAAGTTGGTCAGCTTGCGCAGGAAAGGCAGGCTGCCCACCAGGATGCCCAGCGGCACGCCGATCACCACCGCCCACAACAGTCCCTGCCCGATGCGGGAGAGGCTGGGCATCACGATGCTGGCAAGGGTGCCCGAGGTCACCAGTGTCCAGGTGGCCGATAGTGCCGGGCCGGGGGCGAAGCCGGCGAAGGCCTGGGTGGCCGGGTTGCTGGCCACCAGATAGCCTCCGTACCACCACACCGCCAGCAGCAGCCCCAGCCCGGCGACCGGATACAGCAGGTTGGCCAGTCCGCCGCGCATCAGCTGCCCAAGCGGAGGCAGGCCCGCGCCGATGCGGGCGGTTTCCGTTGTGCTCATAGCGCAAGCACCTCCTCGCGGCTCCAGGGGTTCTCGGGATCGACGCCGGGCAGCCGGGCATCCGGGTGCTGCTCCAGCGCGCGCCGGACAAAGCGGTCATCCACCAGGTCACTGGCCACGAAATCCGCATCCAGATCCTTCAGGAAGGTATTGTCTCCGCCCACCAGGGTGTCGTTCATGGCGCGTACCAGCTGGCGTGTGGCGGATGCGTAGGGGAACGGGGCGAAATCGATGCGCCCATTGCCCCAGGCGCTGTTGCGGATGGCATGCGGCTCGGCGTAGTCGCCATCGGCATAGTGGGTCATGGCACGCGTGACCACGTTGGCCGGCATGGGCAGATAGCCTTTGCCATCGCGGGACAGCATCTCGGCCACTTCCTGCTTGTTTTCCTGGGCGTAGAGTTCGGCCTTGACCAGGGCGTTCAGCGCCTTTTGCGTCCATTCCGGGTTGCGGGACACCAGGCGCTCGTTCATGCAGATCACGCAACAGGGGTGGTTCTTCCAGATATCGCCCGTGAACCGGAGCATCCGCCCGCCGGCGAGCAGTTCGCCCGCGGCGTTGAAGGGCTCGGCCACGGTGAACGCGTCGATCTGGCCCGCTGCCAGCGCCGGCGGCATTTCCGGGGGCGGGAGGATCAGCAGGTTGACCTCGTCATCGGCCAGCCGGGCGCCCTGGTCCCGGATGACCGGCTTCAAGCCGGCATCGCGCAGCGCCATCTGGAGCAGCACGTTGTGTACTGAATACCAGTAGGGAACGGCGATCTGGGTGCCGCCCAGGTGAGAGAACTCGGTGGCCTCGGAGTTGCGCCCCACGACCACCGCCGAGCCGTTGATATGCGCCCAGGCCATGATCTTCACCGGGAAGCCGTTGTTGTAGCGCATCCACAGCGGAATCGGCTTGAGCAGGTGGACCAGATTGAAGCGACCGGCGGCAAAGCCTTCCACCAGAGGGGACCAGCCTCGCATCAACGTCGGCTGTTCCACGCGGAGCCCTTCCTCCTCGAAATAGCCATTGGCGTGGGCCACCAGCAAAGCGGTGGCGTCGGTAATCGGCAGATAGCCGATTTTCACGACCGGGTTTTCCTCGTCGCCGGCGGCGTTCAACAGGCCGGGGAGGCCCAGCGTGGCGGCGAGCCCCCCGGCGGCCAGGCTGTCCAGCACGAAGCGGCGGCGGCCGGTGTCGATGGTGTACTCCGTCGTCCCGACATGTCCGTCTTTACAGTTGCACATGGGCGGATTCCTCTCTGAAGGTCGGTTCTGAAACAGGTTGATCGCTCCGGGGCTTGTCCGAGGCGGGGGTGTCGATGGAGGCCTCGAAGCGGGCCATCACCTGCGAGCGGAGTCGCATGAAGTCGGGGTGCACCGGGTTACGGGGATAGGCCAGCGGGACGTCGACGACGTCCCGGAAGGTGCCGGGGTTGCGACCCATCACCACCACCCGGTCGCCCATGGTCAGCGCTTCGTCGATGTCGTGGGTGACAAGGACCAGGGTGATGCCGCGATCCCGGGCGATACGCCCCACCTCCACCTGGAGCCCGCGGCGGGTGAAGGCGTCCAGGGCCGAGAATGGCTCGTCCAGAAGTATCATCTGCGGCTCCACGGCCAGGGATCTCGCCAGGGCGACGCGTTGCTGCTGCCCGCCGGAAAGGTCCTGGATGCGGTCGTCTCTCCGATCACTGAGCCCCACCAGTTGCAGCATTTCCCGGACACGTTCGCGCAGGCCCTGCTTCTGGCCGGTGAACTGCAGCCCCAGCGCCACGTTCTGCTTCACCGACAGCCAGGGGTAGAGGGCCGGCCGCTGGAACATCATGTTCCAGTCGGCGTGTGGCCTGGTGATCTGGCGGCCGTTGACCCGCACGCAGCCCTCGGTGGGCATCAGCAGGCCCGCCAGCATGTGCAACAGCGTGGACTTGCCGCAGCCGCTTTCACCAATGAGCGCGACGCTCTGGCCGGCCGTGATGTCCAATTGGAGATCCTTCAGCACGGGTTCCGCCGTGCGGCCGAAGGTGTGCGTGATGCCGTTGATCTGCAGGTTTGCGCCCATGCGTCTGAATCCCGAAGCCGAGTCTGGGATGACGCAGTGCAAAACGGGGGCCATCGTCGCGCTTTACGGTGGGGCGCGGGTTTCAGCGCATCTGACAAGGCGAGCGAAAGGCAGACACTGCGGACACTGTTGGCAATGTCCGCAATGTCCATCCCTGTCTTTTCGTCCCTGCAGGCCATGGCGAGGGCCGGCCGCCCGAGCGGTGGCGGGCTTTTCGGGGTTATCCGGCGAATCGGACGACGCCGTGGCATGGAAACTGCTCCTGGTCCGGCAAGCGACATTCGTTCACGTCAGCCAGTCGAGGAGTCCGACCCATGTCCAATTCCGCCGCCGAAACCAAGAAACAGCAACTGCGCCCCATCGACGCAGAGGGCCTGAAATCGTTGAGTGCAAAGGCCAAGCTGGATCCGGAAAAGGTAAACACGCTCAAGGCGCATACCGTCTGCGAAGGCATCTTCCGCATGATGACCTACTGCCGCGATCTGGAGGGCCACCTGATCGACGAACCACCCACCCTGCTGGGCGAGAACAACGCTCCGAATCCGTCCGAGGCGGTGCTTGCCTCGCTGGGCTCCTGTCTGCTGGTGGGCATTCACGCCAACGCCACCCATCGGGGCATCACGCTGTACAAGCTGGAGGCGCATCTGGAAGGCGACATCAACATCAGCAGCGTCTGGGGTGTTGGCGATACCAGCGAGAAGCGGCTGGGTTTCACCGATATCCGCGTCGCCTTCGACATCGACGGCGATTGCTCCCGGGAAGAACTCGAAGAGCTGGTGCAGTGGTCCGACAAGTGGTCGCCGGTGGCGAATACGCTGCGCAACCCGGTGAACACCAGCGTCTCGCTGGTCTGAAGGCCGCAGCGAGGCGGGCCGGAGCCGTGTTGTCACGAGGGAGGGTATGTTCATGTCTGTGATTGCTATGGATGCCGCCACCGCTTCGCTGCCTGGGGACGACCTGGATCAGGCCGTGGCCGCGCTGGTGCGGGAGGAACTGGCCCCTCGGACCGTGGCCATCGACCGGGAGGGCGTCTATCCGGCGTCGTTCATGCGGGGCCTGGGTCGTCTCGGCGCCTATCGCCAGCATCTGGGCAGCGCGAAGGCCGAGGGGCGCGGGGACTTCGCGTCGGCGCTACGCGCGATGGAAGCGGTGGCCCGGGAGTGCATGTCCACCGGCTTCTGCGTGTGGTGCCAGGATGCGCTGACCTGGTATATCGACAATGCCGACGAGCCAGGCGTGCGGGGGGCGCTACTGTCCCTCGCCGCCGGCGGAGGCTTGCTGGGCGGCACCGGGCTGTCCAACGGAATGAAGCATTTCGCCGGCATCGAGTCGTTGAAGATCCGTGTGCGCCGGGTCGAGGGCGGCTACATTGCCAACGGAACCCTGCCCTGGGTTTCCAATCTCGGCCCGGACCACGCCTTTGCCGCCATCTTCCAGCAGGAAGACGATGACGGACTGGTCATGGCCGTTACCCATTGCGACCAGCCAGGGTTCAGCCTGCGACCCTGTCCGCCTTTCACCGCACTGGAAGGCAGCGGCACCTACGCCTGTCATTTCAAGGACAGCTTCATTCCGGACGAGCGTGTGATCAGCGCGGATTTCCCTGCCTTCATCAGGCGCATCCGCGCCGGTTTCGTGTTGCTGCAGATGGGGATGGGCCTGGGGCTGGTACGCGGCTGTATCGACATCATGGAGGAGATGGCGGAGACACACGCTCACGTCAACTGCTTCCTGGATGAACAGCCGGCGCAATTGGAGGAGGCGCTGCAGGACGCACAGCGCGCCGCCTACCTGCTGGGCGAGGACGTCCACGATCACAGCGACGCGCTGTTCGCGGACGTGCTGCAGCTGCGCCACAGGGGCTCCGAACTGGCCCTGCGGGCCTCCCAGGCCGCCATGCTGCATGCCGGCGCCAGGGGCTATCTCGCCGACGCGCCCGCCCAGCGCAAGCTGCGTGAGGCCTATTTCGTGGCCATCGTCACGCCGGCCATGAAGCACATTCGCAAGGAATTGCAGAGGCTCGGCGCGGCGTAAGCGGCCAAGCCTCTGCCACCCGGAGCCCCGCCCCATGAGTGACTCCTATCGCCGTTACCTCTGCCGCATCTGCGGTTACATCTATGATGAAGCAGCCGGTGATCCGGACGGAGGCCTGCCGCCCGGTACCCGTTACGAGGATATTCCGGATGACTGGGAATGCCCGGAGTGCGGCGTCTCCAAGGCGGATTTCGAGCCACTGGAACCGGCGCCCGCAGAGCCTGGGCCGGAGGCGGAGATCGTCTCCAGGCCTGGCGATCTGCCGGCTGATCCCGCGCAGATCGTGGTCATCGGCGGCGGCATGGCCGGTTGGGCGCTGGTGGAGGCAGTGCGACGGCGGGATGCGGATGTGCCCATTGTCATGATCAGCCGCTGTTCCGCGGATGTCTATCCGAAGCCGCAGCTGTCGGCGGCAGCGGCCCGCGGCCGATCGGCAGACACGCTGGTGCGGGCGAGTGGCGCGGACCAGGCGGAGCGTGCCGGAATCACGCTGTTGCCTCATACCCGCGTGCTGCTGGTGGATACCGCTCGCCGCCGGCTGATCACGCCGCGCGGCGGCATACCCTACGCACGACTGGTGCTGGCCTCCGGTGCCAGCCAGATTCGCCCCGACCTGGCGGGCAGCGGCGCCCAGGCGGTGTTTCAGATCAATGATCTGGGCAGCTACCGGGCGTTCCGGGCCGCAGTGGACTGCCATGAGTCCGCCAGTGTGCTGATTCTGGGGGCCGGGCTGATCGGCTGCGAGTTTGCCGACGACCTTGCCGCTGCCGGTCATCGTGTCACCCTGGTGGACCAGGCCGAGCGGCCGCTGGCCCGGTTGCTGCCGGAGGCCATGTCGGACCGCCTGTGCGCGGCGCTGGCGGCGCGGGGCGTGGAGGTGCTGACCTCGCGCACCGTTGAGCGGGTGGAAAAGGCGGGCGAAGCACTTTCGGTACTGATGAGCGACGGCGAAGCCCGCACTGCCACGGTCATGCTCAGTGCGTTGGGCCTGCGGCCGGCGCTGGCGCTGGCGAAACGCTCCGGGCTGCGAACCGGGCTTGGTATCTGTGTCGACAGGGAACTGCGCACATCGGCCCCGGATGTATTTGCACTGGGAGACTGCGCGGAGCATGACGGCCGCGTCCTGCCCTACGTGCGGCCATTGCGCGAACAGGCAGCCGCACTGGCGCGTACGTTGACCGGCGACCCCGCCAGCTACCGGGCCCATGCGGGCACGGTGATGGTAAAGACCGGCTGCCTGCCGCTGGCGGTATGGGCGCCGGATCAGGCAGGGCTCTGGCGGCAGGCCAGCGAAGACGGGCTGGTGATGGAATGCCTCGGCGATGATGGTCGCCTGACCGGTTTTGCGCTTGCCGGCAATCACACCCGTCGCGCCAGCGAGTTCGAATCGCGCGTCGGCTCCTAAGGGCCTTTGCAGTCCGTCAGCAAGGTGCTCGCCTGCCTTGGCTGTTCCGCGGCAGGCGAGCAGCAGCGCCGCAGCTTACCCGGCCATGGTGATGTTTACCGAAAGCCTTGCGAGCTCAGGGGATGAGGACGATCTTGCCCCGGGCTCCCGGTTCCATCACCAGCGTATGCGCTTCCGGCGCCTGATCCATCGGCAGCTCGCGGCTGATGATCGGATTCAGGGTACCGTTCGCCAGCCCGGCTACCAGTGCCGCGTGCAGGCTGCGGTACTCGTCCGGTTTCACGTGGGCGAGCGCTGTACCGAGTATGCTGGCCCGGCGCTGCATGAGGTCGCGGGCGTTGATTTCCACGGTGCCGCGGTTTCCGATGACCACCACTCGCCCCTCATGGGCCAGCGCTGGCAGGTCCTTGCCCAGGTTCACGTCCGCGAGCATCTCCAGGATCACGTCCACTCCCCGGCCGCCGGAGAGTTTCCGGGCCTGGTCCAGATGGTCGTCGGCCCGGTGATCCAGCACATGGTCGGCGCCCAGCTCCTCCAGCATGGCGCGGCCCTCCGGTGTGCCGCCGGTGGCGATCACCGTCATGCCGGCGCCGCGGGCCAGCTGCACGGCGGCAATGCCGACCCCCCCGGTGGCGCCATGGATCATCACGGTGTCTCCGGGCCGGGCGTGGGCGCGCTGGAACAGCGAGTGATAGGCGGTGGCGTAGGGTACGCCGATGGCCGCCCCCTGCTGGAAGCTGATGCCGTCCGGCAGTGCGTGCACCTTGCCGGCCTCGACCAGAGTCATTTCCGCGTAGGCGCCGGTCAGCGTGCCTGCGGTATAGACCCGGTCCCCCACCTTCACCTGCTTCACTCCGGTGCCAACGGCGGCCACCTCGCCGGCGGCGTCTGCGCCGGGCGTGTAGGGCAGCGGCGGCAGGACAGCGTACTGGCCGGAGCGTATATAGGTTTCCACCGGGTTGATGCCGATGGCGCGCACGCGCACCAGCACCTGGCCTTCAGCCGGCACGGGATCGTCCACGGTGGCGGTCTGCAGGACCTCGGGTCCGCCGAATTCTTTGACGCGAATCGCTTTCACGGCTTGCTCCTCCGGATGGGTGACGGCCTCAGAGTGTGCCACAGTCAGTCAGCGTCGGTGGACTCCTCGCGCGGAGACTAGTCTTTCACGAAGCGCTGAAGGGGGGTTCGATCTTGGCGCGCTGACTGGCATGATCAGATGTACAGAGCGCATTGCTGCCGCAGCACCAGGGCAGGAAACGTGCGCCGCGATGGCTGAGGCTTCCAGACGGGAGGATTGCCGTTCGAATGAAAACGCTGCTCTGGCTCGGGTCGGCTGCTGCCGTCGTGGTGCTTGCCGTGTTGTTGCAGCCCGGGCCGGGTGGGCCGGAGCAGCAGGCTGTCCCTGTTGACGATGCAGCGCTTTCGGAGCGGCGCGGGGCGCTGGTGGACGAAATCGTGTTCACCCAGGAAACTGATCCCGGCAAGGTCACCGGCATGATCGAGACCGGATCCCACCACGTTTTCGCCCAGGGCGTGACCAGCGTTACCGTGTTCAACCGCATTCGGGATTCCCAGTACGCCGCGCACGACATCTCCTACGGCTTTTCGGTGGAACTGACGCTGAACCCCGCCGGCCCGCACCTCGACGATGGTTCACTGAACCCTTTCCATTCCCCGCGTGTCCGGGAGGCGCTGAACTGGCTGGTGGACCGCCGCTACATCGCCGAGGAACTGTACGGCGGGCTGGCGGTACCGCGTTACCTGGCGCTGAACACCGCGTTTCCGGACTACGCGCGGCTGGCGGACGTCGCGCGGGCGCTGGAGCTGCGCTATCAGCACGACCCCGATCGGGCAAGAGGGGTCATCGCAGAGGAAATGGAACGTTTCGGTGCCGAACGCCGCGGCAGCCGATGGTTCCATGACGGCCGGCCGGTTCGGGTGAACGTGCTGATTCGCACCGAGGACGTGCGCCAGCGGGTGGGCGACTACATCGCCAGCGAGATGGAGGATCTCGGCTTTCTGGTGGAGCGCCGCTACCGCACCGCCGCGGAAGCGTCCCGGCTCTGGCTGGCCGGTGATCCCGGCACCGGTCAGTGGCATATCTATACCGGCGGCTGGATCGCCACCACGATCAACCGCGACCTGGCCGAGAACTTCAGCTTCTACTACACCTCGCGCGGTCGCCCCGAACCGCTCTGGCAGGCCTACGACCCCGACCCCGAATTCGACGAGATTGCCGAACGGTTGCAACGCCGCGATTACCAGAGCTGGGACGAGCGCCAGCAGATGATGGCGCGGGCGCTGGAACTGGCCATGGAGGACTCAGCCCGGGTCTGGCTGGTGGACCAGCTCAGCGTGGCGCCCAGGGCCAGGGATGTGGAACTGGCCGTGGACTTGGCCGGTGGCATTGCCGGTTCCCGGCTGTGGCCCTACACGCTGCGTTTCCGCGACAAGGTGGGCGGCCGCGTGGTGTTCGCGCTGCCCAGCGTGTTGACCGAGCCCTGGAACCCGGTTGCGGGCACGAACTGGGTGAACGACCTGCTGATCATGCGCTCCCTGAACGATCCGCCGCTGCTGCCCGACCCGTTCACTGGCCTGTTCTGGCCCCAGCGCATCGACCGGGCGGAGCTGACCGTGCAGGAAGATGTGCCCGTGGAGCGTACCCATGACTGGTTGCGGGTGGACACCGAGCCGGAGATCGCCGTGCCGGAAGAAGCCTGGATCGGCTGGGATTCCACGGAAGGGCGCTTCCTGATCGTGGGCGAGGAGCACCCGGAGGGGCTCACCGCCCGGACCCGCACCCGGGTGTACTACAAGGACAATTACATGGACCGCCGCTGGCACGACGGCAGCCGTGTATCGCTGGCCGACATGGTCCTGCCCTGGATCCTGGACTTCGAACGCGCCGATGAGGACAGCCGGCTGTACGACCCCAGCCACGCCCCGAATTTCCAGGTGTTCCGCCGCCATTTCAGGGGCTGGAACATCATCTCCGAGGATCCGCTGGTCGTGGACATCTATAGCGATCAGATCTTCCCCGACGCCGAAACCATCGTCGCCCAGCGCACGCCCTCCATGCTGCCCTGGCACACGCTGGCCCTGGGCATCCGGGCAGAGTGGGCCGGTGAGCTTGCGTTCTCCTCGCACCGGGCGGACCGCAACCGGGTCGACTGGATGAGCCTGGTCGCAGGCCCTAGCCTGGGAACGCTGGATCGTCACCTGGAGTACGCGGTGGAGCACGGCTTCCTGCCGTTCCCCGGCATGGTGGCCGATTACCTGGGCGAGGAGGACGAGATCGGCGAGCGTTACCAGGCATTGAAGCGGTGGCGGGAGGAGCGCGGCCATTTCTGGGTGGGTGACGGTGCCTTCTACCTGCATTCCGTGCATCCGGTGGAACGCACCGTCGTGCTCCGGCGATCGGAGTACTTCCAGGATTCCAGCGACAAATGGCTGCGGTTCACACGACCCGCCATCGCCGAACTGGAACTGGACGGCCCGGTAGTGGTGGAGCGCGGCGACGGCGTGGAGTTCAGCCTGCGGATCACCTCGGAGGGCGAACCCTACCCTCCTGATTCACTGGACTCGGTGCGCTATCTGCTGTTCGACGGCACCGGCGCCATGGTCCGGAGCGGTGAGGTGGAGCCGGTGGACGGGGAGGAATGGCGCATCCGGATGGATGCCGAAGAGCTGGAGCAACTGGGCACCGGCGCCAACAGCCTGGAGGTGGCGGTCACGTCCAGCCGGGTTGCCCTGCCCTCGTTCGCGTCCCATGTGTTTGCCACCGTACCCCGACGCCAGACCACGACCACGGAGGGCGACCAATGAGCCTGCCCGGCGGTACCGAGGCGATGGTTACCCAACGCGGCTTCTGGCGCGACCTGCGCAGCATGCTGCTGTTCTCCGGCAAGCGCCTGCTGGCGCTGTTCCTGACCGTGCTGGTGGGCGTGTATCTCACCATCTACATCGCCAACATGGGCGGCCAGGTGGACGAACTGCGCATGGTGCAGATCCGCAGCGATGTCGCCGAGGCCGTGCGCGCCGATCCCGCTTTCATGGACATGCCGGCCGCCGAGCGCAACGCGCTGATCGAGGAACGGGTGCAACTGGACGTGGAGCGCCTGCGGCTGGATCAGCCCTTCATCCTGCGCAGCTTCGACTACCTGCGGCAGGCCATCACGCTGAACCTGGGCCGTGCCGAGCAGATGCACAGTGATGCCGGTTCGCGGCAGGTGTACGACATCATCGTGGAACGCTTGCCCGCCACGCTGCTGTTGTTCGGCACCGCCAACCTGCTGGTTTTCATCACCTCGGTCATGATCGCGCTGGCGTTGTCGCGACGCTACGGCAGCATGGTGGACCGCTCGGTGATCGCGCTGGCCCCCAGCTCCGCTGCCCCGGCCTGGTTCTACGGCATCTTCCTGATCCTGATCTTCGCCTTTCTGGTGCCGGTGCTGCCGGCCGGCGGCATGGTGCAGGTGCCGCCGCCGGAGGGCTCCCTGGCGTACGCCGGCAGCGTGCTGCGGCACATGCTGCTGCCGGTGGTGGCCATGTATCTCTCCAGCATCTTCATCTCCATCTACTCCTGGCGCACGTTCTTTCTCATTCATTCCAGCGAGGACTACGTGGAGATGGCGCGGGTGAAAGGCCTGCCGGACAATCTGATCCAGCGCCGCTACATCCTGCGGCCGACGCTCTCCCCCATCATCACCAACTTCGCGCTGATGCTGATCGGTCTGTGGAGCGGCGCAATCATCCTGGAGCAGGTGTTCAACTGGCCGGGCCTGGGCACGCTGCTGTTCGAAGCCATCGGCCACCGTGACACGCCGGTGATCATCGGTTCCGTGGTGATCTTCGCCTATCTGCTGGCCATCACCGTGTTCCTGCTGGATATCCTCTATGCGGTGCTGGACCCGCGGGTTCGGATGGAGTCGATCAAATGAAGCGCTGGTTGCAGGGACTGGCCCAGGTGCGCCGCTACCCCTCCGCCATTGCCGGCATGGCGTTGATTCTGGCCCTGGTGGTGCTCTCCATCTACACCGTGTTTGCCATTCCCTACAGCCAGGCGCTGGATCTCTGGCGGGGCGGGGAGACCTGGCGCATGCACCCCGTGAACGCCCGCCCGGCCTGGGCTGACCGGCTCACGGGCGGCGACCTGCCGCGGACCCAGGTGATCTCCAGCGATGGGGCGGAGGTGGAGGACAATCCGTTCGAAGGCGGCATGCAGCGGCGTCTGACGCTCTCCTTCGACTACAACCAGGCGGCCTTTCCCAGCGAGCTGAACCTGTTCCTGTCGGCCCGGTTCGAAGACCGCGAACCTTATGTGCGCATGCTCTGGCGCACCCCGGACGGGCGCGAGATACCGCTGGGCGGCCGGCGTGTCGGTGGGACCGAGCGTGTGTCCATTTCCCAGGACTGGGGCCTGGAACGCCGGCTGGGTCATGTTCCCCACGTCGGCCTGCTGGCCCGGCCGGGCAATGACCACGGCGATGCGCGACCGGAGGTGCTCGCCGGTCGCTATGAGCTGGTACTGGACGCCGTGTTCTTCGGGGAGGACGCGTCTCTGGACGCCGACCTGGTGGTCTACGGTCGGGTCCACGGCATTGCCGGCACCGATCACCGACGACGGGATCTCATGGTAGCCCTGATGTGGGGGACGCCCATCGCCCTGGCCTTCGGCCTGCTGGCCGCCGTAGGTACCACCGTCACCACGCTGGTCATCGCCGCGGTGGGTGTCTGGTACCGCGGCTGGGTGGATGCGGTCATCCAGCGGCTGACGGAAGTGAACATCATCCTGCCGCTGCTCCCCATCCTGGTGATGGTAGGTACGCTGTATTCCACCAGTATCTGGGTGATGCTGGGCGTGGTGATCGCGCTGGGCATCTTCAGCGCCGGTATCAAGACCTACCGCGCCATGCTGCTGCCTATCCGCGAGGCGCCCTACGTGGAAGCGGCCAAGGCGTATGGCGCCAGCAACGCGCGCATCATCCTGCGCTACATGATCCCGCGCATACTGCCGGTGCTCATCCCCACCTTCGTCACGCTGATTCCCACCTTCGTGTTCCTGGAGGCATCACTGGCGCTGCTGGGGCTGGGCGACCCCGTGCTGCCCACCTGGGGCAAGGTGATGAATGACGCCCAGGCGCAGAGCGCGCTGTACCACGGCTTCTACTACTGGGTGCTGGCGCCGGCTGCGCTGCTGATGGTCACCGGGCTCGGCTTCGCCATGCTGGGCTTCGCGCTGGACCGCATATTCAACCCGCGACTGAGGAGCATGTAATGGCGGAGGAAACGCTGTTGCGGGTGGAAGGCCTGAAGCTGCATTACCGCACCGAGCGAGGCATCGTGCGGGCGGTGGATGGCGTGGATTTCGACATCCGCCGCAACGAGGCGATAGTGGTGCTGGGGGAATCCGGTTGCGGCAAGAGCTCGCTGGCCAAGGCGCTGCTGCGGGTGCTGCCCAGGAACGTCCATCACCATTCCGGCCGCGTGCTGCTGAACGGCGAGGACGTGATGGCCTACCCGGAGGAGCGGTTTCGCAAGGAAGTTCGCTGGCTGCGCGTCTCCATGGTGATGCAGGCGGCGATGAACGCTCTGAACCCGGTGGTGCGGGTGGGCGAGCAGGTGGCAGAGCCTCTGCGGGTGCATCGGAAATGGAGCCGGCAGCGAGCCATGGAGCGGGCGGAGGAGGTGTTCCGGCTGGTGGGGTTGCCGCCCGCCTTCCTGCAGCGTTATCCGTTCGAACTGTCCGGCGGCATGCGCCAGCGGGCGGTGCTGGCCATGGCGCTGACCACCGAGCCGGAACTGGTGATCATGGACGAGCCCACCTCGGCGCTGGACGTGCTGACCCAGGCCACCATCATGAACGTGCTCAAGCGCATCAAGGCGGAGGTGGGCACCAGCTTCATGCTCATCACCCATGATGTGGCCACCTCCAGCGAAATCGCGGACCGGGTGGCGCTGATGTATGCCGGGCAGATCTCGGAAGTGGCCGATGCCGCCGACTTCTTCGGCCAGCCGGCCCACCCGTACTCGCAGTTGCTGATGAATAGTGTGCCCCGTCTGCATCAGGCCGAGCGCCCGGTGCACATCCCCGGCGAGCCGCCCAGCCTGCTGAACCTGCCCACGGGCTGCCGTTTCGCCGAGCGCTGTCCGAAACGTTTCGAACGTTGCAGTGCCGACCCGCCGCCGTTCGGGCTTCCACGTCGGCGGCTGGTGCGCTGCTGGCTGCATGAATCGCGAGGTGGTGCATGAGTAGCACGCAGGCAATGCCGGCTCAGGAACAGCCGCTGCTCTCGGTGCGCGATCTGCGCACCTGGTTCGAGCTGCGGCAATGGGGTTTTCTGCGCGTGGGCTCGGTGCGGGCGGTGGACGGCGTGAGCCTGCAACTGCGCAGCGGCGAGGCGGTGGCCTTCGTGGGCGAATCCGGCTGTGGCAAGAGTTCGCTGGCGAAAACCCTGCTGGGATTGCACCGGCCCACCGAGGGCGAAGTGGTGTTCGACGGGCGGAACCTGAGCGAGCTGGACGGCAAGGGGCTGAAGGCCTATCGCGCGGAGGTGGGCTATGTGCAGCAGGACCCGTACGGTGCACTGCCGCCGTTCATGGACGTCAATCGGCTATTGCAGGAACCGCTGATCGTGCACGGCGTGAAGGACCGAGCAAAGCGCGAGCAACGCGTCCGCCGTGTCCTGCAGGAAGTACGGCTCACCCCGCCCGAGGAATACCTGGACAAGTTCCCGCACCAGCTGAGCGGTGGGCAGCAGCAGCGGGTGGTGATTGCCCGGGCCCTGATGCTGGAGCCGCGCATGATTATCGCCGACGAGCCGGTGTCCATGCTGGATGCCTCGGTCCGGGTGGAGATCCTGAACCTGCTGAGAAGCATCCAGGAAAAGCACCAGCTCACGTTGGCCTTCATCACCCACGACCTGTCCACCGTGCGGCACTTCGCCGAGCGCATCTTCGTGATGTATGCCGGCCGTATCGTCGAGCAGGCGCCGGTGGAAGACCTGCTGGACCATCCCCAGCACCCGTATACACAGGCCCTGCTGGCCGCGCTGTCCGACCCGGATGCGGAAAACGCCCTGCACCAGCGGCCCATCCCCGAGGGCGAGCCGCCCAGCCTGATCGACCCGCCCCCCGGCTGTCGTTTCCACCCGCGGTGCCCGCACGCGATGAAAGGCATTTGCGACGTCGACGACCCGCCGGATTTCGAACCACGCCCGGCGCACTACTCAGCCTGCTGGTTGCATCGTTGAGGCAGGATTGATGCGGCTGCTGGTCACCGGGCTGCTGCTGGCGCTGCTGGGCCTGGGCACGCTGCTGGCCCAGACCGCCGGTGCGGTGGCGCCCGGCTTGCTGATCTCCCTGCTGTCCTACGCCCTTGCCTTCACCGGCATCATCCTCGCCATCGCCGGCATCATCCAGCTCCGAGGCCAATCGTAGGGGAGTAAACGCGCAGCGGTTGCTACCGTCGGGCGCACGCCCGAATGACTCCGCTGGGTGGGCCATGCACCGTGTTTCCGGCCTTGCGGCCGGATCGGTGGCAATCGCCTTTCGGCGATTACCCCCCTACGCGAAGCCGCACGCCCTCGGACCCCATCCTGCCGTAGGGGAGTAACCGCGCAGCGGTTGCTACCGTCGGGCGCAAGCCCGAATGACTCCGCTGGGTGGGCCATGCGCCGTGTTTCCGGCCTTGCGGCCGGATCGGTGGCAATCGCCTTTCGGCGATTACCCCCCTACGCGAAGCCGCACGCCCTCGGACCCCATCCTGCCGTAGGGTGTGCACCACAACGTGGTGCGCACCATTCCCCGACAAGGGTCGGTGCGTAGCCCGAAACAGCAATGCGCACCATTTCTACCACCGAACACCCACCACCATCCCCCCGCCCCGGGGCCATGCCACCGGGCTCCACGCGACCGCCGCCCGAGGATCCAGCCGCCCTGCCTCCCGTGCGCGGCTCACGGTGCGAGGCCGCGTCAACGTCTGCACGGTGGTTACCAGCAGCCCGGTTGCTGCATTTGCGGCCCCATCCCGGGGCCTGCCGTCGCCGATGGCGATGATCGCGCCCGCCGCCAGGTTCACGCCGATGGAAGACGCCTGGGATCGAAGACTCAGCTGCTGGCGCTCCCGGTGAGACATGGCGTGCATCATGCGCTCCGCCTCTGGCAGCGCACGGTCGCCCCGCTGCTGCAGACCGACCAGCTCCTGCCGGGCCGGTCCATAGGGAGAAGGGCTCAATGCCAGCCCACCCAGCGCCAGGGCGGATTTCACCGCGCTCACCCGGCCATCGAAGCGGTCCGCGGAGCGGTCACCCTCGACTGACTGATACAGGGCCAGACCCAGTCCACCAGTGTGGAACGCAGTCCAGCCGCCGCGCCAGAAGCCGTGGTTGCGGTCACCCTGCTGCAGTGCCGCGCGGAAATTCTGCCAGCGCGTGTCGGCGGTGTATGCGGCGGCCACAGGACTGGCCAGCAATGCGAGCGCCAATGCCAGCACGGTCGTACAACCACGTGTTCGGCGCTGCGGCGGTGCATGGTGCTCAGGGCGCCGGCGGCGGATGATCATCCCTGTCCTCCCGTGGCGCCATGTCCCCGGCGGTATCGTCGGCGATACCGCTCAACTGGATGTTCAGTGCTGCCACCGATATCTGGATCTCCCACAGCGACAGCCCCAGAGACGCCAGCATCAGCAGCAGACTGACCACGAACAGCACCTGTGCCAGCAGTGTCCAGCCGGCCATGAGCAAGAGCATGCACAGCACGCACAGGAACAGGCTCGCCACTCCCAGCACCTGCATGTTACGGATCAGCACCACGCGGCGGCGCAGATTCTCGATCTGCAGATACAGGGTTTCCTCGTGGGTGTCGCGGTAACGGGACTGCAGATCGCGGATCAGCGCCGCCAGTGCCAGGAACCGGTTGGTATACGCAAGCAGCAGCAGCGATATGGCGGGAAACAGCAATGCGGGGGTCGCCAGCGTGAGCTCCATGGCGGGCAGCGTGTCCTCTATGGCGGAAAGCGGAATCATCCGGCGTCGGGGTCCATTGGCAAGCCGTCACCGGCATCATGGCGCTGATCGGTGGCCCCGGGCAACCGGGCTATGCTGTCAGCAGGGCGGGGAGGAGAGTGCCATGACCGAATTGATGCGTGCCATGCGGCTGCATGCGCCGGGGCAGTTGCTGGCTCCGGACCGCGTTCCGCGGCCGCAGCCCGGGGCCGGGCAGGTCCAGGTGAAGGTACAAGCCTGCGGCGTTTGCCGCACCGATCTGCACGTGGTGGACGGGGAACTGCCGGATCCGGAGCTGCCCATTACGCCCGGCCACGAGATCGTCGGTACGGTAACGGCGGTCGGCGAGGGCGTTTCGACCCTGGCGCTGGACGATCTGGTAGGCATCCCCTGGCTGGGTTGGACCTGCGGAGAATGCACGTACTGCCGGGAGGGCCGTGAAAACCTCTGCCCGGTGGCGCGGTTCACCGGCTATACGCTGGATGGCGGCTATGCGGAGTACGCCGTGGCGGACGCCCGTTACTGCTTCCCGGTACGGGGCTACAGGGCCGAGGCCGCCGCGCCGCTGCTCTGCGCCGGGCTGATCGGCTACCGCACCTGGCGCATGGCGGGCGGGGAAGCGCCCCGCCGGCTGGGCATCTACGGCTTCGGGGCCGCCGCCCATATCCTGGCCCAGGTGGCGGTTGCGAAGGGTCAGCAGGTGTATGCCTTCACTCGCGGCGGCGACCGGCAGGCGCAGGATTTCGCCAGGCGGCTGGGCGCCGTGTGGGCCGGCGGCTCGGACGAATCACCACCGCAGCCGCTGGACGCAGCCGTGCTGTTCGCCCCGGTCGGGTCGCTGATACCCACGGCGCTGGCCCATGTGCGGCCCGGCGGCAAAGTGGTCAGCGGCGGCATTCACATGTCGGACATTCCGTCGTTCCCGTATCGCCTGCTGTGGCAGGAACGCAGCATCCACTCCGTGGCCAATCTCACCCGCCGCGACGGCGAGGAATTCCTGGCCCTGGCGCCCCAGGTGCCGGTGGTGACGGAAACCAGAGCCTATCCGCTGGAGCAGGCCAACCGGGCACTGGATGACCTGCGCCAGGGGAAGCTGACCGGTGCCGCCGTGCTGGTTCCCTGATGAGCTCGGGCCGGCGTGTCAGATCACGCCCATCAGGTTGTCGCGCACCGTGGTCAGGTGCTTGGACATGCAGTGACGGGCCCGCTCCGGGTCGCGTTCACGTAGCGCGGTGACCAGGGCGCCGTGTTGACGGTCATAGATGCGCCTCAGCTCCGGAGTGAGTGAACGCTTCTTCAGGGCATACCATTCGGGCTCGTTGCGAATGGTGTTGATGGCCTGGCAATAGTCAATCAGCACCGAGTTGCGGGTGGCCCGGAAAACCATCAGGTGCAGCTGCGCATCCCAGTGTTCGAACTCGCCCAGCCCTTCGGCCGTCAGGCTGTTGCTGTAGGCGGTTTCGATGGCCTTGAAGTCATCGCTGGTAGCGCGACTTGCCGCCATGGCCGCGGCCTGGGGCTCGATGATCAGACGCACTTCCATGAGTTCCGCCGGGCTGGCCGACCGGAACCGGCTGGGTAGACTGCCGGTCCTGTCGTTATGCATGGCACGCACGAAGGTGCCGGCGCCGATCCGGCGGGTCAGGTAGCCGTCCGTTTCCAGCCTGGACAGTGCTTTCCGCAGCGTGTTTCTGGCCACACCCAGTTCGGAGGCCAGCACCCGCTCCGGCGGCAGTTGCTGGCCGGCGCTCAGCGTTCCCGCCTTGATCCGATGCAGGAGTTCATCCACCACGGTTTGCGCGGCGGAACCGATGACGTCCTCGTTCAAATACCCCACTCCTGTGAACCTTTGGTTTAAAGGTTGAAACCATTTCGCACCCTGAATGCGTCAAGACTATTTGTTTGTTTGAGACTTGACGTGGCAGATTTTGCTGCCATAGTCGTAGATATTACGATAAAAGGATCAATGGTGCAATATTGGTTCACGTTAAGCACCAGAGCGAGGGGGAATCATGAAGCTTGTTGCCTACTGGACGGGGGGAAAGGCCGGCGTCGGCGAGTTGGCTCCGGACGGTAATGCGATCTATCCGTTTTCGCTGCCCACGATAGATCCCGGCGAGGGAGTGTTGCCGATCATCAGGGCCTGCGCCGATGGGGGCGAGCTTCCCGCGGGTGACCGGGACAATCCGGTTTCGATTGGACAGGTCACGTTCCGCGCACCCATCCCACAGCCCCGGCGAAACATCTTCTGCGTGGGCAAGAACTACTTCGATCATGCGCACGAATTCGCCCGCAGCGGGTTTGATTCCAGCGCCGCCAGCGGTGCGGTGCCCGAGGCGCCGATCATCTTCTCCAAGGTGCCTGAATGCGTCGTCGCCCACGGCGAGGACGTGCGCATCGATGCCGCGGTGACGCAGGCGGTGGATTACGAGGCCGAACTGGCCGTGATCATCGGCCGCGGCGGTCGTGGAATCAGCCGGGAGCAGGCGCTGGATCACGTCTGGGGCTACACCATCGTCAACGACGTCACCGCACGGGACCTCCAGGGCCGGCACAAGCAGTGGCTGATCGGCAAGTCGCTGGACACGTTCTGCCCCATGGGGCCGGTCGCGGCCACCGCCGACGAGCTGGACCTGGAGACGGCACGCGTGCGCTGCTGGGTGAACGGCGAGTTGCGCCAGGAAGCGACGCTACCTCAACTGATCTTCGACATTCCTACCCTGATTTCCACGCTGTCCAGCGGCATCACGCTCTATCCGGGCGACGTGATCGCCACCGGAACGCCGGCCGGCGTCGGCATCGGCTTCACTCCGCCGCGTTACCTCAACCCCGGCGACGAGGTAGTGGTCGAGATCGACGGTATCGGGCAGCTGCGAAACCGGTTCATTGCGACGCCGGTCACCGAGGAGGCCGTATGACCACCCAGGTGATCGAACGCATGGCCGTGGAGGTGGATGGCGACGGCGCCGCCGTGATCATGCTGCATGGCCTCGGCGGCACATCCAACACGTTCACGCCGCAGATGCCGGTATTGCGTTCCGGCTATCGCGTCATCCGCCCCGACCTGCCCGGTTCCGGTCGCAGCCGGCGCAAGGAAGGTTTGAGTATCAATGCCATGGTGCAGTCCGTGCTGGCCATGTGCGGGGTGCTGGGGATCGAGAAAGCGCACCTGGTGGGCCATTCCATGGGCACCATCGTCTGCCAGCACCTGGCCGTGGAGCGACCGTCGCTGGTGAAGAGTCTGACGCTGTTCGGCGCCCTGCTGGAGCCTCCCGAGCAGGCCCGCACCGGCCTGCGGGACCGGGCCGTCAAGGCGCGCGAGGACGGCATGGCGGACATCGCCGATGCCATCGTGCAGGCGGCCACCTCCGCGGATACGAAAGAGCGCAACCCGCTGGCCGTGGCCATGGTGCGCGAATCATTGATGCGCCAGCCGCCGGAGGGCTATGCGGACAACTGCGAGGCGCTGTCCGAGGCCAGGGCGGCCGACACCAGCCGCATCGGTTGCCCGGTGCTGCTGGTCACCGGCGAGGAAGACGGCGTCGGGCCGCCCTCGGTGTCCCGGACGCTGGCCGAGAAACTGGAAAACGGGCGGTCCGTGGTGCTGCCACGCTGCGGCCACTGGACCACCTTCGAACGGGTGGAGGAAGTCAATCGCGAACTGCGCTCGTTCCTGGCCGGCGTCCGCTAGACGCGT
>JAFIFV010000119.1 GCA_020831845.1 Ectothiorhodospiraceae bacterium
GCATCATGCGTCACGGTGATATTTCCAGCAGCAAGGACACGGTGGGCGTCGCGGTCGTCAACTACAGGATGCCGCGCCTGCACACCAAGGCCGAGGTGCTCGACAACGCCCAGAAGATCGCCGCCATGATCGAGGGCATGAAGGTGGGACTGCCGGGCCTCGACCTGGTGATTTTCCCCGAGTACAGCACCATGGGGATCATGTATGACCCGGACGAGATGTACGCCACCGCCGCCACTATTCCCGGTGACGAGACGGAGATCTTCGCCCGGGCCTGCCGCAAGGCCAACGTCTGGGGCGTGTTCTCGCTCACCGGCGAGCGCCACGAGGATCACCCCAGGAAGGCGCCTTATAACACCCTCATTCTCATGAACAACAAGGGTGAGATCGTCCAGAAGTACCGCAAATGCATCCCCTGGTGCCCGATCGAGGGCTGGTATCCGGGGGATCGCACCTACGTCAGCGAGGGGCCAAAGGGCCTGAAGGTGAGCCTGATCATCTGCGATGACGGTAACTACCCGGAGATCTGGCGGGACTGCGCCATGCGTGGTGCGGAGTTGATCGTGCGCTGTCAGGGCTACATGTACCCGGCCAAGGAACAGCAGATCAACATGGCCAAGTGCATGGCCTGGGCCAACAACACCTACGTGGCCGTGGCCAATGCCACCGGTTTCGACGGCGTGTACAGCTACTTCGGCCACTCGGCCGTTGTGGGTTTCGATGGGCGCACCCTGGGCGAGTGCGGAACCGAGGAGAACGGCATCCAGTATGCACAGCTCTCCGTTTCGGCGATTCGCGACGCCCGGGCCAACGATCAGTCCCAGAATCATCTGTTCAAGTTGCTGCACCGCGGCTATACCGGGATGCACGACTCCGGTGACGGCGACAGGGGGCTGGCGGAGTGCCCGTTCGAGTTCTACCGCACCTGGGTCAATGACGCCGAGAAGGCGCGTGAGGACGTGGAGAGGATCACCCGCACCAAGGTGGGTGTGGCCAGCGCCCCGGTGAAGGACCTTCCCTACGACGCGAAGGAAGAAGAGGCGGCGGAATAGGCGCCAGCGCCTTGATGCCGGCTGCCGGGCCCGGGGTCCGGCAGCCGTGTTTACCGGGGAGCGCACTCATGCCCTTTCTCAACGACATGCTTGACGAAAGCAGCCGCAAGCGGCTGGAACGCAAGCGGCTGGCCGAGGACGGCGCAGGCGGGGTGTTGCCCATGCAACCGTCGACGCCGGACGGGATCGAGAGCCGCTATCGCTTTGACGTGGACGCAATCATGCAGGCGATCCGCGGCGAGATTCTGGGGCAGGAAGTGGCCATGGATGCGCTGGAGCGGATGCTGCATATCGTGCGCGCGGACATCGCCGACCCGCGCCGCCCGCTGCATACCGCGCTGTTCCTCGGCCCCACGGGGGTTGGCAAGACCGAGACGGTTCGCGCCCTGGCGCGGGCCCTGCACGGCGATGCCGACGCCTTCTGCCGGGTGGACATGAACACCCTGTCCCAGGAGCACTACGCGGCGGCGCTCACCGGGGCGCCCCCGGGTTACGTGGGCAGCAAGGAAGGCACCACCATTCTGAATCAGGACCTGATCGAGGGTAGCCTGGGAAAGCCTGGCATCGTGCTGTTCGACGAACTGGAAAAGGCCTCCGACGAGGTGGTTCAGGCCCTGCTCAATGTGTTCGACAACGGCATTCTCACCGTCGCCTCCGGCGAGCGCACCTACAGTTTCCGCAATGCGCTGGTGTTCATGACCAGCAACCTCGGCGCCCAACGCCTGCAGCGTTTCGAGGAGCGTCGTCAGCGCTTTCCGCGGCGCCTGATACCGTCAACACCCGCGCGGAGGCGGGAGAAGCTCGACCGGATCATGGAACGCGAACTTCTAAGGCGCTTCGCCCCCGAATTCGTCAACCGCATTGACACCATCACCGTCTTCAACTGGATGCAGGCGCCCCTTGTGGAACGCCTGGTGGATCTGGAGCTGGTGCGGCTGAACCGGCGGCTACGCAGGCACAACGTGGAACTGCGGCTACAGTCGGAGGTACGGCGCTTTATCGCCCGCGAGGGCTTCGACCGCAAGTTCGGTGCCCGGTCCCTGCGCAGGGCGATGCGGCACCGTGTTGAGGCGCCGCTCGCGCATTACCTGCTGACCGAGTTCCGGTCCGCCACGGATGCGGCGCATGCGTTGGAGGCGCAGTTGCATGGCCGGACCATCCGCTTCCGACCGGTGCGCGAGTAGTCGCCGGGCCCCAGTGTTCCACTGTTCCAGGAGATCCCGTCATGTCCGTCAAACTGCCCGATCAGTACGAATTGGAAGCCATTTCCGAGAAATTCGGTTTCGCGCTCTCCCCCGAAGAGCTGGCGGAGTACGAACCCGCGGTGGCGGCCAGCCTCGCCGTTTATGCCCGTCTCGATGAACTTGCCGACGAGCACCTGCCGGTGAAATACCCCAGAGCCTCGGTGGGTTACCGGCCCGTGGGTGACGACAATCCCGGCAACGGCTGGGCCTGGAAATGCTCCATACCCGGCGCGGATAAGGGCCCACTGGCGGGGCGCACCGTCGGAATCAAGGATAATGTCCTGGTGGCCGGTATCCCCATGCTGAACGGTTCCCCGGTCATGGAAGGCTATGTACCGCGGGAAGACGCCACCGTGGTGACGCGCCTGCTGGATGCCGGTGCGCATATCATCGGAAAGACAGCCGTTCCGGCGTTCTGCTTCGACGGCGGCGGCTGCACCGGTTACCCGCACCCGCAGCCGGAAAACCCGTACAAGCCCGGCTACATGGCGGGCTCCTCCTCCAATGGCAGCGCAGTCGTGGTGATGAAGGGCGAGGCGGATATGGCGCTGGGCGGCGACCAGGGCGGATCCATCCGCCTGCCGGGTTCCTGGAGCGGCTGTTACGGTCTCAAGCCCACCAAAGGGCTGGTGCCCTATACAGGCATTTTCCCCATCGAGCGCACGCTGGACCATACCGGGCCCATGGCCCGCAGCGCCGAGGACTGCGCTCTGATGCTACAGGTGATCGCGGGCGCCGACGGGCTTGACCCGCGCCAGTACGACGTGCGTACCCAAGATTACGTGGCAGCATTGGGCGAGGATCTCTCCGGATTGCGCATCGGTTTGTTGCGTGAGGGTTTTGGCATTCCCGACATGAGTGAGGCGGACGTGGACGAAGCCGTGCGTCAGGCCGCAGCCGTGCTGGAGAAGGCCGGGGCAAGTGTATCGGAGGTGTCGGTTCCAATGCATGCCGACGGGCTGGTGATCTGGTCCGCCATCGCCACGGAGGGTGCCACCGACCTGATGATCGCCGGCGATGCCTTCGGCACCAACGCCGGCGGCCACTATTCCACCGACCTGGTGGATTTCTACGGCCGTGCTCGTCGGGCTCGTGGCCAGGATTTCAGCCAGACGGTGAAGGTAACCGTACTGGCCGGGCATTACATGAGCACGCGCTATCATCGCCGCTACTACGCCAAGGCCCAGAACCTTGGGCGCCGCCTGCGGCGTGAGTACGACGCCGCCCTCCAGGGTGCGGATCTGCTGGTCATGCCCACCACCGCGATGAAGGCTATGCCCAAGCCCGCGGACCGGTCCCTGGCCACGGTGCTCGGCAGTGCCCTTGGCAACTTGTATAACACCGCGCCCTTCGACGGGACCGGCCATCCGGCCATGAGCGTGCCGGTTGGCGTATCCGATGGCCTCCCGGTGGGCATGATGCTGGTGGGCCGTCACTGGGAGGATGCGACGGTGCTGAAGGCAGCGCATGCCTTCCAGGTGAAGGCCGGCGCCTGAAAGCCTGGGAATCGGGCAGCGCTTCCCTGATTACGCCCGCCATCCCGCTGCACTGCCTTGGCGCCTGCCCGGGCTCATCTGATCCGCCGTGGTGCATCGGAACCGGGATGTCCCGCTCCGATGCACTCTTGT
The DNA here is from genome assembly GCA_020831845.1 of Ectothiorhodospiraceae bacterium. Lineage (GTDB taxonomy): Bacteria > Pseudomonadota > Gammaproteobacteria > Nitrococcales > Aquisalimonadaceae > LSCE01. The sequence goes on from JAFIFV010000119.1 coordinate 3,925, forward strand.
CGGGCAGTTCCAATCCCCCGGCAGCGGGAGGCCGGCGGATTGGAGCAGTGGCATGGAGCCTGCATAGGACCCGGCATCGACCACGTCAAGAACGGAGATCCGATCATGAAACGAAGCCAACTCCCGCTGCTGCTTGGTGCACTGCTTCTGGTCCCTGCGGTGGCGCTGGCCCATCCGCACCCGGATGCGCACACCCACGGCGGCCTGGGCGCGGGCCTGCTGCACCCGTTGCTGGGGCTGGATCACCTGCTGGCCATGGTGGGCGTCGGTTTGTGGGCCGCCCAGCAGGCGGACCGTCGCGCGCTGCTGGCGATTCCTGCCGTGTTCCTGGTGGTGATGCTTGCTGGCTTCGGGCTTGGTGTCGGCGCCGCGCCGTTGCCGTTTGTGGAGCTTGGCATTGTGGGGTCCGTGGCACTGGTGGGGGCGCTGATTCTGTTCCGGTATCAGTTGCCGCCGCTTGTGGGCGCTGCTCTGGCCGGCCTCTTTGCAGTGTTCCATGGGCACGCCCATGGAGCAGAGATGGCTGGTGGTCTCTCGGCGCTGAGTTTTGGCGCCGGCTTTGTCCTGGCGTCCGGCGCGTTGCTGCTGGCCGGGCTGGCGGCCTGGCGATTCAGCGAACGGCGCATGCTTCAGCGGCCGATGGCGCGTTCGGCAGGTGCGGCGTTGCTGGCCGCCAGTGCTGTTTTCCTCGTTCCAGTGGTTTAGCCGATGTTGGCCGCTCTGCCGCAGAACACGGCCGCCACGGATGGCTGGTTGGGCCGACTGGATCTGGGTTACGTGTCCCGTCAGGGGCGCACGGTGCTGGCACGGCGGCGGCACCAGGGGCCGCTGGTGGTGCAGCGCAGTTTCCATCCCGAGGGTGCACCCTGCCATAGCTACGTGATCCACCCGCCCGGTGGCGTGGCCGGCGGTGACCGGTTGCAACTGCAGGTGACCGTTGAACGCGGCGGCCATGCCGTGTTGACCACACCCGCCGCGGCGAAGGTATACCGCAGCGGCGGTTTCCGGGCGGAACAGCAGCAGACCTGTGTGGTGGAGTCCGGCGGCGCTCTGGAGTTTCTGCCCGCGGAGACCATTCTGCACGGCGGCTGTGACGTGCGGTTGAAGAACCGCTACGAACTGCAGGGTGACGCCCGTTTATGTGTCTGGGATGTGCTGTGCCTGGGGCGGCCCGGTAGCGGAGATCACTTTGAGAGCGGTCATTGCGAGCAGGATCTGCGCATTCTGCGGAATGGACGTCTGCAATTGCACGAGCGCCTGCTGCTGCACCACGGGGACCGCCTGCTGGATGCGCCATGGGGGCTGGGTGGGCAACCGGTGGTGGGTCAGCTTGTGATCACACCGGCGGAGCCGGGGCTGGAGCAGGGGCTCCGGGATGCCCTGGGTTCGGAGGACGGAGTGCGGTTCGGCGTCACCCGCATCAGGGATGTGCTGCTGCTCCGGTGCCTTGGCCCGGGCACTGAGCCGCTGCGCAGGCTGCTGGAAGCCGCCTGGACCTGGCTTCGGCCGCCGGTCTTCAACCGTCCCGCCAGCCCACCCAGAATCTGGAGAACCTGAGCCATGGAACTCACCCCGAGGGAGAAGGACAAGCTGCTGCTGTTTACCGCGGCGCTGCTGGCGGAGCGCCGCCGCGCGCGCGGGCTGAAGCTCAACTACCCGGAGGCGATGGCGCTGATCTCCGCAGCCATTCTCGAAGGCGCGCGGGATGGGCGCAGCGTAGCCGACCTGATGAGTGCCGGCGCCGAGGTGTTGGGGCGCGACGAGGTCATGGAGGGCGTGGCGGAGATGATTCCCGAGGTGCAGGTGGAAGCCACGTTTCCCGACGGCGTGAAACTGGTCACCGTACACGAGCCCATTCGGTAGGGAAGGGCTGATCTATTCCCAAGGAGATCGGAGCATGATTCCAGGAGAGATCTTGTCCGCCGAGGGCGAGCTCACGCTTAACGCCGGACGGGAAACGGTGACAGTAACCGTGACCAATTCCGGTGACCGCCCGGTGCAGGTGGGCTCCCATTACCACTTTTACGAAGTCAATGATGCGCTGCGGTTTGATCGGAAGGCCTCATGGGGGTTTCGGCTGGATATTCCCGCCGGAACCGCGGTGCGTTTCGAGCCGGGCCAGGCGCGCACCGTGCAGCTCGTGGCCTACGCGGGCAAACGCACTGTATACGGCTTCAAGGGCCGCGTCATGGGGCCTCTGGAGGGTAAGGTATGAGCAACCGGATCGCGCGCGGCGCCTACGCCGAGATGTTCGGACCCACCACCGGCGACCGGGTGCGCCTGGGTGACACCGAACTCGTCATCGAGGTTGAGCGGGACCACACGGTCTACGGCGATGAGGTGAAGTTCGGCGGCGGCAAGGTCATCCGTGACGGCATGGGCCAGAGCCAGCGCACCACGGATCAGGTGGTGGACCTGGTGATCACCAATGCCCTGATCCTGGACCACTGGGGCATCGTCAAGGCGGATATCGGTATCAAGAACGGCCGCATTCATGCGATCGGAAAGGCGGGCAATCCGGATACGCAGCCGGGCGTCGATATCATCATCGGTCCCGGTACCGAGGCCATTGCCGCCGAGGCCAAGATCGTCACAGCCGGTGGTATCGATGCCCACATCCACTTCATCTGCCCCCAGCAGATCGAGGAAGCGCTGAGTTCCGGGGTCACCACCATGATCGGCGGGGGTACCGGGCCGGCCACCGGTACCAATGCCACCACCTGCACGCCGGGGCCCTGGAATATCCACCGGATGCTGCAGGCGGCCGAGGCCTTCCCCAT
>JAFIFV010000127.1 GCA_020831845.1 Ectothiorhodospiraceae bacterium
CCCCCCCCCCCCCCCCCCCCCCCCCCCCCCCCCCCCCCCCCCCCCCCCCCCCCCCACGGCCGGTGTCGTCATCCAGAGCGGCGGCGTCATCACTGCCGGCGTCGCCCGCCCCGAGATCCAGGCCTTCCAGCGCCTTGTCCACATCCAGATCATCGTCCGGAACATCGGAGGCACCGGTGTCCATGTCGAAGTCCAGCGACAGCGCATCGTCCTCCTCTTCGCTCAGGGACGCATCGTCTGCCGCCACTTCTCCGGCATCCTCACGCCGGGGCTCCTGTTCGCTGTCGAGATCGAAATCGAGCCCGAAATCATCATCGTCCTGATCATCGGTCAGGGCAGCCGGCTCTTCGCGCCGCGGGGAATCCTCAACACCGCGCTCATCCAGCGAGAATTCCAGATCGGAAAGCTCGTCAGCCGGCTCGGACTCGTCTTCCAGCGCCGCCTCCAGATCGGAGAAATCGTCCTCGGGCTGATCCACCAGGGACCGGCGAGGCGTTTCAGGCTCATCATCGAGACCATCGAACGCCATGTCGCCAATGTCGTCCTGTTCCTGGACCGCGGGGCGCACCGGGGCTTCCGGTTCATCATCCGTGTCCAGATCGAAGGTCTCGTTCAGCAGGCTGCCGGCATCGCCGCTGTCCGCCGCTGCGAACAGCGGGTTCTCGGGCGCGATCTCTGCACCCATTTCCGCAGCGCGCTGCCAGACCGGATCGCTGGAGCCATCCACCTGCCCGTACAGCACCTGGGCTTCTGCCTCGAACTCGGCACGATCATGGTTCAGCGCGTGGATCTCCAGCAGCTTCAACCGCAGATGCTTGTTCTCCGCGTCGGCCACCAGCCCCTTCTCGATCACCTCTCGGGCCTGGTCGTAGCGGCCGTAACCCATATAGGCCTCCGCCTCTTCCAGCGGGTCGGCCTGGGCTTCCGGTGCTTCCGCAACCGCAGCGGCAGCGGCCTGATCCATCGGATCATCGTCTTCCACCACGGCACCACCGGCCGCCAGTGGCGCCCCTGCCTCGGCTGCCGCCTTGCGGCGACGACGCAGCAACAGCAGCAGGGTAATCAACACCAGCACTACGGCGGCGCCGAGGCCCAGCAGGCGCGGGTCTTCCCACGGCGCCGGCTGCCGCCGCTGGAAATCATCCATGGCGGCAGGCTGCGCCGGTGCCGGCTGCGCTTCCGGCGCTGCGGCAACCTCGTCCTGTATGTCCGCCGCCGCCGGATCTTCGGCCACCGGCTCGTCCACGGAACCAGCCACTGCCTCGTCATCGGTGAGCGTCGCTGTTTCCTGGCCGTCGCCCAGAGTCGCTGCGAGTTCCTCGTGCAGACCGAGCAGGTCGGTTTCCGGCAACTCCGCGGGCTGATCTGTGGATTCCGCCACCGGATCCTCCGGCTCCAGCAGATCCGGGAGTTCCGCCAGCGGATCGTCAGCAGGGGTACCGGTGACACCGGGCTGCATATCCAGGTCCACCATCCGCTCCAGCGCTTCCACGCGCTGACGCATTTCAGTGGCCATGCGTTGCAGTTCCTCGTTCTGGGAACGCAGCTCGGCGGCCTCTTCCTGGCTGGCCAGCAGTTCCCGCCGCATGCGGTCCAGGTTCTCGGACGTGGCTTCCAGGTCCTCGTCCAGCAAAGAGGCGGTGGCGTCGTCACCATCGGCCTCGCCGGCCGCCATGACCTGGAGACGGCCGCTGTCTTCCTGCTGCGCCACGGTTTCCTCGGCCGGCGGCTCGGTGGCCGGCGCCGGACTGCGACCAGCCCGCCATTCGTCCACCTGACGCGCGAATTCACGCCGGGATTCGGCCGCCGTCATGGACTGGATCTCGGCACGATCAGGCACGCGGAGAATGGCGCCGGCGCGCAGGTTGTTAACATTGCCGTCGATGAAGGCGTTGGGATTGGCGCGGACCAGCGCCATCATCATCTGGTGGACGGTCACCGAATCGTCGGGCCGTGTGGCCATGGCCACATCCCAGGCAGTTTCGTTGCGCTGCACGGGGCCGTACTCGCGGGCACCACTCGGTGCTTCCGTGACACGGTCGCGCGTGGCGGGGCGGCCGGGCGCAGTGCCCGGCGCATCGGCGGGACGATCGACGCTGGGCGCCGGATCGGCCATACGCGGCGGCGGCGCCGTTTCCCGCGGGGTATGGACCGGAGGGTCCAGCAGCATGGTGTATTCGCGCAGCAGGCGTCCGCCGGACCAGCGCACTTCAACCAGGAAGGCGATAAACGGTTCCCGTACCGGGTTTTCGGTGCGTACGCGGATGTAAGGCTGGGGACCGTCGTCCGTGACCACGTCGAAGGTCAGTTGCGAGAGGTGGAACGGGCGGTCCAGGCCGACGCGCTCGAAGGCGTCGGGTGGCGCGAGACGAACGCGCAGCGACTCGATATCGTCGGATCGGGCTGAAACAAGGGGGATTCGGGCGTCCAGCGGTTCATTCAAGGCCGAACGCGTTTCGATATTACCCACCCCAAGAGCTGAAACCAGCGACGGAAGCAGGAGACATACGAAAGCAGTCACTAGAGCCAGTCTGCGTACCATGGCATTCCCTTAATCTTCGCGAGCCGCATCGCCATCCGCATGGCCACCGACGCGTACTGCGCGTTATGGTTTTGTTCTGATCTCACCGACCCCGCGTGATGCCCTGCCCGATCCGCTGGCTGGCCACGAAGGCCGCGCAGCAGACCGATTTCCGGAACGGGATAGACGTATCTATCGGCACATTATCCGCCGCAATCATTAAATTCAAACGCTATGCGCCGTTTTGTTAACCCGTTCTCTCATTAGGGGGCAATGAGGGCGGTTTTCGCGTCCGGGGCCGGCTTCGGCCTTGAGAAACACTCGGAGTGCCCCCGCCCTTCTCCGGGATGGAGAGGGGCGAAGGGGAATGGGCAGATCAACCGTCCTTCAGGATGCGCAGCATGCGACGCAGGGGCTCCGCGGCCCCCCACAGCAACTGGTCGCCGACGGTGAAGGCGGACAGGTAGTCTCCGCCCATGGCCAGCTTGCGCATCCTGCCGACGGGGATGGTCAGCGTACCGCTGACGGCAGCCGGTGTGAGTTCCCGCAGGCTGTCCTCCTTCTCGTTGTCCATCACGCGCACCCAGTCGTTGGATTCACCGATGACCTGGCGGATCTCGTCCAGCGGCACATCCTTGGTGAGCTTGATGGTCAGCGCCTGAGCATGGGAGCGCATGGCACCCACGCGAACACACAAACCGTCGATCGGAATCGGGTTCTGGCTGCGGCCGAGAATCTTGTTGGTCTCGACGCCCGCCTTCCACTCCTCCTTGCTCTGACCGCTCTCCAGCTTCTTGTCGATCCAGGGCAGCAGGCTGCCGGCCAGCGGGAAGCCGAAATGCTCGGAGGGGTAGCCGTCGGAACGGATGGCCTCGGTGACGGCGCGGTCCAGCTCGAGAATGGAGGTGGACGGGTCCAGCAGATTGCGGGAGGCATCGTGGATGTAACCCATCTGAGACACCAGTTCACGCATGTTCTGGGCGCCGGCACCGGACGCAGCCTGATAGGTCATCGGGCTGATCCACTCCACCAGACCCTGCCGGAACAGCCCACCGATACCCATCAGCATCAGGCTGACCGTGCAGTTGCCGCCGACGTAGGTCTTGATGCCCTTGCCAAGCCCCTGACGGATCACGTCCAGGTTGACCGGGTCGAGAATGATGATGCTGTCATCGGCCATACGCAGGGTGGACGCGGCGTCAATCCAGTAGCCGTCCCAGCCGGTGCTGCGCAGCTTCTCGTAAACGGCGGTGGTGTAATCGCCCCCCTGGCAGGTGACGATGGCCTCCATTTCCCGCAGGGCATCAATGTCATTGGCGTCCTTCAGGGCGGGCACGTCCTTGCCCACGTTCGGCCCGGGCTGCCCAGCCTGCGAAGTGGAGAAGAAGACCGGATCGATGTCGCGGAAATCGTTCTCCTCCTGCATGCGCTGCATGAGCACGGAACCAACCATGCCCCGCCAGCCAACAAAACCTACGCGCTTCATTGCGTTACCTCTCTGTCTTCAGAGTGAATTCGGATGACGGTCAGGCGCGTAGCGCTGCCACCACGGCGTCACCCATCTCGGTGGTGCCGACCTTGCGCGTGTCCGGCGTGTGGATATCCGGTGTGCGCAGCCCCTGGTCGAGCACCTGTCCCACGGCAGCCTGCAGGCGCTCGGCCAGCGCGGGTTCGCCCAGCGAGTAACGGAGCATCATGGCCACGGACAGGATGGTGGCGAGGGGATTTGCCACGCCCTGTCCGGCGATGTCCGGCGCCGAGCCGTGAATCGGTTCGTACATGCCCCGGGAGTCCTTGTCCAGGGAGGCGGACGGCAGCATGCCGATGGAGCCGGTCAGCATGGCTGCGCAGTCCGACAGGATGTCGCCGAACATGTTGGTGGTGACCAGCACATCGAACTGCTTGGGCGCGCGCACCAGCTGCATGGCAGCGTTGTCCACATACATGTGGGACAGCTCGACATCCGGGTAGTCCGAGGACAGCCGGGTCATCACTTCCCGCCACAGTTCGGTGACTTCCAGCACATTGGCCTTGTCCACCGAGCACAGCCGCTTGCCGCGTTTGCGAGCGGTCTCGAAGGCCAGGCGGCCGATACGCTCGATCTCCGATTCCCTGTAGACGAGTGTGTTATAGCCCTGGCGTTCACCATTCTCCAGCGTCCGGATACCGCGCGGCTCACCGAAATAGATGCCGCCGGTCAGCTCGCGGACGATCATGATATCCAGCCCGGCGACGACATCCGGTTTCAGGGCCGAGGCGCTGGCCAGCTGCGGGTAGAGGATCGCCGGACGCAGGTTGCCGAACAGTTCCAGTTCGGCGCGAATGGCCAGCAAGCCACGCTCGGGCCTCAACGGACGGTCCAGGGTGTCGTACTTCGGCCCGCCGACCGCGCCCAGCAGCACCGCATCAGCGGCCTTGGCCAGCTTCAGGGTTTCCTCCGGCAATGGCTTGCCAGCCGCGTCATAGGCGGCCCCGCCGATCAGGCCCTGCTCCAGTTCCACGTCCAGGCCATGGTCCCGGCGCAGGCACTCCAGCACCTTCACCGCCTCGCCGACGATCTCGGGACCGATGCCGTCGCCGGGCAGTACCAGTATCTTCCTGCTCATTGGATAAACCCTTTGTCAGGCCCGGAACAACCAGGGCGACTGTTGCCGGCGCTGTTGTTCATAGGCGCGAATCTCGTCGGCGTGCTGCAATGTCAGGCCGATCTCGTCCAGCCCCTCCACCAGCATATGCTTGCTGGATGAATCGATATCGAAACGGATCACGCCGCCATCCGGCTTGCTGATGGTCTGCGCGGGCAGATCGATCGTCAGCCGATAACCCGGCGTCTGCGCCACCTGCTGGAACAGCTCATCGACCACTTCCTCGTCCAGCGCGATGGGGAGAAGCCCGTTCTTGAAGCAGTTGTTAAAGAAGATGTCGGCAAAGCTGGGCGCGATAATGGCGCGGAATCCGAAATCCTCCAGCGCCCAGGGCGCGTGCTCCCGGGAGGAACCGCAACCGAAGTTGCGTCGCGCCAGCAGCACGCTGGCGCCCTGGTAGCGGTCCTGGTTGAGCACGAAATCCGGGTTCAGCGGCCGCTGGCTGCAATCCTGGCCCGGCTCTCCGTGATCCATGTAGCGCCACTCGTCGAACAGGTTCGGACCAAAGCCGGTGCGCTTGATGGACTTCAGGAACTGCTTGGGAATGATGGCGTCGGTGTCCACGTTGGCACGGTCCAGCGGAGCCACCAGTCCCTGATGTTGGGTAAACGCACGCATGCTCAGAACTTCCTCACGTCGACAAAATGGCCGGCAATGGCCGCGGCGGCGGCCATGGCGGGGCTGACCAGGTGAGTGCGTCCGCCCTGGCCCTGCCGCCCTTCGAAGTTGCGGTTCGAGGTGGAAGCGCAGCGCTCGCCGGGTTCGAGCCGGTCGGCATTCATGGCCAGGCACATGGAGCAGCCGGGCTCACGCCATTCGAAGCCAGCGTCCAGGAAGACCGCGTGCAGCCCCTCTTCCTCGGCCTGGCGCTTCACCAGCCCGGAACCGGGCACCACCATGGCCAGCTTGACGCTGCCGGCCTTCTTCCTGCCCTTGATCACGGCGGCCGCGGCTCTCAGATCCTCGATGCGTGAATTGGTGCAGGAACCGATGAACACCTTGTCCACGGCAATATCCGTGATCGGCGTCTCCGGCTGCAGGGCCATGTATTCCAGGGCCCGGGAAATACCCGACTTGCGCACCGGGTCGGGTTCCTTGAACGGATTGGGGACCTGCCCGGAGACCGGCGCCACCATTTCTGGCGACGTACCCCAGGTCACTTGCGGTTCGATGCCGGCGGCATCCAGCCGCACCACGCGATCGAACTCGGCATCGTCGTCGCTGCGCAGGGTGCGCCAGTACGCCACAGCCTGCTCCCACTGCTCGCCGGCGGGCGCAAACGGGCGCCCCTTCACGTATTCGATCGTGGTTTCGTCCACCGCCACCATGCCGGCACGGGCACCGGCCTCGATGGCCATGTTGCAGACCGTCATGCGGCCTTCCATGCTGAGCGCCCGGATGGCATCGCCGCCGAACTCGATGGCGTAGCCGGTGCCGCCGGCGGTGCCGATCTGGCCGATGATGGCCAGCACGATGTCCTTGGCGGTCACGCCCGGACCCACCTGCCCGTCCACGCTCACCAGCATGGACTTGCTTTTCCTCTGCACCAGCGTCTGGGTAGCCAGCACGTGTTCCACTTCCGAGGTGCCAATGCCGTGCGCCAGCGCACCCATCGCACCGTGGGTGGAGGTGTGCGAATCACCGCACACCACAGTCATGCCGGGGAGTGTCGCACCCTGTTCCGGCCCGATCACATGCACGATGCCCTGGCGCGGGTCGTTCATATCGAATTCGGTGATACCGAAGGTGCGGCAATTCTCGTCCAGCGTATCCACCTGCAGGCGGGATATCGGATCGGTAATGCCGCCACTGCGGTCGGTAGTGGGCACATTGTGGTCGGCCACGGCCAAGTTGGCATCGGTGCGCCACGGCTTGCGGCCGGCCAGCCGCAGCCCCTCGAATGCCTGCGGGGAAGTCACTTCATGGACCAGGTGGCGATCAATGTACAGCAGCGCAGTACCATCCTCGCCCTGCCGCACCACGTGAGCATCCCAGAGCTTGTCGTATAAGGTTTTCCCGCTCATAAGCCTCTCTTTCCACCGGCCCCGCGCCGGAAACGATTTCGACATGTAGCCGGGCATTATAACGGAATCGGCGCACCAAGATGAACGGGACCGCCGCGTCTCACACAAAAGCCTGTTGCATCCGGCAGGCGCCCCGGATAGAGTTTTGCAACTGGTTGCATACATTCTTAACGGCAGCCTCACATGCGGGCGGCCACCAGCCGGAGCAAGCATCATGAGCACGAACACCCTCTCGGCCGAAGCACGGCAGACACTGGAAACCTGGCACCGGCTTCTGGAGCACAACGCCATGGAAGAGCTGGATCCGCTGCTGTCCGACGACATCGTGTTCCGCTCGCCGGTGGCGCACACGCCCTACCCTGGCCGTGATGCGATCAAGCTGGTCCTGAAGACGGTGAACACGGTGTTCGAGAACTTCCGCTATCACCGTTTCTTCGTCAGCGACGACGGCAACAGCGCAATCCTCGAATTCAGTGCCGAGGTCACGGGCAAGAAGCTGAAGGGCATCGACATGCTCCGGTTCGACGCCGAGGGTAGGATCAGCGAATTCGAAGTCATGGCCCGGCCCCTCAGCGGCGTGCAGGCACTGTCCGAAGAGATGGGCAAGCGCCTGGCCACGCAGAAAGCCGTGCTGACCGGAGAATCGAAAGCCCAGCGCTGAGCCACGAGCGACATTCGGCCCGAGCGCGGACGTATGAATACCTGAGTGTTTTCCTAACCCCTGATACCCGAAACCGGAGGTCCCCATGCCCGTTCCTTCCGTGCTCACCGAGCGCCTCAGACTGCCGGTGGTCTGCGCACCGCTGTTCATCATCTCCAACCCCGACCTGGTCATCGCCCAGTGCAAGGCCGGCGTGGTGGGGTCATTCCCGGCGCTGAACGCCCGTCCGGCCTCGCAACTGGATGAATGGCTGGACCGCATCACCACCGAGCTGGCAGACCACAACGCGAAGCACCCGGACCGTCCAGCCGCGCCCTTTGCGGTGAACCAGATCGTGCACAAGTCCAATGACCGCCTGGAGCACGACCTGGAGATGTGCGCCAAGTACAAGGTGCCAATCACCATCACCTCGCTGGGCGCACGGGTGGAAGTGAACCAGTCCGTCCATGACTACGGCGGTATCGTGCTGCATGACGTGATCAACGACCGCTTCGCGCGCAAGGCTATCGAGAAGGGAGCGGACGGGCTGATTGCGGTGGCGGCAGGCGCGGGTGGCCACGCGGGTACACTCTCGCCGTTCGCGCTGATCCGGGAAATCCGGGAATGGTTCGACGGGCCGCTGCTGCTGTCCGGCTCCATCTCCCACGGCAACACCATTCTGGCCGCGCAGGCGGCCGGTGCCGACCTGGCCTACATCGGCTCGGCCTTCATTGCCACCGAGGAAGCCCGCGCCGCCGAGGGCTACAAGCGGATGATCGTGGAGAGCGGCGCCTCGGATATCGTCTACTCCAACCTGTTCACCGGGGTGCACGGCAACTATCTCCGCCAGAGCATCGTCAATGCCGGGCTGGACCCGAACGACCTGCCTGAATCCGATCCATCGAAGATGAATTTTGGCTCCGGCGGGAGCACCAAGGCCAAGGCCTGGAAAGACATCTGGGGGGCCGGACAGGGCGTGGGCACAGTCAAGGAAGTGCTGCCGGCGGCCAAGCTGGTCGAGCGGTTCGCCGCCGAATACCGGGAAGCGCGCGAGCGGCTGGGCCTGGCCGAACCGGCGGCGCCCCAGGCGCTGAGGGCCTGATCCCGGAAACGCCGGTACCGCCTCGCGGTGCCGGCGGGCAGCAGCCGGCTTCCGCGGGCGCTGCCGCTCTAATCGGGCTCGTGTCCAGGTGGCTCCTCCAGTAGCGGGGCCACCTGGTTCGCCCAATCCAGCCAAGTCTCCTCCGCCATGATTCCACAGCGAAGCACCGCGTGCTGCAGCTGCTGCGCACTACTCATGTCCGGCGCCGAGAAATCCCGCTGTTCGATACGCCGGTACACCGCCAGCCGCTGACTGTGCTCATCCACCAGCCGCCGGAGCTCCCGGCCCAGCACGCCGGACCGCACCACCGCTTCCGCACGCACCTTTACCATGAAGATTCGGTTTTCGTCGGCCTCACCACCCGGTTCGGCCACCCAACGCGCCAGTTCCTCCCGCCCGGCCGGGAGCACGTGATACACCTTGCTCGGGCGCCCGCCCCCATTGCGGTTTTTCTCGGTCTGCGCCTCCACCCATCCGGCCCGGGCCATGCGGCCCAGCTCACGATAGATCTGCTGATGCGTGGCCTGCCAGAAGTAGCCGATGGAACGGTCGAAACGGCTGGCCAGGCCATAGCCGGTGGAGGGCCTCTCCAGCAGGGAAGTCAGCAAGGCATGTTGAATGGACATGGCCGAATTCTACTCAGCCTGGACGCTGTTGTCAGACCGTGCCTGCACCGCGGCGGCCGGCAGGCGGCCGTAGCCGGGCAGGCTGATGACCGCGGCCAGAGCCGCAACCAGGGCAACCGCTGCCGCCACGTAGAAGGTCATGCTGCCGCCGAGCACATCCCACAGCAAACCCGCGACGAGACTGCCCACGGCGACTCCGGCGCCAAACGTGATGCTGCTGTAGAGCGCCTGCCCCCGCCCCTGGTTTCGACCGGTGAAGTACCGGTTCACCATGTAGATGCCCACCGCGTGGTAGACGCCGAAGGAAGCCGCATGCAGGGCCTGGGCCGACAGCAGTACGGCCAGATTCTGCGGCAGGGCGCCGATCAACACCCAGCGCAGACTGGTCAACAGGATGGCCACCGTCATCAGCACCCGCGGCCCGAACGCCGGCAACAGGCGGTGCATGAACAGGAACAGCACGATCTCCGCCATCACCCCCAGCGCCCAGAGCACGCCGATCATCGCGCCGCTGTAGCCATGCGCCTCCAGGTAGATGCTGAAGAACGCGTAGTAAGGGCCGTGCGTGGCCTGCATCAGGAAGCAGGCCAGGAAAAGACCCAGCACCTGCGGTTTGAGAATGACCTTCAACAATGCCTCGTGCCGTCGATCATGCTGGTACTGCGCCGCCTGCGGTGTAGCCTGCCCCGCCAGCCAGAGACCGGCGAACACCGGCAGCATCAGCCACGGCAGCAACGCCACGCCGAAGCGGTCTATCAGTTCGCCAAACGCCAGCACCGCCAGGATGAAACCCACCGAACCCCACAGCCGCACGCGGCTGTAGCGGTGTGCGTCCGCCCCGAGGTGGTTCATGGTGTTGGCTTCGAACTGCGGTAGCGCGGCATTCCAGAAGAAACTGAACACGGCGATCACCGCTACCAGCCACCAGTAGCCGCTGCCGAGCAGCACGCCGCAGAAACTCAGCATGGCCACCAGCGCGCCCAGCCGGACGATTACCATGCGCCGACCGGTACGGTCTGCGATCCAGCCCCAGACGTTGGGCGCAATGATCTTGGTGGCGTGCAGAATGGCAATGAGCTGGCCGATCTGGACAGCGGAAAAACCCAGGTGGTCCAGGTACAGGCCCCAGTAAGGGGCCAGTCCGCCCAGTACGGCGAAGAAAAACAGGTAGAAGGCGGACATGCGCCAGTACGGCAGGCTTTGCGCGGTCATGAGCCTCCGGCGGCTGAAACGGGGCGGGGATCAGTCGTCAGCGGAACCCGGAATGGGAGCCAGCGGCGGTTCCACGTCAGCGTTCTGCGCCCGGTGGCGCAAGGCATGATCCATCAATACCAGTGCCATCATTGCTTCGGCAATGGGGGTGGCGCGAATGCCCACGCAGGGGTCGTGCCGACCCCTGGTAACCAGTTCCACCGGCTCGCCGGCCTCGTTGATGGTGCGGCCGGGAGTCATGATGCTGGAAGTGGGTTTCAGCGCGATGCTGGCAACAATATCCTGCCCGGTGGAAATGCCGCCCAGCACGCCGCCGGCGTTATTGCCGAGAAAACCGGCGGGGGTGAGTTCATCCCGGTGCTGGGTGCCGAACTGGCTTACGGATTCAAAGCCGGCGCCGATCTCCACGCCCTTTACCGCGTTGATGCTCATCAGCGCATGGGCCAGGTCCGCATCCAGCCGGTCGAATACCGGCTCGCCCCAACCGGGGGGGCAGCCGTTTGCCACCACCGTGACCTTCGCTCCCACCGAATCCAGCTGCTTGCGCAGCTTCTTCATATAGTCTTCCAGTTCCGGAACACGGTCGGGATCGCCGCAGAAAAACGGGTTCTGTTCCACCGCGTCCCAGTCCTTGAGCGCCAGCGGAATCGGACCGAGCTGCGAGAGATAACCGCGGATGGTTACCCCGTAACGCAAGCTCAGCCACCTCTTGGCTATGGCTCCAGCGGCTACCCGCATCGCGGTCTCGCGGGCGGAGGAACGACCGCCGCCCCGATAATCGCGGAAACCGTATTTCTGCGTGTAGGTGTAGTCGGCGTGGCCGGGGCGGAACTTGTCGGCGATCTCCGAGTAATCCTTGGATTTCTGGTCGGCGTTCTCGATCAGCAGGCCGATCGGCGTTCCCGTCGTCCTGCCCTCGAACACGCCGGACAGAATGCGTACCTGGTCCGGTTCGCGACGCTGCGTGGTGTATCGGGACTGGCCCGGCTTTCGCCGATCCAGGTCCCGCTGCAGATCCTCTTCGCCCAGCGGCATGCCGGGTGGGCAGCCGTCCACGACTGCACCGAGAGCCAGGCCGTGACTCTCACCAAAGGTGCTCACGGTAAACAGCTTGCCGAAGCTATTGCCAGACATACAAACCTACCCGTTATGCTTCACTGCGCAGGGCCGCCCGGAACTGCGGCGTGAATTCCCGGACCTGCCCGGCGGTCAACAGGAACACCCCATGACCGCCACGCTCGAATTCCAACCAGAGAAACGGCACCTCGGGCCAGGTGGCCTCCACCGCTTCCTCGCTGTTCCCCACTTCCACCACCAGCACGCCGTCGTCGGTGAGATAGTCCTCGGCATGGGCCAGCAGACGTCGCACCACGTCGAGACCGTCCGCGCCGGCTTCCAGCCCCAGCCGCGGCTCCTGCCGGTACTCCGGCGGCAGCATGGCCATGTCCTCGGCATCCACGTAGGGCGGGTTGCTCACGATGAGATCGTAGCGACGGCCCTGCGGCACCCCACCAAGCACGTCCGACAGCATTGTCTGCACCTGATCCTCGACCTGATGGCGAAGGATGTTCATGTCCGCCACGTCCAGGGCTTCCCGCGAGATATCCGCCGCATCCACCTGCGCCAGCGGGAACACATGCGCGCAGGCAATGGCGATACAGCCGCTGCCGGTGCCGATGTCCAGCACCCGGTGCACGTCCTCCACCTTCAACCAGGGCGCGAAGCCCGCCTCTATCAATTCGGCGATCGGGGAGCGGGGAACCAGCACCCGCTGGTCCACGAAAAACGGCAGGCCGCAGAACCATGCCTCGTGGGTTACGTAGGCCAGCGGCAAACGCTCCTCCACGCGCCTCCGCACCCGGGCGGCCACTGCCTCGGCCTCCTTGCGCGTCAGCCGGGCCTCCCAGTAGGCGTCTGGAATGACCGGTGGCAGGTGCAGCGTATGCAGCACCAGTGCGGCCGCTTCGTCCAGCGCGTTGTCAGTCCCGTGGCCGAATACAAGGCCGGCCTCGCGAAACCGGCTGGCGGACCAGCGCACGTAATCGCGCAGGGTGTGCAGATCGTCGAGGGCTCCCTGGATATCCAGCATGGCTCACAATATCGCTGTGGAAAGCGGCATAGCATAACCGATTTCGTGCCCCATGCGGCGGCGGCAGACCGCCTGTGCCTGACGTGGATCCGTGTCTCACGCACATCGGCATATAGGGGTTTCTCACAGGTGCGGTGAGGAACTGCCTGTGGCAAAATCTGCCGCCATGAGCGAAAACCAACCGTCACGCCTGCCCAAATCCCTGCTGATGAGCCTGGCCGCCGTTGCCGCCCTGGGGCTCGGCCTCTGGCTGTCCAGCCAGTTGCTGGGGCCACAGCAACTGGAAACGGAAGCGCTGCACGGCACCTATCTTGAAGGCGGCCGCGACGTCACCGACTTCAGTCTGGTGGACCACAACGGCGAACCCTTCGGCCGGGACCAGCTCAAAGGTGCCTGGACGGTCATGTTCTTCGGCTTCACGAACTGCCCCGACATCTGCCCGATGACCATGCTGGAGCTTGGTCAGGCCATGTCGCAGGTCCGTGAGGAAGGGTCGGAGAAGCCCATACGCGGGGTGTTCGTTACCGTGGACCCCGCACGGGACACGCCGGAGCGGCTGGCCAGCTACGTGACCGCCTTCGACCAGGAATTCCTCGGGCTGACAGGCTCGCTGGACAATATCGACGTACTGGCGCGTGACATGGGCATCGTCCACATCCGCCACGACGAGGACGATGACGAGGACTACATGGTGGATCACGGCTCGGCGGTGTTGCTGATCAACCCGGAAGGCCGCCTGCAGGCCCTGTTCCAGGCACCGCACCGTGCACAGCCCATTGCCGAGGACCTGTCACGCATCCTGTCCCACCACGGAGACATCTGAGCCTTCATGGAAGAACAGCCAGCTCGTTATCTGGAACAGCGCGCCTCGGTCAGCGACTGGCTGAAAACCCTGCCTCTCTACCCTCTGCCGCACCACGCCATCTCCCGGGTGGTCCACCGCCTGGTGCGGGTCAAAGCGCCCTGGTTCCGCAAGCCCTTCGTGCGCTGGTTCGTGCGCAGCTTCGGCGTGGACATGCGTCAGGCTGTGGAGACCGATCCCACCGCCTACCCGGATTTCAACAGTTTCTTCACCCGCGCGCTGCGGGCGGATGCACGGCCGATGCCGGCTGACGCCAATGCCATCTGCTGCCCGGCGGACGGAACCGTCAGCGCACTGGGCCCGCTGCGCGACGACCGCGTGATACAGGCCAAAAGGCACAGCTATTCGCTGACCGCGCTGCTGGGCGGCGACCAGGCCCGTGCTGCCCCGTTCCAGGGTGGCAGCTTCATCACCGTGTACCTGTCCCCGAAGGACTACCATCGCGTGCACATGCCGCTGGGCGGGGAACTGCGCGAGATGGTGCATGTTCCCGGACGGCTGTTCAGCGTCGGCCGCCACACGGTCAAGGCCGTGCCCGGGCTGTTTGCTCGCAACGAGCGCGTGGTTTGCCTGTTCGAGAGCGAAGCCGGCCCGTTCGCGGTGATCTTGGTGGGGGCGATCAACGTCGCCAGCATCGAAACCGTCTGGGCTGGCGAAATCACGCCCCCGAGGGGCCGCACCATCCGCCGCTGGAGCTACCAGCCGGCCCAGACAGTACTCCAGCGCGGCGAGGAAATGGGCCGTTTCAACATGGGATCCACCGCCATCGTGGTTTTCCCGCCCGGTCTTGCCCGCTTGGACCCATCCCTCCAGGCCGACCAGATGGTCCGCGTCCGCGAGGCCATCGGCACCGCCATCGAAGCCTGAACCGCATTGCCGCGCTTCGCCTTCAGCGATAGGCTGAGCGGCAGCCGACCAGGAACAGGGACCGCTCCCAGGCGCATAACAAAGCAAACTGGAGGAGCCCCGTGTCCCGCGAAATCACCCGACTGTCCGCCGAAGACCTGCGCCGACAATACGCTACCGGGGAACTGGACCCGGTGGCCGTCACCCGTGCAGTACTGGACCGCGCGGAGCGCCTGGAAGGCAGGCTCAACGCCTTCCGCCTGATTGACCGGGAGGCCGCGCTCAGGGATGCGGAAGCCTCCGCGGAACGATGGCGTCGCCACCGCCCCTTGAGCGCTCTGGACGGCGTCCCGATCAGCATCAAGGACATCGTTGCGGTAAAAGGAACCAGCACCCGCAGCGGCTCGCTCACCACCGATCCGGACACGATCAGCGAGGAGGACTGCCCCTCCGCAGCCCGGCTGCGAGAGGCCGGTGCCGTCCTGTTCGGCAAGACCCACACACCGGAATTCGGCTGGAAAGGCATTACCGACAGCCCGCTGCACGGAGCCACCCGCAACCCCTGGAACACCGACCACTCCCCCGGGGGATCCAGCGGCGGCGCGGGGGCGGCGGTGGCCGCCGGTGTCGGACCGCTGGCCCATGGCACCGATGCCGGCGGCTCGATCCGCATTCCGGCCAGCTACTGCGGGCTGTTCGGTATCAAGCCGACATTCGGCCGGGTGCCGCACAGTCCCAACGAAAGCCCGTACTGCACGCTGGCCAGCAACGGCCCGATCGCCCGTACCGTGCGGGATGCCGCGCGCATGCTGACCGTGCTCAGCCAACCCGATCCCCGGGACTGGTATGCATCCGCCCCGCAGGGCATCGATTTCGAAACCGGGCTCGAGCAGGGCGTGCGCGGCCTCAGGGTTGCCTGGAGCCGGGATTTCGGGTCCACCAGCCCGGACCCGGAAGTGGCCAGCCTGGTGGAAGCCGCGGTGCGCAAGCTGGAGGCGCTGGGGGCTATCGTGGACGACGTGGGCACGGTCATCGACCCATTGCGGCCGGTGTTCGAGGATTACTGGAAGGCCGGATTCGCCAACACGCTGCGCGGCATACCGGAACACCGCCGGGAATTGATGGATCCCGGGCTGCGGCGGCTCGCCGAGGAAGGCCTGTCCGTGGGCATCGAGAGCTATTACCAGGCCATGGCGGCGCGGGCGCGCCTGGGCGTCCGCATGGAACAGTTCCACCAGCGCTACGATCTGCTGATCACCCCGACCATTCCCACCACGGCCCCCACCGCCGACACCGTCTACCACACCGCGGCCTATGACCGCTGGGAACACGCCGTGCCCTACACCGTACCCTTCAACCTTACCGGCCAGCCGGCGGCCTCCATCCCGGTGGGTCTGGCCAGCAATGGCCTGCCGGTGGGCATGCAACTGGTGGCCGGCCGCTTCCGGGAGCCGATGATCCTGCGGGCAGCGCGCGCCTACGAGCAGATGGCCCCGTTCACGGCCACGCCTCCGGCAGCGGACCCCTGACTACGGGACACCGAACAAGCGCTATCGCAGTGCGAACGCCAGCACTGCCCCCAGCGCCACCAGCGTAATCGCGGAAAACGCAAGCAGTGCCCTGCCCGCGCTGCCCGCCCGCGCCCCGAAACTGTAGCGGAAGCGCTCGGAGCAGACCTGCTCGGCGGGCACCCGGAACCGATGATCCAGGGCGGCCTCGATGACATCGATCATGGCGGCCGGCCCGCACACGTAGTAGACGCTACTCCTGCGCTGTTCTTCCGGCAGCAGCTGCTCCAGCGCATCGCCATCCGGAATGCCCGACAGGTCCGGCCAGTTCGCCGGCGGCTCGGCCAGCATGTAGTGCACACGCAGCGGCATGGATTGCGCCATCTCCGCCAGTTCCGTTCGGTAAAGAATCTGGCCCTCGTGCCGGTTCGCCTGCAGCAACACTATCGACCGCAGGCTGCCGGATGCCTTGAGCTGGCGCAAAAGACTCATGATCGGCGCCATGCCCACGCCGCCGGCAATCAGCACCAGAGGCCGCGCGTCGCCCTCCTCCAGCGTGAAGTTGCCGTAGGGGCCATCCAGGTACGCCCGGGTTCCAAGCGGCAGCTCGCCTATGCGGCTGGTGAAGTCGCCAGCCTCCTTGATGGTGAACTCCAGTTGCGCACTGGCAGCCGGCGCCGAACTGAGGGAAAAGGGGTGCTCGGTAATGCGGAACAGTGGCCGCTTCAATTTCAGCCAGGCAAACTGGCCCGCACGGTACGGAAACGCGCTGCCATCATGTCCAGCCGCCTTGTCCGGCTCCAGTTCCACCACCCACGTCCTGTCCGCCGCGCGATCCAACGAGGTCACGCGGTACGGACGGCGGCGCTGGCGCAACGGCGTCCACAGGTGCACGTGCAGCAGCGCCAGCACGGCGAGCGCCGTCGCCACCCACCAGAACGCGGCCAGCAATGGTTCCTGGCTGTAACGCCCCACGGCCAACGTATGGTGAAGCGCGAACAATGCAATCACCAGCGCTCCGAAACCATGCCAGAAGCGCCAGGCCTCGTAGCGAAACGGCAGGGCGTCCCGCGCCACGGCCAGCAGCACCAGCAGGCCCAATCCCATCCAGGCCAGCAGGCCGGTAACGCCCGGCCACAGCGGCAGACTGAGCCAGGTGGCCGCGTCCGGCTCGCCGTAGGGCTGCACGTTCATCGGCAGACTGTAGAGGAACGGGTGGAACAGCAGGAACAGCAGCAGCGCGTGGCCCATGAACTGGTGGAAACGCATGACCACGTCCATGCCCACCCGGGCAGACAGCCGGCGGGATCGGCCGGAGAGCAGGAACTCCGCCAGCAGCATCGCAAACCCGGCCATGGCCAGGCCCGACGCCAGATCATCCCGCCAGGGGCGGGGTTCCCTCCCCTGCAGGGCTGCCAGAATCACGGGCAACAGAATCAGAAAGAGATACAGAAGCAACAGGAAAACACCTAGCCGCCGGGCGTCGCTTCGAGACTGCGCCATCGGTCCGCTCCTCGTTATGGTCGTTGTCTGAGCAGCATAGCCGCCGGACAGCGGTGCGGCTGTTGATCCAGATCAGGGATCCCTGCATCCACCGCTGCCGGGCCATGCTAGAATCCGCCGCTTTGTCGGCGGAGAGCAGAGCGGGACATGCTGGACCCGGATCAGGCGAAGGTAGTGGCGCACGAGCAAGGGCCCGCGGCGGTGCTGGCCGGGGCGGGCTCCGGCAAGACCCGGTGCACCACCGAGCGGGCTGCCCGGCGCCTGACCGAGAGCCACATCCCCGGCGATGCGATGATGCTCCTCACCTTTACCAACAAGGCGGCGGCCGAAATGCGCGAGCGCCTGGCGGCCCGGCTTCCACAGGGCGTCTCCCTGCCGTGGATCGGCACCTTCCACAGCTTCGGCAATCAGTTGCTGCGCAGCCACGGCAAGTTGATCGGGGTACCGCGCAACGCGACGCTGATGGACGGAGAGGACGCCCGTCGCATGCTTGACGCCATGCTGGCGGGCCCGTTCTCCGACAAGACACGTCGTCAGCAGGCCATGGCACTGAACGAGGTCATTCTTGCCAATGGGCTGGACATCACCGCCCACGGCGATCTGATTGCAATCAAGGACCTGATGGATCAGGCCGGTTTCGGCCCGGTAGCCGCCTCCCGCTTCATGCAGCGCCTGCGCCGCTACGACAAGGAGAAACGCCAGGCCGGCGTGCTGGATTTCAGCGACCTCATCCTCCTGCCGGCGCGGCTTCTGCGCCAGGAAAATGGGCTGGCGGAGGATCTCCGCGGCAGGCTGCAGGACGTGACCGTGGACGAAGCGCAGGACACCGACGGCGCACAATTCCGCCTGCTTAACCTGCTGATGCCCGAGAACCGAACCGTGCTGCTTGTGGGCGATGATGACCAGGCCATCTACGAATGGCGGCACGCGCGCCCCGAGAACATGCGGGATTTCATCGAGCAGAACCAGGCGGCGGTGTACCGGCTGGAGCGGAACTACCGCTCCACGCCAGCCATCGTCAGCAGCGGCGCCAACCTGGTGCGCAACAACCTCAACCGGCTGGAGAAAAACCCTTACGCGGTACGGAAAGCCCCTGCCGTGGATCACCTTCGGCTTTACCTGCACGATGACAGTGACACCATGGCAGAAGCAGTGGGTGAGCAGTTGCAGGCTGCGCTGGATCAGGGCGCAAAGCCGGACGACCTGGCAGTGCTCTACCGCAAGAACCGGCTCGCCCGCGGCGTCGAGAGCGCGCTGCTCCGACGCGGCATTCCCTATCGCATCAAAGCCGGCATGGATCTGCTGAGCTTCGCTGATGTGCGCATGATGCTGGCCGCTGGGCGACTGGCCGCGAACCGGCGGGACGTGCGCGCCCTGTCCCGCCTGGCCGACCTGGTGCCAGGCCTGGGAAGCCGGGGTGTCGGCAAGCTGATGGACGGCGCCGGAGACCCACTGGCCAACGCCTGGCGCCTGTCGCCCCAGGCCGCGGCGGCGGTGGAGAAGCTGGCAGCGGCCATCGACGCACTGGCCCGTCGCGGCCCGACGCAGCTCATGGACTGGTGCCTGCAGACCCCACTATTCAATGACTGGCTGGTGAATCGCGCCCGCCGCAGCCTGCAGGCCGGCGGCGCGCCCGCCGCACGCGACGCGCTGGACCAGGCCATGCGCCCGGCGCTCTCGCGGATGGGCGCCGTGCAACGCGCGATGACCCGGCGGGCACAAACGCTGCCAGCGGGTGCAAATGACGAATCCCGCTGGAACGCGGCGCTGGAAGTCATAGCCGCCGGCACCGAGGAAGCCGATCCCGACCAGGCCATGGTGACCTTGTGTTCGATTCACGCGGCGAAAGGCCTGGAGTGGCCGCAGGTCCACCTCTTCGGCTTCAGCGAGGGACTGATGCCGATGGAACGGGACGGCGTGGTGGACAACCTGGCGGAGGAGCGTCGTCTTGCCTATGTGGCCATCACCCGCGCCCAGACCACGCTCAGCCTGCACCACGCGGAGCGCATCGACATGGGCAGCGGCCGCGGCGAACAGGAGACCGAGGTTTCGCGCTTCCTGACCGAACTCGGAGAGGCGACCGTGGAACAGTTTGACCGCCGCGGCGCCACTCCGCCCGCCGGGGAGACTCCAGGCAAGGCCAGCGACTGGCTGGCGGAGATGCGGAAGACGCTCGGCGGTTAACCGTCCACAGGCCATCGCGCGTGTACCGAGGTGCCGAATACGTCGAATCCCGGGAAAACTTGATCTGGATGAATATCTCCCCCGCCAGGTTTGCCATGCTTGGGTACGAGGACTGACATAAAACTGGCAGGAGGGGGTTATGCAACAGATTCTGGTTTCGACAGACGGTTCCGGCTATTCACTGATGGGGCTACGGGTCGGCAGCGCACTGGCCGGGCAGCTCGGTATGCCGGTGAAGTTGATCTCCATAGTTCCAGACACACAGGCGCTGGACGACCGCCGGCATGCTATAGAGCGGGCGCTGGAGGAAACGAAGGTGGATCCACGCCCGGCGCTGGAAGTGGTGCCGGATACCTCGCCTGCCAAGCACCTGTGTGACGTGCTGGCCGAGCACCCCGACGCTCTGTTGTGCATGACCACGCACGGCCGCCGGCCGGTGACCGAAGCACTGATGGGCAGCGTGGCCTCGCAAGTGGTCAGGGACAGCGGCAGACTTGTCTTCCTGGCTGGGCCCCGCCTCTCGGCACACTGGCAAGGTCCGGTGAATCGGCTGATCGTCTGCGTGGATGGCTCTCCGCTCTCGGAGGATGCCCTGCCGCTGGCGGTGGAACTGGGCCAAATGCTGAAGGCTCAGGTGCAGCTGGTCCATGTCATCGAGCCGGATGCCATGCCAGGTGGCAGCGGCAGGCACTCGATCAGCGGTGATTTCTCGTCCAGCGTCAGCCACTCGCCGGCAAGCGATGTCTCCGAGTCCGCCTATGTGCAGAACATTGCCCGGCGCCTCAAGCAGCAGCACGGCGTCAGCGTGGACTGGGACGTGCTACATGGCTCGGACCCCGCCGAGGCGCTCGCCAGCTATGCCGGCAGCCTGCCGGGCGCGATGCTGGTGATGACCACCCACGGGCGCAGCGGGTTGGGCCAGATCGTGATGGGCAGCGTGACCCGCGGGGTGGTGCACGCAGCGCAGTGCCCGGTCGCGGTCTACCGTCCGTCCGACACCATGTAGGGAATCATTCAGCGCGTCCCTAGCCGAAAATGGTCACGGTCTGCTGGCTGACGGCCAGCAGCTGGCCGTCCGGGCTCCAGATGCAGGCACGCCCCTGGCTGTAGCCATCCCGGGCCTGGTCCACCTCGGCGCGATACAACAGCCAGGCATCGGACGGCAACGGCGGCAGCGGCTGGATGAACTCCATGGCCCAGCTAAGGGAACTGGCCGGGGCGCGCTGCTTCAACATGGGCAGGGTGACCGGAGGCCAGGTATCCACCAATGCCAGCAGGTGGGCATCGGTCAGGTGCTCGCCCTGTGGCTTGCGGAAACGCATCCACCCTCCCATCTGGCGCTGGCTGCTGCCGGAGAACGGCAGTTCACCGAATACCCAGCGCATTTCGAGATGGCGGATGAACTCCGGAGAAATACCCTCAACGAAGGGCAGCACCTGACAGTCGTCGGCCGTCGGAGCTTCCGGCATCGGATGACCCGGCGCTACCACGGCGGATTCCCTGCCTGCCCCAAAGCTGGCCAGCGCCACTGCCATGGTGTGATCCTCCTGCAGCAGACGCGCCTCCATCTGGGTCACCGCCTTGCCCGATCGCAAGGCCTGCGCCCGGTACGTCTGCACACCCGGCCCCGCGGGCCCGACAAAGGACAGCGCGAAGGAACGGATCAACCGCTCATGCGGAACTTGATTGCGCATGGCCTCGTACAGCAGGGCGGCGACCAGGCCACCGAAAGTCGCCCGGCCCTGGGCCCAGGTCTCATCGACCTGAGCCACCGGGGGGCTGGATTCTCGAATCTGTTGCAACAGGGAAGCGAACTCTACGGACATGCCTGTTCTCTGTATGAATGAAAACGAACGGCACTGTCCCCGGAAAGCCCGCTCCCGTCAAGCCGCTCCGGCGGCGAAAGGCATTGTAGAGCCCCACGATGACCTTGACGATTGCCTCGGGGCCGGCGCACCGGATGACAATCAGGCCACTTCGAGCCATTGCCCCGGCGCCAGGCCGTCCAGCGTCCAGGAACCGACGCGGTAGCGGATCAGGCGCAGGGTGGGATACCCCACGGCAGCCGTCATGCGCCGCACCTGACGGTTGCGGCCTTCGGAAAGGGTAAGTTCCAGCCAACTGGTGGGAATACTGCGCCGTTCACGGATGGGCGGATTGCGTGGCCACAGTCCCGGCGGCTCTTCCATGCACCGGACGCGGGCCGGCAGCGCCACGCCATCCTTCAGGGACACGCCGCGACGCAACGCATCACGCGCTTTATCGTCTGGCTCGCCTTCCACCTGTACCCAGTAGGTTTTTGACATCTTGTGGCGCGGGTGGCTGATCCTGGCCTGCAGGCCACCGTCGTCGGTGAGCACCACGAGCCCCTCGCTGTCGCGGTCCAGTCTGCCGGCAGGATAGACCCCCGGGACTGGCACGAAATCCGCCAGCGTGGAACGCCCGGCCCGGTCGGTGAACTGGCAGAGCACGTTGTAGGGTTTGTTCAGCAGTATGATGCTCAAAGAGAATCCTTCACCCAGCCCAGCACTTTCCTTCGTTGCCGTCCGGACCGCAACTGCCGGGTGCCGATCTGCTCCGGTTTGAGGCGGATTGCATCTTCCCCGCCCACCAGGCTGAAGCTGCGGCAGGCCGCAATCGGCTTGTCCTCGGGACCATAGAGCGCGACCACGGTAATCTCCAGCCCGCTCACTTTCAGGCGACTGCGGTCCAGGCTACCATCCTTCGTGGTCGGCAGCCTTCTGTCCCGGCCGACACGGTTGATCACGCTGAGGAAATCGCCCATGTCCAGGTACTCGCCGGATTTTACCGGCCCCTGGCTGGTTCCGTCGGGGATATCCACCGGCTTGTCGTCTTCATCCGGCGGCTCGTGATCCGTAATGGTCGTGGTAAAGCGGCCCCGCTCCGTCTCCAGCGTGCCGAAGATCGTCTCCAGGTGGATGGCCTCCTGACTCATATTGCTGATCAGGCAGCGCGACCCCACGCCCGTCCCCACGCCCTGGTTGACCAGTACTTTGGGGCGACGTTGCCGGAGGTAACCGCTGAGCAGGAGTTGGGCATAGAAGACCCACACGAACAAGGTGGCCAGCCCGATGCCCAGTTCAATGACCTGCGCATACTCATCGAGCCACTCCATCATGATTCGGTGTCACCATTACCGACGGAACAGCGCATGGAATCACGATCGGCCAGCGCCATCAGTATTTCCTGCTCATAGTTCCCGCCCCAGGCGGAGACCTTGGCGAACAGTGCATTGGCTGCCTCCCTGCGGATTTCCTCCTCAGGGGTCTTGTCGGCCACCTCGAACTGCACCTGGCGCGGAATCCGGCCTTCGGGCAGGTACTCTTTCAGTCGAGCAACGGCCTCCGGGCGAAGCTCACAAGTCCATACAGCCATGGAACCTCCTTCTACGGGTTATCGGGAATTCGGCTGAAAGCAGCCACCTGAGGCCTGGCTGCTCCATATAAAGTAGCAACCCGGCGAATCAGAAAGCGTGCACACTGTGCAGGCAGCGGAACAGCCACGCGATAACCTGGACTAATTGCGTGATCAGACGGTCGGGGCCAGGGGGTTCAGCCAGGCAGCGCCCCGCACGCCGCTGGAATCGCCGTGGGCGGCCTTGACCAGCGGTGTGCCGCACTCCCCCCCGAGAACAAAACCGGGCAGCAGCAGAGGTACACGCTGATAGAGCGCGTCGATATTGGATACCCCCCCACCCAGCACCACCACGTCCGGATCGATGATGTTGATCAGGGTGGCCAGTCCGCGCGCAAGCTGGTGGATGTAGGCGTCCAACACATCGCGGGCCACGGCGTCCCCTTGCTCCGCAAGGAGAGGGATCTCGCTGGCGCTGACAGCCTTGCCACAGGCCAGCTCATAACTGAGCGCCATGCCCGTTCCAGACAGAAATGTCTCGGTACAGCCGAACCGCCCGCAGAAACAAGGCCGTCGACGCAGCTCCGCCTCCGGAGTCCAGGGCAGCGGGTTATGCCCCCACTCACCCCCGAGCCCGTTGGGGCCTTCCAGCGGCTTGCCGTCAATAGCCACGCCTGACCCGCAACCGGTGCCGAGAACCAGCGCCAGCACGACCCGGCGTCCCCGACCCGCCCCATCAACGGCTTCGGAGACGGCCAGGCAGTTGGCGTCGTTGCTGACGGCCACGGGTCGCCGCAGCAACTGGCCGAGGTCATGCTGCAGGGGCCGACCGTTCAACCAGGTGGAATTGGCGTTCTTCGCCAGCCCGGTGATACGCGACAGGCTGCCGGGGATGCCCACGCCCACGGGGACGCCGGGCTGGCCGGCCGCGTTCTCCGCCCGGGCAACCAGCGCCGCGATCGTGCGCAGGGTGCCTGCGTAGTCCGCCGGCGGCGTGGGAACGCGTGCACGAAAGCATTCCTGGCTGTCATCCCGAAGCAGAATACCTTCGGTCTTGGTGCCACCGACGTCGATACCGATCCGATACGCTGTCATGCTGGTAGTCAGCGATAATCAGCACCGTTTGGCAAGAGTCTTTCCCATGCAGAGCCACCAGCAGCGGCTTTTTCTGGCGCTTCAGCCCAGCCCCCGGGCGGCCCGGGAGCTACGCGCGCTGGCGGTACGGCACGGCCTGAGCGGCAAGCCGGTACCGCTGCCGAACCTGCATCTCACATTGATTTTCCTGGGCGCATGCACGCGCGACGAGCAGGCTGCTGCCGAGTCCGTAGCGGACAGGACAGATGCCGCCGCGTTCAGTGTGGTCATGCGGCGTCTGGAATACTGGCGCGGACCGCGCATCCAGGTGCTGGCGCCGGCAGAGCTTCCTCCTTCACTGGAAAGACTCCAGTCCGAGCTGCAGGCGGGGCTGGCGCGAGCGGGGCTGAGAATCGAGCGGCAACCCTACCGGCCGCATATCACCGTTTCACGAAAGGCAACGCCCAGCAGCCCCGTCACGCTGAACGGTGAACCGGTGCACTTCGACCGGTTCCATCTGTTCCTTTCCAGCCCGGGGCCGACTGGCGTTCACTACACGTCTTTGCGCTGTTGGCCGCTGCGACCGGCCTGAGTGGCAGGCCGTCGCCTGCGTGGGGCTCGCGAAAACAGCGCCTTCACTTCCTGGAATCGCTCCGAGGCGTGATCCGAGAGATCACCGCTGGCTGCCAGCACATGCTCCAGGTGCTCAAGATGCTCTTCCAGTTGCTGATCTGTCTGATCCGCCAGCAATTGTGGAATCGCTTCCAGCGCGGCTCCCCGGTCCAGCCGAAGAATGAAGAACTGCTCCCGCACCAGCCGCTTGAACGCGTCCAGCTCGGCCGTGGGTTCCAGCTCCGCGCGTGAGGCCCGCAGGCGTTTGAAGTTGCGCTCGTCGGTGGTGGGGGCTCCCCCCAGCACGTAGATGACCGCCCGCATCACCGCCTCGTGACTGCCGCCTTGGCTGATTCTCTCTCGCAATTCGGCGGCGCGCCGCTGCAGGAAACGACGGTGTTCCGGCTCCTCGCCCGGACGGCGGCGATGCACGTGCGCGTCCCCGTAGAGACCCACCAGGGCCTGCAGAACGGGCTGCCCATACAGGGCCAGGAAAAACTGCTCGATCGCCGCATCACGCTGGCTGCGGAAACCTTCGAGACTCCGCCAGATCTGCCTCGAGACGGCTTTCTCCATGGCCAGGAAGATGTTGTCAGCGGAAACCGGATGGCGGTCATCGCGAATCCGCTCGGCCAGTCCAGGGATGCTACGCATGAAGGCATTACGATCCGAGAACACGCGGTAGCCAATGCGCAGCGGGTGAAGCTGGCGCATCCATTCTGCCGCCTCCGGCGTCACGGCGGCGCGAACCCATGGCTGCAGGAAAAGCCTGTAGAGGCCCAGGTTGATCTCGGAAATTCTGGCCACGGTGGCGAAACGGGTGTCATCCTCCGGCTTGTGCTGGATATGCTCGTCCAGTTCGTCGATGGTTCTGGGCGTGAACTCCAGCAGGTAATCACGCTCGGTCGGCGCACCCTCGCCGAGCTCGTCGGCGGACCTGACCGTGGTCTCGTAGAGTCCCGGTGGCAGCACATCGATGTAATCCATGTTCGCTGTGAACTCGGTGTGCTCCTTGCGGGAGACACTGCCGGAGACGAAGATGCCCAGGTGGCCGCTGGTATCATGCACGCAGTAGACGATGGTCTGGTCGCTGGCAGTGATGTCGTCCACGTTTTCGTAGAGATCCCGGATCCACCCCAGAGCCTGCGGCGGCGGAGTGATGTTGTCGCCCCGCGAGCAGAAGACCACGACAGGCGACCTCAGGTTACGCAGATCGATGCGTCTGCCGTCGCCGGTCACAAGCTGGGCGGTGGACAGGCGATTACCCACGAACAGATTGTCGACGATGTACTGGATCTCCTCGGCCCCGAGCAGCACATGTCCGCCCCACCAGCGCTCGAATTCCAGGTAACGCTGGGATTCCTTGTCTACGTTGGCATAGAGCTGGTACTGCTTGTTCCACAGCGTATTCGCCGGATTCAGCCGCTCGAAGTTCTGCACCAGCCAGGCACCATCGAACAGCCCGTTGCCGACATCGCTGAGCAGGGCCGTGGCCCAGGTTCCGCCGCTCATGCCGCCGGTGTAGCGCATGGGATTCCGGCCGCGTTCCCCTGCCCAGTATGACAGGGGCGAGCCCGCGATGAGGATGGGGCCAAAACAATCCGGCTCCAGCGCCGCCGCCATCATGATCTGCCAGCCGGCCTGGCAGTTACCCACCACCATCGGCTTTTCCGAGGTCTGCGGATGCCGTTCGATCACGTGGCGAACAAAGGCGATTTCCGCTTCGATCACGTCCTCCACCGTTTGTCCCGCCTCGGGATACGGCAGGAAGCCGATGAAATAGCAGGGGTGGCCGGCACGCAGGGCGACCCCCACTTCGCTGTCCGGCTTGAAACCGCCGATGCCCGGCCCGTGACCCGCGCGCGGATCCACCACCACGAACGGCCGTTTGGCCTCATCGATAGCGACCCCCGCGGGCGGCTTGATCCACAGCAGTTCGTAATTCACGGGCCGTGGCAGCTCGCGGCCGTCCATCAGCACCTCTGAGTCGAAGCCCAGCACATTCGGCTTGGTCTGCTGCATATGCTCCAGGTACTGGTTTCCCCGCTCGCGCATGACGTCCATGTACAGAAAACTGCGTTCCATCGCATCGCGGCAGTATTCCTGGGCTGCGCGGCCGAAACCGAATGGGTCCAACAGCGATTGGGTGGCTGCCAGGAAAGGCGGCATCATGGTGAACTCCGTACAAAGGTGAATGGCTATCGCGACATGGGCGTCGGCACACACCCATTGTTGCACTGCAATATAGCTAAGTACAACGGTATTTCCACCAGCCCCCCCGTGATTCGCTCAGGCTGTATCCCGGGTTTGACGGCGCACCGCGATGGCGGACAGGTCCGTGGCCATGTCCCGCGGCTCACCCGCGGCTTCCAGCCGCTCGGAGTATCTATCCGTCAACGGGGATACATGAGGTCGGAGAAGTATCGTGAAGCGCACCAACTCCTCCATCACGTCCACGATCCGCGCGTAAAGGGGTGATGGGCGCATACGGCCGTTGCCGTCGAACTCCTGAAAGGCCTTCGGCATGCTGGACTGGTTCGGAATGGTGAACATGCGCATCCATCGCCCCAGCAGGCGCAAGGAATTCACGGCGTTGAAGGACTGGGAACCGCCGCTGACCTGCATGACGGCCAGGGTTCTGCCCTGGGTGGGCCGGATACCGCCCATGCTCAGCGGCAGATGATCGATCTGCGTCTTCATGATCCCGCTGATCTGGCCGTGACGTTCCGGACTGCACCAGACCTGTCCCTCGGACCAGATGGCCAGCTCGCGCAACTCACGCACTGCCGGGTGGTCGTCCCCTTCCACCTGATCCGGCAGGGGGAGATCCGAGGGGTCGAAAATCCGGGGTTCCGCACCGAAATACCGCAGGATGCGAGCAGCCTCCTCCACAGCCAGGCGGGAATAGGAACGCGTACGCAGCGATCCATACAGCAGCAGTATGCGCGGCGGGTGCCCCAGCGGGTCGCTCAGGCCTTCCACCGGGCGCCGTAGGGCATGGGCAGGATCCAGCGCGGGCAGGTGGTCAGGATCGGGAAGTTCTCTAAGCCGCATCGTGTTTACCTCTTGGACAAGCGTTGAAGGAGAACCAGCGCACCGAAGGCGGACAACCCCAGCAGTGCGGAGAACCAGAGAGACGAGGCGCCGTAGCGCTCGATCAGAATGGCGAACAGCAGCGGCGCCAGCGCCTGGCCGAATCTGGCTGGCACCATCAGCATGCCCTGCCTGAAGCCGTAGCCGTGGGGCCCGAAAATAACCAGCGGCAGCGTCCCCTTGGCGATCGTCAACACGCCGTTCCCGGCGCCGTGCAACAGCACGAAGGGCGTGGCGGCAGCCCCCCCGGCAAACAGCAAGCCGATGGCTCCGAGCGGATGCGCCACGGCCGCCATGCGGGCGGAGACGAACGGATGCACCCGTTTCAGCAACAGGAACTCCAGCAACCGTCCCGCCACCTGCGCCGGACCGACCAGCGCGGCCGCACCGATGGCCGCAGCAGGTGTCAATCCCGCTTCCTGCAGCAGCCGTGGCAGGTGAGCCGCCATGGCCGTACTGACTATCCAGGTAACTGCGAAAACGAAGGCCAGCAATCCCATGATCAAGGCCGGTGTCGGTACGTCTTGTGCCGCGGAAGCGCGCGCAGCAGGCTTCGGTGGAGGCTGAATGCCCACAGGAATCATGCTGCGGTTCAATGGCAGCCCGATCAGCACGTGGACCAGCGCCCAGAAGAAACACGCCGCCCGCCAGCCGAGTTCCGCATCCAGCCATCCCGTCAGCGGCCAGGCCACGGTGCTGGCAAAGCCGGCGATCAGCGTAATGCCGGTGATCGCCCCGCGGGCATCGCGGCCATAAATGCCCGTGAGCGTGGAGAACGCGGCCTCGTAGAGTCCCATGGCCATGCCCAGGCCGATGATCAGCCAGGCAACCCACATCATGACCGGCCCACTGGCCAGCCCCAGCGTGACAAGACCAGCGGCAAACACCAGGTTGGACAGTACCAGTACGTCGCGCCCGCCTCCGGCGTCGATTCTACGTCCCGCAGCAGGGCCAAACACCGCGCTGACGATCAATGCCAGCGAGAAGGCAGCAAACACATGACTGCCGGAAACGCCAAGGTCTCGCGCCATCGGCACCGCGAGGATCGCGGGCAGATAGTAGGTAGAGCCCCAGGCAAGTGTCTGAGAAAGGCCCAGCGAAAGCACCACGCGCGTTGACGATGCCATGGTCACGCGCTATCCGTATCGAAGGTGAAGCATCGCAGGCATGCATCGATGATCAACGCCTCGATCATCGATGCTTTGAACCGAACACAATCATGCATCCTCCTTCCGCTCCCGCCCCTCGGATGCAGCCTTGCTGGCAAGGATGCAATCGGTGGCCTCCAGCCAGGCATCCACGGCCACCTGGAAAGCGTGGCGTCCCTTGTCGGTAACCGTATAAATCTTTCGCTGCCGGCCGTGCACCACTTCCATGGTGGAATGCAGATACCCCCCCGCCTCGAACTCGTTGAGCATCGGATAGACCGTGCCTTCCGTCGGGCTGCAGCAGCCATTGGTGGTTTTCTCCACAGCCTGGACAACCTCGTAGCCATGCATGGGTTTGCGATGCAGCACGCTCAGCACGAAGAACTTGGACAGCGACATCTTGATGGTGCCCCGCCAGTAGGACGGATCACCGTAATCCGGCATGCGCCGCGGGTTCCTGGAATGACCGGGTGTTGCGCTCATGCGAACAGATCGTATACCTCGATCATCAAGGCGTCAATTGGTCTATCCAGACCCTGTACTACCAGACAGGCGCAGGGGCGGTTCAAATCCCTTACCATGTCAGCAGTAGGCGGCCCGTCCAAATCAGGATGACCAGTGGGGGACTGCACGTTATGCGTCTGGCCAAAGCAATAACACTGACTATCGCCATGGCACTGCTGGTATGGGCTGCACCCTCCAGCAGCGACAGCCAGGTCCGGATCGTGATCGAGCCATGGCCCCCGTTCGCAGATCGCGACCTTCCCGAGCGCGGGTTTCTCACCCAGTTGACCGAGGCGGCCTTCAAGGCCGCAGGCTATGATCCTGACGTGCACTTCACCCCCTGGGCCCGTGCGCTGCATGAAGTGGCCCACGGGCACCGCGATGTCGTCATGGGCCTGTTCTACAGCGAGGAACGCGAGGAACTCTACCGTTACAGCAACGCAGTGTATGAAGCCAAGGTAGGGCTGGTTACCCGCCAGGGCTTCGAACGCACCAGTTACGAATCCATGGAGGATCTTGCGGGCTACCGGATTGGGGTCGGGCGCGGCTTCGCCAATAGCCCCGCGTTCGACCAGGCCGTGCGTGACGGCGTGCTGGACGTGTATGTGGCTTCAGACCACGCCACCCTCGTGCCCATGCTGTTCGCCAACCGCCTGGATATGGTCGCGGGCACCGTGGAACCCATCATGCATGCGGCACAGCAGAGCGGGCACGACCGATCGGAACTGGCCGTCCTGGCCCCCCCGTTGAAAATCCACGCCGTGCATATCGGCGTCTCGCGCGCCATCGACAACAGCGAACAGCTGCGCGATGACTTCAACCAGGGCCTGGCGACGATCCGCGAAAACGGAACCTATGACGAGATCATGGCGGCCTACCAGGAGGAAAGCCGCTAGGGAAACACTGATCAATTCCCGCGCTCGCGTTACAGCTTGATTTTTCGCGCTGCTACGCGCGGTGCGCAGCGCCGTGGTCATTCCACGGTCAAGCGCCGCAACAACGCAGCGCGAAAAATCCAGCTGTAACCCCAAGGGGCTCGGCCGATTTTCGCCCGTGGCGGTGTCGCAAGCCACCACAGGTAGAACCATTACCTGCGGCGTGTTGCTCCTCGCCACGAACGAAAACCGGTCTCGAGCGCGAACGTGGGAATTGATCAGTGTTTCCCTAGGGGAGCGCTGTTTCAGTGGACAATGATCATTGGACGCAGGGCGCTATACCGTTACACTGTCAAGAAGCGACGACAGCCCGACGCCCTTCCGGTTTCGGGGCAGATGATGGAGCGGATGCACCATGACCCAGGCCTGTAACCTGCAACACTTCGACGATTCCGGCGAAGATCCGCGGTTCCTGCCGAGCCTGCTCGCGGGCATCACCGCGCTGATGCTGGTGGCGGCCACCCTCCATCTGCAGGAAACACATGGCGGCCTGTTCGCGGGCTCCCAGAACACCATCATCGACCGCGTCATGGAATGGCGCCCCCAGGGTCCGCCCCCGGCCCTTGATGTGGATCAGCTCACGCCAGAAGAAGTCGAGCAGCCGGCACCTGCGGTCATGTCCTCCGAAGGTACGGAAATGACAGGGCGGGAAAGCGGCAACTTGCGAGCGCGGCCGGAACGGTAGCCCCAGGCAAGCTGCTCGGGAGCGCAACCATGACACCTCCTCCCGCAAGGCATCCGGCCAGCGGGACTATCTTGACGGTTTGCATCCTTCTGTTGTGCGCCTGGGCGGTCACGGCCTCCGCCGAGCGAACATCGCTCCTCGTCCTGGACCTGGGAATTGTCGACACCACCCTGGGTGAAGCGAGCTACACACCGCACGACCCCGACGATGCGGACCGCCTGAAGATGGCTGCTGCGGTACTGCGGGAAGCACTGGCCGAGCATCCCAGTTACCAACTGGTGGATCACGCCCAACTTGATGTCGCCGTACAGGAAGCCACCGGCGGCTGGCGCCAGATGCACCGCTGCGATACCTGCCGGGCGGCAGTAGCCGAAACCCTGGGAGCGGACCATATCCTCACCGGCCACGTGCGGAAAATCAGCAATCTGATTCTGGTCATGAATGTGGAACTGCACGACGTTTCGTCAGGAGAGCGAATCGCCGCAGGCCAGGTCCACATGCGCGGCAACACCGACGCATCCTGGCGCAGGGCAGCACTGGCGCTGCTGAAACGTGAGCTTGGACTGATCGACAAACACTCGGCGCCCCCCCTAGGGAAACACTGAAGTATTCACGCCGCCGCGGTGGGGGGGGGGGGGGGGGGGGGGGGGGGGGGGGG
>JAFIFV010000133.1 GCA_020831845.1 Ectothiorhodospiraceae bacterium
TCGAAGGACGAGGGTGGTCGTCACACGCCGTTCTTCAATGGTTATCGGCCGCAGTTCTACTTCCGCACGACGGATGTGACGGGATCGTGCGAGCTGCCGGAAGGCGTCGAGATGGTGATGCCTGGCGATAACGTGAAGATGACTGTGACGCTGATTGCGCCGATCGCCATGGAAGACGGTCTGCGGTTCGCCATCCGTGAGGGTGGTCGTACCGTCGGTGCCGGCGTCGTCGCCAAGATCTTCGAGTAATCGTCATGGCTAATCAGAAGATTCGTATTCGATTGAAAGCGTTCGATCATCGTCTGATCGATCAGTCCGCTGGTGAGATCGTCGAGACGGCGAAGCGGCCCGGCGCCCAGGTGCGCGGTCCGATCCCGCTGCCGACGAAGAAGGAAAAGTTCACCATCCTGATCTCGCCGCACGTCAACAAGGACGCGCGGGACCAGTACGAGATTCGCACGCACAAGCGACTGATGGACATCATCGACCCGACGGACAAGACGGTCGATGCACTGATGAAGCTGGATCTGGCCGCCGGGGTCGACGTTCAGATCAAGCTCTACTAAACGCGTAACGCGAGGAACGAGCCCGGTCGCGCAGCGGCGTGATCAGGGCTCTTTGTCTCTGAGGAAGTAACGATGGCTATCGGAATCGTCGGTCGTAAACGCGGCATGACGCGGATTTTCACTGAAGACGGCGTGTCCGTCCCGGTGACCGTGATCGAGGCCACGCCGAATCGGATTACCCAGATCAAGTCCGATGAAGCGGACGGTTACCGCGCGGTTCAGGTGACGGTCGGCGACCGTCGTCCTTCCCGGGTGACCAAGCCGCTGGCTGGCCACTTCGCCAAGGCGGGTGTGGACGCCGGGCGCGGCTTGTGGGAGTTCCGGCTCGCGGATGGCGAGCAGGACGGCGTGGAAGTGGGCGGCGAATTGAAGGTGGATGCCTTCGAAGCCGGTCAGAAGGTGGATGTGCGTGGCACCAGCAAGGGCAAGGGCTTTGCCGGGACCGTGAAGCGCCACAACTTCCGCACCCAGGACGCAACCCACGGTAACTCGCTGGCCCATCGGGCCCCTGGCTCCATCGGTCAGGCGCAGACGCCGGGTCGCGTGTTCAAGGGCAAGAAAATGGCCGGTCAGATGGGTAATGCGCGCAGCACCGTGCAGAACCTGGAAGTCGTGCGCGTCGATGCGGAGCGCAACCTGCTGCTGGTCAAGGGTGCCGTTCCCGGCGCCACCGGCAGTGATGTGGTGGTGCGCCCCTCGGTGAAGGCGCGTGGGAAGGGGGATAGCTGATGGAGCTCGCAATCCAGAACAATGCTGGCGCCCAGGCCGGAACCGTAACGGTTTCCGATAAGGCCTTCGGTCGCGAGTTCAACGAGACCCTGGTGCATCAGGTTGTCGTCGCCTATATGGCTGGCGCGCGTGCCGGTACCAAGGCCCAGAAGAACCGGGCCGCGGTCAGCGGCGGTGGTGCCAAGCCCTGGCGTCAGAAGGGTACCGGCCGCGCACGTGCCGGTACCATCCGCAGCCCGCTGTGGCGTACCGGTGGCAAGACGTTTGCCGCGGTGCCGCGCGACTACAGCCAGAAGGTGAACCGGAAGGCGTTTCGTGCCGCGATCGCTTCGGTGTTCTCCGAACTGGCGCGCCAGGAACGTCTGGTCGTGGTGGAAAGCTTCGACGTGGATGCGCCGAAGACCAAGGCGCTGATTGCCAAGCTGGCTGAGATGGGTGCCGAGCGTGCGCTCATCATCACTCAGGATGTCAGCGAGAACCTGTACCTGGCTTCCCGCAACATCCCGTACGTGGATGTGCGCGACGCCGAGGGCGTGGATCCCGTTGCGCTGGTTGGGGCCGAGAAGGTCGTGGTAACCGTTGATGCGCTGAAGCGCATCGAGGAGTGGCTGGCATGAACCAGGAACGCATCTACAGCATCCTGCTCGCGCCCCACGTGTCGGAGAAAACCTCCGTTGCCGCTGAAGCCGCCAACCAGGTGGTGTTCAAGGTGGCGCGTGACGCGACCAAGGACGAGATCAAGCAGGCGGTCGAGCAACTGTTCGACGTCAAGGTAAACCGGGTCCAGACCGCGATCGTGAAGGGTAAGGCCAAGAACTTCGGCCGTATTCGCGGACGCCGCTCGGACTGGAAGAAGGCCTACGTGGCCCTCGAGGCTGGCCAGGAAATCGATTTCCTGGGCGGCGACTAAAGAACACGCTGATAGCGACGGGCTAGAACCATGGCACTGCTCAAGGCTAAACCGACATCTCCGGGGCGTCGCTTCGTTGTCCAGGTCCGCGACGCGGATCTGCACAAGGGAGCACCGTACGCTCCGCTGCTCGAAAAGAAGACCAAGACCGGTGGTCGCAACAACGCTGGCCGTATCACCACCCGTCACAAGGGTGGTGGTCACAAGCAGCGTTACCGCGTCATCGATTTCAAGCGGAACAAGGACGGCGTCCCCGCGAAGGTGGAGCGCCTGGAATATGACCCGAACCGCAGCGCGCATATTGCATTAGTGCTTTATGCGGACGGCGAGAGAAGGTATATTATCGCGCCCCGCGGCTTGAAGGTGGGTGCGGAGCTCCGCTCCGGGTCCGAAGCGCCGATCAAGCCTGGCAACGCGCTGCCCATTCGTAACATTCCGGTGGGTACCCAGGTGCACTGCGTGGAGATGCGTCCCGGCAAGGGTGCGCAGATCGCGCGTTCCGCCGGTGCCAGCGTGCAGCTGGTGGCGCGGGAAGGTGCTTATGCCACGTTGCGGTTGCGCTCCGGCGAAATGCGGAAGGTGTCCGCCGAGTGCCGGGCCACCATCGGTGAGGTCAGTAATCCTGAGCACAATCTGCGTTCCCTCGGGAAGGCAGGTGCCAGTCGCTGGCGCGGTGTTCGTCCCACGGTCCGTGGTGTGGTCATGAACCCCGTCGACCATCCGCATGGCGGTGGTGAGGGTCGGACCTCGGGTGGTCGTCACCCGGTGTCGCCCTGGGGTATGCCCACCAAGGGCTACAAGACTCGGTCGAACAAGCGCACGGACAAGTTCATCGTGCGTTCGCGCCGCAAGAACAAACGCAGCTAGAGGTCGTGAACCGTGCCACGTTCAGTTAAAAAGGGACCGTTCGTCGATACCCATCTTGTCAAGAAGGGGGAGGCGGCTCTGGAGGCTAACTCCAAGCGACCGATCAAGACCTGGTCGCGCCGCTCCATGATCCTTCCGGACATGGTGGGCCTGACGATCGCGGTACATAACGGGCGCCAGCACGTGCCCGTGTTGATCAATGAGAACATGGTCGGCCACAAGCTCGGCGAGTTCGCTGCCACGCGTACCTACCGTGGCCACGTGGCCGACAAGAAGTCCAAGAGGTAGGGTGCCCAATGGAAGTTGCAGCCAAACTCCGTTTCGCGCGTGTCTCGCCGCAGAAGGTGCGCCTGGTGGCGGATCAGATTCGCGGCAAGAGCGTCGGTAGCGCCCTGCAGATTCTCGAGTTCAGCCCGAAGAAGGGCGCCGGGATCATGCGCAAGGTGCTGATGTCGGCCATCGCCAACGCCGAGCACAACGAAGGCTCAGACATCGACGAGCTGAAAGTGGCTCGGGTGTTTGTGGACGAAGGGCCGACCTACAAGCGGATTCAGCCGCGGGCCAAGGGCCGCGCTAACCGCATTCTGAAGCGCACCAGCCACATCACTGTCGCAGTGGCTGAGCAGTAACGGGGGCTGTAATGGGACAAAAAATTCACCCGACCGGCTTTCGACTGGGCGTCACTGAAGAGTGGCGGTCCATGTGGTACGCCAACAGTAACGACTTTGGCGATTACCTGAACACGGACCTGAAAGTGCGGGAGTTCATCAAGAAGAAGCTCTCCCACGCGTCGATCAGCAAGATCCGTATCGAACGTCCGGCGAAGAATGCGCTGGTGACCATCTTTACCGCCCGTCCCGGCATGGTGATCGGCAAGAAAGGTGAGGACATCGAGGCGCTGCGGGCCCAAATCAGCAAGCTGATGGGCGTGCCCGTACACGTGAATATCGAGGAAGTGCGCAAGCCGGAAACGGATGCGCAGCTGGTGGCCGAGAACATCGCGCAGCAGCTCGAGCGCCGTATCATGTTCCGTCGCGCGATGAAGCGCGCGGTCGGCAACGCCATGCGTCTGGGTGCCCAGGGCATCAAGATCAACGTTGGCGGTCGCCTGAACGGTGCCGAGATCGCACGCAGCGAATGGTATCGCGAAGGCCGCGTGCCGCTGCACACGCTGCGCGCACACATCGATTACGGGTTCGCGGAGGCCAAGACCACCTACGGCATCATCGGTGTCAAGGTGTGGGTCTTCAAGGGCGAAATCCTGGAGCCTGAAGTATTCCAGAGCAGCAGCGACGGCAAGGGTGAACGCGCCGCTGCCGCCAAGTAAGGGACAACGTCATGTTGCAACCGAAACGCACCAAATTTCGAAAGCAGCAGAAAGGCCGCAACCACGGTCTGGCTACCCGGGGCGACAAGGTCAGCTTCGGTGAGTTTGCGATCAAGGCCACCACGCGTGGCCCGGTGACCGCACGCCAGATCGAAGCTGCACGTCGTGCGATTACGCGTCACGTGAAGCGTGGCGGCAAGCTGTGGATCCGGATCTTCCCGGACACCCCGATTACCTCCAAGCCGCTGGAAGTGCGTCAGGGTAAAGGTAAGGGGAACGTTGATCACTGGGCTGCCAAGATCCAGCCCGGCCGCGTGTTGTACGAGATCGAAGGCGTGTCGGAAGAAGTCGCTCGCGAAGCCTTCCGGCTGGCATCCGCCAAGCTGCCGATCAAGACGCGGTTTGTTACTCGGACGGTGGTGTGATGAAGGCGAACGAGCTGCGAGAGAAAGATTTGGCCGGGCTCGGTGATGAGCTGCTGGAGAAGCGCAAGGAGCAGTTCAACCTGCGCATGCAGGCGGCGACTGGTCAGCAGCCGCGTCCCGATCTCATCAAGAAGGCGCGTCGGGATATCGCGCGCATCAAGACCGTGATGAACGAAAAGCGCAAGGCGGGTGAGACGTCATGAGTGATGAACAGAACAAGGTAGCCCGCACCCAGGTGGGTCGCGTGGTCAGCACCAAGATGGACAAGACCATCACGGTGCGCGTGGAGCGGATGGTCAAGCACCCGCTGTACGGCAAGTTCATCCGTCGCTCCACCAAGCTGCACGCCCATGATGAGGCGAACGAGTGCCAGGAAGGGGATTGGGTGTCGGTGGAAATGTGCCGGCCGCAGTCCAAGACCAAGTCCTGGCGCCTGGTGGAAGTTATCGAACGGGCCCAGCGTTAAGGCTGGAGTGCCCCCGCGGGCGCGGACAACACGAGCGGGTAGTACGCAATGATTCAGATGCAAACCCTTTTGGACGTGGCCGACAACAGCGGCGCGCGCGAGGTGATGTGTATCAAGGTGCTTGGCGGGTCCAAGCGCCGGTATGCGCGAATTGGTGACATCATTAAAGTGAGCGTCAAGGACGCCATTCCGCGCGGGCGCGTGAAGAAGGGCGAGGTGTACAACGCCGTGGTCGTCCGCACCCGTCACGGTGTGCGCCGTGGTGACGGTTCATTGATTCGCTTTGACGGCAATGCAGCGGTGCTGCTGAACAACCAGCTGCAGCCCATTGGTACGCGTGTCTTCGGACCCGTGACCCGTGAGCTGCGCACGGAACGGTTCATGCGCATTATTTCGCTGGCGCCGGAAGTCCTGTAGGCGGAGGCTGTCATGGAAAAGATCAAGAAAGGCGATGACGTTATCGTGATCGCCGGTAAAGACAAGGGTCGCCGCGGCACCGTGCTGCGTGTGCTGCGCGACAAGGATCGGGTTGTGGTGGAAGGCGTGAACATGGTCAAGAAGCATGTTCGCGGCAACCCCCAGCGCGGCGAGTCCGGTGGTATCCAGGAGCGGGAAGCTGCCCTGCATATCTCCAACGTTGCGCTGTACAACCCGAAGACCGAGAAGGCGGACCGTGTCGGCGTCAAGAACGTCGATGGCAAGAACGTCCGTTACTTCAAGTCCAATAACGAACTCGTCGACGCGTAAGGTGTGCTCATGGCCAGGTTGCTGGAGCAATACAAACAGGATGTGATCGGCCAGCTGACGGAGCGTTTCAGCTACAGAAACGTGATGGAAGTGCCGCGGATCACCAAGGTAACCCTGAACATGGGTCTCGGTGAGGCTGTCAAGGACAAGAAGATTCTTGAACACGCCACGTCTGATATGGCGACCATTGCCGGTCAGAAACCGATCGTGACCTACTCGAGAAAGTCCATCGCTGGCTTCAAGATCCGTGATGGCTGGCCGATCGGTTGCAAGGTCACCTTGCGCCGGGACCGGATGTGGGAGTTCCTGGACCGCTTCATCAACGTGGCGGCTCCCCGGATTCGTGACTTCCGTGGTTTCAGCGCCAAGTCCTTTGATGGACGTGGCAATTACAGCTTCGGCGTTCGGGAGCAGATCATTTTTCCCGAGCTGGAGTTCGACAAGGTTGATGCGATTCGCGGTATGGACGTAACCATTACCACCACCGCGAGATCGAACGAGGAAGGGCAGGCGCTGTTGGAGGCCTTCAACTTCCCGTTCAGGAAATAACAGAGGTCGGTTATGGCAAAGGTTTCCATGGTGGCGCGGGAAGAGAAGCGGACCCGCCTGGTGAAAAAGTACGCAGCCAAGCGCAAGGCGCTGAAGGTGATCATCAGCAATCCTGACAGCAGCGCTGAAGAGCGCATGGAAGCGCAGGAAAAGCTGCAGGCTCTGCCGCGTGATACGAGCCCGGTG
The DNA here is from genome assembly GCA_020831845.1 of Ectothiorhodospiraceae bacterium. Taxonomy (GTDB): domain Bacteria; phylum Pseudomonadota; class Gammaproteobacteria; order Nitrococcales; family Aquisalimonadaceae; genus LSCE01. The sequence goes on from JAFIFV010000133.1 coordinate 6,773, forward strand.
CGTCAGCGCAACCGTTGCCGTGTGACCGGTCGCCCCCGTGGTTATTACCGGAAGTTCGGTCTTGCCCGGAACAAGCTGCGGGAAGCAGCCATGCAGGGCATGATTCCCGGCCTTACCAAGTCGAGCTGGTAGGGCCTCCGGGTTTCCAGTCATAGCGATAGCGAACAGGTAAAGATCCATGAGCATGACCGATCCCATTGCGGACCTGCTGACCCGCATCCGGAACGCGCAGGCAGCCGGCAAGGCCGAGGTGTCCATTCCGTCCTCGCGGCAGAAGCAGACGATTCTCGCGGTGCTGAAGGAGGAAGGTTACGTCGACGACTTCCGCGTGGAAGGCGACGACAAGAAGCCGGTTATCACCGTGAAGCTCCGGTACTACCAGGGCAAGCCCGTGATCGAGACGCTCAAGCGGATCAGTCGTCCGGGCCTGCGAATTTACAAGGATACTGCCTCGCTGCCCACAGTGAACGGCGGCCTGGGTGTGGCTATCGTGTCCACCTCCAAGGGCGTCATGACCGACCGTGCCGCGCGCGCCGCTGGCATCGGCGGTGAGGTGATCTGCGAGGTCTTCTAAGGCAGGGTTGACGTCATGTCCCGAGTTGCGAAGAAACCAGTTACTGTTCCGTCCGGTGTCCAGGTGACCCTGGAGGGGCAGAATGTGAAGGTCAAAGGCCCCAAGGGCGAGCTTGCCTTCACCATGCATGACAACGTGCGCGTTGCCCAGGAAGATGGGGAGCTGCGCTGCCAGGCGGCGACCGGAAGCCAGAATGATATTGCTCTGGCGGGCACCACGCGGGCGCTGCTTGCAAACATGGTGACCGGTGTCACCACCGGCTTCGAGCGCAAGCTCGAACTGCGTGGCGTCGGTTACAGGGCCCAGGCGCAGGGGAACAACCTGAGCCTGACGCTGGGCTTCTCTCACCCGGTGAATTATCCGGTGCCCGAGGGAATCACGGTCGAGACCCCGAGCCAGACTGAGGTTCTGGTGAAGGGTATCGACAAGCAACGGGTCGGCCAGGTGGCCGCGGACATCCGTGCCTATCGTCCGCCGGAGCCCTACAAGGGCAAGGGCGTGCGCTATGCCGATGAGCGCGTGGTCATGAAAGAGGCCAAGAAGAAGTAACGGGTAAGGGTCTATGAGCAGCAGCAAGAATGCAGCACGTTTGCGTCGGGCCCGTCGCGCCCGGATGCATATTCGCGAGGTCGGTGCATACCGGCTGACCGTGCATCGTACGCCGCGTCATATATACGCGCAGATCATCCAGGCCGATGGCAGCCGCACGCTGGCCGCCGCCAGCACGCTGGACAAGGAACTGCGTGGCAAGCTGGGTACCACCGGCAATTCCGATGCGGCGACGGAAGTGGGCAAGCTGATCGCCGAGCGGGCCAAGGCCGCCGGGGTTGAGCAGGTCGCCTTCGATCGTGGCGGCTATCGCTATCACGGTCGCGTCCGCGCGCTGGCTGATGCCGCGCGTGAGGGCGGGTTGCAGTTCTAATTGAGGCGAAGAACATGGCGATGAACGAAAGCAGCACCGACGGCCTTCAGGAAAAGCTGATTACCGTTAACCGCGTGGCCAAGGTGGTCAAGGGCGGCCGGCAGTTCGGCTTTACCGCTCTGACGGTGGTCGGTGACGGCAACGGCCGGGTCGGTTTCGGATACGGCAAGGCGCGCGAAGTGCCCGCCGCCATTCAGAAGGCGATGGAGAAGGCCCGTAACAGCATGGTCACCGTGAAACTGCAGGGGCACACCCTGCAGTACCCGCTGACGGCTACCCACGGGGCCAGCAAGGTGTTCATGCAGCCCGCGTCGGAAGGTACCGGTATCATCGCCGGTGGCGCGATGCGTGCTGTGTTCGAGGTGCTGGGTGTGCACGATGTGCTCGCCAAGAGCATCGGTTCGCGTAATCCGATCAATGTCGTGCGCGCAACCATCAACGGGCTGGCGGACATGAATGCGCCGGAGCAGATTGCCGCCAAACGCGGTAAGCGCGTCGAAGAAATCCAGGGTTAAGCCATGAGCAAGAACAAGCAGCTGAAGGTCACCCTGCGCCGGAGCACGAACGGGCGTCTCGCAAGCCACAAGGCGTGCGTTGCCGGTCTCGGTCTGCGCCGGATGCACCAGAGCGTGATCGTGATCGATACTCCGGAGAATCGGGGCATGATCAACAAGGTTTCCTACATGCTCGCGGTAGAGGAAGTCTGAACATGCGGTTGAACGAACTGAAGCCGGCTGAAGGCAGCCGGAAAGAGCGGTTCCGCGTTGGCCGCGGCATCGGCTCCGGAAACGGCAAGACCGGCGGTCGCGGTCACAAGGGCCAGAAGGCGCGGTCCGGCGGTTTCACCAAGGTCGGTTTCGAAGGCGGCCAGATGCCGCTGCAGCGCCGCTTGCCGAAAGTGGGTTTCCGCTCGCGGAAAGCCGCACTGAACGGCGAGGTGCGCCTGTCCGAGCTGAAGCTGGTTGAGGGCGACGTGATCGACCTGGCGGCACTGAAGGCGGTTGATGTCGTCTCCGCCCAGGCCAAGTCGGCCAAGGTCATTCTTTCCGGTGAGGTGGACAAGGCCTACACCCTGCGCGGTCTCCGCGTGACCAAGGGTGCTCGGGCGGCCATCGAACAGGCCGGCGGCAAGATCGAGGACTAAGGTCCAGGAGTGAGCTAAAGACTTATGTCCGCTCTCGGGGGAATGGCAAAACTGACGGAAGTCCGGCAGCGCTTGATGTTCGTGCTGATGGCTATCGTCGTGTTCCGGATTGGCTCGCATCTGACCATTCCCGGTATCGATCCGCAGGCCATGGCGGAGATGTTCGAACGCCAGGCCGGCACCATTCTGGACATGTTCAACATGTTTTCCGGTGGTGCGCTGGAGCGGCTGAGTATTTTCGCCATCGGCATCATGCCGTACATCTCGTCAGCCATTATCATGCAGCTGCTGGCGGCGGTGGTTCCCAGTCTTGAGAAGCTCAAGAAGGAAGGCGAGGCCGGTCGCCGGAAGATCACCCAGTACACGCGCTACGGTGCGCTGGTGCTGGCTGTCGTGCAGGGCATTGGCGTGACCATCGCGCTGCAGCGCCAGGGCGTCACCTTCATGGGCGGCGACACGATCAGCATCGGCTTCATCTTTACCGGCACGGTCACGCTGGCCACCGGCACGATGTTCCTGATGTGGCTGGGCGAGCAGATTACCGAACGGGGTATCGGCAACGGTATCTCGATCATCATCTTTGCTGGTATCGTGGCCGGTCTGCCTGGTGCCATGGGTGGCACGCTGGAACTGGCGCGCACCGGAGAACTGAGCTACGCGTTGGTGGTCTTCCTGCTGATCGGCGTGCTGGCGGTGACGGCCTTCGTTGTGTTCGTCGAACGCGGGCAGCGCAGGATCACTGTGAACTATGCCAAACGACAGCAGGGCCGGAAGATGTTCGCGGCGCAGAGCACGCATCTGCCGCTGAAGCTGAACATGGCTGGTGTGATTCCGCCGATCTTCGCGTCCAGTATCATTCTGTTTCCGGCGACCATGGGGCAGTGGCTGGGCGACCCCGAGGGTGACGGACTGCTGTCAAGGCTGTCGAACACGCTGAGCCCAGGGCAGCCCTTGTATGTGCTGTTCTATGCCATCGCGATCATTTTCTTCTGCTTCTTTTATACCGCCCTGGTGTTCAACTCCAAGGATACCGCGGACAATCTGAAGCGGTCCGGCGCGTTCATTCCGGGGATCCGGCCCGGACAGCAGACGGCCAAGTACATTGACGGCGTGATGACGCGCCTGACGGCGGTGGGCGCCATCTACATCACGGCTGTGTGTCTGCTGCCAGAGTTCCTGATCCTTTACTGGAATGTGCCTTTCTACTTCGGCGGTACGTCGCTGCTGATCATCGTGATCGTGGTGATGGACTTCATGGCGCAGTTGCAGTCGCACCTGGTGTCGCACCAGTACGAACCGCTGATGAAGAAGGCCAACCTGAAGTCCTGGGGCCGCAGCGGACAGCTTCGGTAGCCCGATAACACAGGAAAACACTCGATCGGGCGCCGAGAGCGTTCGCAATCGGGTGTTTTCTTTATCGCAGGGGTACGCATTGGGTGCAGAGTCTGCTATCCTTCGCCGCCCTCGCGTTTACGGTTCGAGTCTCGGAGAACGATGATGAAGGTACGCGCTTCGGTCAAGAAGATCTGCCGAAACTGCAAAGTGATCCGGCGCGGTGGTGTGGTTCGTGTGATTTGCACGGACGCGCGTCACAAGCAGCGCCAGGGCTAATGGCCCGATCGGGCTTGCAGCGGTAGAGAGTGTTTCGCTAACATTGCGGATTTTCCGCACAGATGGGGAGTTGGATACATGGCGCGTATTGCTGGCGTCAACGTACCGGACAACAAGCACACCGTCATCGCGCTGACCGCCATCTACGGTATCGGCCGTTCGACGGCGCAGAACATCTGCGCAGTAACGAGTGTGGCTCCGGACGCGAAGGTACGCGATCTTACCGAGCAGGAAGTGGAAGCACTGCGCTCGGAAGTGGGCAAGTTCCTGGTGGAAGGTGACCTGCGCCGCAAGGTGGCGATGGACATCAAGCGTCTGATGGACCTGGGCTGCTATCGCGGCATCCGTCATCGTCGCGGCATGCCCGTGCGTGGTCAACAGACTCGGACCAACGCCCGTACCCGCAAGGGTCCTCGGCGCGCAGTCCGGAAGTAATGTTTCAGTCAGCGGCGGCCACCAGGCCTGCCGGCTGGGTGGACGCTTAACGCTTTATACGAGATTACCGCTATGGCGAAAGCTACGAGCCGCGTGCGCAAGCGCGTAAACAAAACAGTTGTTGACGGCATTGCGCATATCAATGCCACGTTCAACAACACGCTGATTACCATCACGGACCGGCAGGGCAATGCCCTGTCCTGGGCCAGTTCCGGTGGCAGCGGTTTCCGGGGTTCCCGGAAGAGCACCCCGTTCGCGGCCCAGGTGGCGTCGGATCGTGCGGCTCAGGCTGCCAAGGAGTATGGCCTGAAGAACCTGGAAGTTCGCGTCAAGGGCCCCGGCCCCGGGCGGGAATCCGCCGTGCGTGCTCTGAACAACGCCGGCTTCAAGATTACCCACATCGCGGACGTGACGCCCATCCCGCACAACGGATGCCGTCCTCCCAAGAAACGTCGCGTCTGAGGCAGGGGAAGTGAACAATGGCTAGGTATATTGGTCCCAAGTGCAAGCTGTCCCGCCGCGAGGGGACGGATCTGTTCCTGAAGAGCGGCGTGCGTCCGCTGGAAAGCAAGTGCAAGCTGGATACCCCGCCGGGGCAGCACGGCCAGCGCCGTACGCGTATTTCCGACTACGGTCTGCAGTTGCGCGAGAAGCAGAAGCTGCGCCGCATCTACGGGGTGCTGGAAAAGCAGTTCCGCAACTATTACAAGGCTGCTGCCCAGCGCAAGGGTTCCACCGGCGAGAACCTGCTTCAGTTGCTGGAAGGGCGACTCGATAACGTCGTGTGGCGCATGGGTTTTGCTTCCACGCGTGCCGAAGCGCGTCAGCTGGTTGGCCATCGCGGCATCCTGGTGAACGGTGCGTCCGTGAACATTCCGTCCTACCAGGTCAAGGCCGGCGACGTGGTGACCGTGCGCGAGAAAGCCCAGAAACAGGGGCGCGTGCAGGCAGCTCTTGAGCTGGCGCAGCAGAATGGCTTGGTGGACTGGGTCGAGGTGGATGCCAAGAAGTTCGAGGGCGTGTTCAAGGCCGTCCCCGAGCGCAGCGATCTGTCCGCCGAGATCAACGAACACCTGGTGGTCGAGCTTTACTCCAAGTAATTCTGGATAGCCGCCATCGACTGGAAGCGCAGAGAGGATGTCCGAATGCAGGCTCTGTTCAAAGATTTTCTGAAGCCGCGGGTTGTCGACGTGCAGGCGGACAGCGACCGCCGTGCCCGCGTTGTTATCGAGCCGTTGGAACGGGGCTTCGGCCACACGCTGGGTAATGCCCTGCGTCGTATCCTGCTGTCCTCCATGCCGGGCTATGCCGTGGTGGAGGCCGAGATCGAAGGCGTGCTCCACGAGTACACCGCGCTGGAAGGCGTACAGGAGGACGTGGTCGACATCCTGCTGAACCTGAAACAGCTGGCCGTGCGGCTGCACGCCAAGGATGAGGCCACGCTGACGCTGTCCAAGAAGGGTCCGGGCGTGGTCACGGCAGGTGACATCGAAGCGGGTCACGATGTCGAGATCAAGAACCCTGATCTGGTCATCGCCCACCTCACCAAGTCCGGCGTGCTGAACATGACGCTCAAGGTCGCCAAGGGGCGCGGTTACGAGGCCGTCACCCAGCGCCAGGCCGAGGAAGAGCGTCCGATCGGCCGGCTGCAGCTGGATGCCAGCTACAGCCCGGTTCGCCGCGTTGCCTACAACGTGGAAAGTGCGCGTGTGGAGCAGCGCACCGACCTGGACAAGCTGGTGATGGACATCGAGACCAACGGCGTGATCGAGCCGGAAGAAGCGATTCGCTTTGCCGCCGGTCTGCTGCAGGATCAGTTCTCGGTCTTCGTATCGCTGGAAGGTGGCGATATGGGCAGCGAGCCGGAGCATTACGAGCCGGAAGTGGATCCGGTGCTGCTGCGCCCGATCGACGACCTGGAGCTCACCGTGCGTTCCGCGAACTGCCTCAAGGCGGAGAGCATCCATTACGTGGGCGATCTGGTCCAGCGCACCGAGGTCGAGTTGCTGAAGACTCCGAATCTGGGCAAGAAGTCCCTGACCGAGATCAAGGAGGTTCTGGCCTCCCACGGTCTGTCGCTGGGCATGCGGCTGGAAGAATGGCCGCCGGCTTCCCTGGGTGACAAGGAACATGCGGCTGGCTGATCCCCAGGGATCGCTGGCCACTCCAAGTGAAAGGTAGAGAACCATGCGTCATCGCAAATCCGGTCGGAAACTGAACAGGAACAGCAGCCATCGTCAGGCGATGTTCCGTAACATGGCGGCGTCCCTGTTCGAGCACGAGGCGATCAAGACCACCCTTCCCAAGGCGAAGGAGCTGCGTCGCGTTGCCGAGCCGCTGATCACCATGGCCAAGGAAGATTCCGTGGCCAACCGCCGCCTGGCGTTCTCCCGCCTGCGGGACAAGGCTGCCGTCGGCAAGCTGTTCCAGGAGCTGGGTCCGCGCTACCAGGCCCGCCCTGGTGGTTACCTGCGCATCCTGAAGTGCGGTTTCCGGGCCGGCGACAACGCGCCGATGGCGTTTGTGGAGCTGGTGGACCGCCCGCAGCCGGTGATGGAAGAACCGGTGGAAGAAGCCAAGCAGACCGAGGAGGCCCCGGCACAGTAAGTGCCAGGCAGCCATCGAGCAGGGGAAAGGCCGGGCATTGCCCGGCCTTTTTCGTTATTGTCGGGGTGGTACGCCAGTTAAGGCCGAATGCTTGGGCCGTACGCCCGGCCTGCCTGTGGAGGATGGGATGTTCGTGCTGTTCACCGATTTCGGCTACCGGGGCCCCTACGTCGGCCAGTTGCACGCGAGCCTGGCCCAGGCGGATCCGGTGGTGCCGATCATCGATCTCTGCCACCAGGCGCCGCCGATGGACCCGCGCGGCGCCGCCTATCTGCTGGAGCCTTTCACGCGCGGTCTGCCGGTGGGTGCGGTCGTGATAGCCGTGGTGGATCCCGGAGTGGGAACGGAACGTGCCGCCTGGATGGTGGAGGCCGATGGCCGCTTCTTCATCGGTCCGGACAACGGCCTGATGGAGATGGTGGTTCGTCGTGCCGAAACGGTCAGGGCCTGGCGGCTGCCGACCGCGCCCCCGGAGGCGTCATCCACTTTCCATGGGCGGGACGTGTTTGCGCCGGTGGCAGCCGCGGTCATGCGCGGCGATTTCGGTGGTCTTGATGAGATCGAGCCGAGCGAGCGCGTTCGCCTGGACTGGGCCGACGACACGCCCCGGGTGTTACTCATCGATGATTATGGCAATGCCATGACCGGTATTCGCGAGGAATTGTTGTCGGACGGAGCGATCATCCAAGTGGGTGACTACAAGCTTCGTCGCGCGGATACGTTCGGCGCCATGCCGCAAGGCAGCGCGTTCTGGTTCAGGAATTCCAGCGGTCTGGCGGAACTGGCCGTGAACGGTGGCTCGGCTGCGTCGGTTCTGAAGCTGGTGCTGGGATCGTCTGTTCGTTTGCTGGTGCCTTAGGGAATAGATCACGCTTCCTTGGATCTACAACTGCCTTGTAGCTAAAGAATGAGGGAGGAGCAGCGATGAAGATCAAGGTTGACCTGGAGGCGACGCCGGAGGAACTGCGTCGGTTCCTCGGACTGCCCGATGTCCAACGGTTGCAGGATGAGCTTATGGAGCAGCTGCGCAAGCGCATGCTGGAAGGGCAGGAAGGGTACGACCCCTTGAGCCTGGTGCGTCCGATGCTTCCCGGGCATTTGCAGGGCATGGAGGCGCTCCAGAAGGCCTTTATGCAGGCCATGACACAAGGGATGTCCATGCCGTCGTCAGAGACTGACAGGAAATCCGACAAGACTTCTGGGAAATGACAGTTTTTTCTTTAAAAACAAATAAATAGCGTTGCGTGTAGGGGTGCGTGGGTTTTGATACAATAGCGACCCTCTGACGGTTGCGCTGCAACATGGCTGCGACTCCCGTTGAGACGGCAAAGCGTCTGTCCCCTTGTCTGCCTGGCGATGCTGGCGGCGGAAAATCGTCGGGATAGGCGCTGTCGGCGACCGGGGCTTCCCGGACCTGAGCGAAGTCAGGCAAAACCCATAGGAGATGACCGATGAAAGCACCCGTACGCGTCGCGGTTACAGGTGCAGCAGGCCAGATTGGCTACAGTCTGCTGTTCCGCATCGCTTCCGGTGACATGCTGGGTAAGGATCAGCCGGTGATCCTTCAGCTGTTGGAAATTACGCCTGCGCTGGAAGCGCTGGGCGGCGTGGTGATGGAGCTGGAAGATTGTGCGTTCCCGCTGGTCGCCGGCATCACAATCAGCGACAAGGCGGAAGAGGCGTTCAAGGACGTTGACTATGCCATGCTTGTTGGCGCGCGGCCGCGCGGCCCGGGCATGGAGCGGAAGGATCTGCTGGAAGCCAATGCGGCGATCTTCTCTGCCCAGGGCAAGGCATTGAATGCTGTTGCCAGTCGCGAGGTGAAGGTGCTGGTGGTGGGTAACCCGGCCAACACCAACGCGCTGATTGCCCAGCGCAACGCCCCCGACCTGAATCCGGGCCAGTTCACCGCCATGACGCGTCTGGACCACAATCGGGCCCTGGCCCAGTTGGCCAACAAGGTGGGTGCGCATACCACGGACATTACTCGGATGACCATCTGGGGCAACCACTCAGCCACCCAGTACCCGGATATCAGTCACACGCTGGTGAAGGGCGAGAAGGCCGCCGGAAAGGTGGATCGCTCCTGGTACGAGAGTGATTTCATCCCCACCGTCCAGCAGCGCGGCGCTGCCATCATCAAGGCGCGTGGTGCGTCCAGTGCGGCTTCCGCCGCCAGCTCTGCGGTCGATCACATGCGGACCTGGGCTCTGGGCACGGCTGACGGCGACTGGACCAGCATGGGCATCCCGTCCGACGGCAGCTACGGCATCACCGAAGGCCTGATCTATTCCTTCCCGGTCACCTGCAAGAACGGCAAGTACGAAATCGTGCAGGGGCTGGAGCTGGATGAGTTCAGCCGCGAGAAGATGAAGGCCACTGAGCAGGAACTCGTGGAAGAGCGCGACGCGGTCGCACACCTGCTGCCGTAAGGCTCGTCATTGCTCATCAAAAAGGCGCCCCGCGGGGCGCCTTTTTTTGTGAGGTGCCCAGAGCACAGTGACATGCGGGCTATGGTGGCTTCGTTCCGGCCAAGCGTTGCCTCCGAGCCGTAGTCGTAGGGTGTGCACCACAACGTGGTGCGCACCATTAGGTGACTTGTACGCCGTACGCGGGTTCCGCTCGGCTTACAGAGAACAAAGGCGTAGCCGATATCCACCCATTCCAGCTTATTTCGTGCCGAACATCCGGTCGCCGGCGTCGCCCAGCCCGGGAACAATATAGGCCTTTTCGTTCAGGCCCTGATCCACCGCCGCCGTGTAAACGGTCACCTCGGGATGGATCTGGTGAAAGGCGCGGATGCCCTCCGGCGCTGCCAGCAGGCAGAGAAAACGGATATCGGTGGCGCCGGCCTTCTTCAACTGACTGACGGCGGACGCGGCCGAGTGTCCAGTGGCCAGCATGGGGTCCACCACGATCACCAGGCGCTGGTCCAGATGGGCAGGCACCTTGAAGTAGTACTCCTTGGCCTCCAACGTCTCCGGATCGCGATACAGGCCGACGTGACCGACCCGGGCCGATGGGACGAGGTCCAGCATGCCTTCCAGCAGGCCGTTGCCGGCGCGCAGCACCGACACGAAACACAGCTTCTTGCCGTCCAGCTTTGGCGCATCCATTTCCTGCAGCGGCGTCTCGATACGCACCTTGGTCAGCGGCAGGTCGCGCGTGACCTCATAGGTGAGCAGCAGCGCGATTTCCCGCAGTACGCCCCGGAACTTGGAGGTGGAGGTCGCCTTGTTGCGGAGGACGGAAAGCTTGTGCTGGACCAGGGGATGATCGATGAGCACGGTGGCGGACTGCATGCGGAGCCTCGTGTTGGTGTCGGTTCTGGTGTTGGGGGAGGATACCAGATTCCCACAGTGGGTCTTCGTGTTGCCGCACGCCGATCGGGCATGGTCGTGTCGTAGGGGGGTAATCGCCGCAGGCGATTGCCACCGATCCGGCCGTCAGGCCGGAAAGGCGGTGTTACAACGCCGTGCCCCCTACGAGCTGACCTTTCTCATATCTTCCAGCACCAGCGGCGCCAGGTACCGCCCGGTATGGGAGTCGGGGTTGGCTGCCACGTCCTCCGGCGTACCGGCGGCCACAAGCGTACCGCCGCCACTGCCACCTTCCGGGCCCAGGTCGATGATCCAGTCGGCAGTCTTGATCACGTCAAGGTTGTGCTCGATCACAATCACCGTGTTGCCATGGTCGCGGAGCCGGTGCAGAACGACCAGCAGCTGTTCGATGTCGTGAAAATGCAGGCCGGTGGTGGGTTCGTCCAGGATGTACAGCGTGTGGCCGGTTTCCCGCTTCGACAGTTCCCGCGCCAGTTTGACCCGCTGGGCCTCGCCGCCGGACAGCGTGGTGGCATTCTGCCCCAGCCGGATGTACGACAGGCCCACGTCCATCAGCGTCTGCAGCTTGCGCTGTAGCACCGGCACCGCGTCGAACACGTCCAGAGCGTCCTCCACGGTGAGTTCAAGCACTTCGTGGATGGTGAGCCCCTTGTAGCGGACTTCCAGCGTTTCGCGGTTGTAGCGCTTGCCCTTGCAGACATCGCACGGCACGTAGATGTCGGGCAGGAAATGCATTTCAACCTTGATCACGCCGTCGCCCTGGCAGGCTTCGCAGCGGCCGCCCTTGACGTTGAAGCTGAAACGACCTGGCTGGTAGCCGCGGGCACGGGCTTCCGGCGTGCCGGCGAACAGATCGCGGATGCCGGTGAACAGGCCCGTGTAGGTCGCGGGATTGGAGCGTGGCGTGCGCCCAATGGGGCTCTGGTCGATGTCCACCACCTTGTCGAACAGCTCCATGCCTTCGATGGCCTTTGCCGGCGCTGGCTCCTCGGACGCACCGTTCAGCGTGCGGGCTGCGGCCTTGTACAGCGTTTCGTTGATCAGCGTGGATTTGCCCGAGCCGGAGACGCCGGTCACGCAGACCAGCAGCCCGGCGGGCAGGTCCACGTCCAGTTCCTTCAGGTTATGTCCCGAGGCGCCGCGGATGCGGAGCTGCGCGTCCGGATTCGGCTTGTTGCGCCGGGTGGGTACGACAATGCCGCGCCGGCCGGACAGGAACTGGCCGGTAATGGAATCGGGGTGGGCGGCGATGTCCGCCGGGGTACCCTGGGCGACCACATGCCCTCCGTGTATGCCTGGGCCGGGCCCCATGTCCACCACGTGGTCGGCGGCGCGGATGGCGTCTTCGTCATGCTCGACCACGATCACGGTATTGCCCAGGTCTCGCAGGTGCGCCAGCGTGGCCAGCAGGCGGTCGTTGTCCCGCTGGTGCAGCCCGATGGAGGGCTCGTCCAGCACGTACATGACGCCCACCAGGCCGGCACCGATCTGGCTGGCCAGCCGGATGCGCTGAGCCTCGCCGCCGGAGAGGGTGTCCGCGCTGCGGTCCAGGCTGAGGTACTGGAGCCCCACGTTGACCAGGAACGACAGGCGCGCGTGGATTTCCTTGATGATTTTCTCGGCAATGGCGCCCTTGGCACCCGGCAGCGACAGCTGTTCGAAGAACCGCAGGGATTCCCCCACCGGCAGGGACGAGATCTCCGGCAACCGCCGTTCGGCCACGAAGACGTTGCGCGCGGAGGCGTTGAGGCGGGTGCCGTGGCAATCCGGGCATTGCCGGCTGCTGATGTAGCGGGCCAGTTCCTCGCGCACGATGTTGGAATCGGTCTCCCGGTACCGGCGCTCCAGGTTGGGGAGAATGCCTTCGAACGGGTGCTCGCGGGTGCGTGTGCCGCCGTTGCCGCTGATATAGCTGAAACGGATCGGCTCCTCGCCGCTGCCGTAGAGAATGATCTCACGAGTCCGCTCAGGCAGAGAATCGAACGGTGCTTCCGGATCGAAGCCGTAGTGTTTCGCCAGCGAGCGGATCATCTGGAAGTAATAGGCGTTGCGGCGATCCCAGCCCCGGATGGCGCCGCCGGCCAGACTGAGAGCGGTATTGGTGATCAAGCGGTTGGGGTCGAAGAACTGGGTCACGCCCAGTCCGTCGCAGGTACCACAGGCGCCCTTCGGATTGTTGAAGGAGAACAGCCGCGGTTCCAACTCCGATAGCGAATAGCCGCAGACCGGGCAGGCATAGCGGGAGGAGAAGGTGATGGGCGGGCGGTCCGGTTCGTCCATCCAGGCCACGCGCACGATACCGTCACCCAGATTGAGTGCCGTTTCCAGGGAATCCGCCAGCCGCTGGGCGAGATCCTCGCGCACCTTGAAGCGGTCCACCACGGCTTCGATGGTGTGCTGCTTCTTGCCGTCCAGCTGGGGCTGCTCGTCCAGGTCCATGACCACGCCGTCGATACGGGCGCGAATGAAGCCCTGGCTGCGCAACTCCTCCAGCGGTAGCGCGTGTTCGCCCTTGCGTGCATCCACCACGGGAGCCAGCAGCATCAGCTTGCTGCCTTCGGGCAGCGCGAGGATCTGGTCGACCATCTGGCTGACCGTCTGGGCATCCAGGGTTTCCCCATGCTCCGGGCAGCGGGGCGTGCCGGCCCGGGCGAACAGCAGGCGCAGGTAGTCGTGAATTTCCGTCACCGTGCCCACGGTGGAGCGGGGGTTGTGGGATGTGGACTTCTGCTCGATGGAGATTGCCGGCGACAGCCCCTGGATGTCGTCCAGGTCCGGTTTCTCCATCATGGACAGGAACTGGCGGGCGTAGGCCGACAGTGACTCCACGTAACGGCGCTGACCCTCGGCGTAGATGGTGTCGAATGCCAGTGACGACTTGCCGGAACCCGACAGCCCGGTGATGACGATAAGCCGGTCGCGCGGCAAGTCCAGATCCACGTTCTGCAGATTGTGGGTTCTGGCGCCGCGGATGCTGATGCTGTGCATGAATAGCCCTGGTCCGGAGTGAAAGACGACCGATCATTCTACTACTAAGGCGGCGCGAATTAATCAGCGCTTTGCTGACGTTTCCACAAATAGCGTCAGAGCCCGGAGCTTTCAGCGTCCCGTGTCGATCTCTCCAGAGAGATCCTGGTGTTCCATTGGCAATCATCGTGACCGGCGGTCCGCGCCCTCGGCCGGTGTTGAATCATTCTGCCGGTCACACCGGGGCCGTCAGGTGTTACCATACCGCGCCTGAAGGGGGCGCCCCTTCCCGCAGGCCCCAGGACGGGGATTCCATGAGGACCACGCAACACACATGTCCGAGGACACGATGCAGCCAACGCTGACACGGGTCGCGGCGAGCCTTGCATCCATTGTCGGGCTGCGCATGTTCGGCCTGTTCCTGATTCTGCCGGTCTTTGCCGTCTACGGTCAGGGCCTGGGCGGCGCCACGCCCACGCTGATCGGGCTTGCCATCGGCATCTACGGGCTGACCCAGGCACTGCTGCAGGTTCCGTTGGGCATGCTGTCCGACCGGGTGGGGCGCCGGAAGGTGATTTTCGGCGGTCTGCTGCTGTTCCTGCTGGGCAGTGTGGTCGCCGCCCTGTCCGACCATATTCTCGGTGTGATCCTCGGCCGCGCCTTGCAGGGCGCGGGGGCCATCTCCGCCGTGGTCATGGCGCTGGCCGCCGACCTGACACCGCCCGAGCGCCGCACGCGCATAATGGCGGCCATCGGCATGAGCGTGGGCCTGGCATTCATGCTGGCCCTGGTGCTGGGCCCGGTCATCGCCAGCGCATTCGGCCTCTCCGGCCTGTTCTGGATCACCGCCGCCCTTACCCTGCTTGCCATGGCCAGTCTCGCCCTGTTCGTGCCGTCCGCGCCCGACCGGCCGGCGGAAACAGCCTCGCCGCGTTTGAGCGCCCTGCTGCTGGTGCTGCGGGACCGTGACCTGATGCGGCTGAACGTCAGTGTTGGCATGCTGCATTTCGTGCTCACCGGCAGCTTCCTGGTAGTGCCGTTGATACTGGCGGATGACATGGGGCTGGCGGTCGCCCGTCACTGGCAGATATACGTGCCGGTGCTGTTGCTCTCGGTGCTGCTGCTGGTGCCCGCCGTCGGCTACGGAGAAAGAACCGGCAATCAGCGCATGGTCCTGGCCTTCGGCATGGGGCTGATGCTGCTGGCCCTGACTGCCCAGGCCACCGGTCTGCCGGGGTTCTATTTCCTGGTAGCACTGTGGCTGTATTTCTCAGCCTTCAACATCCTGGAAGCCAGTCTGCCGTCGCTGGTTTCCCGGTACGCCTCCACCAGTCAGCGCGGTGCCGCGCTTGGGGTGTATGGGAGCGCCCAGTTCGGCGGGGCGTTTCTGGGTGGCGTGCTTGGCGGGCTGACGCTGAGTGGGTTCGGAGTGACCGGGGTGTTTCTGCTCTGTGCGCTGGCGGCCGTGGGTGGCTTGCTGGCGACACTGGGCCTAGGGCGTTGCCCCACCGGCGAGGCCTGCGAAAGCTCGATGACGTGACTGGATGCGGGAGCGTTCCAAACCGGATAAAGTAGCAGCAATCTTTCCATTCGAACGCGGACAGAAAGCAGGGACGCATGGAGCGAACCCACTGTCTGCAAAGGGGGACACATGGCGCGAGGAATTAATAAGGTTATCCTGATCGGCAATCTGGGAAAGGATCCGGAAGTGCGTTACATGCCGTCGGGTGGTGCCGTCACCAATTGCACCGTGGCCACCAGCGATACCTGGCGGGACAAGCAGAGTAACGAGATGCAGGAGCGCACCGAGTGGCATCGCGTGGTGTTCTTCAATCGGCTGGCCGAGATTGCCGGCGAATACCTGCGCAAGGGGTCCAAGGTCTATATCGAGGGTCGGTTGCAGACGCGAAAGTGGCAGAACAAGGAAGGCCAGGACGTCTACACCACCGAGATCGTTGCCAACGAGATGCAGATGCTGGACGGGCGCGGAGAGGGCGGTGGTGCGCCTTCCGGCGGGCAGGGCCAGAGCCGGCCGCAGTCCTCCCAGCAGCCTCGTCAGCCGGAACCGATGGACCAGGATTTCGACGACGACATTCCGTTCTGACGGTTACCTTAGACAGGAACTGTAAATTATTGGATCTGAAAGCCTCTGCTTCTAAGGGGCTTCAGATCTAATTTCAGATATATTCTGTAAAATTTATTGCTTGAGGGTGATAGAAAAAGGTACCTTGATAAAGTGTAAACTTTGCCGGGGGTTCACGTGGATGCAGCGTATGGCGTCAGCCGCTTCATAATGGATAGCGGGGAACGCTACTGCCTCGTGGTGGACCGCTCAACCGGCCTCCCGCTCTACTATCCCAATCTCTATCTCACCACCCAGTTGCGCAATAGGAGCGTCGCCTTTGCAACGATAGAGGCCAATGCAAGTCATTTGGTCGTCTTCCTGCGTTTTCTCGATCGCAGAGGGATTCATCTTGAATCGCGCTTCTTGTCCAAGCGTTTTTTTGCGGGCTTCGAGCTTGATGCGATACGTGACTTCACCCAACGGAAAGCGTACAAGCTATCCACTACGTCCGTCCGTGGGTCGGTATCCAGTCTTGGGGGGCTGGAGGAGTCCACTGACACCGTCCGCACCGGCACGCAGTATGCTCGCCTTACTGCGATCGCCAGTTACCTAGGTTGGCTAGGGAAACACCTTCTTGACGATTCAGAACAAGATGTCGGGAAGAAGATCGATGCCATGTGTGGGCAGATCAAGGCACGCCGTCCGGTGAAAAGGGGAAGAGATTTCGGCAGGGGAGACCGCTCTCTGAGTGACGAGCAACTGGATATACTGTTCGAAGTGATTCGGCCGGGTTCTGAGCTTAATCCGTTTGTCGAATCTGTGCAGAGACGAAACCGGCTGATCGTCCTACTGCTTTTTCACTTGGGCCTTCGCGCGGGAGAATTGCTGAACATTCGGATCCGAGATCTCGATTTCAGCAAGAACCAGCTCAGAATCGTCAGAAGAGCAGACGAGAAGGACGACGTAAGAATTGACGAGCCCAATGCCAAGACTTTGGGGCGCATCCTGCCGTTGGGTGATGCTTTGGTGAAAGAGCTCCATGATTACATCACTAAGGATCGCCGCAAGGTGTCTAAGTCGTCTAGACACGATTTCTTGATTGTTACGCACAAAGCAGGGCCGACCTGTGGACATCCGATGTCGAAGGTTGGTTACCGCAAGCTTATCGCCGTTGTCCGCGCGGTCTCGCCGCAGCTGTATACGATGTCGGGTCACATGCTGCGCCATACTTGGAACCGTATGTTCTCGGAAAAAATGGACAGCATGGATCTCCCTCTCGGAGAAGCGCGCCAGGAACAACTTCGTTCGTTCCTGATGGGATGGAAAGAAGGCTCCGGCACTGCTGCCACCTACAATCGCCGATTTATAGAAAATAAAGGGCAGAAAGCATCGTTGGAGATGCAGAAGAGCAATGGCACCCGTCTCCCTAGAAGGCTCAACAGTGATCGTTAGATCGAAAAATATCAAAAATTATTATGGGAAAGAAATTCAGGCCTTTTCGAAAGGTTATTCTTTTTCATTGGATGATGAAAGATGGGAGCTTAGTAAGAACATAAGAGTCAACGTGGGGAAAATAGCAGATCTGCTTTCAGAGCCGACACGAACAGGTTTTCTTTACGCGTTGGCATTCTATGCTTCTCAGCTCTCTCCGGCACACGCTCGAAATATCGCCTCTTGTATGCAGCATATGTTGGTTTCAACAAGAGGGAATGAGATCAACGACTCTGTTTTGATTAACTATCGAGCTATGTTGCCGCCTGCAAAGGAATACTACCTTGGGACAATACGTGGTTTTCTTAGGCGGTGGCACCAACTCGGTTACCCCGGTGTTAGCAGAGATGTCATTCGGCTGCTCGATGGTTGGACAATAAAAGGAAACAGAAAAGGAGATGCTATAAAACGCAAGGACCCCGAATCCGGGCCTCTAACAGATTATGAGTTGACGGCCTTCAATGAAGGCGCAGTGCAGGCCTATGAGCGAGATCTCTTATCGTTATCGGAACTGGCGATGTGTCTGGTCTCAAGCAATACGGGACGTCGTCCATTACAGATATCTCACCTTCGGGTCAAAGACGTCCTATGCGGAAGGAACACCAAGGACGAGCCCTTCTATATCCTAAATATTCCTCGAGGGAAGCAAGGAAACGGGTTCCGTGCAAGCTTCAAGCCCTTTGCGATGACGGAGGAGTTATGGACGATTTTGTCCGCCCAAGCGAAGAGCTCCATCAGGCTGGTTGAGGATCGCCTCGGACTCAGGTTGAATGAAGCTGATCGTCAGCAGGTGCCTTTGTTTCCTGATATTGAGGCACTGGAGCTCGTTTCGTCCTCTCATGAGTTTTCGCAACTACTCAAGACTGACAAGTTGCACGTCGCGACTGCCGAGTTCAACGATGCTCTCCGGTTTGCTGTTGATGCCGCCGACGTTCGATCCGAGAGAACAGGCGATTTATTGCATATCACCGCACGTCGCTTTCGTTACACAACCGGCACACGAGCAGCGCGTGAAGGGTTCGGAGAGCTGGTTATCGCTGAGCTACTGGATCACATGGATACTCAGAACGCCGGGGTTTATATAAAGAACATCCCCGAGCATGTCCGCCGCCTGGATGAGGCGGTAGGTTTTCAACTGGCGCCGTACGCACAGGCTTTTGCCGGGGTACTCGTAGCCTCTGAGAAAGAGGCCAAGCGCGGGGACGATCCCACAAGCCGGATTCGTACTGAGGAAGGTCAAGGGATCGGTACCTGCGGGGATCTGGGCTTCTGCGGTGCCAATGTCCCAGTCCCATGTTATACGTGCATGCACTTCCAGCCTTGGCTCGACGGACCACATGAAGAGGTCTACCGCCATTTGCTTGATGAGCGGGAGCGACTGATTTCGGTGACGGGGGACCTGCAGATAGCTGCTGTTCTGGATCGAAGCATCCTCGCAGTGGCAGAAGTTATCCAGCGTTGTGATCAGCGACGCCAGGAATTAGGTCAACCGGGAGTCGCCGGTGGTGGCTGAGATTTTCCAGTTTAAACCGAAGGAGGCGGCGCCTGCGGCAGAGAACCTGAAGGCTTTCATTGCAAAGTGTCGAAGTGACCTAACGGTGTTTGGCGCCGATCTAGACTGGAACTCTGCGGTATGGCCGAAAGTCACCGTCTTCGCCAAGCTGGGAGTCACTACTAGGCGGCCTACCCCCGATCAGTTGATGGACCCCGAGTTCGTCGAATTTGCAAAAGCCTACTTCCGATATCAACAAGGTCACAAGCCAACAGGCACTAGGAACGAATCTAAGGCATTGAGAGCCATCGAGGCTGCGTTACTTCAAGTTCGTGGTAGCGCGGACATCTTGAACCTGTCGATTGCAGTGCTGGATGAGGCCGCGGCACTGGCTCGGCAGCATTATTCTCCGGGGGCAGCTTATCACTGCGGACGGGAGATCGAGCGCCTTGCTTCCTTCGTTACGAGTAACGAGCTGGTGTCCAAGGGCATAGATGGTTGGCGATCGCCGCTCAAACGTGCAGATGATAAGAACAAGACTGCAAAGGAGGGAAGGGATGAGCGTGAGAAGAAGCTACCGGATGAAGTAGCGTTGAACGCACTCGCAGAGATTTTCGCCAATAACCCATCGAACGAACGAGACATCTTCACCTCATCTGTTTTCGCGATGTTGATGTCCGCCCCTTCGCGAATTTCGGAGGTGCTGGCGCTTCCCGTCGATTGTGAGGTGACCGAACGAGACAGAGGAGGGGACGAGCGCTACGGTTGGCGGTTTTTTGCTGGCAAAGGATTCGAGGGCGATATTAAGTGGATCCCGACCACGATGATCCCCGTGGCCAAAGAAGCAATTCGCCGACTTACCGTTGTCTCGGAGAATGCTAGGCGGCTTGCCAAGTGGATCGAGGAGAACCCAGGGAGATTCTACCGCCACTCTAACTGCCCAGATGTCCCTGATGATGCGCCGCTGACTATGGAACAGGCCTGTAAGGCGCTTGGTCTAGGCCACGGCACTCGGCGTGCGTGTATCAGTTCTCTATACTCTCGGAAACTGTCTATAGGCGATGGGGTATACACCCTCAATAGCTTATGGCAGCACGCCCTGGGCCGGCTCCCTGAGGGATTCCCATGGCTTGATAAAGACAAGGGGGTCAAATACTCCAACGCGCTCTTCGCCCTAAATAAGAATCAGTTCCATGGACAAAGAGCTTGTTTGCCGCTTGAATTGCATAAGCCAAACGCTAATTTCTTCAACGCTGATCTGTCTCCGCGAGATCCATCGGGCCCAGACTCCCACCGCAGCATCTTTGACCGACACGGCTACAAATCCGAGTCAGGCGCTCGGTTGAAGGTGACTTCTCATCAGGCGCGACACTTATTGAACACTATCGCGCAACGTGGCGGATTATCTAACCTGGAGATCGCGAAGTGGTCTGGGCGGGCCAACGCCAATCAGAATCGCACGTACAACCATATGAGCGAGTATGAGTTAGTTGGGTTGGCCGAGAGCGTCGACCCATCGAAGGCGCTTTTCGGCCCTGTCGGAGGCGTAAGCATGCACCTTCCGGTATCCGTG
Source organism: Ectothiorhodospiraceae bacterium (assembly GCA_020831845.1). GTDB lineage: Bacteria > Pseudomonadota > Gammaproteobacteria > Nitrococcales > Aquisalimonadaceae > LSCE01. The sequence goes on from JAFIFV010000133.1 coordinate 26,995, forward strand.
CAGCAATTCAATACGCTGGAGCACGCGGCGGCGCATGTCACCGAATTCGGGTATTGCGTTCATGATTACACCATGAGCCCTTGTGAGAAGTATCGGGATTGCGTGAACTGCACCGAGCAGGTTTGTGTTAAGGGCGACCCGGAGAACCTGGCGCGGATCAAGGCCAGGCTAGCCAGAACGGAACTTCTCTATGCGCGGGCCAAGGACGCAATAGCGCATGGCGAAATGGGGGCGGACCGTTGGTATCAGTATCACGAGAAGACGGTGACTAGGCTTCGCGAGCTGGTGTCTATCATGGAAAACCCAGAGATCGCACATGGCGCCCAGGTAAAACTAAGAGGGAACGACTTCAGCCATCTTCGCCGCGTAGCGAATAAGAAGGTTGTAGAAGTCTTCGAAAACCAGAGCGATGAACTGCCGGCGCTCGGGGATTCGACGAGTACGCGAGGAGACGGCGTTGGCTAGACACCTAACCACCCGCGATGTGGATGCAATCGTCAATCTCATTCACGGTTGGAGCGGTGCGAAGCTAACCTGGGAGGCCATCTGTGATGCCGCAGAGCCGCTCGTGGGGAAGAGGCCAAGCAGGCAATCCTTGAACGCCCACGGGGCTATCGTTAACGCCTACAAGGTCGTCAAGAAGGGGGGGCGGCAGATTGATCCCATGCCCTCACGCCCCAGCAGCCTCAAGACTGCTGCAGCACGCATCTCGAAGCTTGAGCGTGAACGCGATCAGCTGAGGGAGGAAAACCGCGCCTACAAGCAAAAGTTCGTTCTTTGGCAATACAACGCATATAAGCATGGACTCAAAGAGCATCAGCTGGATGAGCCGTTGCCGAAAATTGACCGGGAACGGTCGGACGGCTCGGCACGGTAAGAACAGCCGAAATGGCAGCATTGTGGCCATTGATGAGCGGGGCCGCTTCACGAGCGGCACTGTTGCGAGCTCGCATAATCTGGAAGCAGGGCCAAGAGCTAGCGCTGGTTTCCGGGCGCAGGATGATGAGATGCGCAGCTATGGACGTCGCTGAGAGCGCTCCCGCCAGAATGGAGGTGAGATTTCTCAGGGTATTGCGAAAGCTGTGACATCGCAGAATGTTGGCTACCCGCAGTTCAGGGGGGATCTCCGTGGATTGGGTGACGGCAACCGACCTCTCTCGGTGGTCAGACGAACGCGTTTCCGAAGGGCTATTGCCGCAATTGCTCCGGCGGCTGCTATACATGCTCACCGAAGGGCGAGTGGTGCTGGAAATGCCGTCAGGCGACAGCATCAACACCGGCGGCTGGGACGGCATTGCTGAGGTGACCGAAGGAACAGAACACATCCCCCCAGGCAAGTCGGTGTGGGAATTCGGTACCGGCAAAGCGATTAAGGGCAAGGCTGACGGTGACTACGATAAACGTACCTCCGAGCCGGGCGATATCACCCCTTCAGAGACGACTTTCCTGTTCGTTACGCCGCGTCGATGGCCGATTGGAAAGAAGCGCTGGAGCAAGGCGAAGCGGGCTGAAGGGATATGGAAGGACGTCCGTGTTCTCGATGCCGACGATCTGGAGAGCATGCTGGAGCAGGCCCCTGCCGTTGCCCTTTGGCTGGCGGAACGGATGGGCAAGATCACCGGCTCCTTTCAGTCGCTAGAGGAGTATTGGAACGACTGGTCGTCCGAAACCGATCCGGCCGTCTCGACAGACCTGGTCCTTGCCGGTCGCGAGGAGAGTGCTAAAGAACTCATGCAATGGGCGGCCACCAGTCAAGCGTCAAAGTGCGCTATGCATGCACACACACAAGATGAGGCAATCGCATTCCTCGCGGCTGCGCTTCATTTGGCCGATAGCGAGGGTGCGGAAGGCGCGTTGGCCCGTACTATTATCGTAAGAGACGAAACAGCCTTCCAAGCCGTGAAGCGGTGGAAGTCGCCCCTGATAGTCGTCCCCAAGTCAGTTGACATTGAAAATCCGGCTTCCGCTGTTGGTAACGGTCACCACGTCTTTGTACCGCTCGGCTTTACGACGGAAAGGCGTGAGGACATCATCACCTTGTTCCGGCCCACACGGGACGTCTTCAGCGCGGCGCTCCAGCGCTTGGGTTTTGAGCAGGCCGAGGCGGAAGCGTTGGCCGTGCGCACGGGGTGCACCCTGTCTGCGTACCGTAGGCATAGAGGGGCGTTTCATCGCCCGAATTGGGCTACGCCGGATGCGCTACGGCTGCTGATCCCTGCTTTCTTGGCCGGTGCCTGGGTCGACGACCACCGCAGTGGAATCGGCAACGAGAGAACTGGGGACAGGGACTTCATTGCCGCTCTTGCCGGCCAGCCGTACGTCGAATACCGCTCGGCTCTGACTTCTCTCACCACCGTGCCGGACGCGCCGGTGATGCGTGTCAGGGGCTACTGGAGAATCACGGCACCTGTCGATGCGTTCCATCTACTGGCCTCGTACCTAAGTGACGAGCACCTTACCTTTCTGCACGAAAAGGCTTTCGAGCTGCTCAGTCAGCGCGACCCTGCGCTGGATTTGCCCGCGGACGAGCGATACATGGCCCAGGTGAGAGGAAAGGTCCTCAACCATTCTGGCGTCTTACGCGAAGGCGTGCTTGGGATGTTGGCCCTGCTGAGCCATTTCGCTGATGCAATGGAGCATCTGCACACGGCAATTCGGCCGCGTGACGTCGGATTTCGCCTCGTACGGGACTTGCTGTTCGGCGCGCCGGCTGAGCGGTGGTTGTCCCTGGCGGGCAATCTGGATGACCTAGCGGAGGTCTCGCCGACAGCTTTTCTGGAGGCCGTCGAGCATTCCCTAAGTCAGGATGAGCCGCCGATCATGGCATTGTTCGAAGAGGAAGGGGACGCTTTCTTCTCCGGCTGTCCCCATGCGAGCCTGTTGTGGGGCTTGGAAATGTTGGCCTGGGAGCCGCGCCATTTTCCTCGCACCTGTCGGGCGTTGGCCGGTTTGGCTGCTCGGGATCCAGGGGGGCGCTGGACGAATCGCCCGGCCCGCAGTCTGCGGAACATCTTTCTTACTTGGCGCCCTGCGACGTTTGCTCCTTTGAATGAGCGGATGGAGGTGCTAGACGTAGTGCTCGCAGAGCAGCCGACGGTCGGGTGGCCACTGCTGGTAAGTCTGCTGCCCCGGCGCCACGATAGTACCTCCGGTACTCGTCATCCTCATTGGCTACCCGTTGCTGGTGTGGACCAAACGCCCAAGACCGCAGAGGAGCGGTCTCTTAGCACCCAGACCATCCTCGATCGCATTGAAGCACATCTGGGTTCCGATACCACACGGTGGGAAGAGTTGTTCCGGGTCGGTCTTTCGGCGCTCCCTCCCGAGTACCGCCGACGCCTTTTGCATGCCCTGATCCACCGGATGCGGAGTCAACACGAGAGCGCGAATTGGGAGGCGCTGCGGACGAAGATCCGGCAGTATCATTACGTTCTCACTCTGCACGAGAACGTGGACGCGGCCGATATTGATCCATTGGTTGAGCTTGAGGAGCTCCTGAGCCCAAGCGAACCCGTTGCCCGATATCGGTGGCTTTTCGAGAAGTCCTGGGTCGACATTCCCGGCGCTAGGCGCACCGAACACGAGGTGACCAAGGAATATCGTTCTGCCGCGTTGGATCACATCGTTTCGGCTTATGGCTTGGAAGGGGTCATCGGCCTGGTTGAGAAGGTTGAACATCCGGCGGCGGTGGCGTTGACTGCCGTAGAGAGGTCGGATGTCAACCACCTAGATTGGCTGGTTCAACAGCGCGCTAGCGACGAACCGAGCGCCGCATTTTGGTATTTTCTGGAGGCGTATGTATGCCTGCGTCACGGGCAGGGAGGTTGGAAGTGGACGGCAGCGCTCCTGGAGCACGCTGCAGAGAACAGTTGGCCAACAGAATCCATATTGTCGGTTTTCTGTGGCCTCCCCCTGACACAGGAGACGTGGACACGGCTTGAAGAAGGCTGGCAAGGAGTTGCGAAAGAGTATTGGAAGCGAGTGTGGCTACGCCCAATCGATCGGAAAGACACAGCACTTCGCACTATAGCTATGGAAAGGGCCCTAGACGCCGGAAGGTCTGCGGAGGTAATTGAGATATTCGGAGCATTCGATTCGGCCGCGAACCTGCCAACCCACTTGATTTGCCGTGCACTTCGCGATTTGGCTGCGGAGGCGCAGAACGAACCGCAATCAGCACGAAACCTCGGCCATTACATTAAAGACCTTTTCAAGGTGCTCGATCACCGCGACGACATTTCAGACCAAGAGATCGCCGTGTTGGAGATTCCCTATTGCCTGGCTTTTGAGGATACGGATCGCTCTGAGATGGCTTTCCATCGCCTTATTGCCGTGTCTCCAACTAATTTCACAACGCTCGTCAGGTGGCGCTACCAGCGCGATGACGGACAACAGGATGAAGAGATCTCTACGGAGCAACTTCGCAACGCTGCAGAACTGTCATGGACCGTGCTGCATAGCTGGCGGCTTATCCCCGGAAGCAGGGCGGATGGAGCGATCGATGAAGAAGAGCTGCTCGCGTGGGTACGTGAGGCGATGGACCTCTGTCGGGCGGCCCACCGTCTTGGTTCCGCCGAGACCTGCATTGGAGAACTGTTCGCCTATGCACCTGCTGAAGAAGATGGAGTTTGGCCGTGTCGCCCTATTCGGAACGCGGTTGAAACTTTTGCAAGCTCGAATCTTCTTCGTGGTTTGCGAGCCGGTCTAATCAGCAAACGTGGTGTCACCTCTAGGGGAATTTACGAGGGAGGTCAACAAGAACGAGATCTGGCGGTGCTCTACCGCACTTGGGCGAATGCTCAGCGTGCCCGTTGGCCGGCAGTGGCGGCGGCGCTTGATGGAGTAGCTGAACATTACGAAGAAGAGGCCGAGGCACACGATGTTAACGTCAAGCGGCGACGTCTCAGGGACTGAATGTCTTGAGCGATGCCGCCTTCTAGCAATGGGCGCACCGAACCACGAGAGGGTCGGGGATTATCGCGACCGTAGATTGCGTTGGCTACCTCACATGGGCCGGCAATCCTGAGCCTGCCTTTTGGGCCCCGCCCCTTTGAGGGGTGGATTCCCGGCGGTTCGGGTCTTCGAGCCGGCCCCTTCAGGAGGGAGTAGGGCGCAACGCCGTGATGCCCCATGCGCCTCACGACAAAGGTCGGCCGAACACCCCCCGTTTGACGATGCAATCCGGCTCGGTCATTCGGTCTGCTGGAGCTGTGGAAGGTTCCAAGGCAGGTAGCGCTCATCGCGTCTCACCCTATTCGGTCCATGGGCATCGCGGACGATCAGGGTTGGAGGCTGGCGTGAGGTCGAGTAAGCCTCGGCTACGCTTGCTGCAATCATCCGATAGGCGTGATGCGGCCGCCTGGTGTTCGACTTCTATGTTGTGCGGTCGCTAGACTGGGAAAAGGAGCGTGCTAGGCGTTACCGGCAAAAATAAAGGGTGGGATGACGTGGATGGGCTTCTTGTTGTTGTGGTGGTGTTGATCGGGGGTGTTCTGCTCGTCCGCGCTGTTCTCAAAGCGGCTTCCCCCCGTAACGTGAGGTCCGGCCGCGAAGCAAAGCGCGTAGTCCGGCGCGAGACCCCTGCGCTCGACGATCAGGATGATACTATTTCAATGACCTTCAGGATGTCCTTCGGAAGGCCATCCAGTGGTGAGAGGCGTGATCCCAGCGTTACAAGCAATGACTGTTGGGTTCCGCGGGGCGAGGTCGTCGAGGTCCAGGGTGTCAGCATTCACCGCGGCATGCTTTATGTTGGACGGGGCCTCGGGGGCCCGGAGGATTACCCGGAAATTACCCCGCCACTGGTCAACCCCGCGCTCACCGTCGACCTGACCTCCCCGGATTTGGCCGGAGAGAGTGTCGGTTACTGGCCGAGCTATGATGAGATGACCCCGGCAGAGCGCGCCGGATACCTTCGGTTCCTCGCTGTCGACGGTTGGCAGGCTGACGCCAGCCTGGGTTATGTCTTCCTCTATTTCTATGGGCTTGAGAGGCGAGCGCTGCACGATGCGCGCCTAGGGGACACACAAGCTCGCGCAGAGATTCCGGAGATCGTTGCCACGGCTCGCGAGATACTCCACATCTACGGCGGTAACCAGAGCGTGCGCGGCTATGTGTCCCGCTTCATTGATACCGTGAGCCTTCTCTTCGACCTGCCGCTGGATCCTGGCGACTTCACAAGTCAGAACGAGCATCGCTTCGATATCCCTAACCGGCTAAAGCGCGCTCTGGGAAGGGCCGTCATGGCCGGCGAACCGATCGATGCTGCTCTCGCCCAGGCTCTCGTCTACACAGATCCGCAGATTCGATCCAAAGTGGCGATGGAGCGCTGTGCTCCGGAGTTCGATGCGCTATTTCCTGTTGTCTTCCGGAAGCAGCATGGCGAGGGCATCAAGGTCAAGCCCAATAAGTCCCGCATCCACGTCCATTACCGCCCTGCCTGTCGTGGCGGTCCCGCGATCAACAAAACCCTGGAGCTGCCGGATATCACCAAGATCAACGGGCCACGCAAGAAGATCCAGGCAGTTGTCGACGCATGCTGCGAGCAACTCGGCGCTCTTTCACGGCATCGGATCGAGAATCCTGGGGACAAAGACTCGCCGAAGGCACTTGCCCTGATGCCGACCGCCCTTGCCGGTGCCTATGCAGAGCGTGAAAATGGTGGCCCGGTCGAGCAGCTTCGCGCGCGCCTCGAGAATGATCTGCAGAAAGCCCCCATCGTACGCCTCCCTGCGAGTGAACTGCTCCATCTCTTCGGCGCTCAGGCGTCCAGTACGGGCAAAGTGAGCGCCGAGACCCGACGGCTGATTGAGCGCCTTCTTGCCGGATGGTCGATGGGTGTGGCACCAGGGATGGGGTTCACGCGTGGGACGCTCAACCGGACGGACAAGCTCGCGATCTTCCGGCAGGAGAATCCCGATCACAACGCGGCGAGTGTTGCCTTTGAGCAGGCCCTCGTCCACATGCGCGTCCTAGGGCTTGCCTATGCGCATACGTCTCACGCGCTCACGCCCGCGCAGTCCGAGGTGGTGCGCCAGTACATTGACGGGCTGAACGGCCTCACCAGCGATGAACGTCTGCGTCTCCAGGCTGTGCTGCACTGGCTACTGGAGAGCCAGACGAGACATCTCGCCGGCGTGCGCAAGGCGCTCTCCGCAATGAAGACCGCCGAGATTAACAATCTCCTTGAATTGCTGCTGCGCTTTGTCTCCGTGGATGGTCGCGTGAGTGCCGGTTGTGTGCGTGACCTGAAGATACTCATGCCGCTTCTGGGTGAAGAACCGGATACGCTCTACGAGCGGCTGCATCGCCTGATTGCCGAGCCTCAAGAGGTTCGATCCGCGACCCCCGGGAGGGCAGGCGGGAGGATCCCTCCGCCGTCTCCGACAGGCGCCCGCGATGTTGGGGCGACGGGCGGCGAAGACCGCGCGCCGCTCGAGCTCGACCACGACGCTATCGCCGCACGCGAGGCGGAGAGCGCCGCGATCTCGGAAACACTCAAAGAGATCTTCACCGAGGACACCGAGGCGCCGGATGCGCCGCCCGAGGTCCCGGAGGAGACGGCCGGATTGCTGCCCAATCTCGATCACGCGCACCACACCCTGCTTGCAGCGCTCCTCGCACACGGCGCTACGGTCTCACTCGCGGAGGCGCGAGCGCTCGCCGAGTCGCAGAGCCTGCTCTTTGATGGTGCCATCGATGAGATCAACGAGGCGGCATTGGACGCCACCGGCGCCGCGCTGCTTGAAATTGACGAGGAGGAGCTCCTCATTGACCAGGAAATTTTGAGGGAGGCACAGTCATGAGCCGTTTACGGGAGAGGGAGCGGGCTGCAATTCTGTCGTCGCTGCGCGCCGGTGTCGTCCCCCGGGTTGGTCAGCACCACATACAGGTGGGCCGCAAGGGCGAAATCCAGGCACTGATCAACGACATTGAAACCGTTGCCGACGGCGGCGGCAGCGTGCGCTTTATCATTGGAGAGTATGGCTCGGGCAAGACCTTCTTCCTGAACCTGATCCGCGCAATCGCGATGGAGAAAAAGTTGGTGACGGTTTCGGCCGACCTGAGTCCAGATCGTCGCCTGCACGCAACCGGCGGCCAGGCCCGCTCGCTCTATGCCGAGCTGATGCGCAACCTCGCCACGCGCGCCAAGCCCGAAGGGGGGGCGGTCGCGTCAGTGACCGAACGGTTCGTCTCAAGCGCCCTTCAGCGCTCGAAAGCTGAAGGCATCAGTCCCGAGTCGGCAATCCGAGAAGGGCTTGATAGCTTGACTGAACTCACCGGCGGCTATGCCTTCAGTGAGGTCGTCGAGGCCTACTGGCAAGGGCATGACAGCGGTGATGTTGCGCGCAAGCAGGCCGCCGTGCGCTGGCTTCGGGGTGAGTACGAGACGCGCACGGACGCACGCCGCGACCTAGGTGTTCGGGGCATCATCGATGACGAGAACTTTTACGACAGTCTGAAGCTGATGGCTCGATTCTCCCGGCTTGCCGGCTTCGGCGGGTTGCTTGTCACGCTTGATGAGATGGTGAACCTCTACAAGCTCGCCAGTACCCAGGCGCGGCGCTCGAACTACGAGCAGATCCTGCGCGTGGTCAACGACGCCCTCCAAGGGAACGCGGTGGGCCTTGGCTTTCTATTCGGGGGGACCCCCGAGTTCCTGATGAGTGAACGTCGCGGGCTCTACAGCTACGAAGCACTGCATGGACGGCTTGCAGAGAACCGCTTTGCTGCCGGTGGCCTCCAAGACCTCTCGGGCCCGGTAATTCATCTCACCAATCTTCAGCCTGAGGACCTGTATGTTCTCTTGAAAAAGATTCGCGGTGTCTACGCATCGGATGCGGATCCGCAGAGCTTGCTCCCGGACGAGGGAATACAGGCATTCCTGCATCATTGCCATTCGAAAATCGGCTCGGCCTATTTCAAGACGCCGCGTAATGCGATTCGGGAGTTCGTGCACCTGCTCTCCGTAATCGAGCAGAATCCTGGCGCGCAGTGGGAGGATCTGGTTGGCCGGGTCCGAATTGAGGCCGAGCGCGTCGATCAGATTACTGAGCTTGCTGATATGGCGCCGGGAGCAGAGGGCGGAACACGGCACGATGCTGGGCCGGGAGACAATTCGGCGGAGGGCGCGGCAGGGGGTGAGGATGATGCCCTCGAAGACTTCCGGCTCTGAGCGGCTGCCCTTGTCATGAGCGAGGACGCCTACTCGAGTGCCTTCGAGCGCTTTGATCCCGCCATACAGCGCTGGATTTGGCGCCAGGGCTGGGAGCGTCTCCGACCGTCACAAGAGGAGGCGGCGGCGCCCATACTTTCGGGTGAGCGGGACGTGCTGATCAGCGCAGCGACCGCGGCCGGCAAGACCGAGGCCGCGTTCCTGCCGGCGCTCTCGAATGTCCTGCGCGTGCGAGCACGCGGGGAGTCCCCCCTGCTCCTCTATGTTGCACCGCTAAAGGCCCTCATCAACGATCAGACGTTGCGTCTTGAGAGCATGCTTGAGGGGGTCGATTTGCTGCTCACACCCTGGCACGGGGATGTGGGCGAGACTGCGCGCAAGCGCTTTCGCGCAAACCCGGGCGGCGTCCTGTTCATCACTCCGGAGTCCCTTGAGGCGTTCTTCGTTCATCAGGGCAACCGGTTGATCACATTCTTTGGCGGCGTGCAGCACGTCATCGTCGACGAACTTCACGCCTTTCCGGGCAGTGAGCGTGGCCGGCAACTTCAGTCGCTGCTTGATCGCCTCGAAATTGTAGTGGGGCGGCGGATCCCACGGATCGGCCTGTCCGCGACCATGGGCGATCTGCGCCTGGCGGCCGGCTATCTGCGCCATGGAGAGGGCGAGTCGGTCATGCTTGTCGAGGCTGAGGAGGGAGAGCAGGCACTCCGCGTTCAGGTCCGGGGCTATGAACATGCGCCCCCGCGGCTCTCGGAAAAAGACGCGGCCAAGGTTGAGGCGAGCGGGGGCGAGGTTGCGATCGAGGACGTAACCGATGGCGATTCGTTAGTGATCCGCGATGATCTTTTCCGGGTTCTTCGCGGCAGTAATCATCTCGTGTTTGCGAACGCGCGAAGCACCGTTGAGCTTTTCTCCGACCTGTTGCGGCGAAAGTGCAGGGCGGAAAAAGTACCGCAGGAGTTCTTCCCGCACCATGGTTCGCTCTCGAAAGGGCTGCGCCAGGATACCGAGGCTCGACTGAAAGAGGGCAGCAAGCCAACCACGGCGATCTGTACCTCGACCCTCGAGATGGGAATTGATATCGGCTCGGTGGCGAGTATTGCGCAGATCGGATCACCCTATCAGGTCTCCGCTCTGCGTCAGCGCCTCGGGCGTTCCGGGCGTAGGGGGGAGCCGGCCGTACTGCGCATCTACATCAAGGAAGAGTCTATTACCCCGCAGACGCCGCTTCTCGACCGGCTTCGTGGGGAGCTCTTCCAGGCCACTGCGATGGTCGAGTTACTGCTTCAAGGCTGGTGCGAGGCGCCGGTCAAAGGGCGTCTTCACCTCTCCACCTGCCTTCAGCAAATCCTCTCGCTGATCGCCCAGTATGGCGGGGTGAGCGCAAGCGATTTGTGGCGGGCTCTTGCCATCCACGGCCCATTTGCCGGGACGCTCACCCAGCAAATGCTGGCAGATCTCCTGCGATCAATGGGCCAACATGACCTCATCCTTCAGGCGAGCGATGGGCTACTGCTGCATGGCGAGGTGGGCGAGAAGATCGTCAATCACTACGACTTCTATGTAACGTTCCCCACGACCGAGGAGTTCACGCTGTATCATCAGGGGAAAGCCATTGGCATGCTGCCCATCGGCGGGCCTATGGCAGTTGGGCAGCTTCTCATCTTCGCTGGTCGGCGCTGGCGGGTGGAGGCGATCGATGATGAGGCAAAGGCCATCATGCTTTCCCCCTCAAGTGGCGGAGTACCACCGCTTTTCGGCGGTGAGGGCGGACAGGTGGATGGTGAAGTGCGCAAGGCAATGCGAGCGCTGTACGAATCGGAGGCCGCGCCGCGGTACCTTAGTCGTGGGGCGAGGCAGCTCTTCGAGCAAGGCGCGTCGGCCTTCCGGATTCATGATCTCGCAGCCAACCAGGTGGTCCTTGATGGAGATCAGTTGCTCTGTCTGCCCTGGGCCTCTGATGTCATTGTTGACACTCTGGCGCTCGCCCTGGTGACGCGCGGCATTGCTGCCGCGCGCGAGCAGTTCGCGCTGGTTGTCAAAAGCCGTGATGCGGAGTCAGTGCGTGATGCGCTGGCCGCGTTCGTTGCATCGCCGCCATCCAGTGCGGAGGTGCTTGCAGAGGTGGTCCCGACGCAGGCGAAGGAGAAGTACGACCGTTATCTGCCGCCGGCACTTCTGAACGCCGACTATGCTGCCCGCGCGTTGGACCTGCCTGGGGCGCTGCGGGTCGCGACAGGACTTCTCCCCGCCTTCGAGACGGTGATCCCATATACTCAAACCCGCTTAGAGTAAGCGCAACGGCGATCCGTTATTGTAACCGTCTATGCCGCTATCCGCGGCGTGTTGATTGAGCTACAGAAGGGTACGGGATTCGGCTTCCCTGTCTTGGGCGCCCCACAATCGATTGCTGCCATCTGGGCCTTTGCCGTGTTTTGGGTCTTGTATCCGGGAGAAGTGATCTAGGGACTCATGGTGTCCTCCTAGGCTCACTATATTGCCCGGAGGTGTCTACTGCACCGGGGGGAGTCCAGGAGGCGTCTTCTAACGTCCCAGAAGGTCAGTAACATCAAGCTCTAGTGCGTCCGCCAGTTTGCTCAGAACCAGCAGCGAAGGGTTGACGACCCCTCGTTCCAACTGTGAGACATAGGTGCGATCAATATCTGATAGGAACGCAAGTTGCTCTTGTGAATACCGGCGAGCTGATCGTGCCCGCCGTAGATTGTTGGCGAGTGATCCTCGTAGATCATCAAAGGAGCGGCCCATGGCCGAAGAATGACGATCATGAGATTGTCACTCCACGGAATATATTCTACAAACAACTGCTTCACTGCTTATTGAGGGGTTTCGCACGACTCTTGATCGTTGTCCATGTCGCCTTCCCTGAAAATTGGTCCATTGCAAACTAGAGGTCTCCGGGCAAACTAAGCCCAAGGAGGCCCAGATGCGCAAGAGCAGGTTTACAGAGAGCCAGATTGTCCAGACGCTCAAGCAGGTCGAAGGCGGCCGCAAGGTGAAGGACGTCTGCCGGGAACTCGGGATTTCCGAGGCGACGTACTACCAGTGGAAGTCGAAGTACGGCGGCATGGAAGCA
>JAFIFV010000137.1 GCA_020831845.1 Ectothiorhodospiraceae bacterium
GTGGCTTGCGACACCGCCACGGGCGAAAATCGGCCGAGCCCCTTGGGGTTACAGCTGGATTTTTCGCGCTGCGTTGTTGCGGCGCTTGACCGTGGAATGACCACGGCGCTGCGCACCGCGCCTAGCATCGCGAAAAATCCAACTGTAACGCGAGCGCGGGAATTAATCAGTGCTTCCCAAGGGAAGCACGCATTGACCAGTCCTTCCCACAGTGCACGAATGTGGTGCGAATGGACTATAAACAAGTGTGAAGCAATGCTACGATGTGTTGCATTGCATGTCATGCAGTGTGCTCCATACTGCATTTGTAGCCATGGATGGCGGTGGTGCCGGAATGCCAGTGCCTGCCGCGCAGCCACTGTGTCCGGCGATCGTCCGAATTGGGCGTGCGGCCTGGGCTGTCGTGCGCTGGAGGGTGTCATGGCAGCATCAGCTGAGGGGTATCGCAGCCAGTTCAGGCAGGATCGTTTTTTCCATGTGGGAGAGAGCGGCGGCCTGGCCAATGGCTGGTACGTGGAAACCCGGGAGGGCGTGCGAGGCCCGTTCGATAGCCGGATGGAAGCCGAAGACATGCTCTCCCGCCTGGTCGTTAGCCACCCGCGCCGCCGTGTGTCCAACTGGCATGTGGCTGATTCCGCCGGGAACGCCCGGCACGTCTGACTGTCCCGAGGGTGCGCCTGTACCTGGCGTGCCCGTCGTTACACTTCAGAATCCGCACTGCTCGTCATCGCCTGCCGAAAGGTTCATAACCGGGACTTGCTCTCTGGCGCCATGGCATGGATGATCAATGACTCGGGGACGAATGATCGATTTGCCGGAACGTCCGCGTCGAGCGATGTCTCTGCAGGCGGCCGCGTAAATCCTATAACAATGTTGGCGAAAGCCACGGCATCCCGGATCGTGGCAAGGGAGGGTGCGTGAGACAGCCCACGCGGGTCCTGCTCTGGATTGCTTTGTTCCTCGCCTCGGTGGCGGTCGTCTGTGCGCTGCTGTTCATGCCGTTGCGCGAGGCCTTTTTCGCCAATCCCGTCTTCAACGGCATGATACTCGCCGTGCTGTTGCTTGGCATCATCATCAATCTGCGCCAGGTCATCCAATTGGGGCCGGACGCGGCCTGGATCAGAGCCTGGCGGGCCAGCCGTGCCACGCCCGCGGTGCCGCGCGGCGGGGTCCTCGGCTCCTTGACCCGCCTGCTGTCCGATCGCAAGGACAAGCAACTCCAGCTCTCGGCCATGAGCACCACCGCGCTGCTGGATGGCATCCGCTCCCGGCTGGATGAATCACGCGACCTGTCCCGTTACATCATCGGCCTGTTGATCTTCCTGGGTCTGCTGGGCACGTTCTGGGGGCTGTTGGACACCTTGCGCGCCATTGGCGCGGTCATCGGCGACCTGCGCATCACCGGTGCCGATGCCACGGCCATCTTCGAGGAACTGCGCAGCGGGCTCGAGGCCCCGCTGGAGGGGATGGGAACGGCCTTCAGTTCCTCGCTGTTCGGTCTTGCCGGTGCGCTGGTACTGGGGTTCGTGGATCTGCAGGCAGGCCATGCCCAGAACCGGTTCTACAACGATCTGGAAGAATGGCTGTCCGGTGCCACCCACTACAGCAGCGGCGGTGTTGCCGGGGGTGAAGGCGAGCCCACCGTGCCGGCCTATATCCAGGCCCTCCTGGAGCAGACCGCCGACAGCCTGGACAAGCTTCAGCGGGCGCTGTCCCGCTCGGAGGAAGAGCGCCGCGCGGCCGATGCCGGACTGATCAATCTCACCGAACAGATGTCTCACCTGTTGGAGCAGAGCCGTGGCGAACAGAAGATGGCGCTGACCATCACCAAGGGCCAGATGGAACTGCAACCCTTGCTCAAGCGCCTGGCCGACACCATGGCCGATCGGCAGGACGAGGACCGTGCCATGCGCGAGGCGTTGCAAGGTGTGGATCAACACCTGGGTCGGATGATCAGCCGCATGGAGCAGGAGCGTGATACGGTGGCGGAGGCGTTGCGCAGCGAGGTGCGCCTGCTCACTCGTACCGTGGCCAAGGCGACGGGGCACGAACCGCCGGAAGGACGGTAGCTCGATATGTTCACTGGAGGCGGCCGCCGAAGCCGGAACAGCGTCAACATCTGGCCGGGGTATGTGGATGCGCTGGCGACGCTGCTGCTGGTCTTCGTGTTTGTTCTCACCGTGTTCATGCTGGCCCAGTCCGTGCTCACCGATGTTCTCACGGGGCGGGAGCGAACGCTTGCGCGGCTGGAGGCGCGGCTTACCGAACTGGGCGAACTGTTGTCCATGGAGGAGCGCCGGCGTGAAGCGCTGGAAGAGCAGCTCAGCGTATCCATCAGCCAGCGTGTCGCCTTGCAGGATGAGCTGGCCGATGCCCTGGATCGCTCGGAGCGTCTGGAACGGGAACTGATGGCCGCCGGGGAGACCATCGAGGAGGACCGGGAAACCATCCGGGTGCAGACGCGGGAACTGGCCAGCCTGCAGCAGGATATCGACGCACTACGACGCCTGCGGCAGCAACTGGAAGATCAGGTGGGGGATCTGGAGGCGGCGCTGGACGTCAGCCGCGAGGAAGCCACCGCCGCGCGTGATCGCAGCCTGGCACTGGAAGCGGAACTGGCCGACGCAGAGGAGCGGACCCGACTCGCGCAGCGTGAAATCGAGGACCGTGAGACGCGTGTCCGCGATCTCACCCGCCTCACCGAGGAACAGCGCCAGGCGCTGGAGCAGGAGCAGCACCTGTCCGCCGAGGCCCAGGCCCGCATCGACCGGCTTGCAGCGGAAGCGGCGGCGCTGCGCGAGCAGTTGCGGCGGGTGGCCGGGGCACTGCAACTGGCGGAATCACGAGTGGCGGAGCAGGACGTGGAGATCGCAGAGCTGGGCGAACGGCTGAACCTGCTGCTGGTGGAGCGCGTGCAGGAGTTGAGCCGTTATCGTTCCGATTTCTTCGGCCGTTTGCGCGAAGTGCTGGGAGACAGGGAAGATATTCGCATTGTCGGCGACCGCTTCCTGTTCCAGTCAGAGCTGTTCTTCGAGAGCGCTTCCGCGGAATTGGGCCAGGCCGGGCGACAGCAGTTGGATGAGGTGGCGCGCACGCTGTTGATCATTGCCGAGGATATCCCGGAGGAGATTCCCTGGGTGTTACAGGTGGAGGGCCACACCGACATCCGCCCCATCAGCACGGCGGAGTTCCCTTCCAACTGGCAGCTATCCACCGCCCGGGCGCAGTCCATCGTCGATTATTTGATCAGCCGCGGGGTGCCCGCGGAGCGTTTGTCCGCAGCCGGCTTCGCCGAGTACCACCCGGTGGACGACCGCATCACGCCGGATGCCCTGCGCAGAAACCGCCGCATCGAACTTCGGCTGACTTCCCGTTGAGGAATCGCACCCTGGGGAGCGCTGACTAGTTCCCGCGTTCGCCGGCGGACTGCTTCTGCTGCATCTGCAGATGTAGCTTGCTGGCGTTGCCTCGAATCCAGAAGCTCAACGGGAAACGCAGCAGCAGGAACACCACGGCCAGCCAGAATCCGTAGCCGAATCCGGTGGCACCCTGTGCAGGTGCTTCCCAGCCGATCACGAGTCCCACCACCGCGGGCACCAGACAGACGACCACCGCCAGATCCACCAGCAGCGCGCGGCCCCAGGTCAGTTTCCGGGTGCCCATCAGTATCAGGCAGGCGCCGATCAACAGCCCCAGCATGAACAGCGTTACGTAGCCCCAGATCCCCGCGATGTCGAGCACCGACAGGCTGCCGCCATCGGCCAGGTTGACCATCGGCATGTAAAGCAACATCCCGGCAAGCAGGGCCAGCAGGATATGCATCATCGGCAGGCCTTGCGGTGGGATATGGGCGACAGAGTCAGACATGGTTCTTGATCCGCTGTGTTCCAGACAGCCGCTGATTGTGCCACACACCCTCCGGGCTCGCCCAACGGGTCGTCGTCAGTCATGCACCAGTGCTTCGTCCAGGAACAGGGAGAACAGTTGCTTCATGGTTTCCAGTCGCGCGTTCAGCGCGTGGTCGGCATCGATGAGGTGCAGGCTGGCCTTGTGCCGCTGGGCCCAACCGCAGACCCGCTCCGGGGGTATCAGCTCATCCCGCCAGCCGTGTACCACGTGGACACAGTGTGCCCCGGGGCTGGTGTCCTGCGCGTAGCCGGGGATGTCCACCGCGGGAGCCATCAGGAAAAGTCCGCGTGGGCTCAGTTGGCGGCTGGCAACGGCGGAGACGTAACCGCCCATGCTGGAACCCGCCAGCAGCAGCGGGTTGCCACCGAGGTCGGGCGTCCGCAGCAGATGTCGCACCCGTTCGTCCGGGTCCATGGTAAAGCTGTAATCCGGACTTTCCACTCGAAGACCGCGGGCCCGTGCCAGTTCCGCCAGGGCGCTGATCTTCGTGCCCCAGGGCCCGCTTTCCTTGCCGTGGGCGAAGTAGATCGTAGGTGTTCTGAGCTGTTCAGTCATGGCATACCGCTTGTTCAGCAAGGGGTATCACAGCTATAAAGTGATACAGATGTGTCGCGGACTCATTCATGAAGCGCTGAGCCCTGCTCGGTGGTTCATCAAAAGACCATAACAAGGAGTGTACTATGCTGCAGTCACTGAATGACGACGTGGGCAAGCTCATACTGCGTCTGACGCTGGGAATACTGATGCTGTTCCACGGCATCCCGAAGATCCTCGGCGGCGTTGCCGGTATCAAGGGCATGCTGGCTGGCGCGGGGCTGCCGGAATTCATTGCCTATGGCGTATACGTGGGCGAGGTGCTGGCGCCGATCCTGATCATCATCGGCTTCTATGCTCGCTGGGGCGCGCTGCTGGTTGTCATCAACATGATCTTCGCGATCTTTCTCGCCCACTCCCACGAGTTGTTCGCTTTGAACCAGCACGGCGCCTGGGCGCTGGAACTACAGGGGTTCTTCCTGTTTACCGCGTTGGCGCTGATGTTCACCGGGCCAGGGGGTATCGGTCTCAACCGTCGCTGATGCGACCCCGTCCCGCAACCGGAGGAGGCTCCATGCAACCGACAGCAGATGCGATTGTTGATGCGGCGCTGACGGTGGCGGAGGAGGCGTCCTGGGAGCGCCTGCGCCTCTATCAGGTGGCGCAGGCGCTGGAGGCGGACCTCAACGCCGTGCGCCGCCACTTTCGCGAGAAGGAAGAGCTGGCCGACGCCTGGTTTGATCGCGCCGATGCCGCCATGCTGGCCTGCGGCAGTGAACCGGCAGTGAAGGAGCTGCCCACCGTCGAGCGTCTGGAAACCCTGATATGGGCGTGGCTGGACCGTCTCGAACCGCATCGGCGGGTCACCCGGCAGATGATTCGCGGCAAGCTGGAGCCGGGTCACCTGCATGTGCAGATTCCCGCGGTGCTGCGTATCAGTCGCACCGTGCAGTGGTTGCGGGAAGCGGCAGGGCGTGATGCGCCGGGCGTCTACCGAGGCCTTGAGGAAACCGTGCTCACCAGCCTGTTCGTGGCTACGTTCCTGAGCTGGCTGAGGGACGACAGCCCGGGTTTCAGGCGCACGCGTGGGCGCCTGCACCGAGGCCTGCGAGGTGCACGCCTGCTGTCCGGACTGGTGCCGGGATACCGGACCGCGCATCATGACGGCAGTCTGCGGCTGCCGGCGCCGGTGGCGACGCCGGAGCAGACGTCCGCGGACGGCAACCGGCAGCACACCGCCACCGAATGACGGCTTAAACGGAGACTCCAGCTGGACACCATTACCCACGCCATTTCCGGCGCCGTCCTGGCCCGGGCGACGGCGCCGAAGCGGCGCGCCGGCACACTCTCCCTGAAAGAGCGTACCTGGGTGGGGGGACTGGCCGCCGCCGCACCGGATCTGGACTTCGTGGTCCGGCTGTTCGGCTCCGACGTCTATCTGGAGCAGCACCGGGGCGTCACGCATTCGCTGGTGGCCATGCCGGTGTGGGCCTTCATCCTGGCAGTGGGTTTCAGTGTGCTTGGCGGGCGGCGCTACGGCTGGAAGGCGTATTACGGGGTGACGCTGCTGGCGTTGTTCATCCACATACTTGGTGATCTGATCACCAGTTACGGTACGCAGATCCTGGCTCCGTTCAGCTCCTGGGCGCCCGGGTTCAACACCACATTCATTATCGATCCCTGGTTCAGCGCCATACTGGTGGTGGGGCTGCTGGTGTCGCTGTACTGGCGGCCGCGCCTCGCCGCCAGCCTGAGTCTGGCCGCGCTGACGGCGCTGGTTCTGTTCCAGCACACCCAGTATCGCGCGGCGCTGGATGTGGCGCAGCGGTTCGCCGATGAGCGTGGTATGAGCGCTGCCCGCGTGGAAGCCTATCCGCAACCGTTTTCCGCATTCAACTGGCTGCTGACGGTCAGCCACAACGACGCCCACTACCTCGCCCGGGTCAATCTGCGGCGCAGCGACCCGCCGCGGCGGGTGCCGGAGGATGCGGCCTGGTTCCGGCGTATCTGGGCGAGCTATCAGCCGGTTGACCAGGCGCAATGGCGGCGCCATGCCGTCTACGGTGAAGGCGACCGTGACGCGCTGGCCCGGAGCGCCTGGGCCCAGGACGGGTTCGGCTTCTACCGTCGCTTTGCGCACCTGCCGTCGCTTTACCGCGTGGATCGGGCCAGTTCCGATGTATGTGTCTGGTTCAAGGATCTGCGGTTCCAGCTGGAAGGACTGACGCCCCCGTTCCGTTACGGAGTGTGTCGTGATGGAGACCGGGATGGCTGGAGGGTCTTCACCTTGGGCATGGACGGTGAACCCAGCGCCGTGGGAGGGCTGCTGTGGTAGATGCGGTACTCAATCGCCCGGCCCCGCGGGAGCGGGCGCCGAAACGCGAGATCTTCGGCTGGGCGATGTTCGACTTCGCCAACCAGGCGTACACGCTGCTGATCATCACCGTGGTATTCGGCGAGTTGTTTACCACGGTCATCGTGGGTGATCGCGGCGACGATTATCGCCTGGGCAATCTGCTCTGGAGCATCGCGCTGGCGATCAGCTACCTGATGGTGGTGGTCAGCGGTCCCTTCGCCGGCGCCATCATGGATTACTCGGCGTCGAAGAAGCGTTTCCTGTTCGCCAGCTACCTGCTGACAGTGATTGCCACTTCGCTGCTGTACTTCGTGGCGCCCGGCTACATTCTCCTGGGAATGATGCTGCTGGTGCTCTCCAACTACGCCTACGCCATCGGCGAATCCTTCATCGCCAGCTTCCTTCCCGGCCTGGGGCCGCCGGAGGACCTGGGCAAGATCTCGGGTTTCGGCTGGGCGCTGGGCTACGTGGGTGGCCTGTTTGCAGCCGGTTTCACACTCCTGTTCCTCGGCGAGGCCACCGAGGAGAACTTCGAGCGGATCCGCTGGGTGGGACCGTTCGCCGGTGCCTTTTTCCTGCTCGCCGCCATCCCGACGTTCATCTGGGTGAAGGAGCGCGGATCCCGGCGGTCGCTGCCGCCTGGCCGCAACTATGCGCAAGTTGCCATCGAGCGGCTGCTGATTACCTGGCGGGAACTCCAGCAGTTCCGGGATCTCGCCCTGTTCCTGGGGTCGGTATTGTTCGCCATGGCCGGTATCTCCATCATCATCAGCTTTGCCTTTATCTACGGCGCCCAGGTCATCGGCTGGGACGAGAATATCCGCAACATCATGTTCATCATCGTGCAGATCACTGCTGCGGCTGGCGCGCTGGGCTTCGGTTACCTGCAGGACAGGATCGGCGCCAAGGTGACTTACATCGCGTCGTTGAGCCTGTGGGTGGCCGCGATATTCGCGATCTGGGCCACGCCGGAAGTGACTGGCTTGCTTAACGATGTGTTCGGCCTGGACTGGGAGGCGCAACACCTGTTCCTGTTCGTTGGCATCCTCGCCGGCCTCAGCCTCGGCTCCAGCCAGTCGGCCGGCCGCGCACTGGTGGGGATCTTCTCGCCGCGCTCCAAGGCTGCGGAGTTCTTCGGTTTCTGGGGGCTGGCCAGCAAGTTGGCCAGCACCTTCGGTATTCTTTCCCTGGGGCTGCTGCAGGCCATGGTGGGGCTGCAGGCGTCCATCTTGTTCTGCGCCCTGCTGTTCATTATTGCTATTGTAATCTGCCTTGGTGTGAGCCAGCGCCGTGGCCGGGCGGCCGCCGAGGAATGGGATGCGCGTGAGAGCATTGTATGACTGACCACAGGATCGCCGTCGTCGCCAGTAATGCCGAGGCGGCCCAGCAGGCGTTGCTGGGCCTCCGCGAGCGCTATGCCGTGGTGCCGGTGGACGAGGCGGATGTGATCGTCGCCCTTGGCGGCGACGGACTGATGCTGCGCACACTGCATCGCTACATGCGTCTGGGCAAGCCGGTCTTCGGCCTGAATTGCGGCAGCGTCGGCTTCCTGATGAACCGGCTGGAGCTCGATGGCCTGGGAGAGCGCCTGAGCAAGGCGCAGCCGGTCGCCATCAAGCCGCTGCACATGACGGCACGCACCGCCGCCGGAGAGGTGCGGGAAGCGCGGGCGATCAATGAAGTTTCCCTGTTGCGCGAAACGCGCCAGACGGCGAAGCTGCAGATCAAGGTGGATGGCGTGGTGCGCCTGGAAGAGCTGATGTGTGACGGCGTGTTGCTGGCCACGCCGGCCGGGAGTACCGCTTACAACCTGTCCGCGGACGGCCCCATACTTCCTTTGCGGGCCAATATCCTGGCGCTGACTTCCATCGTGGCCTTTCGGCCGCGACGCTGGCGTGGAGCGGTGCTTCACAACACTGCGCACGTTGAACTGGAAATCCTGGAGCCCACCAAGCGGCCGGTCAGCGCAGTGGCCGATTTTACCGAGGTTCGGGACGTCCGCCACGTCAGCATTCGGGAAGACGCCGACTACAAGCTGACACTGCTGTTCGACCCTGAGCACAACCTGGAAGAGCGCATCGTCAAGGAGCAGTTCATGCCCTGATCGCGCTTCCTCACACCTGTAGACGACAAGGAGAAGAACTGATGAGCGGCAGCAGCATGGGCTTTCATGAAGCCGAGGACAAACTCTCGGAGAAAACCAAGGACATGCATCGCGCCATCGTCTCGCTGATGGAGGAACTGGAGGCGGTGGACTGGTACCAGCAGCGCGTGGACGCCACCAGCAACGAGGAACTGAAGGCGATCCTGATCCATAACCGCGACGAGGAGAAGGAGCACGCCGCCATGACGCTGGAATGGATCCGCCGCAACGATCCCAAGTTCGACGAGGAACTGCGCGACTGGCTGTTTACCGACAAGCCGCTAGACACCGTCGGTGGGCATCATAAACACGATTGATCAGCGTAGCCCTGGGCCGGCTCCGACATCCGCGCCGCGCGCGAATGCCACGCTTTGGGGAGCGGTTCAGGCCGTGGTTGCCTGGCGCGACGCGTGGCCCAGCGATTGCAGATAATGCGCCAGGTTGCCGGCCTGTTCGCGGTTCAGCATGGAGAATGCCACCCCTACGCGGTAGACGCCCGCCTCGCCCTCGCTGACCTGTACCACCTCACCCCAGGGCTCCAGTTCCACCCCCAGATCGTCCGGCTGGGGCTTAATGCGGAACTTCATCCGGCAGGCCGTGCCCGGCTCCACCCGATCGGGACTGAGCAGGCCAAGTCCCCCGGAGGAGAGATCGTATCCGCGGACGCGAAGGTTGTGCCCCGTGTCCGAGAACACCAGAGTCAGGGGCCATTCCACCCGTTGTCTTGTGGTCTGCCGACGGTCATGCATAAGACCTCCCTCGGGTCTCCAGGATCGGGTGGCGTCCATGCATGGTTGCCGGTCAGCGTTCACTGTGACCGTCCTGCAAGAATAGCAGCATGCCTTCAGCCTTGTCCCGCACCCGTGGATGGATGTATCCGTCTGCAAATCGTTGCATAATTAGTCCATACGCAATCGTATGGATTATTTGAACTATCTTCCTTCTAGGGCGTCTGGATAGGCAGGTTGGCAAAAATGTTACATCTTAGCTCTTCGTTGCGGGCAACGTAGAGACGGAAAGGAGGCTCCCGGATGTTTTCTGCACTCATGAACTTCATGCGTAACAACAACGTGCTGCCACGCATCTCGGATACCGAGCGTCAGGCGCTCGAGGCCGGCACGGTGTGGGTGGACGGCGAGATCTTCTCCGGCAACCCGGATTTCAGGAAGATGCTCGACGAGCCCTACAGCCAGCTGTCGGACGAGGAGCAGGCGTTCCTGGATGGTCCCGCCGAGGAGCTGTGCCGGATGGTGGATCCCTACGAGGTGGAGCGCACGCGCCGGGTCCCGGATGACGCGCTGGAGTTCATCAAGCAGCAGGGCTTCATGGGGATGCTTATCCCGAAGGAGTACGGCGGCAAGGGCTTCTCGACGCTGGCGATGTCGGCCATCATGGCGAAGGTGAATTGCTACTGCTCCGCAGTGGGCACCTTCGTGGTCATTCCCAATTCGCTGGGTGCCGCCGAACTGCTGAAGCACTACGGAACCGAGGAGCAGAAGAAGCATTATCTGCCACGCCTGGCCTCCGGGGAGTACATCCCCTGTTTCGGCCTCACGGAGCCCACGGCCGGCTCCGATGCCGCGTCCATCAAGGCCGAGGGCGTGGTGTTCAAGGATGATGACGGCGAGGTGAAGATCCGCCTGAACTTCCGCAAGCGCTATATCACCCTGGCGCCGGCGGCCAACCTGATCTCGCTGGCCTTCCAGATGCACGACCCCGAGAACCTGCTCGGCCAGGGAGAGCGTCCCGGCATCACCGTCATCATGCTGCACAAAGGTACGCCCGGCCTGCACAACGGGGACCATCACGTGCCGATCGGTGCCGGCTTCTACAACGGCCCCATCATCGGCGAGGACGTTATCGCCACGCCGGATCAGATCATCGGTGGTCCCGAGTACGCCGGCCAGGGTTGGCGCATGCTGATGGAACAACTTGCCGGCGGCCGCGCGGTGTCCCTGCCGGCGGGTGCGATCGGCGGCATGAAGTCGGTGGCTGCCGTCACTGGGCCCTACTCGATGATCCGCCACCAGTTCGGTATTCCCATCGGTCTGATGGAAGGCGTGCAGGACAAGGTCGCCGGCATCGCGGCGATGGCCTACATGTTCGAGGGTGCCCGCGTCTACTCCTGCTCCGCCATAGACAATGGCGAGCAACCGCCGGTGGTCTCGGCACTGCTGAAATCCAGCAGCACCGAGCACGCACAACGCCTGCTGATCGACGGCATGGACGTGTTCTCGGGTGCTGGCGTGATGCAGGGGCCGAACAATATCCTGGGAAGCGGCTACAGCGGCGCCCCGGTAGGTATTACCGTGGAAGGCGCCAATATCATGACCCGCACCCTGATCATCTTCGGTCAGGGTGCCACCCGTTGCCATCCCTTCGCCTTGCCGCTTGTGAAGGCGGTGGAAGACGATGACAGCGAAGCATTCCGCAAGAACCTGCTGGGCTGGCTCGGGCATACCGCCACCAACTGGCTGCGCACCAAGGCCCGGGGCCTGACCCGGGGCTACAGTGCCGGCAGCCCGGTGGGCGGGCCCACCGCCACCTACTATCGCCGGCTGGCCTGGGCATCGTCCCGCTTTGCATTGCTGACCGACCTGGCCATGTACTTCATCGGCGGCAAGCTGAAGGCCAAGGGCAATCTCACCGGCCGTTACGCCGATGCCCTGACCTGGCAGGTGCTGGCACTCTCAGCGCTGCGTCGGTACGAGGCGGAGGGGCGCCCGAAGGAGGATCTGCCGCTGGTCCAGTACGCCTGCGAACATGCGCTGGCGCAGGTTCAGAAGGCGTTCGAAGCCATCCACGCCAACTTCGACGCGCCGCTGGTGGGCTGGTGGCTGCGCAAGCCCGCGGCGTTCTTCCTGCGCATCAATCCACTGTCCCAGGGCCCCGGCGACAAGCTGATCGCACCCACAGCTGCGGCCATCCAGTCGCTGTCGGAGCAGTACCAGCGCATTGTCCGTGGCCAGGCGACCCCGGTGGAAGGTCGCCCGGGTGCTGGCCGGCTGTTGAAGGCCTTCCGACTGCACAGCGAGGTGCAGCCGGTGATCGCCAAGATCGTCAAAGCGCAGGAGTCGCGCGATCTGCCGCGGGGCCTGCCCTACGAGCAGGTGGCGCTGGCGCTGGAGAAGGGCGTCATCGCCGATACCGAGGCGCAGTTGCTGCGGCAGGCAAACCAGGCCGCCCTGGAAGCCATCGAGGTGGACGTGTTCACCCCGGATGAGTACTTCGGAACCGCCACCAAGCCTGCTCACGGCGGTGCGGCCACCGCAGCGGCCGCAGGCCGCTGAGGCACGGAGGGTCGATGCTGAAGAAGCCGGGGTCTGCCCCGGCTTTCTTTTTTGGCCATCACGATGAGGCCGTCACAGGCATGAATCCCCGCGCCTGTTCCGGCTAAGATGTGCCGAACCAGACATGGATGATTTCGGGACAAGACAGGTGACGGCAGCCTCCGCGCCGGTTCCCAACCGGCTAGCGATCCACGATCTCGACTGCGGCACGCTACGGCGGGTTTCCTTGACGGTGGAACCCGGCGAGATCGTTTGCCTGTCCGGCCCGTCCGGGTCGGGGAAGACTCGCCTGCTGCGGGCGATTGCCGATCTGGACGCCCATGGCGGCGAGGTCATGTTGGGCGGCAGCAATCAGCAGCGGACACCGGCGCATTGCTGGCGAGGCTGGGTGATGCTGGTGCCCGCAGAGTCACAGTGGTGGGCGGAAACCGTCCGGGAGCATTGCCTGGATCTGTCGGAGGCGGATCTGGCCGCGCTGGGTTTCGGACCGGAGGTCATGGACTGGTCGGTGAGCCGGCTCTCGTCCGGGGAGAAGCAGCGTCTGGCGGTGCTGCGCGCCCTCTCGCATCAGCCGGAGGCGCTGCTGCTGGACGAGCCCACGGCGAACCTGGACGGCGACTCCACCCGTCGCATGGAGTCCTGGCTGCGGGAACGCATACGCCGGGAGCGGTTGCCGGTGATCTGGGTAGCGCATGATCCTGGTCAGATTGCCCGCGTGGCCGATCGCCATTTCCGTATCGATGGCGAGCAACTGCGGGAGGCGCCGTGCAGGTGATCGAGCTCGGCTGGCTGGATCTTTCCCTTGCTGCCCTGCTTGTGGTGGCGCTGGCGGGCACCACGTATGTCACGCGGCTCGGGTTGGAGCGGGACATGCTGATCGCGGCGGTGCGTACGGTGCTGCAGCTCGCGTTGATCGGTTTCGTGCTGGAAACGCTGTTCGCGTTCGCCGCCCTGCATTGGGTGGCACTGATGGCGCTGGCCATGTTGCTGATCGCCGGCCGCGAGGTGATGGCGCGACAGAAGCGCCGTCTGATCGGTGGTTGGGCCTTCGGTATCGGTACGGTATCCATGTTCGTGTCCTCCTTTGCCGTGACCATCCTGGCGCTGGTGGTGATCATCGGACCCGAGCCCTGGTACACGCCCCAGTACGCCATACCGCTACTGGGGATGATGCTGGGAAATACGATGACCGGTGTGGCGCTGAGCCTGGATCGCCTGACCGAAGGAGCCTGGCGGCAGCGGTTGGTGATCGAGGGCCGGCTGATGCTCGGCCAGCCCTGGAGTGCGGCGATGGCGGACATCCGCCGGGATGCGATGCGCAGCGGCATGATACCGACCATCAATGCCATGGCGGCGGCGGGGGTGGTGAGCCTGCCGGGCATGATGACCGGCCAGATTCTCGCCGGCAGCCCGCCGGCGCTGGCGGTGAAATATCAGATCCTGGTCATGTTCATCATCACGGCGGGCACCGGTTTCGGCACCATGTCTGCCGTCATCTTCGGCAGCCGCCGCCTGTTCGACCAGCGCCAGCGCCTCAGGCTGGATCGGTTGAGCGCGCCGAGATAAGCGGTGTTGCGTGGGGGCCTCGTTCGGGCTGGCGGCGTGACGTCCGTTCCGGACACGCCGTGAACCCGTCCATGGGGGCTTGTCGGCGAGGTCCCTCTCG
>JAFIFV010000140.1 GCA_020831845.1 Ectothiorhodospiraceae bacterium
CAGCTATTCGCCACGCAGTGGTTATGGTCATACAATCATGAACGGCCAAACATGGCACTGGGCGGGATCACCCCGCAGCAGAAGCTGACCATGGCCGCGTAACCTCTACTTTTGGCTGCTGCCAAAAATGGGGGGATTACCACCTTACCGCCCTTCGGTTAGCTGAATCGGAACAGTTTGAGGAAGTGGTTGAACGGTTCTTCAAGGAGAATCGTTCCGAGTGGACGCGGGATGTGGAGCAGTTCCATGAGTGGCTACTGCTCCGTGACGGGCGAGACATAGCTGCTGAGTTTGCGCGTTAGGGAAGCGCTGAAGTATTCACGTTGTCGCGTTACGGTCAGATTTTCCGCGATGCAAGGCGCGGTGCGCAGCGCCGTGGTTATTCCACGGTCAAGCGCCGCAACGACGCAGTGCGAAAAATCTGACCGTAACCCCTAGGGGCTCGGCCGGTTTTCGCCCGTGGCGGTGTCGCAAGCCACCACAGGTAGAACCACTACCAGCGGTACCTTGCTTCTAGCCACGAACGAAAACCGGACTCGAGCGCGACAACGTGAATATTTCAGCGCTTCCCTAGAGAATACCCATAAACCGGAGGATGCGCGTTCTGGTATAAGCGCTAGCTCCAGGCGTCATTCTCCTGGGATGGCGTGCCGCGGCAGCGCCGAGTTGGGTATGGTGAATTCAAGCACCTGCGGGGGCTGTTCCGTGGTTTTCAGGAACATGACTCTCAGATCGCCTCCGATCCGGGTTTTTTCCTGGTACAGCCTGATTTCCAGCGTGTGGTTGCCCGGGCGTTGCTGGAAGCCGGTATTGATTCTTCGGCCCTGTTCGTCGATCACCGCGTTGAAATGTACAAGGGAGATGTGTCTGCTGCCTTCGACATAGAACAGCAGCTTGTCGGCATAGTGTTCGCGCCATGCCTCTCCGTAAAATGGGATCGCGGCAAAGAACTGGCTGAAGAAGAAGTCCATGTCGTCGGAAAGACCTTCGCGTTCCTTGATCTCCGCCACGATTTCGTTGAATTTCTCCTCGTCCGACCAGCGCAGATCGAAGAAGTAGTTCTCGTCCACCAGGATGATCTTTATCTCGGGGTCGCCGCCTTCCAGCAGATCGGTATGGAGTCTGTCCGCATGAGCGGTGTGGCCAGCCGTGGTCGTCATGAGGAACAGTCCAATAAGCGCTTTCTTGATCATTTTCAAAGTGTCTTCAGTGCATTCCGTCGATGGAGCTGGTTTGCGGCATGAGCCGCTACTGCTCGCCCCCTCTAGTTAACCCGACCGCACTGTGCCGGGATTGCCGGTTGTAGTCCAGGTTATCGGGCCGGAATTTCGCGAAAAGCTGTCTCGGCAGCCTGGACGCCGACGGCAGTGCGTGCAGGCAATCGTGGTGGGCTCAAGCTGGATTGTGGCACCATAGCGCCCCGAGATTTTCCCACGAAGCAGACGGACAATATCGAATATTTCAGCTACGACCCGGAGGCGCAGCGCATTTTCTTCAGGGGGCTGGGCGAAAAGGACCTGGTTACCGTGCCGGAGGATAGCCGCAGGCTCAGCAGCAGGATACTGAACCCCAGACCCGGAGCGGACCTGACGTTGAAGTTCGTTGACGGACATTTCGTACGCGTTGAGTAAATATCGATGTCCCAGCCAACACTCGTCGATGCATTATCAACAGCAACCCCCTGTACGCCGGTCCGGATTGATACGCTGGACCCGTTAGGGAGCGAGGTCTCGTATTTTTTCAATGGTCACGGCTATTACGCGTTCTCTCATCACGAACAGCGTTTCGTTCAACTGCCGGAACTCGATGCGGCGACGCTGAAAATCAAGGGGAAAATCCTGGGGGATGGGAAGAGCACCATTATCGGGTGGACGCATTTTGCGGTGCCGCTCAGTAAATCCAGGCGCATCGGCAAGCATGGCCATTATTACTTCAAGGTCGGCAACGTTGTTTATCAGGGCAGGGGGCCGAACGCTGACGTTCCCTTGACCGAACGGCCGGACATGGATGCGAAGACCCTCAGTGTTCTGGATGAGGACTACGCCAAGGACGCTTTTCATTATTTCCGGCGTGACGGGGAGAAACTGCCTGTTACGGAACTGGGTGATGAAAATGAACTGCCTGCCCGGCTGCCGCCCAGATTCCGGCCATACCGGAGTCCGTTTCCGCGGTTGCAGAATAGCGCGGCTGCCGATCTGGACACGTTGTCGCAATGGCTGATGGAGGAGGGGACATCCAGCTGGGCGACCTATGCGGCCGACGATCGCTTCTATCAGTACTGGCTTGCCTATTTCAAACTGGCTGCGCGGCACTACGCTGAAACCGGGGATGCCGCGGTGTATCAGAATGCGCTGGCGGTCGCCGAGCGCTACAGCGCGCTTTTTGTTGCTGAACCGGATGCGTTGGATGAACTCGCGGCGCTGCATGAAGCGGCTCGGCAACAGCAGCGGCTGGATGACACCATGGCGGTACTTCGGATATTGAAACCGGAGAATCCCGCGTTCACCCCGCACCTCGCACGCCTGCTGGAGCAAACCCTGGATTCCGACCTGCTCCGCTCCGCCCCTGAACCAACGAAGCCCTATATCTGTCGCCGGGTCCTGGCGCGTTATCACCTGCTGGACCGCGATGAACTGGAAACCCTGTGGGGGGCAGAAGCCCCCTGGTTTGTGGCCAGGCAAACGGAATACTTCGACCGCTATGTCCTAACGGAGAGGATGCATTTTGTTGCGGAACCCAGTGCCGTATGGCGAATGTACCAGGCTTATCGGGACTATGCTCTGCTGAATCCGCTGGCGCATCTACAGGTCGCCAACGGCCTGTTTACCACGGCGCATCATTGGCACAACTGGAGCTCGACGTTCTTCAATAACGAACAGCGAGGACGGATTGCTCAGGCCTTTTTTGTTGCAAACCGGTTTTTCCAGTCGGGAACACCGAACCGGCATGGCGACGCCGTGCTTGCTGCGGCGAGGAAGGTTGACCTGGTGGCATTGAGTGGCGGCCTGGATGCCACGCAGCAGTACTGCGAGCGGGTGGTGCAGGCAGTGCAGAGGGAAGCCACAGAACAACATTGACCCGATATTTTCGGACTCGGGACGTCGCCTGCCTGTCACGGCGCTGTTTCCCGGAGTCCCTGCAAGTTGTTTTCGGTGCGGGTTTTCGGTTGGTGCTGAGTGGTCGGGAGCTACACATCACGCCGGCCGGTCGGGGGCAGGTTTTCACCGACTGTGTTTTCAGGCGGGTTAGATCAGGAATCAACGGGGATGCCCACTGATCCTGGGAGGGATGTTGGGGTTCGCTTTGCTCACCCCAACCTACGCTCGCTGGCGAGGCTCTTTCCACGGGCAGTGTCAACGGTTGCTGCCTGCTTCCCGGAAACTGGATTGCCATTCCCCCCTTTGGTTCGCCGCGCATCTGGCCCTGGCTTATAGCTATATTCAAGAACGATAATCCTTCTGTTAGCCGATCTTGGGTTTTTCGTTCACGAATAGAGACGATGCGACATGCTCAATCTCAATGACCTCCAGGTGTTCGTGCAGGTGGTGGACCACGGCGGTTTTACCGCTGCCAGCCGCAGGTTGGGGGTGCCGAAATCCACGCTCAGCAAGCGTGTGAAAGAGCTGGAGAAGCGGGCTGGTGTGCGTCTGATTCACCGCACCTCGCGCAGCTTCACCGTGACTGAGCTGGGGCAGGATTTCTACCGCCACGCTTCGGCCATGCTGATCGAGGCGGAGGCCGCGGAGAATGTCATCAAGGGTCGGCTTGCCGAGCCCAGCGGCACGGTCAGGGTCACCGCTTCGGTACCGACGGTGCAGCATGCGCTTGCCCCGTTGCTTCCGAAGATCGTCAGCGCGTATCCCAGGGTTCGCGTTGTTCTGTATGCCACGGACAGATTCGTGGATGTCATTCAGGACGGTTTCGATATCGCCATCCGCGACCATTTCGATCCGCTGCCGGATTCCAGTCTGGTTCAGCGCCGTATCGGGGTTGCTCCGTTCTGGCTGGTGGCCTCCGAGGGCCACGCACGGGAGCTCGGCAATCCGGTCCAGCCTTCCGACATCGAAGGCCGGGACGGGCTGTTCACCACCCAGGGGGAGACGGGCTGGACACTCCAGAACGGGGAAGGCGGGGCCTGCAGGGTATCGCTTCAGCCGCGCTACTATGCCAACGAGAGTACGGCGCTGCTGGAAGCGGCAAAGGCCGGACTCGGTATCGCCTGCCTGCCGAGCGGCCTTTGTGCCGAGTCCATCGATGCGGGGACACTGCAGCGTATCCTTCCCGACTGGACGGCGGGGAAGGTGACCACCACGCTGCTGATGCCCCACCGCCGAGGGCAGTTGCCCTCGGTGCGGGTGGTTGCCGACCTGCTGGTGAACGCGCTTTCCTGATTCCCCGGTGTCCGGGCTGCCAGCCTGATCAGGCCCGGGCACCGTCGGGAGAGTAGATCAAGGGAACCAGTGCCGAGATATCCCTGTCTCCCAGCCCTTCCTTCGAAGCGCGGTCGAACAGTGCCCAGATCGGCTCCATCAATGCCGTCGAGACACGCTGTTCCCGACTGCCGTCCAGGACGTTCCTGAGCGCCGTTGCCATCATGGCGTTGTTGGAACTGGGTGTTGGATGTTCGCCGGAGTCGATTTCACGGGCGGTTTCCGGAAAGAGTTCGATCATGGCGTTGAGCAGGGACATGATCATGGGCGTGACCTCCGCGGCCGGAATGCCTTCCGAGCGCACCAGCGCCGCCGCGTGGAGGTAGCCGCCGAACATGCCGAACATGGCGCTGAGCAGGCTGAGGTCGTACACCGATGCCAGGGCAGGGTCCTCGCCGACGTAGGTGCTTGAGCCCAGCACGGCCAGCGTTGCCTCCTGCCGGTGATAGGCGGCGCTGTTGCCGCTATACAGCAGGAAGGCTTCCGGCCCGCTGACGAGTTCCGGCGTGACCATGACCGCGCCGTCCACGTAGGCGGCGCCCCGGGATTGCGCCCAGGCCGCCATTTCCCGTGCCTGGTCCGGGGTGCCGTTGGTCACGTTGACCAGCGTTCGCCCTTCCAGATGAGCGGCCGCCGGTCTCAGGATGTCGCGCACCGCCGGTTAGTCCAGCACCGACACCAGAATCAGCGTGCTGGCGTCGATGGCGCCGGCCGCGTTTTCCGCGAGACGCGCACCTTTTGCCACCAGCGGCGCTGCCCTTTCGGCGGAACGGTTCCACACGGTCACTTCCATGCCCTTCGCGAGATATGCGCTTGCCAGCGCCGATCCCATGGCGCCGAGTCCGATGATGGTGATATCGCTCATGTACCTGCTTCCTTGTTTGCGTGAGAACGGGGCGTGAGGGACGCCCCCGATGCGAGAGGAAGCGTACATCCGTGGACGGTGGGGCAGTGATAGGGCAAATGGAAACTGATCGTCCACGGATGTGAACACTAAGAAGCCCCCAAAGCCGCGCGGACAGCGTAGGTTGGGGTGAGCGCAGCGAACCCCAACATTCACTCTCCCCGCCCCCCCGCCACCCCTCCGCACACGCAGAAAACAGGTCTCGCAGCCTTCCGCATGTTGTCTTGAAGGGGGCGGCGATCCGCCCACCCCAACCCTACGGTTTCCTCGTCGCCCGGGGGTGGGCGGCGGGGGGGGGGGGGGGGCCAGGGCCCCCCGCGGGCGTGGGGGGGGGGGCGCGACGCGGGGGCCGTGTGGGGGGCGGGGGCGCGTTGGGGGGG
>JAFIFV010000016.1 GCA_020831845.1 Ectothiorhodospiraceae bacterium
CCCACCCCCCGCCGGCCCCCCCGCTGGCGCCCGCCCGGGGGGGCATTGCAGCAAGCCGGTGGTCGGCGTTGCGCCTCTTGGCAAGGGCCCGCCATTGCCTGCGAACGCCGCCTTGCCAGTGCGCGCCGATGGCTCCGCAGAGCCCCATGCGAATAGATCAGAGGCTCCCAAAGGGTTACAGCTGGATTTTTCGCGCTGCGTTGTTGCGGCGCTTGACCGTGGAACCACCACGGCGCTGCGCACCGCGCCTAGCAGCGTGAAAAATCCAACTGTAACGCGAGCGCGGGAATTAATCAGTGCTTCCTTAGGAAGCTCTGGTTAATTAACCCGTAACGGCCAGCACAACGAAAAGCGCCGGTACCGCCAGCAGATTGCTGATGACGATGATGCCCGAAGCCAAGGCCTCGTTTCCGTTCATCTGCTTGACCAGTATGTAGGAGGCGGATGCGGTGGGACAGGCCAGGAGAATCAGGGCGATCCGGGTCTGTTCGGCGGAGAGCCCGATCCAGAGCGCGAGCAGGAAACCCATGGCCGGCACCAGTGCCACTTTCATCAAGGCCCCCGCCACTGCCCAGCTGATGTTTCCGCGAATCCGCGAGGTATACAGTGTGCCGCCGATACAGAGCAGCGCCAGCGGCAATGCCATCTGGCCGATCGCCGCCAGCGTGCGCTGCCCCATCTCCGGCAACGCCACGCCGGTGAGCGCGAGCAGCAATCCCAGTGCACAGGCGATCAGAATGGGGTTGGTCAGCAAGCCGTACACCGCTGTGCGCAGCATACCCTTGCTCTCCGAGGTATCGGAGCCGAGCAGCAGCACAAGCACCGCGAGCACGTTGTACAGCACAACCATGGGTCCGAAGGCCAGCAGGGCGTTGGCTTCCACCTGGGCACTGTCGGAGCCGGCAAAGGCGTAGAGCACGATGGGCAGACCGATGAAGGTCAGATTGCCTCGGTAGACGCCCTGGGCAAATGTGCCGTGGGAAGCGCGGGGCATGCCAATCAGCCACGCCACCAGCAAGGCGGCGGCGATTCCCCCCAGCGTGGCACCGGTCCCCACCACCAGCAATCCGGTCACGGCGGATACGTCCGGGCTGGCCTCGGCGATGCGGTAAACCAGCAGGCTGGGTAGCCCCACCCAGTAGGTCAGACGATTGAGGTCGATCAGTGCCTGTGATGAGAAGAACCCCGAGCGCATCAGAAGCCAGCCCAGCGCAATGACCAGGATGATGGGGGCGAGCGTGTTGATAATGATTAGCAGCGTTCCATCTCCCTGCGACGTGTCATCACGGCCGAAGCCGCAGTCATTCTACGTCCAAGCGGCCATGTTCTGCAGCCGCGGTTGGCGGGGCGGCCTTATGCCGTTAAAGTCCCTTACACGGCAATAATCTTCGATCCCTGCTGCGGGATCTACATGGAGGATGAATGGATCTCGCGACCAGGCGCGTCAACGGTTACGACATGACCTATCTGGAGTCCGGTGACGGCCTACCGCTGGTACTCATCCACGGCTCTCTCTGCGACTATCGGTACTGGCCGCTCCAGGCCAGGGTCTTCAATGCCCACTACCATGTCTTCACCCTCAGCCTGCGTCACTACTATCCGGAGCGCTGGGACGGCAGGGGCGACGATTTCAACCTGGAGCAGCACTGCGAGGACATCGTCGCCTTCATCGACAGCCTGCAAGCCGGCCCGGCCCACGTGGTGGGTCATTCCAGGGGCGGATACCTGGCATTCCACCTGGCGCTGAACCACCCCTCCCGGGTCCGTTCCGCCGTGCTTGCCGACCCGGGCGGGGACCTGGACCGCAGCCTCGGTGAAGGCGGGGTCGAC
This sequence comes from Ectothiorhodospiraceae bacterium, assembly GCA_020831845.1. GTDB lineage: Bacteria > Pseudomonadota > Gammaproteobacteria > Nitrococcales > Aquisalimonadaceae > LSCE01. The sequence goes on from JAFIFV010000016.1 coordinate 1,831, forward strand.
GACGACCCCGCAGGCCTGGCACCGGACTTGATGCTGAAGACCTTCGAACGGCTGGAAAACGGTGACATCGACGGCGCGCTGGAAGTGTTCATCGACGCAGTCAACACGCCAGGAAGCTGGAAGCGCAGCCCGGAGAAATTCCGGGATGCCGCCAGGGACAACGCCTACACGCTCTTCGGGCAGGTCAAGGAGGAACGCAGGCCCTACACCCGCGAGGCTGCCGCCGCAATCACGGTACCGACGCTGATCGTGAGCGGTGCCAACAGCCCGACGCCGTTTCCCGAAATCGCCACCGCGTTGTCAAAAGCCATTCCCGGTGCGGAACGGGTGGTGATCGACAATGCCAGCCACACCATGAACCTGGAACAACCGGCCGGGTTCAACGCCGCCGTCCTGGATTTCCTCCAGCGGCATTCCTGATGCAGTAACAAGGGAGCCCCGCCATGGCCCTGAAGCTCTACGATCTCGCCGCCGCGGACGCCGCCGTCCGCTTCAGTCCCTTCTGCTGGCGGGCCCGCTTCGCACTGGCCCACAAGCGACTCCAGGCGGACACCGTACCGTGGAATTTCACGGACAAGGACGCCATCGCCTTCAGCGGCCAGGGCAAGGTACCGGTACTGGTGGATGGCGAACGCGCCGTGCACGACAGCTGGGACATCGCGGTACACCTGGAAAACACCTACTCCGACGCACCCTCCCTGTTTCCACAGCCCGGTGGAAAACCACTGGCGCGATTCGTGCGCAACTGGGTGGACACCCAGGTGAACCTTCCGGTGCTGCAGCTAGTGATCATGGACATCTACGAACAGCTGCACGAGAAGGACAAGGCCTATTTCCGGGAAAGCCGGGAGCAGCGTTTCGGCACGACGCTTGAGCAGTTCGCCCAAGCGCCTGACAAGGCCCTGCCGCGCATCTCCCAGGCACTGATGCCGCTGCGCCTGACACTCGGGGACCAGCCGTACCTCGCCGGCGATCAGCCGGCATTCGCCGACTTCATCGCTCTCTCGGTGTTCCAGTGGGCCGGCTCGGTCTCCTCCATTGCCCTGGTCAAGGAGGACGACCCCATCCATGACTGGAGACAACGGCTGCTGGACCGGTACCCTGCGGCCCTCCAGGACTCCAACTTCAAGAGGAGCCAGTCTGCATGATCGATCTCTACTACTGGACCACGCCCAACGGCCACAAGATCACCATCTTCCTGGAAGAAACAGGACTGCCCTACACCATCGTGCCGGTCAACATCAGCCAGGGCGATCAGTTCGGGGAATCCTTCCTGCGGATCTCCCCGAACAATCGAATCCCCGCCATTGTCGACCGCCAGCCCGATGACGGCGGAGAGCCGGTATCGGTGTTCGAATCCGGCGCCATACTGCTTTACCTGGCCGACAAAACCGGCCAGTTCATCCCGGCGGATCTCCGCGGCCGCGTGCAGGTGCTGGAATGGCTGATGTGGCAGATGGGCGGGCTGGGTCCGATGCTGGGCCAGAACCACCATTTCAAGACCTACGCCCCGGAAAAGCTACCGTACGCCATCGATCGCTACGTAAACGAAACCGCCCGCCTCTACGGCATCCTCAACGAACAGCTGGAAGGCAAGGACTACATCTGCGGCGACTACAGCATTGCAGACATGGCCTGCTATCCTTGGGTGGTGCCGCACGAGCGACAGGGCCAGAACATCGACGAGTTCCCTGAAATCAAACGGTGGATGCAGGCGATGGAAGCCCGACCCGCTGTGCAGCGCGCCTACGCCAGGGCGAAGGAAATCAATACGGAAACCACCGTCAACGAGAAGTCCCGCGCCGTGCTGTTCGGTCAGGGCCGGCGCAGATAGGGCCGGACGGACAGCAGGCTACTCCAGCACCGATGCCAGAAGCGCATAGGATCGCAATCGCGGCTCCAGCTCGTAGGTATCGGTGCTGATGATCAGCTCGTCGGCTTCGGTGGCGTCCAGTATGTGCTGAAGGCGGGCACGGACGGTCTGCGGTGAACCGATTGCGGAAACCCGCAGATGCGCTTCCACCACTGCCTGCTCCTGCGGCGCCCACAAGCCGTCCATGGATTCCACAGGCGGATCCAGCCGTCCCCGTTTACCACGAATCATGCGCAGGAAGCGCTGCTGCAGCGACGTCGCCAGGTAAGCCGCCTCGTCATCGGTATCTGCCACGATGACATTCGCGGCCACCATGGCGTGCGGCGCCGGCCAGGCAGCGGATGGCCGGAACGTCTGGCGGTACAGATCCAGGGCCGGCAGCAGGTAGTCCGGGGCGAAATGGCTGGCGAAGGCAAACGGCAGCCCCTGCTGGGCAGCAAGGCGCGCGCCGTAGTCGCTGGACCCCAGTATCCAGATCGGGATGTCCAGCCCCTCCCCGGGGATCGCACGGACCCGCTGCCCCTCCCGGGCAGGCTGGAAATACCCCTGCAACTCTGCCAGCAATTCGGCGAAATCCGCATTCGGCGTATCCATGCGCCGGCGCAATGCGGCCGCCGTCACCTGATCAGTACCCGGCGCCCGCCCGAGCCCGAGATCGATGCGCCCCGGAAACAGGGACTCCAGCGTACCGAACTGCTCGGCCACCATCAGCGGCGCGTGGTTCGGCAGCATGACGCCCCCTGAGCCGACGCGGATGGTGCTGGTCTGCCCGGCAATATGCGCCAGCAGCACGCTGGTGGCGGCGCTGGCCACGCCGTCCAGGTTGTGATGCTCGGCCAGCCAGATGCGGCGATAACCCAGTTGCTCTGCGTGTTGCGCCAGGGCCACGCTGCGGCGAAAGGAATCCGCCGGCGAGCCATCGCGCGTGATGGTGGAGAGGTCGAACACGGAAATCGGAATCTTGCTCAACTGGGTCACGGTCACTGGTCTCCCTCGAGGCGTTGTCTGCGGATGTACGGATGCCGCAGCACGAATGTCAGCGCGATCACCGCCAGCACCAGATTGAGCATGTAGGGTGCCTGCGGCAGCAGCTTGTACAACGGCATGCCGACGAAGGGCGCGAAGATCACACCGATGGCACCGGTTGTTGCCATCAGGCCGGTCACGGCGCCCTGCTCGTGCATGCCCACCGACAGCGACGCCCCGGCCACCGCCCCTGGCTGGGTCAGGCCAAAGGTGAAGCCCAGCATCATCAGGCCGGTAAACAGCGTGGCATAGCTGGCGCCGAATATCAGGAACAGGAAGGATACGATGCCACAGAACGCGCCCAGGCCCATCATCGTCCGCGGTGGCGGACGCAGCCTGCGGACGATGATCAGTTGGGAAAACAGTGCGGCGCCGGCTGTTCCCATCAACGCGATTCCCACCCAACGCGCGCTCTGGGCAGTGCTCATGCCGAGCACATCGATGGCGTAGAAGCCGGCCGTCTGCATGGTGCTGGCCTGGCAGATGCCAAGAATGATACCCACCACCAGGAAGGGGCGCACCCGCGGATCCAGGGCTCGCAGCCGGCCGCGGAGCTGCCGCTGTTCGCGCGGGCGCCTCTGCTCCGGCAGGAACCGCGCCACCACAATCGCACTGACCAAGCCCAGCGCCGCCACCGCAAAGAACGGCGCCACCATGCCAAAGACCAGCATCACCGACACCAGGCCCGGCCCCAGCGTGACGCCGAGCCCGAACGCCGCCCCCAGTGTGGTCAGTTGCGCCGCCCGCTCCACCGGCGTGGTACGGTCGGCGATATAGGCCTGGGCGGCAGGCACCGTGGCCGAGCCGAATAGCCCGAAGATGGAGCGACCGGCCACCATCAGCGCATAAGCACTGATCAGCCCCAGCAGACCCACCAGCCCGGCATAGACGGCCAGGCCGAACACCGCCATGGAGATGGCGTAGGCAACGAGCCCCAGGATGATCACGGGCCGCCGGCCCCAGTAGTCGCTGCGTCGCCCCCAGTAGGGGCTGCCGATCACCCACAAGACAGCGGACACGGCGAAGATCATGCCCACCTGCAATTCCGACAATCCCATGCTGCGGGCCACGGGCGGAAGCACCGCGAACATCAGGGACTGGCCCATGCCCACCGAGATCAGGCAGACAAACAGCAACAGGAAAGGCCGCCGGCGGCCGTCCGCTGGCAAGGCGGTGGGCGATGGCGGGTTCTCGGGGCTTTGATCTGCGATCTGGTTATCCGGAGAAGAACTCACCGAGGCATGATAGCAGTGTTGGACATCTCCTCCACCGGCTCGGCCCCAGGCAACCTGACCGCATACTGATCCCTTCCGCGATCCTTGGCCTGGTACAGCGCCTCGTCGGCCAGATGCACCAGTTCAATCACGCTGCCCTGTTCGGCAGGGAAGGCCACGGACACTCCTACGCTGACGGTCAGGAGCCGCCCGGGCAAGGAGCCGCCATGGCGGATACCAAGCCCGGCCACGGCCCGCCTGCAGGCTTCCGCCACCCGGGTTGCGCCGTCCAGGTCGGTGGCCGGCAACACCAACGTGAACTCCTCGCCGCCATAGCGCGCCACCAGGTCGGTATCCCGGCGCACCTGTCCGGTCAGCGCTTCCGCCACCTGGCGCAGGCAGACATCACCGTGCTTGTGGCCGTGGTCATCGTTGAAGGTCTTGAAATGATCCACATCGCACATCAGAACCGCCAACGGCTTGCCCTTTTCGGCCATCAGCTCCCATTGCCCCTGGAGGAACAGGTCCAGGCCACGACGGTTGGCCACACCGGTCAGCGGATCCCGCGCGGACAACGTCGCCAGGTGCCGATTGGTCCGGCTCAGCTCGGCTTCCGCACGATCGATCTCCCGTCGGTAGAGGAAGGCGAAACCGCCGGTCAGTGCTATCACGCCCAGCATGCTGCCGGCATACATGAACCGCAACACCCCCTCCGGGAGGGTCACCACCGACCGGCCCGGCGGAAACAGCAGGTGGCTCAGCATCAGCAGCACGGTGGTCAGCCCGAGAAGGAACAGCAACAACCGCATGCGTTCCCTGCTGAAGGCCAGCGGCAGCAGGCAGGCCAGGGAAAAATAGAAGAGATGAACACCGGCCCCGGTACTGAGGAACGCGGTGACCAGAATGACCTGGACCATGGGCGCGGTCAGCGCCATGTTGCGGGCCGTGTCATGGCGGCCCGCGGCATTCAGCGGCAACGCCGAGAGATAGGTAGCCATGATCGCGACGTTGAGCAGGATCAGTGGCAACAGGGCGGCAAGATCGTAGATGATGTAGAACAGCTGATACGGTGCGGTGGCCAGGGCACCCAACATGCCAAGCTGATTTGCCAGCACCGCCTGGCGGGCACGCCCCGGCCGCTGGTCCTCGGTGCCCAGGTACTGCCATCGCAGAAAGAGTTTCAGCGGGTTCACGGTATCATCCGTCTTGCGCTATGCAAACGAAAGCATAGTGCGGAAACAACAAAGCCAAATCAGAGACGTAGCACTCATTTTTAAATTCTTTTTTCACTCTGTCGCCGGTGGCCGACAGACGTTCTCGGGGAAAGCATGATGACGCAAGCCTTGTTTCTGCGCGAGGGGAATTTGTTCGTTCCGACCGCGCTCAGTGGGGGTCCGTGGAATCCGGAGCACCTGCACGGTGGCCCGGTTGCCGGCCTGCTGGCTTATGGTGTGGAGTCCGCACTGACCAATTCCGGCCTTCGGCTGGCGCGACTCACCATCGATCTCATGCGCGCGGTTCCGAAGAAGCCTCTGGAACTGGTCACGGAGACCGTCCGCGACGGCCGTCGCGTGCAGTTGCACCGTTGCTCCCTGATTGCGGACGGTGTGGAGGTCAGTCGCGCCACCGGCCTGTTCCTGGAAAAAAGGCCGGTAAGCGTGCCCCCGCACGGTCGCTTTTCCGACGAGGCGCTACCCCCTCCGCCGGAGAAACCCGAAGGCAGTCTGTCCGAGGTCGCGGGCTGGTCGAAGGCTTTCACCACCCAGGGCCTGCACACCACCGCACAGGCAGTGCGGCTGGACGGGGTTCGCGGCCAGGGCCAGGGCCGTGTCTGGATGCAACTGCCGGTGGACGTGGTTGCCGGGGAAACGACATCGCCTCTGGTCCGCACCGCCACTCTGTCCGATTTCGGCAACGGTGTCGGCCAGCTCTACCTGTCTCCGCAGCAGGGCACGATCAATACCGACATCACCCTGTACCTGCACCGTGAGCCCGAGGGGCCATGGTTGGGCCTGGATGCACGCAGCCGCATGGAAACCACTGGCATGGGGCTGGTGGAAACCACGCTCCACGATCCAAGGGGCCCGGTGGGCAAGGTGCTGCAGGCCACCCTGGCAATGGATGTCTACCGGCCCTGAAGCGGTGGGGGCGCCCTCCTGCGGCGTGGGCGGTCCAGCACCAGCCTGGGCCGCCCCGCCCGGACCCTGAGCCAGTTGATGGAGCGGCGCACCGGCCGGCGGGAGATCACCCATTTCTCGAGCCGGTACTTGCCGGGAAAATTCATCAGCATGAGGCCGATGAGGATGGTGATCACCCCCTGCCCCGGCAGTACCAGCATGGCCAGCCCCAGCAGAACCAGGATCAGGCCCAGCACGTTCTTCGCCACCACCAGTGCAGCCTGGATCAACGGGTGACGACGGATGACCGGCACCTTCTCGCGACGGTCCCCGGCAAAATAGTCCGCCGGAATGCGCACCACGATCATCGGCACCAGTACCAGCGTGCCCAGGAACATCAGCAGGGAGAAACTACCCAGCCCCCAGTAGATCAGCGCCTGCGAGTTCTCGATCAAGGTCGGCATCAATCCTCGCCGAGCACCTTGCCTGCCGCCGGCAGTTCCGCAAAACGGCCCGGGCGGCCTTCGGCGTTGGCCTGCATCGCCTCCATGATCTCCTCCGGTTGCAGCATGCTGGCGTTCCAGATCCCGATATAATCCAGGCCGTCGGCGGTGGAATGATCCCGGGCATAGTTGGCCATGCGCTTGCAACCGTGTACAGCCAGCGGCGGTTTGGATGCAATATCACGGGCAATTTCCATGACGCCTTGCAGCATGGCGTCATGGTCGGCGTAGACACGGTTCACGAGGCCCAGCTGCTGCGCCTCTTCCGCTGGCATGCGGCGCCCGGTGTAGGCCAGTTCCCGCGCCACGCCCTCCGGCAGCAGCTTGAAGATGCGCGGGAAGGTGCCCACGTCGGCAGTCATGCCCACGTTGATTTCGTGAATGGTCAGGAAGGCGTCCCGGGTCGCATAGCGCATGTCGCAGGCAGTGACCAGGTCAACGCCGCCGCCGATACAGCCGCCCTGGATCGCCGCCAGCACCGGGACGCGGCAACGCTCCAGGCTGCTGAAGGTCTCCTGCATCTGCCTGACATTCTGATAGAAGCGCAGCCCGGCCTGCCGCCGGGCCATCGGATCCTTTTCGCCGTGTTTCTCGGCGAGGCCGCCGAACACGCTGACATCCAGCCCGGATGTGAAATGCGGACCGGTGGAGGAAATCACCACGGCCCTGGCCCGGACGTTGTCGTCGATGTCCCGGATTGCCTCCGGCAATTCGCGCCAGAAGGCCGGGATCATGCTATTGCGCTTCTCCGGACGATTCAGGACCAGGTGGGCCACCTGGTCCTGGATGCTCAGGTCAAAACACTGATAACTCATTCGCTTCTCCGGACTATGTGAATTCTAGGGAACCGCCTCGGGTGCGCGCCTTGCTTGCCTGGACACACCGTCATCCGCACCCTGGAGGATCAGGTCCGCCGCCTTCTCGGCGATGGCGATCACCGGAGCATTGGTGTTGCCTCCCACCAATGTGGGCATCACAGAGGCATCCACTACCCGCAAGCCGGGTACGCCATGTACCCGAAGCTGGGCATCCACCACAGCGGCGGGATCGGCACCCATCTTACAGGTTCCCACCGGATGATAGATGGTATCCGCCTTGCGGCGCACGAAGTCGCGGATCTGCTCCTCACTGACCACGTCATCGCCCGGTGAGAGTTCGTCCCCGCGGAAGGGTTCCATCGCCCGCGACCGCATCAGGCGGCGCCCGATTCGAACTGCGGCAACCATCTTGTCCATGTCCTCGGGGGCGTCCAGGTAGTTGGGCTGGATGACCGGCGGCAGGGTGGGATCGCTACCGGCCAGGCCGACGTAGCCACGGCTTTTCGGTCGCAGGTTGCAGACGTGCAGGGAATACCCGTGCCCGAACAGCCAACCCAGTCTCTTGCCGTGGTTCTCCAGCTTGACCAGCGTCAGGTGCAGCTGAAGATCGGGAATGGGCTCGGCCGGGCTGCTGCGCAGGAAACCGCCGGCCTCGGTACCGTTGCTCGACCAGGGGCCAGTGCCGTCGCGGCGGTATTCGGGAATGCCTCGCAGCATCCTGGGAATCATGCCCGGCGTGAAGCCCAGCGTCACTGGCTGGATCGCCTTGTGCACGACCAGCACATCCAGGTGATCCTGCAGATTGCGGCCGACGCCGGGCAGCACCCGGCGGGGTGAGATACCGTGCCTGCGGAGTTCATCCGCCGGTCCGATGCCCGAGAGCATCAGCAGTTGCGGAGAATTGATGGCACCGGCACTGAGCAGCACTTCCCTCCGCGCTTCCAGCACCCGCTGTCGGCCCTTTTGCACCACGACCACCCCGCTGGCCCGCCCCTCGGTCAGGCGGATGCGACAAGCCAGCGCGTCAGTAAGCACCTCCAGATTCGGCCGCTGTTCGGCGGCGCGCAGATAAGCCTGGGCCGCACTCCAGCGCCGACCCCGCTTTACGGTCAGGTGGTACAGACCCAGGCCTTCCTGCTCCGAACCGTTGAAATCCGGATTGGCGGGGAAGCCGAGTTCCTCGCCGGCACGGATCAGCGCCTCGCAGACCGGGCTGGGTGAAGGCTGGGAGGAGACATGCAGCGGCCCGCCCGTGCCGTGGAAGGCAGGATCGCCGCCGGGCTCGAAATGCTCCGACTTGAGGAAATACGGCAGCAGGTCGTCGTAGCCCCAGCCCTGGTTACCCAGCGACTTCCAGTGGTCATAGTCCCGGCGATGCCCGCGGGTGTAGCACATGGCGTTGACGGAACTGCATCCGCCCAGGGTCTTACCGCGCGGCGTGTAGATGCGTCTTCCCAGCAGATGCCTTTCCGGCGCGGTTTCATAGCGCCAGTTCAGTTTCCAGTGACGCATCAGCCCCAGCGTGCCCATGGGCAGATGGATCAGCGGGGAACTGTCCCTTGGTCCCGCTTCGATCAGACACACGCGAACGGACGGGTCGGCGGACAGGCGGTTCGCCAGCACACAGCCGGCGGAACCCGCGCCCACGATGATGTAGTCGTACATGCGGCTCCTCCCTGTTGTTATTGGGGCCGTTGCGCACCCGCCCCCGGGATCGGGCTGCCAGGACATGATCGCCCGGCCACGTCGGGTAGCAACGGCCCTGCTTCCAATCTAACGGCAACCGGGACGCGTGTCTTGAAGGAAGGTGCTGCCGCCGCGCGGTCCGGCTATAGCAGCCAGCTCCGGTAAGCCTCGGTGGACAACACCGCCCGTACCATCTCGCTGCTGTTGCGGGCATTCAGTTTTTCCAGCACCCGCGCACGGTGCACCTCGACCGTACGGATGCTGACATCCAGTTCCCAGGCAATCACCTTGTTCAGCTTGCCTTCCAGCATCCGTTCCATCACTTCGCGTTCGCGCGGTGTCAGGGATTGCAGTCGCCGCTCCACGTCCAGCCGGCGCGCATCTTCGTTACGCGCCGCGGCATCGGCGGCCAGCGCCTTGTGGATCTGGTTCAGCAGGTGCTGGTCCCGAAACGGTTTCTCGAGAAAATCCATCGCACCGGCGTTGACGGCACGGACCGCCATGGGAATATCGCCGTGCCCGGTAATGAAGATGATCGGCATATGGACACCCCGCGCGCGCAGTGCTCCCTGCAGTTCCAGGCCGTCCATGCCCGGCAGCCGTACGTCCAGCACCAGGCAGCCAGCACTGTCGGGAGCCACCGCCGCCAACAACGCGTCGGGGGTGGCGAAGGCATCCACCGCCAGCCCCTCGCTGCGCAGCAGGAAACTCACCGCATCGCGCACGTCATCATCGTCGTCCACCAGGTAGACCCGTGCCTGCTCAGCCATCCAGCGCTTCCCCCGTCACCGGCAGCCGGATGTGGAAGCAGGCGCCCGCTCCAGGGAGATTGTTCGCCTCCAGTCGGCCATGATGCGCATCGACAATGGAGCGGACGATGCATAGTCCCATACCCGTCCCCTGCGGCCGGGAACCGAACAGCGGCTCGAACAGTGCCCGACGGTCGCCGGGCGGCAGCCCGGGCCCGTTGTCGGACACTCGAAGGCAGATCGCATCGCCGCCGGCGGACAACCGGGTCTGCACGCCCACCCAGCGCTGTTCCGGCGAGCGGGACACGCCCATGGCCTCCACCGCGTTCTGGACAAGGTTCACCACCACCTGATGCAATTCGATGCCGCTGGCCAGCACCGTCGGCAGTCCGGGTGCCAGATCCAGCTTCAGCGTGACCTGTTGGCGCCGGAGTTCCGGTCCCAACAGGGCCAGCGCCTCCTCGATCAGCGCATTGAGCTGCTGTGGCTGATGCTGCGCCGATTCCTCCCGCAGATACCCTCGGGTCCGGCGTACGATATCCGACGCCCGTTCCGTGCCAGAGACAATACGGTCCAGCGCCTCCCGCAACGGCTGCCCCCCCTCGTCACGCTCCACCATGCGCCGCGCTGCCTGCGCATAACTGTTCACCGCGCACAGTGGCTGGTTCACCTCGTGGGCGATGCCCGCGGCAAGCGTACTCATCGCGTTCAGCCTGCCGGCCCTGGCCAGGTTGCTGAGATGCTGCCGAGCGGCGTTCTCCGCTGCCTGGCGCTCGGCGCGCAGGGCGGCCAGCAGCAGCCCGGTCAGCGCCAGCATGGCCACCTGGGCATGCATGGACAGCAGATCGTGGCGCATGCCGCTCTGCGCAAACGGGCCACCACCCAGGGCCGTGCAATGCAGCGCCACCCCTGCCACCAGCAGGGTCAGCAGCGCCACCAGCCACGGCGGCTGACGGATGGCGGCGTACATCAACACAGGGAACAACGCATAGGATGCCGGCAGCGTCATCATGAACGGTAAGCCCAGGGAATACACGGCCAGCGCGATACCAGGCGCCAGCAGCAACAGCGCCCAGCCTTCGGGGTTCAGCGAGAAATCGCCGCGGGGGCGGCGCAGCATCGTCATCAGCACCGGGGACAGGATCAGCATGCCCATGAAATCGGCCAGCAAACACAGGCCGAACACCTCCGGCAGGCGGGAGGACAGTCCGGCCAGGACCAGCCCGCCCAGTACGGCGCTAATCAGCGCGGAGGCAAGCGCCCCCACCGCCAGCAACAGCAGCACATCCCGAATGCGCTGCAGGCGCGGCCCGAAATCCGTTGCCCGGAGCAGTCTGGCCCCGGCCATCGCCGCCGCGCCGCCAGCGGCACCCAGCACAAGCGCATCCATCGGCCCGGCGCCCAGTTGGAATTGCGCCAGTACGCCGAACAGCGCACCGCTGATCGCAAGCCTGTAACCATAGTGATACACATAAGCGAGCAGTACGCCGGTGGCGGGCCATACCATCGGCACGGGCGGCTCCTCCAGCCGCATGTCCAGCGACCAGACCGTGAGCAACAGGTACAGCAGCCCCATGCCGGCATGCGCTTTCCAGTCGCGCATCGGCCAGCGCTGCTGCATCCGTTCCGCCAATACCGCCATCAGCCCCCTGCCACCTGTTGCTCCAACGCCACGGTGTCAATCACCGCCCAGCGCACCACCGCAACTGGACCCCTGCCCCGCCGTGCAGCCGAAGCAGTGATCGGCCACCGATATGGCCGCGCCATCCAGACTGGCCGGCTGCAGATCCCGAATGTGGGTTCCCGATGCCGGGCCCGCGCCCAGCGGCATGTGCAGCATCTGGTTGAAATCGCAATCGTAGACATAGCCGCGCCAATCCACCGACACCAGCGAACGACACATCACCGCTTCCAGATTCTCGTCCCGATGGGCATCGCGCAGCAACTGCATGTAGGCACCGTGCCGACCCTGTTTCGCCAGCGTCTTGGCGAAGCGGTTGATGGGCATGTTGGCGATCGTGAACAGATCATTGAAGACGACGCCGAACTCCCGCCCCAGATGCTCCTTGTACGCCAGCTCCAGCTCCTGCTGCGATGGCGGCAGCGTCGGACCCAGCGGATTGTAGACCAGGCTGAGCGACAGACCGGAGCCTTCCCTGCCGTAGCCCAGCGCGTTGAGCCGCCGCAACCCGGCGATACTGGCCTGGAACACGCCGTCGCCGCGCTGACTGTTGACGTTGTCCTCCATGTAACAGGGCAACGACGCCACCACCTGCACCTGGTGGTCTGCCAGGAAATTTCCCAGGTCCTCGTAGCCGGGCTGCTCCAGAATGGTGAGATTGCAGCGGTCCATCACCGTGATGCCGCGTTCCCGGGCCACCTGCACCAGGTAGCGGAAGTGCGGATTCATCTCCGGTGCACCACCGGTCAGGTCCAGCGTCTCCACCGGGGAACGGTCGATGAAACGGAGCAGTTCGTCGACCGTCTCCCGGTTCATGATCTCCTTGCGATTCGGACCTGCGTTCACATGACAGTGAAAGCAGGTCTGGTTGCAGATGTAACCCAGATTGACCTGCAGGGTGCGCAACGGCGCGCGTCGAATGGCAGGGAAATCATTGCGCTTGAGAATCGGTTCAATCGCACTCATCAAAGCTCTCCGTCAGGGCAGTAGTCGGTTGATCCAGTGCACCAGCCCGCGGGTGCGGGGTGCGAACAGTCTTGGCGAATACAGGGAGTTCACCGCCCGGCGATGTACCTGGGCCAGCGTCGGATAAGCGTGTATGGCCGCCGAAATATGGGAAACCTTTATCTTCGCCTGCATGGCCAGCACCAGTTCGTGGATGAGTTCGCCGGCATGCGGCCCAAGCAGGCTGGCACCAACCAGTCGACCCTTGCTGACCACCAGCTTCGCCAGCCCGCGCTCGTTGCCTTCGGCCAGAGCACGGTCGACGTCACCGAAACGGAAACGGGCGACCTCCACGTCCAGGCCGCGCTCCCGCGCCGCCTGTTCGGTAAGGCCCACATGCGCCAGCTCGGGAGCGGTGTAGGTCACCCACGGGGCGACGCGGTAGTCGGCCTTCTTCGGAAAACGGAATATCGCGTTGGCGATGATGATGCCCGCCTGGTACTCGGCCATGTGTGTGAACGGATACGGGCCGCAGACATCGCCGCAGGCGAAGATATGTTTCGCGGAGGTGCGCATGCGGGCGTCCACGACGATGCCGCCGCGCCCGGTTTCCACCCCGGCGCGTTCCAGCTCCAGCGCCTCCACGTTGGGCTTGCGGCCGGCCGCCACCAGCAGGGCATCGGCCTCGATGAGCTGCTCACCATCCGTCCCCCGACACTGGAGCGTGACCACATCGCCCTGCCGGCTGACCCGCTCCACCTGGGTACCGGTGTGGATGGTCAGCCCCTCCTGCCGTAGGGCCGCGGCCAGTTCCCCGGTCAGTTCCGGGTCCTCGCGGATCAGTATCCGGTCGGCCATCTCCACCAGCGTCACCGTGCTGCCCAGCCGCGCGAACGCCTGCGCCAGCTCAAGGCCGATGGGCCCGCCTCCCATGACCGCGAGTCGCGGCGGCAGGGAGCGTTGCTTGAACACGGTTTCGTTGGTCAGGTAATCCACGTTATCCAGCCCCGGCACCGGCGGCGCAGCCGGCCTGGAGCCGGTGGCAATGACGAAACGCCGGCCAGAAATGCGCTCTCCTTCCACCTCCACCGTATGGGGGTCGAGAAAGCGTGCGGTGCCGAACCGGACATCCACGCCGTAGCCGCGGAAACGCTCCGGGTCATCGTGCACCTGGATACGTTCGATCACCGAACGCACACGGTCCATGACGGCGCCCAGATCCGTGGTCACGCCGTCGACGCGCACACCGAAGTCACCGGCGTTCCTGGCCAGATGGGCCACCTCGGCCGCCCGGATCAGGCTTTTGCTGGGCACGCAGCCATAATGCAGGCAATCACCGCCGAGAGCGGGCTCGCGCTCGATCAACACCACATCCAGGCCAAGCTGCCCGGCCACGCTGGCGGTCACCAGCCCGCCCACGCCGCCGCCGATAATGACCAGATCATGCCTGTGCCCGTCCGCCGCCATGCTCAATGCTCCCCTTTCGGCTTTTGCTCATGATCCGCGGTGGGATCCTGCTTGATGCGGCGAACCAGCCGGGGCAGAAAGATCACCGCCGCCAGCAAACCGATGGCAATCAGCACGGCATTGATGCCGCTGCGTCCGCCGGCCACGGTTTCCGCCCCGGCGTGGCCGATCCAGGTGTAGGCGAAAGCCCCCGGCAGCATGCAGATGTAGCTGGCCAGCACATAATGCAGCAGCGGGATCTTCGTCAGCCCCAGGGCGTAGTTAAGCAGGTTGAACGGAAAGACGGGCACCAGCCGCGTGAAGGCCACGAACCGCCAGCCCTCCCGCTCGACGCCGGTGATCAGGCGGTCAAGCCGGCCGGCGGTGCGCGCCGCCACCCAATCCGACGCCAGGTAACGGGCTACCAGGAAGGCCAGCGTCGCACCGATGGTGGCGCCGGTCAGACTGTAGAAGGTGCCGAATACCGGTCCGAACAGGACACCGCCGGCAATGGTGAAGATCAGCCCCGGCAGGAATGCGACGGTGGCCACGGCGTATGCCGCCATGAACACCAGCGGGGCGAACATGCCGAGATCGTCCAGGCGCTGCTGCAGCAACTGCACGCTGAGCTGGTCCCGATAGGCGAAGCCCACCGAGATCACTACGATAATCAATGCCAGCAGTGCCAGCCGAACCCATGTCGTGCGCGTCATCCCAGCCAGTCTCCGTGGTGCCGTCCGTTGCAGGTCATTCGGGCAGGAACCGGATCTCGCCGTACCAGGCTTCGATCGGTTCGCCCACGTCGTCGCAATCGGTCATGATCGCCAGACCATTGATGGTGGACAGCTCCCGGTCGTGAAAGCGCCGGAAATCCTCGCGGATGTGGCGGCGCTCGGTACGCCACTCGCCGTTCGCATCGTCGCTGCCGCGCAGGGCGATCATGCGCGCCTGGGAAGCATAGGCATTGGGCCAGTCACTTCCCTGTTCCATCTCGCTGGCCCAGACGTAGTTCAGCGCCCGCGTGCGCCAGCGCAGCACGGTACGTTCGTCCACCACGTAGAGCCGCGCGGGGTAGTCATCCCCGGATTTGCGGGTCTCATCGATGCCGGAGAACGTCTCCTTCACGCGCCACTCCCACTCCACCACCGGCGTGGCCTCCAGGTCGATCTCCTCCCGGAAGAAAAGCCCGGATGCGCTTGCCTCTGTGCAGCGGGCGTGAATGGCCTCTCGGCCGTCCACTTCCACAAGCCGGTAATCCGTCTCCCCCGAAAAGGCATGTCGCTCCCATTCCATGATCTGCGCCGGGGCGAACCGCAATTCGTCCGCCGCCAGCGGCATTGCCGCCATCAGCAACAGGGACACCAGGGGGACTGTGCGCATGCGATTGCTGCCGCTTCATTGCCTGATCTGCATTCAGCGTACGCGAATCGGCACGGGACAAAAGCTGTGAATACTACGTAGCGAACGTTTGACCGTCGGTACCGGATGATAAAACGGAAGAGCGGGAAATAATGCCAACGTCAGTCTTTGCCGAGCGCCTTGAGGACAAACGTGCGGGTATCATCCAGCGCCGCGCGAGACTGCTCCGGGTCATCCAGGGCACGGGACAACAACAACCCGCCCAGCATGCAGGCGACGATGCCACGGGCGTCAGCTCCATCGGGTTCCAAGCCCTCGTCCCGCAGCAGTCGTTCGATCATTCGTATCATGCGCTCCGCCCCCTCGCCGATGGCCCGGCGCGGCTCACCTTCCTGGCGGGAGATTTCGGAGCCCAGCGCGGCGATGGCGCAGCCGCTGCCGGGATGATCCCGATGCGCGGTGGAAAGATAGCGTGACAACACTTCTTCCAGGTCGTGGGTCCGGGGCGTGTCGGCATGACGGAGTCCATCATTCGCCTTGATCAGCGCGCTTCTGCAGGCCTCGGCCACCAGCGCCTCCTTGGAAGGAAAGTGCTTGTAGAACCCACCATGGGTCAGGCCCGCCTCACGCATCAGCTCGGCCACGCCCACGGCTTCCACACCGCGTTCGCGGAACAGTTTCGCCGCCACCTTGACGATGCGTTCGCGGGTTTCCGCCGCTTCTTCACGTGATTTGCGCATGTCTGCAAGCCATTGACCTGATGGCGCGACTATAGCATTGACAATCTCCAAAAAATAGATGACGATCATCATCTATAAAGATTATAACCATCATCCAAATGAGGTAGACCATGAACAACACCCCTGCCGCGGACACCACTGCCCAGCCCCTGGGACTGACCGCATCCCAGGCCCTCCACCTGTTCACGCGACCCCGCCGTATTCCTCCCCAGGAACAGGAACAGCAGCTGATGGCGCGTGGTCGTGAGCGGGTCGTGAACCACGCCGGCCGGCAACTGCGTGGCTGGATCTGGGGAAGCCGCGGCCCGGACGTGCTGCTGGCGCATGGGTGGGACAGCAGGGCCAGCCACCTCGGCGCCTTCGTCGAGCCTCTGCTGAGCAACGGCTATCGGGTGACGGCTTTCGATGCGCCGGCACACGGAGCGTCCGAGGGCAATCAGTCCCATGTGATCGACATCGGGCGCGCACTACTGCAGATACATCAGGAGGCCGGGCCTTTCGATGCGGTGGTCGCGCACTCCGTGGGCTCGCCCGCGCTGCTGTATGCGCTCGCGAACGGCCTGACAACCCGGGCCAGCGTCCATATCGCCGGCCCGGCCTCGCTGCGGCGCGTGCTGATCGCCTTCGCCACGGCATGCCGCGTACCGGAAGACGACATTCCGGGTTTTCTGGCGCTGGTGGCGGAGCACATCGGCATGCCATTGGAGCAGATGGAAGTCGCATCCCTGGCATCGGGGATGCGCCATCCGGCATTGCTGCTGCACGCTCCGGAGGATCGCGAAATTCCCTACAGTGACAGCCTGGCCCTGCACAAACTCTGGCGCGGCTCGGCGCTCATGGACATCCCCGGCGCCGGCCATCGTCGAATCGTGGCAGACCCGCGGACCCTGGACGCCACTCTGCAATTCCTGCTGCGCGCGACACCGCATGGATGACCATACGCGTCAGCGAACCCACCACTGGGCCAGCGTGCTGGCCGGGAGTCGAAGTCATGAGTCAACTCGAAGAAAGCTCTCAATCAAGCCAGGAGGAGCCTCCGGCTGCAACACGCCGCGGCCTCAGCCCGGTCCCCGCCGAACGGGGTCTGCGTCTGCGCACCGCGGGGCGTCGTGACCTGCCACCGCTGGAAGGCCTGGCCGCCGGACTTTCCGGCAACAACAACCATGACCACGCCGACCTGTCGAGAATACTCTCTGCCGGTTACCGTCACGGTGTGGTTCATGTGCTGGAAACGGCGAAATCCCCAAGGCGCATCATGGGGTACGGCTATTATCTGCAAACCGTGCCCGACGACCTTGGCCGCGGAGATCTGGTGTTGCGCCTTGCCGAGGAGATCCGGTACGGGGAGGACGGCGCCGTCCTGCTGCTGTCGGTGGCCCAGGCAGCCATTCGTTCGAACATCGCGGTGCTGCGCCTGGGAGGAGAAGCAGACCGCATCGCCGGAACGCTGGGCCTGCGCGGCAGGCTGGCGCCCAGACGCCGCTGGTGGCAACAAGCCTGGTCCGAACTTGACCTGACCCTGGATGACCGCCGCCTGCGCCCAGCAGTCAGATCCTTGACCGTCCTTCCCACCCGAGCACAGAGCGCCTGAGGCGCTCTGTGCCTCGCCTCGCGACACCTCACAGGAACCAAAACGGCCTTGCGGGCGTAAACCCTTAAGGAAGCGCTGAAGTACTTCTTCGTTCGCGTTGTGGTTGGCAGGCTCCCACCTCGACGGAAGGGATTCAGGACTGAATAAGGAAGCCCTCATGACCATGACCGTGGGTGAACTGTTCGTCGCGCTGGTCCTGATCGGTATGATCCTCCTGGTCAGCAATGCCCTGCGGGTGCTGATGCCATGGCTGCGGCGGCTTTTCCTGCCCAGTTCCGTTGTCGGCGGTGCGCTGCTCCTGCTGGCGGGGCCGGAGGTGCTGGGCCTGTTTACCGGTTCCCCGTTCGAGGACGGCGCAGGCCTGTTCCCGGAATATGTTTACGAAAGCTGGGCCGCCCTTCCCGGACTGCTCATCAATGTGGTCTTCGCTGCGCTGTTCATCGGCCGCCCGATTCCGGGGCTGCGCACGATCTGGATGCGGGCCGGGCCGCAGGTCGTGGTGGGCCAGACCATGGCCTGGGGTCAGTACGTTGTGGGCCTCACTCTCGCCCTGGTGATCCTGGTACCGGTGTTCGGCATGAACCCGATGGTGGGGGCGCTGATCGAGATCGGTTTCGAGGGCGGCCACGGTACCGCCGCCGGCATGGCGGACA
The DNA here is from genome assembly GCA_020831845.1 of Ectothiorhodospiraceae bacterium. Classification (GTDB taxonomy): domain Bacteria; phylum Pseudomonadota; class Gammaproteobacteria; order Nitrococcales; family Aquisalimonadaceae; genus LSCE01. The sequence goes on from JAFIFV010000016.1 coordinate 20,232, forward strand.
CCTTCGCCGAACTGGGTTTCGAGGAGGGCGCGGACCTGGCGCTGGGCCTGGCCACCGTGGGGATCGTTTCCGGCGTGCTCATCGGCACCGTCCTGATCAACATCGCCGCTCGGCGAGGCATCGTGAACCCCAGCGAGGATGCCGACGATCCCGACGCACTGATGCGGGAGGACGCGCAGTCCCAGCCCTCCACCGAGGAATATTCCGAATTCAAGAAGGACCTGATGCAGGAAGCCGATACCAGCGACCCGCTCAGCATCCACATCGGCCTGGTGGGCATCGCCATTGCGATCGGCTGGCTCATCCTCAGTGGCCTGCAATGGGTGGAACAGATGAACTGGGCGCGCGACGACGGGATGGAAATCATGGCCCACGTGCCGCTGTTTCCCATTGCCATGATCGGCGGCGTGATCGTGCAGTTGTTCGTGATGCGCTTCAAGCTGGAGCGGCATGTCTCCAGCCGCACCATGTCGCGCATCGCCGGTTCCTCGCTGGATTTCACCATCGCCGCCGCGCTGGCTACGTTGTCTCTGGCCGTGCTCGGCGAGTTCCTGATTCCGTTCCTGCTGCTGGCCGCCGCCGGGATCGGCTGGTCGCTGTTCGTGCTGATCGTGATTGCGCCGAAGGTCATTCCGGAGAACTGGTTCGAGCGCGGCATTGGCGACTTCGGCCAGTCCATGGGCGTGACGGTGACAGGGCTGCTGCTGATGCGCATGGCGGACCCGAAGAACCGCTCAGGTGCGCTGGAAAGCTTCGGTTACAAGCAGCTGATGTTCGAGCCGGTGGTGGGCGGCGGCTTGTTCACCGCCGCCTCGATTCCGCTGATTGCCCAGTTCGGACCGGTGACCGTACTGGGGCTCACGCTGGTGCTGACACTGGCATGGCTGGCCTTCGGCCTGCTGTACTTCGGCCGCATGGTGCCGGATCGCGGACGGGGCCGTTGGCATCCGGACCAGGCGGAGTAGTCATGTCCGGCGGGATCAGTCGCCGTGGCAGCGATGGGCGGCAGGCTGCCGGCTTTCATACTCGTCATGCCTCCGCACCCAGTCCATGATCTGCGTTTCGTTACGGCCCTTGGGGGTGATGTCCAGGTAGACGAACGCACCAATTACCTCTTCATTGCCCCGTGCATAGCTGGAATACGTGTGGAACACGTTCCCGTCGGCATCCCTGGAGAACACGCTGAGGCCGGGCAGCTCATCCAACTGGTACTTCGGGTCATCGATCTGCTCATAGTTGTAGTGGAGCCTGCCCGCTGCCAGGTCCTCCGCTCGAAACGAGACACAGTAGTCGAAGTTGAAATCACTGCCATGGGAGGAAACCCACCGGGCGCGCCATCCCATGCGTCTGCGATAGGCCTCCAGCTTCTCCAGCGGGGCACGGGACACCCGCACGTAGCTCACGTCATGATTTTCCAGATGGACAACGGCGCCCTCGGCATGATCGGCTTCCAGCGAACAACTGGGGCAGCCCGCGTCCCAGTCCGGACCGAACATGAAATGGTGGACGATCAACTGGCTGTTGCCGTCGAACAGCTGGGCCAGCGTTCGCTTCCCTTCCGGTGTATCGAAAACGTACTCCTTGTCGACCTTCACCCACGGCAGCGTGCGCCGCTCGCGGGCGACCAGATCACGCATGCGTGTCAATGCCTTCTCGTTCTTCAGGTGCGCTTTGCGCGCTTCCAGCCACTCTTCGCGGGAGACGACCCGGTGGTGTTCAGTGGTACTCATCGCAGCACTCCTCAGATTCCGACAAACGGCGCTGCCGCGGATGCGCGGCAACCTGCGCTCATTAATCGAACGCGCCGGGCCGGAATCGACAAGCCTGCTCAGAGCTGCTCGATATGCGCGATCATGCGTTGGCGCATCTCTTCGTCCGGAAGACCGCCACGGGCCGCGCCCATGTTGTCCACCATGTGGTGCGGGCGGCTGGTGGCCGGTGTCGCCACGGTCACGTCCGGATGCGAGAGCACGAACTTGAGGAAGAACTGGCCCCAGGTGTGGGCGTCGAACTCCGCGGCCCAGTCCGGCACCTCCTGACCCCGCACGCGCTCCCACAACCGGGTACGCCCGAACGGTGCGTATACCAGAACCCCGATGCCGCGATCCCGTGCCAGCGGGAAGATGCGTTCCTCCATGGTGCGATTGTCGATGGCGTAGTCCACCCCGATGAAATCCAGCGGCTCGCGCTGCATGATCCGCTCCAGTTCCTCGTACTGACGCGGAAAGGTGGTGGTGACCCCGATGTAGCGAACCCGCTCCTCGCCCTTCAGTTCCTTGAGGATGCCGAACTGCGTGGGCACGTCGCCCAGGTTGTGAACCTGGATCAGATCCAGCACCGGCTTCTTCAACCGCTGGAAGGACTGCTCGATCTGCGCACGGGCCTCCTCCGGGTCGGCGCTTCCGCCGTTGCGGCCGGCCACATTGACCTTGGTGGCCCAGAACAGCTTGTCCGTCAGCCCCTGTTCATCGGCGATGCGGCCGGACACCTCCTCGGAGGCGCCGTAACTGGGCGCGGTGTCGAACACGGTTCCGCCATTGGCAACCAGTTCACGGAGGACCTCGCGCAAGGCATCGACGTCGTCCCCGCCCGCCGCGCTGGAGAAGGTTGCGGAACTACCGAGCCCGACGGCCGGCAACTCCTCGCCGGACGACGGAATCGCACGTGTGATCAGCGGCAGGTCCCCGTCCTGGCCGGCCCACAGCAGGCTCGGTTTCAACCCCAGGGCAACCCCGCTTGCCACCAACAGTTTCAGATAGTCTCGACGCGTGATCATGGTGAACTCCTTGCGTATGCCTCGCCCGGCGTATGGCCCGCCGGATGTTCCCGCGCAGCGATGCGCTGCTGCGTGCGCCCCAACCAGAAGCCGAGCGCGGCCCAGACCAGCGCGAGCGGAACCGCCACACTGGCTATCGCGGCCAGGCCCATGCCCAGCCTTCCCAGCAGGCCTTCCACCTGCGCACCCACCACATCGCCTCCACGATAGACGAAGGTATCGATAAAGGCCTTGGACTTGTACTTGTCCTCGCGGCTGGTGACGGTATAGAGCGTCTCCCGCGCCGGCCGCATGATGGCGCGCTGCAGCGAACGGAACACCGCCTCGAACACGATCAACGCCGCCAGTGAGCCGACGATGGCCAGGCCGATGAAGCCCAGCGCGGCAGTCAGCGGAAGCAGCGCCAGTGTGATATGCACCCCGAAACGCCGCATCAGGTGCCCGGCAAGCAAGGCCTGCATCAGCAGCGTCGCGGTCTGCGTGATCAGGTCGATGCGGGCGAAGATCGTGGTGCGCAGGTCCAGGTCGTCCCCCAGCGCCGCCACCATCTGCAGGCGGGTGAAGTACAGGAACGTGGCCATGATGGCGAGGATGACGACGTAGCCGGCAATGCCGCTGAGATAACGTGAACGCAACACCGCGCGCACACCCTCCCAGGCGCTGCCGCCGATGATCTCCCGCTCGTCCACCGCGGGTGGCTGCTCCTTGCTGTCCGTAGTTTGCTGCGAGCCGGACCGCGCCGGCTGCAGCAGCGCCACCGCCCAGGCTGCGGTGAGCGCCAGCATCAGGAAGCCCGCCGACACCAGCAGCAGCGAGGCCGTGCCCAGGGGCTCCGCCAGCATGGAAGCCAGCCATGGGCCGAAGATGGCGCCACAGGTGCCACCGACGGCGATTAGACCGAAGAAGCGCTTGCCCTGCTCCAGCGAAAAGCGATCGGCCATCAGCGCCCAGAACACCATGGTGACGAACAGATTGAACACGCTGAACCAGACGTAGAACACTTGCCCGGTGGTCACGCCGATGGCATCCGGAGCCAGCACCATGACCAGGTAGAACACCAGCAGGCTGGCCGCGAAGAAGACATACGTGGCGGAAATGAACTTGAGCCGCGGCAGACGGCTGACCAGCAGGCCGAACAGCGGATTCACCAGCAGGGTCACCAGCGCCGTGCCGATGAACAACCAGCGCACGGCCTCGATGCCCCGCTGCATGCCCAGCGCCTCCCGCGCCGGCCGCAGCAGCATCAGCGCGGTGAGCACGCAGAAGAAGAACAGCGCCGAGAGCAGGACCGGCACCAGTTCCTCCCGCCGGACATTGAACAAGCGCTGCCACCCGGTGGCCACTACTCCGCCCCCTGCGCTCACCACAAATCTCCTTCTGCAGGCACCGGGCGCCGACGATTGCCGGCCTGCATCAACGGCGCAGCGCCGGCACGGTGATCATGGCAGATTCAACTGCCAGGAAACCCCGAAACGATCGCCGACCCAGCCGAATTTCGTGCTGAAACCATAGTCGTCCAGCGGCATGAAGATCGTGCCCCCTTCCGACAACTTCCCGAAAAGCGCGTTCAGCTCGGCCTCGCTGTCGCAATCGACGAACACCGAGAAGGCGGGCGTGAAACCGAAATCATGCTTCACCGGCGAATCGATGCAGATGAAGCGCTGGTTCCCGAGACGGAACTCGGCATTCTTCACCGAGCCTTCAACCCCCTGCTCGCCGGGACCGTAGTGGGCGATGCGCACGACTTCCGCATCCGCAAACAACGATACGTACAGATTGATCGCCTGCTCGGCGGTTCCCTGGAACATCAGAAACGGTGTGATCGCCCTTGCCATGATCGTCTCCTGAAGTGTGGCCCTAGGGAAGCGCTGAGGTATTCACGCTTCCCTAAAGCCGGCGCACGACTCGCTCCGGCCTCGCCAGTTCGTGATACACATCCTCCAGATACGCCACAAGCCGGTCAGCCGGCAACGCCTGGGGAATCGCCAGATCGGCTTCCGGACGGCGGACCCCATCGCCGGCGCGGAATACCTCCCAGCGACCATCGACACGCACGATCTCCAGCACGAAGCGCCCGTAGATATCGAATTTCATCCCCTATCCCCGGTCGCCGAAGCCCTGCTACAGCATCTGCGACAGTGTCAGCAATGCGCGTTCCACGCGATTGTCCCAGTGGCAGGCGCAGGAAAGCCGCATGCAGTTCCGGTACTTCTGCGTGGCCGAGAAGACAGGACCGGGCGCAATGCTCACGCCCCGCTCCAGCGCTCGGCCGGCCAGTTCGAAGGTATCCACGCTGCCGGGTAGCTCCACCCAGATCACGAATCCCCCGCTAGGCCTGGTCACCCGCGTGCCCGGGGGGAAGTGGCGGGTGACCGCATCCGTCATGCGCGTCACGGCCCTGGAATAGTCCACCCGCATCTGCCGCAGATGGCGTTCGTAGCGTCCGCTTTCCAGCAGCTCGGCCACGCCCAGCTGCAACGCCCCCGATGTGGCCAGATTAGTCACGTATTTGAGGTATTCAACCCGCTCCAGGTGACGCCGACCCGGCGCGATCCAGCCCACCCGCAGGCCGGGCGCCATGGTTTTCGAGAACGAGGCGCAGTAGAGAATATCCGCCCGTGGCTCCAGCCCCTTGCAGGCACTGGGGCGGACCTTGCTGAACCCCAGATCACCGTAGACATCATCCTCGATCAGCGGAATGCCGTGTTCGGACAGCAGTTCCACCAGTGCACGCTTGCGCCCATCGCCCATACAGAAGCCCAGTGGATTGCTGAAATTCGGCACCACCACGCAGGCCTTTACGGGCCACCGTTCAATCGCCAGTTTCAGCGCGTCAACGGAAATACCCTGCTGCGGGTCGGTTGGAATCTCCAGCGCCTCCAGGCCCAACGAATCGATCACCTGCAGCAGCCCGTAGAAGGTCGGCGACTCGATGGCCACGACGTCCCCCGGCTTCGTTACTGCGCGTAGCGCCAGCGTCAACGCCTCCTGGCAGCCATTGGTAATCACAAGCTCGTCGGGGTTCATCACGCAACCGGCCTCGGTCATGCGGCGGGCAATCTGCCTGCGCAGCTCCGGCAGGCCGGGCGGAAACTCGTAGCTCAGCGCCCGCAACCGGTGTTTCCGCAGCGACCGGGTGATGCAGCGCTCCAGCGATGCCGTCGGCAGGTACTCCGGGTCCGGCACTGCGGCGCCGAGCTGGACCACCTGCGGATCGTTGGCCGCCTTCAGCAGCCGCAGCACCATGTCCTGGCCGGTGACCGGCGTGGGCGAAGAGCGCGGCGCCGAGGGTCCGGGCTGAGGCAACAGTTCCGTGGGGCGCTGGCGCACGTACATGCCGGAACGCTGGCGTGCCTCCACGTAGCCCACATCTTCCAGCCAGCGGTAGGCGGCCACCGCTGTGGATACGCTCACATCCAGTTGCCGGCTGAGCACTCGCACCCCCGGCAGGCGATCGCCGGGCCGATAGATGCCCCGCTCTATACGGTCTGCCAGTTCCTGGCCCAATTGCTCGTAGAGGTGGCCTTCAGCCTGGAGCATCACAGTTGCCCTCGGTGCAAACCGGTACAGATTCCATTCCGCGCGATCTGTACCGTATCAAAATTATGTTATTGAATCTGTAATGTGCCATGCCACTTCCATAGAGTGAAGTCTTCAATGACTTCAAATGGATGGAAGGCCCGATGCGTCGCCAACGCCCGCTCGATACCGCCCTCGATTCCCCCGACCAGCGTCGTGCACCGGAACAGGCTCTGTGCTGGATGAACGGCGAGCTGATGCCCGCAAGTCGCGCCCGTATCAGCGTGTTCGACCACGGCCTGCTTTACGGCGACGGCGTCTTCGAGGGCATCCGCTTCTACGACGGACACCCATTCCGGCTCCAGGAACACCTGCAGCGGCTGGTGCTATCCACCCGGGCGTTGGCGCTGCGAATCCTCTACGACAACCATGAGCTGACCGAGGCCGTGCATGACATCATTGCCGCCTGCACATTCGGTAGCGGCTACCTGCGGCTGGTGGTCACGCGAGGCCCGGGCGCTCTGGGCCTGGATCCGGCATCCTGCCCCCGCCCGGAGGTGTTCATCATTGCCGACCGACTGCGCCTGGTGGACGAACAGGTACTGGAACGCGGCGCCCGCCTGATCATCGCTTCGACCCGGCGCCTGCCGGCGGACGGGCTGGACCCGCGCATCAAGAGCCTGAACTACCTCAACCACATTCTCGCCAGGATCGAGGCCAACCACGCCGGCGCCGACGAGGCCATTCTGCTGAACGGTGCCGGGCGCGTGGCCGAAGGCACGGCGGACAACGTGTTCATCGTCCGGCATGGCGTGCTGCTGACGCCGCCACCGGTGGAAGGCGCGCTGGCTGGGATCACCCGGCAGGTGGTCCTGGAATTGGCGCAGGAGGCTGGAATACCGGTTCGGGAAACCCCACTGGCACCCTACGACCTCTACACCGCGGACGAATGCTTTCTGACTGGCACCGCTGCAGAGCTGATCCCGGTGGCCTCCATCGACGGGCGTGCGCTGCCCCGCTGTCCCGGGATGCTGTACCGGGACCTGCAGCAACGATTCAGCGCACTGGTGGAGCTGTCAGGGAGGGCACCATGACCATCCTGAACGGATTGAAACCGCTCACGATCCCGCTCGCGGCGACGCTTCTCCTGGTCGGCTGTGGGGGAAACGACGGGCCCCCGGCCCTGCGGGGCGAACTCTGCGAGTTCCGCTACGACACCTTCGGCACCGCCACGGTCGTCACCGACCGGGCAACCCTGCGCCGCTCCCTGCTGGGCTGGCAACATGAGGAACACGACGGTTGCGCGGGCACCGACATCAGCCACGACCTCGGGGACGGCGCCAGCTACCGATTCAGGGAGGGCACACTGCGCTACGTCGCGCCCGGCGACGGCAACAGCAGTGTGGTGAAGAAGGACGGCTGGCCGGCATTCGTCCACGTCGCCTTTCGCTCTGCCTGGCCGCGAATCAGAATCCAGGGCAGCGTCATGAACGAGGGCCCGCTCCACGCCTACGGCCTGGGAGAAGACGGCAGCCTGTGGCTGATCCGGCTGAGTCGCGCCGGCCATGTGCGGTTCAGCCGGCAGGTGGATCGCCTGCCGGATACCTGGGCGCCGCTGGCCATCGCCGCCCCCGCAGGCCTGCGCGTGGTGACGCTGGCCTCGAACGACAGTGACACCAGGCTGTTCCATTACCGGATCGCCATGGGCAGTAACGTGACCACCCCACCTTGAGGCAAGCAGGAGCGGCTGACCTGAAAGATGACGGGATTCCGTTATAGTGAACGACGGAGACCCGTTCCGGACAGCCAGGTCCGGCGATCAGGAGGAGCTGTGGAAAACGACACCGAACCGAAATGGAAATACCACGGCGTGCGTGTGGTGCGGCAGGACGAGTTGGATACCAACACGCCGCAGACGCCGGGGATGAACCGCGCCGCCGCCATCACCCATGCCCGCGCCGGCGCCGAGAAGCTGTGGGCCGGGACCGTGGTCATCCACCCCAAGGCCAAGACCGGCGCGCACCACCACGGCCCGGTGGAGAGCGTAATATACGTTGTCAGCGGCAAGGCACGCATGCGCTGGGGAGACAACCTGGAATTCGTGGCCGAAGCCGGGCCCGGCGACTTCATCTACGTTCCTCCCTACGTCCCGCACCAGGAGATCAACGCCTCCGATATCGAGCCCCTGTCCTGCGTGCTGTGCCGCAGCGGCCAGGAACCGGTGGTGGTCAACCTGGACATTCCCGTGGTGGAACCGCCCGAGGAAGTGCACTGGGTGGATAATATCCACCCCGACCCGGAGACAGGGAAACGTGGCTAGGGAAGCGCTGATCTATTCCATCTGCTCCAGCGGCAAGGGCCCGTTGTCCTTCACTGTCTGTATTGCGAAATTGCTGCGGATATCGCTCACCCAGGGAAGCCGCAGCAACGTACCTGTAAGAAAGCTCTCATAGGCGGCAAGATCAGGTACGACCACCTGGAGCAGGAAGTCGGATTCCCCGGAGACGAGGTGGGCGGAAATCACCTCGGGCAGTGCGATAATGGCATCGCGAAAAGCGTTTGCCTGCTCCTCGTGATGACGCTCCACCTTGATTCCCACGAACACGGTAAGACCCAGTCCTACCTCCCTGCGATCAAGGCCGGCGTGGTATCCGCGGATCACGCCCGCCTCCTCCAGCATGCGGACACGGCGAAGGCAGGGGGATGGCGAGAGATTGACTTCTTCCGCCAGTTGCACGTTGCTCAAACGCGCATCGCGCTGCAAGGCGGCGAGTATTCGGCGATCAATCACATCCAGTCGGCGTCTTGGCATAAAAATGAAGTCCCCATGAATTTATTGCAATCTTATGCCATAGACAACAATCCAGACAGCACAAATAGCAAGCACATGCTGCAGACTCTCCGATAAGCTGGATCAAACGGTTACGTCGGAGCACGGGCATGGAGCTTTACCTGTTCATCGCCGCACTGGTGGCTGTCTACCTGGTTCCAGGCCCGGACATGATTCTCGTCTTGCAGACCGGCATTGCACGCGGGAGAACCCTGGCATTCGCCACCGTGGCGGGACTGGCCAGTGCGAGAGGACTCCATGTGACCTTCGCCGCTCTGGGCCTGGCGGCAATGTTCAGAGCCGCCCCCGGGGCCTTCCTCGTGGTACGCATCGTCGGTGCCTGCTACATGCTGTGGCTGGCCATGCAGATGCTCAGAAGCGAGCCGGTGCCCCGGGATGCCTGCTCAGCGCCGGCGGCGGGAATGGCGCGATCGTACCGCGCGGCATGGCGTCGCGGCCTCCTGACCAATCTCCTGAACCCGAAATCGCTGCTGTTCTGCTCGGTACTGCTGCCGCAGTTCATCCAGCCCGATCAAAGCCTGCTGCCCCAGTTCCTCGGGCTCGGCATCATTCTGGTCGGCATCGGCATCCTGTTCGATTTGATGTATGCCACGGCCGGCGCACGCATGGGAGAATACATCACGGCCAGCCCCGGTCTGCAGCGCGCTCAACGCTGGCTGTTTGCAACACTGCTGGCGGGATTCGGCATGAGGCTGGCACTGGATGTTCCGGTGCCATGAACCCTCAGGCGACCGCAAGACATCACGGTAGTGCCGGACCGGTCTATAGTTAGTGGGTCATCCCTTTCGCCCACAAGGAGGATGGAAGGATGCGCAGCCTGCTGGTGAAGGACGTGATGGCCAGGCATCCGCCGGCAATCAGGCTGGGTACGGATCTCCGGGAGGTGGTGAACACCCTGCTGGGTCATCACCTAACCGGCCTGCCTGTCACCGACGAAGCGGACCACGTTGTCGGCTTCGTCTCCGAGCAGGACTGTCTGAGGGCTCTGCTCGTCTCCAGCTACCACGCCGAAGGCGACCCCAAGGTGGAAGATGTGATGCACCACCCTCCCCTCACCGTGGCCCTGGACGACTCGGTGGTGGATGTTGCCGAGCAAATGCTCACGCAGAAACCGAAGATCTATCCTGTCCTTGACGACAACCGCCGGCTGGCCGGCATGCTGACGCGCAACCAGGTGCTGCGTGCCGTCAAGAACCGCCTGCTTCTCACCGTCTAGCGTCCTGAGCCAGACGTTCGCGGCATTCCTGCGGTCCCCCGAGGCGTGTCCTGGCCAGGCGGTGCTCGCAGCGAATGACTGGCACTTTGCCGGATCGGCAAGGTCGCCAGCCTCCAGCCGGATCACGTGCGCTTGGTACCCTTGCCGGAGAAACCGCCCGCCCGAGGCATGGCAACTCTGATCCGGGCCGCCAAGCGCGGCGAGATCACCACCACCGCAAGGACTATCGGCCACAGATTGCCGTCCGCAAAGGTGTACTGCGCCAGCATCTGCTCCGGCGGGGTCCGGAGCAGAAAGCCAAGGGTGAACTCGAAAGCCATGGTGAGAACCAGCCAGTACAGGCCGACCAGCCAGTACCCGGAGGACTGGTGGATGGCGAGCCGTGGCACCGCGCCCAGGGCCACGAGAAATATGCATAGGGACAGCAGCATACCGCTCAGGGCATACCCCGCCGTCGTGCCAAGCAAGGGTTCCAGCAGCGCTTCGCGAAGCACGCCGTTCAGCACGGCCAGCGGCACGATCAGGCACCAGGCGATTGCTCCGCGCATCAGGGTGTTGAACATGCTCTCGCCGCTATTGGAAGTCACCGACCGCATCTTGCTTTGCCACCGCCGGCGCGCCGCCCTCTCAGCCCTGAACGCCGAACTGCTCGCGCACGGTCTTCTTGCTGAACTTGCCGGTGGAGGTCTTGGGTATTTCGTCGGTAAAAATGTAGTCGTCCGGCAGCATCCAGCGGGCAAAGCGCTTTTCCAGGAAGGCGTCCAGCGTCGCCTTTTCCAGCGGTTCACCGCTTCTGGTAACGACCACGGCAAGGGGGCGCTCACCCCATTTCTCGTGGGGAACGGCAATCACCGTTGCTTCGGAAACCTGGGGATGGCTCATGATGGCGTTTTCCAGCTCCACCGAACTGATCCATTCCCCGCCGGACTTGATCAGATCCTTGGTGCGATCCACCAGCCGCAGGTAGCCCAGGGGATCAATGGTGGCGACGTCGCCGGTGCGCAGCCACTCACCGTTATCGGCGAACTTGTCCTCGGCCACCGGCACCTTGTGGTAGCTGGCCGTAACCCAGGGGCCGCGAACCTGCAGCTCGCCCACTGACTCACCGTCCCAGGGTGCCTCGTTGCCGTTGTCGTCGATGATCCGCGCCTCCAGCATCGGCGAGATGATACCCATGCGGGCGCGACAGGCGAACTCGGCATCCCGCCCCTGGGCGGAGGTTTCCGGCCGCACGTCCAGCGTGGTGGCCAGCGACTGGGTCTCGGTCATCCCCCAACCCTGGGAAACCTTCAGGCCGTGACGGTCGAAACCACGAATCGCGCTTTCCGGAATGGCGGAGCCGCCGGAGAGCACCCGCAGGCCGGGCAGCTTCCAGCGCTCCGGCTCGGCATCCAGCGCCTGCAGCACGCCAAGCCAGATCGCCGGCACGCCCGCTGTCAGGGTCACGCGTTCCTCCTGGCACAGCCGGAGCAGGCTTTCTGTATCCAGGTGCGGTCCGGGCAATACCTGCCGGGCGCCCACCATGGCCGCAGTGTAGGGCAGCGTCCAGCCGTTGGCGTGGAACATCGGCACCACCGGTAGCGCGGTATCCCGGAAGGACAGGTTGATGGCATCAGGCAGGGCCGCAGCCAGGGCCTGGATGCAAATGGAGCGATGCGAATAGATCACCCCCTTGGGCCGGCCGGTGGTGCCGGAGGTGTAGCACATGGCGGCCGCGTCGGTTTCTTCCTTCTCCACGTAGGAAAAGTCGCCGCTGGCGCCGCCGATGAACTCCTCGTAGCTCTCCATGCCGGGAGGGACATCCTCACCGCTGAACGGCACCACCAGCACCCGTTCCAGGTTCACCTGCTCGCGGAACTGCTCGTACAGCGGCAGCAGCACGTCGTCGACGATCAGGAAACGATCTTCCGCATGGTTGACGATCCAAGCGATCTCGTCGGCGTGAAGCCGCAGGTTCAGCGTATGGGTCACGCCCCCCGCCGCCGGGATGCCGTAGTAGGCTTCCAGGTGGGCGTAGTTGTTCCACATCAGGGTGGCGACCCGGTCACCGGGTTTCAGCCCGGCGTTGACCAGCATCTCGGCCAGCGCCCTGGCGCGTTGATGGAATTCCCCATAGGTGTACCGGTGCCGGCTCCTGTCAGGCCGCTGCGACACCACTTCCACTTGCGGAAATACCTTGCCGGCGCGATCCAGCAGGTGGTCGATCATGAGCGGCGCGCCCATCATCGTTGACTGCATTCCGGAACCCTCCTAGGGAAGCGCTGAAGTATTCACGCTTTCCTAATCCTGTTTCTCCAGCGAGGCCCTTGCCAGACCGGTCAGCAGCTCGATGCCGTGGGGAATGATCCGGTCGTTGAAATCGTATTGCTGGCTGTGCAGGCCATGCGTGTGCTCGTCGTCGGCGGCGCCGACGTGGATGTAGGCACCGGGGCACTCGGCCAGCATGAAGGCGAAATCCTCACTGCCCATGCTGGGCTTGTAGTCCCTCGCCAGCGCATCCGCACCGAAGGCCTGCTCGATCACCCGCCGCGCGGTCTCGGTGGCCTCCGGGTCGTTCACGGTGGCCAGAAACCGCGTGTCGATGGCGAGTTCGATCCGGGCACCGTAGTACTCCTCCAGGCTTTCACAGAGCTTGCCCAGGGACACGCGCAGCCGCTCGGCGGAGACGTTGTCCAGGGCGCGCAGCGTTCCGCATAGCCGTGCGGTGTTCGGGATCACGTTGAAGCCATTCAGGTCACCGCTCTCGATGGCGCAGATACTGAGCACGGCCGGGCTCAGGGGATCGATTTCACGCGACACGATGGTGTGTGCGCGCTGAATGAGATCCGCCGCAATGCGGATGGGGTCGATGCAGCCATGCGGATTCAGACCGCCATGCCCACCCTTGCCGTGAATGGTGATATCGATGCGGTCACCGCTGGCCATGATGGGCCCGGGAATCAGGCCGAACTGCCCCAGCGGCAGCGCGGGCCAGTTGTGCAGCCCGTAGATCTCGCGCATGGGAAACCGCCGGAACAGGCCATCGTCCAGCATCGCGCGTGCCCCGCCCACACCTTCCTCCGCCGGCTGGAACACGAAATAGACCGTGCCGGCAAAGTCGTTGTTCGCCTGCAACTGTTCGATGGCGCCCAGCAGCATGGTGGTATGGCCATCGTGTCCACAGGCATGCATGCAGCCGCTGTTGCGCGATGCATGCTCGACGCCGGTGTGCTCCTGCAGGGGCAGCGCATCCAGATCCGCGCGCAGGCCCACGCTCGCAGTGGATCGCCCCGCGTTGCCCACGAGCTTGGCTACAATGCCGGTACCGCCCACTTCGCCGGTGTAGTCGACACCCAGCGCATCCAGCTGCGCACGAACCTTCTTCGACGTTTCGTGTTCCGCAAACCCGAGTTCCGGCCAGCTGTGGAGCTCCCGCCGGAATTCCACCAGCCTGCGGAGATTATCGCTAGAGAGTTGCATTACTCCTCCCTGTTCCGTGAGCCACCCCGGCGCAGCGGGCGCCGGGGTGGAAGAACGGTCAGACCTTCCCGGTGAGTTCCATGAACTCGTGCAGCAACGCACCCACCTTGGCGGAGTAGTTGCGATCCTGCTCGGAGACCTCGTCGACCACCGCCATGGAGTGATGCCGCATCTCCTCTATGACGGAATCATCCATCTGGATGATCTCGCCATCGTAGTCGTTGACGAAATCCTCCATCCGTTTGTGGTCGTGGTAGCTGAACTGGGCGCTGGAATTGATGCTGGTGGCGCGGATCACGCTTTCCAGCACCTGCTTGTGGTCGCTCCCCAGCTCGTTCCACTTGTCCATGTTGATGATCACTTCGCCGTTGGTGTGAGCCACCAGGTCCGGCCGCATGATGTAATCGTTCACCTCCTGCAGGTTCATGCCCCAGCCGGCTGCGACCCCGCCCCAGTGCACGCCGTCCACCACGCCGGTCTGCAGGGCCTGGTACAGCTCCTCGCCGGAAATGGAGACCGGCGCCGCGCCCATTTTCTCGAACACCCGGCCCGCGGTGCCGGTGGACCGGATGTTGAAGCCGCGGAAATCCGACGCGGTGCGGATCGGCTTGTTGGCGTAGATGGCAATGCCTGCCGAGGAGTACGGGCCCAACTGGTAGACGCCGCGCTCCGCATAGGCCTCGCGGATGATGTCCAGCGCACCCATCTCGTAGAAGAAGAAGTGCATTTCCTCATGGCTTTCCCAGGTGGCCAGGTTGCCGTTCAGATGGCCGGCGACGGGGATCTGGCCAATCCAGTAGGACGGCCAGGTAAACGCGCTGTCCAGAGTGCCGCGCTGCACGGCGCGCAGGGTGTCACCGGTGGAAACCACCGACCCCGGACGATGGGTCTGGATTTCCAGTTCGCCATTGGTGGCTTCCTTGATCTCGTCCGCCATCTTCTGAAAGATGGCGTCGTAGTACCAGGTGCCCTGGGGCCAGTGCGTCTGCATGCGCCAGCGAATGGGCGAATTGCGCGATGCAATCACCGCCGGGGCACCGAAGGACGCCGCCGCGCCAACCGCGGCGCCGGCCCCGACACCGAGAAACTTCCGACGGGACATGTTCTTTTCGCTACTCATCTGTCGTCTCCTCCACACGTTTTACCAGGCTGCACGTTCCGGCGACTGAAGACCGGAAGTCGGCAGTGATACGTCCCTGCGTGCATGCGACCGCAGCGGAGGCGGTCATCACGCTAGCTCCATAGATCAGAATCCGGGCCGCTGGCCCTTACCTTCCCAGCAGGAAGTTGGTGCCATCAATGAGAATGCTCGGGAACGCCAGGAAAACCACGCCGCACAGGATCATCAGAATGACGAACGGAAGCACGCTGCGATAGAGCTCGGCAATGGGCGTGTGCGGGCTCAGGCTCTTCAGGTAGAAAATGTTGTAGCCGAACGGCGGCGTGATGTAGCCGATACAGAGGTTCAGCTGGAAGATGATGCAGAACCAGAGCGGATCGAAGCCCAGGTTGACCACCACCGGGAAGAAGATCGGCATCACCAGCAGGATGATCCCGATGGGGTCCAGGAACATGCCCAGAATCAACGCGAAAATCTGCATCACGATGATCAGCGTCCAGGGGTTCACGTCCAGGGACAGCAGCGTGCCCTGCATGAACATGATGCCGCCGGCGCCGGAGTAGACCGACACGAAGGCCGTGGCCCCGAACACAATCCAGATCACCATGCCGGTGGTGCTGGCCGTGGAATAGCTGACTTCCCGGATGAACTGCAGATTCACCTCGCCGCGCAGCGCAACGGCGATCACCACCGCCGCGGCACCCACCCCGGCCGCCTCCGTGGGAGTCGCCAACCCCATGAAGATGGAGGCCAGCACCACCACGATAATGGTCAGGGGCGCTATCACCGAACGCAGCGCCCGAAGCTTCTCGCGCAACGGCACCGAAAAATCGGCGGCGGGCGCGGATTCCGGGTTGAGGCGCGCACGGATGGCCACGTAGGCAAGGATGGTTGCCAGCACGATCAGCCCGGCGACCAGCCCGCCCATGAACAGCCGCCCCACCGACAGCCCAGTCGTCATGCCGATGACGATCAGAGTGATCGAGGGGGGAATCAGAATGCCCAGTGTGCCGGCGGCACCAATAGTGCCCAGCACGAAGGACCGGTCGTAACCGTGACGCTCCATGGCCGGCATGCCCACCATGCCGGTGGTCAGCGTGGATGCCGCACAGCTTCCGGTCATCGCGGACAGCACCGAGGCGAAGCCGGTGGTGCCCAGCAGCAACCCGCCGTGGACCTTCCCGGACCAGACGTAGAACGCGCGGTACAGGTCCGCCGATATCTGGGAACGGGCCAGCGCGACCCCCATGAAAACGAAGAGTGGGATGGCGGCCAGCAGGATGGACCACATGGTGCCGAACACGGCCGATATCATGGGAAACAGGCCACCCGGCCCGTGCATGATCAGCGTGAATATGACCGCCACGCCCCCCAGCGCGAACGACAACGATACCCCCAGCATGATCAGCAGCAACAGCAGCCCGAACATGCCGATGGTCAGTAGCTCCGGACTCATGCGGCGTCTACCCGTTTGACATCGATACCAGGCCGCACGACCAGAACGGCCGAACGGATGATTTCAACGACCCCCTGTATGGCGATCATCAGAACGCCGACGAACAGCGCCAGCTTCACCGGCCACATGGGGTGGCGAAGCGCGCTGTCGTCGGTTTCGTTGAACATCCACGCCTCCTCGAAGTAGTACCAGCCCTCGTAGGTCAGGGCGGCCACCCAGATCACCAGAACCACGTAATTGAGCAGGTCCAGGAGAGCGTTCCAGCGGGGAGAGCGAGTGTTCAGCAGGAGATCCACGCGCACGTGGCCGCCGCGGATCAACGTATACGCGCCGATCAGGATGAAGTAGGAACCGAAGATACGCTGCGTGTAACCCGGCCCCCAGACCGTGGGCGAATTGAACACATAACGCAGCAGCACCTCCAGAACGATAATGGCGATACCGAACCAGATCAGATAGCTGACGACTTTTCCGATCCAGATGTTGATGCGGTCAACCCAGGCGAGTAGCCCCATCCCCTCCTCCGATTTCCCGTCTTTGCAGGCGTTCTTATTTGTTGACTCGTCAGGCAAGTCTCAAACTACAGTTAATGAGCGAGCAGTGACTGTCAAGTGTCAGCCCCCCTTGCACACCGGCACCGACAGCGCCCCGGAGGCTGCTGAAACGGTCCTCTGAAGGCTGCTGCGGACGCATCGCAAACGCCACCCGGCGCACCAGTGTCCTCCGCTTGTATCCCCTGATGAACTATAGTCCGACCGCATGGACTTCCTGATCTGGGCCGTCGCCCTGCTCCTCGTCACCGCCGGCCTGGCGGGCCTGGTATTGCCGGCCCTGCCAGGCCCGCTGCTGCTGTTCGCCGGGCTATGGGTCGCGGCATGGGCAGAGGGCTTTGCCTTTGTCGGGCTCAAGACGCTGATATTCCTGGGCACGATGGCGGCGCTGGCCTCATTGGCGGACTTCGTGGCGGGTGCTTTTGGTGCGCGGCGCTACGGCGCTTCCGCGCGGTCGGTCACCGGTGCGACGCTGGGCGCGGTAGTTGGCCTTTTCTTCGGTTTGCCCGGCCTGCTGCTGGGCCCGTTCATCGGCGCGGTGCTGGGGGAACTATCGGCGCGCAGAGGCCTGCTGGCCGCCGGTCGGGCAGGCTGGGGCGCAACCCTCGGGCTGGTGCTGGGCACGGCCGCGAAGGTCGCGCTCGGCCTTTCCATGATCACCCTGTTTCTGGTGATACGTTTTCTATGAAGACATCCCGGAACGGCTGTAGCGCGAAACCGGGCGCCGCCCATGTCTCGCCCCATCCCCAACGCCCCATATCATGCTGAGTCTGCTCGCGGCCGGAACATGCCTCCGTCCAGCAGCTTGATCAGCGTCTCGCTCAGATCCCAGGGCGCGTGGCGGATGGGATCGCCGACGGCTTTCCCCAGCGCCACCATGGAAATCAACCCGAGCGCGGAGGAATGAACGGTAAAGGCCACCTGCCGGGCATCAAACCCGCCACGGAATGCGGAATCCCGCAGCAGCGCCTGCTCCAACGCGCCGTACATGCGGGCAGTAGCCGGGTGAACGTCGTCCCGCAGCGTCTGCTCGCTCAGTAATTTGTGTGGCCTCGGATCCACCTGGATGCTCAGGTACATCTGCCGGAAGCGGTCGAGATCGGCTGTGTGGAACTCCACCAGTGCCCGCACGGCTTGCGCCAGTGCCTGCCGGCCATCCGCGGCCGATTCAGCAGCCTCCACCACCACGTCGGCCTCGGCCTTGAGCCACGGCACAACCAGCGCGCGAACCAGCTCCTGCTTGGTGGGAAACCAGTAGATGACGGCCTGCTTGGTAATACCGAGACGCGCCGCCACCGCGTCGAACGTCAGTGCCGGCAACCCTGCTTCCGCCAGAATGGCCCGGCAGGTATCGAGGATCCTGATTTTGGTGTCTTCCTGCTTACCCATGAATGCACCCACTTGACCGTTTACCAATGGTAAGCTAACGTATTTACCATTGGTAAGCAAAGGAGAACCGCCATGGCCAGCCTGCGCGTTTTCGCCTTCACCCCCGACTGGGGGCTCCCCACCACCGGGCCTTTCGCGCTCAAGCTGCTAGCCTGGCTTCAACTGGCAGGCATACCGTACGAACAGGTCACGGAGAACCGGCCCGACAAGGGTCCGGCTGGCAAGAGTCCGTGGATCGAGGTCGACGGCCGCCGGGTTGCCGACAGCCGTCTGATCATCGAATTGCTCTCCGAGCGCCATGGCTTCGATATCGATGCAGACCTGAGCCCACAGGAGCTGGCGGAAGCACACGCCTGGCGGCGGGCGTTCGAAGAAGGGTTTCACCAGGTGCTGGAGTGGGAACTGTTCGTCCATCCCGCCGGCAGGGCCTATATTGCCAGCGTGGTACGCGCCGCCGCGCCCGGACTGGTGGCGCCGCTGCTTACCCGTCAACTGTGCTCCCATTTCGAGAAGCAGTTACGCGCACGTGGCGTAGGGCGGTTCCCCCCCGATGAAGTCGGCCGTATCGGTCGCGCCGAACTCGACGCCCTGGCAACACGGCTGCAGGACCGGCTCTACTTCTTCGGCGATCGCCCCCACATGGTGGATCTCGCGGTCTTCGGCCAGGTAGCCCCTCTGGTACGCTGGCCTATGCGAACACCGGTGGCGGACCACGCCAAACAGCAGGCAGCCATCGTCGGCTTCGTCGACCGTCTGCGGAACGCGTGCTTTGCGGAGGGTGCGGCCGCCGCGTGACGGCGGCCGTGGAACAACTGATAGACGGTCCAGCGCGCTGGCCGGTACTGGACCTGCAACACCCATCTCCGTTATGACAATGCCAGAACCGGAGCACGCTTTCCGTAGACGTCGCTTTCCGGCTTGTTTGTCCGGGCTTACCGCCTCGCCAGGGTTAAGGAAGCACTGATTAATTCCCGTGCATTTCGGAACCGTATCCCCTGGCTCTCTGGTACTGATGGACCTGATGCCGGCTCAGCACCTGCATCATCTCCAGGTGATAGCGCAGATGAATCGCCCGGATTTCGCCATAGGCCTGCGCGGCTGACAGCGTGTGTTCGCGCACGGCCTCCTCCGTGGCCCTTCCCTCGGCAAACAGGGCATCCAGCGCCCGCTCCTTCCGGATGTAACGCTCCCCGGCGGCGGACGCCTCCCGCTGCATGCGCTCGAACAGCGTGGTGGTCATGTCTCGCTGCCCGTCGCTCAAAGCCAGTTCCTCGGCCAGATCCAGCACATGACGGGGACCCGGATACCCATTGAGTTCAGCGGCCAGCGCCATGCCCATGCCTTCCCCCGAACGGAGTTGATCCAGCTCCTCGTTCGACAGGCCGCTCACCTGCCGCTGTTGCAGGTCGACGTATCCATGGTGTCCGTGGGAGTGCCCGCCACGGTGCGGATGGCTCTCCGACGCGACGCTCCCCGAGGCGACAAACACCAGCGCAAGGGCCACGATCATTACTCGAGCGCGACAGCGCGAATACTTCAGCGTTTCCTCAAAACGGCTCATCAACGGCTATCTCCACGGTCGGCGGTATGTTGCGTTCAGCCTTTCACGCGAGCGCGCAGCCGCATATGATCATGATCATGCACCCGGACACTGAACTGGACTCCCTTTTTTGCCGCTGCGCACGGGCACCGGGTGTCCCGCATACACTGGAACCGGGAGAGACACTCTTCCGCACGGGCGACCGGGTCGTCGCATTGCACGTTGTTGCCAACGGCAGCTTGCGCCTGCTGCGCACCGACCGGGAGGGGCACGAGATCGTGCTGCACCGGGCCGCACCGGGACAGTGCATCGCCGAGCCTTCCCTGTTCGCCAGCCGCTATCACTGCGATGCCCGGGCGGAGACTCCGACCACGGTGCGTGCCTATTCACGCAAGGCGATCCTGGATGGCATGCGCAACAATCCCGAGCTGGCCCTGGCGCTGGCGGAAAACCTGGCCGGGCTGGTGCAGGCAGGTCGTACGAGGGCGTCCATACTAAGCCTGAAGACGGCAAAGGAACGCTTGTTGACCCATCTGCGGCTATGCTGCGACTCGGAATCCGGCCTGGTTGAGCTGCAAACAACCTGGAAAACACTGGCCTCCGAGCTCGGATTGACGCACGAAGCGGTGTATCGGACGCTGGCGCAGTTGGAGCAACATGGCACCATCCGCCGCGAAGGAGCACGGATCTGGTTAAAGACGAGGTAGACGTGGTGATCGAACGCATCAAGGAAGCGCCGAAATACATCCTGTTGTCCGCCGTGCTGCTCAGCTTCCTTGCCGGCTGCGCGGTCAACCCGGTAACCGGCCAGCGCGAACTCAGCCTGGTGGGAGAGGACTGGGAACTGGAAGTCGGCGAAACCAACTATGCACCGCTGCGGCAGATGCAGGGTGGCGACTATGTGACCGATCCGGAACTGGTCGCCTACGTGCAGGAGGTCGGGCAACGCGTGGCGGCCGAGGCCGACCGCGACCTGCCCTACGAATTCACAGTCATCAACAGCTCGGTACCAAACGCCTGGGCCCTGCCCGGCGGCAAGATGGCCATCAACCGCGGGCTGCTGGTGGAAATGGAATCCGAGGCCGAGTTGGCGGCGGTTCTCGGCCACGAAGTGGTGCATGCGGCCGCCCGCCACAGCGCGGCACAGCAGTCCCGCCAGATGCTGATCAGCGGCGCGGTCATGGCGGGCGCCCTCGCCGTGGGCATCGCCACCCGGGACGAGCGCTACGCCGGAGTGGCTCTGCTCGGCGGGCTGGTCGGTGCGCAGCTTATCTCCATGCGCTACAGCCGTGATGCCGAACGGGAGGCGGACCTCTACGGCATGCGCTACATGCACCGTGCCGGCTACAATCCGGAAGCCGCGGTTGATTTGCAGGAGACGTTCGTCCGCCTGTCGGAGGGCCGCGATCCCGGCTTCGCCGAGGGACTGTTCTCATCTCACCCGCCCAGTCAGGAACGCGTGGAGAACAACCGCCGCCTGCTGCGGGAACTGGGAACCGACGGGGAGACCGGCCGGGAACGCTACCAGCAGATGATAGGCCGCCTGAAGGAGCTGCACCCCACCTACGAGCTGCACGACCAGGGCCGGCGCGATCTCGCCGAGGGCAATGCCTCGGCGGCGCTGGAAAAGGCCCGGCAGGCCATCGAGGAAGAACCACGTGAAGCCCTCTTCCATGCACTGGAGGGGGACGCCCTGGCCTCACAAAGCGAGTTCGCCGATGCCGAAGCCGCGTACAGCCGGGCGCTGGAACGCGACTCGAGCTGGTTCTACCACCATCTGCGGCGCGGCATGGTGCGGGAGGAACTGGACAAGCTGGGCGGGGCGCGGCAGGACCTCAGTCGCAGCCTGGAACTGGTGCCCACTGCCGATGGGCACTATTACCTGGGCAACGTGGAGCGAAAAGCCGGCAACCGTGACCAGGCCGTCCGCCATTACCGGACAGCGGCGGAATCCGATAGCCCGGCAGGACGTGCGGCACGCCAGGCGCTCAATGACATGGGTGCGCGATAACGCGGGCCGGGGCAACCGCTCCTTCAACGCAAACGCGGGGCTGCATGCAGCCCCGCGTTTGACCGTACCACCTCTCGTCGATTACGGGCAGGCGGGCAATGCTCCCCGCCCGGCGGAACCGGTGTTATTGGTGAACTGGCAACCGTAGTCATCGGCAGCCACCACCGCGGGATCCAGTACCTCGTCACCGCCAGGCACCACGCCCTCGTTCACCCAGGCGAACAGGTCGTTGACGGCGGTGGTGATCTCGCTTGCCGAGAAGTCGCAATGGCTGGGGGCACGGATCGCACGTTGCACCAGCAGATCAGCGTTACCGTTGACCAGCGCACCCTCGCGGTAGAGCTGCTGATGACGGAACGGCACGTAGAAATCCCCCAGCGTGTGCATGGTCAGCACCGGCACGCTGAAGTCGCCCTGCACCTGCGGCAACCAGCGCACCCCTTCCGGCTGTATGGGGTTGGGGTTGCTATCCGCGGCAACGCGGCTGATCTGCTCGTTGAAGGCGATTTCCTCGGCGGTGATCTCCCCGGTAGTCCAGCGATACTCGCGGTCGGTATTGTCGTAGGCATCCCGCGCCAGAATGCCGTTGATGGAGCCATCACGCCCGCCGGTACCCAGCACCGCGCCCTGCCAAGTGCCGATGCGATAGCCGAAGTCACGGAAAATCGGCCGCTCGCCGCCAGTCAGTATGGTGGCCACGTCCTGTAGCCGCTCACCTGCGCCAGGTGCGGGGAGCCAGGCATTGCTGCCGGAAACCGACTGGAACAGCGTCCCGAGTATGGCCGGCAGGTAGCTCTGGAAATCCTCGTACGGTGCATCGCCGAAGCCGGCAAGGTGCTGGGCCACACGGTTGTAGTCGCCCAGCCAGTCGAACTGGTACTGCTCCGCCTGGCACAGCGGGGCCGCGCCATCGTAGGCAACCGGGTACTTGGCGCTGATCAGGGTCTCCCGCTCCACGGCTGCCGCCGCAGTATGCCCGCCCATGGATACGCCAACGATCAGCCGCTGTGACGGCTCGTCGTACACCGCACTCCAGTCCCGGGCGACATAGTCGGTGAACTCCAGGGCCAGCTTGTTGGTGTCCTCGATGGCGGCACGCACGTCGTAGAAATTGGCCGAATAGCTGGACGCCGCCCAGGCATACCCCGCACCGAGTACGGCGTTGCGGAAGGTGGCGCTGGGCACCACGCGGTTCAGGGTTGCTCCCTCGCCACCGTAGCCCCGGGTCCACATCACCAGCTTGCCGTTCCAGTCCTGCGGAATCTCGACGGTGTAGGCAGCCTCCCCCTGCAAACCGTCATAGGTGCCGTAGTAGCGATTAGCCGCCTGCACCGCGGCGCTCAGTCCTGCGGCACTACCATCAAAGGCCACGTTGCCGACCTGGAAGCTCCGCTCATCGTGGATGCGCGTCTGCGCCTCATCGCCGCCAATCGGCTTGGTCAGTGCCTGTCGACAGCGGGCATTGGGCGAGGCATTGGCCATGCAGTTCAGTGCGGCCCCTTCGCGGGCCGCGGCTGAATTACCGCGTTCATTGGCAAGGGCCATGCTGGCGGCCAGACTCAGCGCCACCGGCACCAGCCAGAGATATCTCTTGGTGTTAATCGACAAAGACATGCGGCACTCCTCCAAGTATGTTTTCTTTATGTTGGGCATCCGTATCGTTTCGCTATGCGAAACTGCGTTTTACAACACCCGCTATCGATTTAATAACGCAGCGACCGAGCCGGTCAATCACCGTTTGTCGGTGTGCGAATTTCATTGGAGAAGTACCGAGGACGAGACGCGGTCAAGGCCCTACTCGTTGATCGGCCATGCGGGGTTCCAGGCCACTTCCCACAGGTGCTGGTCCAGGTCCTGGAAATAACCCGCATAGCCACCCCAGAACGTGTCCTGCGCGGGCTTCAGCACGGTGCCGCCGGCACGCTCGGCCTGCGCCATCACCGCATCCACCTCCTCACGGGATGAGACGTTGTGGGCCAGGCTGAATGCCGTGGGGCTGGGAGGCCGAAGCTGCAGGCCGGCGTCCTTCGCGAGACTCCTGCCGGGATAGAGCCCCAGCTTCAACCCACCCTCCAGATCGAAGAACGCCACGGCGCCGTCCTCGAGATCCTGGCCGATGACACCCTCGGTCTTCAGTCCAAGGCCGTCCCGGTAGAAGCGTACGGCACGGTCCAGATCATCCACGGCCAGTGTGATCAGGGAGATCCTGGGTTTCATGGGTGCTTCCTTAAGGAAAAACCCAAAGCATATCAGGCAACTGCTGACACCGTCATGTCACCAGTCCGCCAGAGGACTGTTGCTCTCGGCCACGGCCGATGTACGGACGCGTCAACACTCGTGAAAGCCTGAGCGCTCTGTGTCAGGGGTGTTGGCCAGCGGCGGTCTGGCGGGAAATGTCGGCCAGCATGTTGAGCTGCAGCCAGGAAGGAAACGCCTTGCAAAGCTGCTGCGGCCCGTGCAGACGGATAGAGCCGTCTGCGATGGCCCGCTTCAAGGGAATATCGCCGTACCAGACCCAGGTGACCACTCGGCTCTCGGTGGTCACGAACAGATCCACCTCGAAACCCGGATCGGTGATGCACAGCTCCACCCCGGAGCGGTTGCCGACGATCCAGCGCAACTGCCTGGCCTTGGGCTGATCACTGAACTCGAACTGGATCACCGTGCGCCGCTCGGGCATGCGATCCAGATGCATGCGCCGGTGCATGTCCCACATCACCAGGTCGGGGTCGGCCCGGTCGTCGCTGAGCGTCGCGGGCAGCCAGCGCTTGCTCCATATGGCCAGGCTACGGATGGTGGGCTCCAGGTCCAGTCCCGCTTCCGTCAGCTGGTATTCAGTATGGCCGTCCACCTCCCGCCGCTCGACGATGCCCGCCCGCTCCAGCGTCCGTAATCGCCGGACCAGTAACGAGGGCGACATGCGCGGAACGCCCCGATGAATGGCGTTGAACCGGCATGACCCCAGCATGAGTTCCCGCAGGACCAGCATCGTCCAGCGCTCGCAGACGAGCTCCGATGCGATGGCCAGCGGGCAGAACTGTCCATATCCTTTCATGATAAGAATTTAGCTCATTCGCGGATCAAGGCACTGCAACGCGGGCTATGGCCGCCTGGATGGCCGCACGGCCGCGCGCGATCTGGGATGGATCACGATGCAGCACGGAAAGGTAATTGGCCGCTTCCAGCGCCGCGGTGAGTTCGAACGCCAGTTGCTTCACATCCGCATCCGGCCGCAGTTCCCCGCGCTGCATGGCGATGCCGGCTTCATCCTCCAGCAGCGCTAGCCAGCTCCCCTGGTTTCGTACCACTTCTTCGTGAATCGGCCCGACCTGGGCGTCGTATTCGGCCAGCAATTGCGCGAAGAAACAGCCCCCGGGAAACACGCCGCGTTCGATGTAGGAGAGATAGGCCTCGCACAGCGCGTTCAGCCGCGCCAGCCCCTCCGGCGCGGCGAAACCCGGCTGCAGGACTTCACGCTGGAACACGGCAAGCGCCGCCTCGACGGTCTCGCGCTGCAGACGTTCCTTGGAACCGAAATGCGCGTATAGCCCGCTTTTGCTGATAGCCAGCTCCGCCGCAAGCCGCCCCAGCGTCAAGGCACCAAGACCTTCGATGGAACCAAGCCGCATGGCCGCATCAAGTATCGCGGCATGGGTTTGCTCTCCATCGGAGCGCCGCCGGGAAGCACTGTTTTTCGCTGCCTGGGTCATGGTTGACAAGATAGCACGACCGTCTACATTTCGAGATAGCACGATCGTGCTATTTATGAGCAGCAATGGAGAAGGATCATGGCAAACTTTGTCATTTCACACGGTGCCTGGGGCGGCGGCTGGGAATGGGCGTCGGTGGCCACGCGGCTTCGGGAACAAGGTCATCGCGTGTTCACGCCCACACTGACCGGGCTGGGTGAGCGCATTCATCTGCGCCACGGCGGCATCACGCTGTCCGACCACATCAGCGACATACTCGCGGTGTTCACTTATGAGGATCTCGAGGACGTCATCCTGTGCGGGCACAGCTACAGCGGCATGGTGGTCACCGCCGTGGCCGACCGTATTCCGGAACGGATTCGGCTGCTGGTCTACCTGGACGCCTTCGTGCCGGAACACGGCCAGGCACTGGAAGCACTATTGCCCGAACCTTTCATGCAGGAACTCAGACATTCCGCGGAGCAAAGGGGCGACGGCTGCGCACCGATCCCGGAGGATATGCACCCCCCTGTCGGGGCTGTTCCCGAACAGCAGCGAACCCGCTACATCCAGCGCCTGCATGCGCAACCGCTGCGCACATTCAGCGAGCCGGTGCAGTTATCCGGCGCGGTGCAGGAACTGCCACGCGCCTATGTACGCTGCACGGTGGTGCCGTTACCAGAGGAGGACCCGCTCGGCCCGTTCGCCGCCCATGCCCGCGCTAGCGGCTGGCCCTACCGGGAGTCCCACACGGCCCATGACCTGCAACTGCTGGATCCCGCGGGCACGGCCGCCATTCTGGCAAGCCTGGAGGCCGAAACCAGCCCGGCAAGGCGAGCGCACACCGCACACGCTTAAGCGGCATCGTCCCGGGCCAGTTCTTCCTTCAACTGGCGCTTCATGAATTTGCCATTGGCATTACGCGGGAGGGGATCCTCCCGCACCCAGATGTAGCGTGGCACCTTGTGCCGGGCGATCAGCCCATCCAGATGCTGGCGCAGCATTTCCGCGGTGAGACTGGTTCCCGCCTTCGGGACCACACAGGCACCGACCTCCTCACCCAGGCGATCGTCCGGCACACCGAACACCGTGCATTCGGCTACCGCGTCGTGTTTGAAGATGGCGCTTTCCACCTCGGCGCAGTACACGTTCTCTCCACCGCGCAGCACCATGTCCTTGATGCGGTCCACGATATAGATGAACCCGTCCTCATCCATGCGCGCCAGATCACCGGTATGCAGCCAGCCATCCCGGATCGTTTCGGCGGTGTCTTCCGGGCGATTCAGATAACCCCGTATCACTGGCGCCCCGCGAACCACCAGTTCCCCCACCTCGCCGGGCGGCAGCGCCGCACCGTCCAGATCCCGGATCTCCACGTCGAACGTCGGACAGCCCGGGCCGGCGCTCTCCGGTCGATCGACGAAGAAATCCCCGGAAATGGAGGTGATGATGCCGCAGGTCTCGGTCATGCCGTAGCCGGTTCCCGGCCGGGCCGTGGCCACGTTCTGTTCGATGCGGGCGACCAGATCCGGTTGCAGTTGCGCGCCACCCCCGCCCAGGGCCAGCAGGCTGGACGTGTCCCTGTTCGGAAAGTCCGGATGCGCCATCAGTTCCCGCGCCATCACCGGCACCCCGCTCATCCCAGTGACGCGCTCCTGTTCGATCAGCCGCAGCGCTTCCGCCGCATCCCACTTGTACATCAGCACGATCTTGCCGCCGTTGGCTGTGCAACTGTGCGCCCCACAGTTCATCGCGGTCACATGAAACAGCGGCGTGGTGATCAGTGCGGCGGGAATCGGCATGTTTTCCAGGTCCGCCTCGGTCATCTTGCCCAGGCGGATTCGGACCCGGGCGGTGGAGGCCGCCCCGAACAGCACGTTCCAGATATTGTTGACGCAGCCCCGGTGGGTCTGCAGCGCTCCCTTGGGCTTCCCCGTGGTGCCGGAGGTGTAGAAGATGCACGCATCGTCATCAGGGTGGATATCGGCGGCCGGCGCGGCACCGTCATAGGCCCGCACCGTGCGCTCGTAACTCACCACCTGTTCCCCCGGCGGTGTCCGCTCCAGCCGGACGCCTACCAGCAGCGGCTCGGGCACCTGGTCTCGAACCGGCATCAGACGGTCCAGGCGCTCCTGGTCGGCGAAAATGATCTTGGGCCGGGAATCCTGAATGCCGTAGACCATCTCCGGCCCCACCCACCAGGCATTCATCCCGACCACGACAGCCCCCATGGAGGTGATGGCCCAGTAGCAGAGCATGTGCTCCGGATAATTCCGCATGGCAATGGCCACCCGGTCCCCCGGCCCTACCCCCTGTGTCGCCAGCCAGCCGGCAATCGCCCTCACTTCCGCATGCGCCTGCTCGTACGTCCAGCGTTCGTCCCGGTAGACCAGGTAATCCCGTTCCGCGTACTGCTGCGTGCTCAGCCAGAAATCCCGAAGGCTGTCGGGGGCATTCCTGTAGGCCAGCGTGGGGACACCGCGAACGGTGACTCGGGAAATCTCGAAATCCGCGCCGGGGGCGGTCATCTCTGCCCGCACCTGCTTTAGCTCTCGGTACATGTGCTGCTCCTCAAGGTGGAGCCCACAGTTTGGCCCAGGCGGCCACGAGAATGCATGACGCAATGCATCAGAACGCGCACGCGGTCGTGTGCTCAGGCGGCCCTTGTTTCCGCACCCAAAGGGGGCCTGCTTTCCGAAATCGCACGCAGCTACGATACTGTATGCTGACTGGCGGGACTGGTTGCGGCCGACATGCCGCACCTGCCGATCATCGAACAACGTGCTCCGCGCTTCGCGCCGGCAACAGGCTGAACCCATGACGCGTGGTCATCTTTTTTCGATCGCCCTCGCCTTCGTGCTCACGGCACTGGCCGTGCTTGCGGCGATACCGGCGCTGCGCCTCCAGGCACAGCAGGCGGAAACGCCGCAGACACTGGTGGCCTTGTTCTGGCCTCTGCGCCCTGCTGCCGAGGCCAACCGCGACATCGTGGAGGCTGGCGGCATCCCGGTGCGTCGCACGGCGGGTGGTCTGGGCTGGGTGTTCATCGCAACCGAGCAGGGCCACGCGAGGGAAGTGGAAAAACGTGGCGCCCTGGTGCTGGCGCCACCCGCAGGAAACGCCGGCCTGGTCGGCTGCGCCGCGACCGTCAGCGCCCGATAAGGAATGGGGCGCTTGACCGTGGAATGACCACGGCGCTGCGCACCGCGCCTTGCATTGCGAAAAATCTGACCGCAACGCGGCACCGTGAATACTTCAGCGCTTCCTTAAGGGTACTAGCCACCCGACGGCGGCAACGCAAACCAGGGCGGCAGACTGCCATTCAGACTGACCCCCCAGCGCCACTCCCCTCCTGCCTGGGTCCGCAACGCAAATTCAAAGTCCGCTTCCCCGGTGCCGGAATCGAAACTACCTGACACCGAGACATCTGCCGGCGGGGCGTTCAGGGGTGGGATGCGCGTGCTCCGCGGCAACACATGCCCGATGTTCTCCACGATCTGCTCGCACACGCGCTCGAACACGCCAATTTCGATTTTCATGAACCCGGTGTTCAGGATGATCTTCACTTCGTTGCCGGTCGCAGCCGAAAGCGCTGCCTCCGCCAGGCTGATCGCCGCGTTGACCAGCGCCTGCGCAAAGTTCTGCGCTTCCTCGAAGAGCCGCAGTGTCCATGTACACACCTCGCCCACGATCTCCGGGATCTGTTCCAGCAACTCCCAGTTCACCTGTACGTGGCCCTGTAGCTGTTCCGCCGACGCACTCATGTAAAGACGGTTGCGGCCCACGTCCAGATGCAGATGCGCCTGGCCGTGCGCGGCATAGCTCACGCTGGCCAGGTTCGGGAAGGATTCGTCGTTGATCAGCGAGTTGCTCAGGCTGTTGGCGACATCCCCTGCGCTGACCGTGGTTTGCGGGATGTTGAGCGCGGCGCTGAGATCCAGGCTCAGGCTGTCACCATGGAAAGCGCCCTCCGCCGCCCCTTCCACCACCGCGTCACCGACTGTCAACCGGGCCACCCCGCGGAACCGCAGCCCCGGGCCGAAGCCCAGGCCGTCATCCAGTACATCCAGCGACACGCCGTCCCAGGCGGGGCCCGCCATGTAACGCACTTCCCCGTCCAGTTGCAGCGTGGCGCTGCCGAACTCCAGCGTATGCGCAACCCTGGCGGAGAAGAAAAGCGATGCCGCCTGCGGCACCACGGCCGAGGCCCCCAGCAAGCCCGCCGCCTGGGCGGAGCGGGAATCACCGGGCAGTACCACGCCACGCAGCCGGACGACGAAATCGTTCATCAGCTGGCCTGCACCCGGGCCCGTTCCATGGGCCAGCAGCGTCAGATCCAGGCCTGCCAGCAGCACGGGACGGTTCGGCACCAGGTAGTCCGGTGTGTTCCCCTGCCAGCGCACAAGGAGATCAGCCAGGTTCAGCCGACCATGGCTGCCCGGCAACACCTGCCCCGCAGTGGGTGCGGCAATCTCGAACAGCGGGCTGGGGGTGGAGGAACCGGCGGGGAAATCCGGCTCCGCCGCCGTCCAGAATACGCTCTTGCGGTGGAAGGTCTGTCCGAATTCCAGCGGCTGCTCCGGCGGGGGGTCGGCCGGCTGTTGAACGGCCCGCTCGATCACCGTGATGCGTGCCCGGAGCCGTTCCGCCTTGCCGGGTACGTCGGGTTCCAGCGCGGTGATCTGTGAGGGAAGAATGATCTCATGCAGCAGATGGGTGGAGACATGGCGTGGGGAGTCGTCATCGGGATCATCCAGGCGGTCCACGCCCCAGATCCTGAGTCGGTAACTCCCCGCCCGGGCCACCACGTCGAACACCGGGTTGGCACTGGCGACCGCATGCTGGAAGATCGCTTCGTCCAGCAGTCCGCCCTGGTCATTCCGGCACCGCAGCACAAAACCCTGAGAGACCCGACGCGTGTCCGATGCCTCCGGCTCAGCCACCGGCACATACGTCTGGCCGTTCAGGACCGATGTCCACGCCACACCCACCTGCCCGATATCCACCAGAGAGGTGCTGTACCCCGGATTGAACGGCACGGTGACACGCTGCCACGCCGGCAGGCCGGCAGCCTCGCTGACCAGACCCAGCCATGCCATGGGGGCGTGGTCATGGGCGACGCCAAGTCGTTGCCCGATCAGCCCGGCCGAGACGATCAGTGCGGCGAACTCCTGTACCAGCGTCGCCGCGACCTGCTCGAACTCTTCCCGCGTCACCTGCTGTGAGGCGGCCTTCCGAGCCAGTTCACTGAACCGTGCCGTCCAGCGTCCGGCATCGCGAAGGGGCTCCAACAGGCGCAGCACCATCCGCTCCAGATCCGCCGGGTCGTTGCGCACGATTCGACCCTGCGGCACCTCCCGCGCAGGCACCGCATCCCGCGCCAGCCCGCGGGCCAGCTCAGCGATGCCGCGCTCTGCCGCGCGACGGCCAAATGCGGCAGCGATATCCCGCTCGACCGACGCCCGCAGAGCGTTCACTTCCCTCGCGGTCAGCACTCTCTCGGGCTCACTGGCGACCGAGCGCACAACGCGCAGCATCAGCGTCCTCTCGGCACCGCCGAGACCGAATCTTCTCGCGTGCTCCTCCACCAGCGACACCGGGTCGGGTACAGCTGCAACTGCCAGTCGCGGCTCCAGCCGGTCGTCCGGTTCGAACCTGATGGCGGCATGCACAAGCGCTGCGGCGTGGGTGTCTGCGTCCTTCACGAACGCGTGGTGCATTTGCAGACGCAGCGCGCCGCGGCGGTCTGCGTTCTTGCGAACCGCCCCCTGCAGAATGGTCGCGGGCAGCTCTCCACCCCCCCGGACCCAGCGCTGCAGCTCCGGCTCTCGTCTGGCCGACAGGCCGAGAGCCCACAGCCACGCCTGGCGCAGCCTGGGAGAACGCACGCTTCTCATCGCATCCAGTGTTGCCTGGACCGATCGTTCCATCGCGGCTTCGATCGCGTGCCCACCGCGCAACTGTGCAAGCGCATTGCGGGCCTGCTCCACGCTGGGATGACTGTCGAACAGCACCGCCTCCAGCGCGACCTGGGCTCCCGTCCCCAGCACCCCGGTGGGTGCGGTGGCCGGCGGCGGCACCGACCCTCCGGGCGCGTGACCGCCGGTAACGGCATCCTCAAGCCGTGGCCTACGCGAACGCAGTCTTTCGTGGTAAAGACGCAGTTCGTACGCCAGTTCTTCCGGTGTCAGCAGGCATGCCGCAACCACGCATCTGAAGCTGGCGCTCCCGAACCCCGGCAACCGGAAACCGCTCTGCAGGGTGTGGTGCATGCGACGGAACCGGACGGGTGCGAGACGGACCAGATCCGACTGGCGCCGATCCAGCTCCAGAAACAGCGCCTCGGCCTGGCTGGTGGTCTGCCCGATACGCTCCAGCGCGGTTCCGGCGGCGTCCGCGGCAGCCTCCTGGGCCGCTACCAGCGACCGCGACACCCCGCGCACCACCGGGAAAAGCAGATTCAGTGCGTCACCAAGATCCAGGCGCACCTGCGCCTCGAACGGAAACGGGCTTGCCTGCACCACTTGCGGGCCGAACACGGCCAGCACCGGCAGGTCGACACGCAGCTCCGCTTCCAGGTAGGCGATATCACGCACCGCCGAGCCGGGTGGGATATGAAGCCCGTCCAGGTCCCCCTCCAGCACCTGCTGCCCCAGCAATGCAAGTTCGATCAGGGCGGGAATCGGCAGGCTGGGCACCGGGCGGGACAGACCGGCCTCGACACGGACCACGTGCGGAATGCGAGCCAGTATCTGGATCGCCTGGTCCTTGCGGGCGAGCGTGCGCGGCGATACTCCGGGGGCGCCGCCCACTGCGGGAGGCGTCAAGCCGGAATCCGGTGCGGGCAGCGGCGAGCCGGTATACAGATCCAGCATGGGCACCGCAAATCCGGGCCACAAGCCCAGCGCACCCACCAATGACCAGGGCGGAATCGGCAGGGCCGGCGGCACGGTCAGCGTCCAGGGGAACAACGGCGCCATCTGCGCAGGCAACAGGTAGAGCGTGGTGCCCCGGAACTGCACGCGCAGCACCGGATCCACCGGCTGTGGCTGACCATTGGTGCCCACCAGCTGATCCGGCCCCACCTGCATGCCCCAGTCCAGCACGATCGCGGGATACATGAACTGCGTCATCGGAATCAGCGAGAACTGCCGCAGGTACTGGACGAACAGGTCCTGCTGCCTCAGCAACGGTTGCCCCAGCGGGTTTGCAGGATCCGGCACGCGTGGTATCTGAAGCACGTATTCCAGGCCCCGGTTCTGCGCGTGCGTGGCATCGGTGTCGCCGAACTTCAGGCTCCACAGCACGATGGGCGGCGCCTTCGCGGTCAGCTGGCGCAGTTCCACATCCATCCAGGCCGAGGGAATACCCTGCTGGCCAGGCGGCAAGCGGTAGGCGATGGGGGAGAAATCCGCCAGGTTGAGCAGCAGCGCGGGGAGCCCGAGCCCGGCTCTCAGCCGCAATTGCACCGCCGAGGGCGCCCAGGAATAACCCACGGCGAAACCGCCGAAGTACAGATCCAGATGCTGGTCTTCCACCAGCACGTCGCCGTTGGGCCCCACCGTGCCGGCGGGGGCAAGCGGCAGCGAGATGAACGGCACTGTCTCGGCCGCGTCGCCAGCGAAGGGGGGCTGCAGCTCGATGTAGATACTGGTGGCGGTGACGCCCAGCACCGCGGTCGGTCCGGGCAGCGGCAGCACGTCGTTCAGCAGCGGCGGCAGTTGCACCACCTGCAGCCCTCCGCTGGCACCCACCTCGAGGCCGCCGGTCCCGAAGGCGAAGCGCAGTTGCAGATTCCGGCCCTCGAACACCATGAACGGCTCGCCCTGCTCGCCGGCCAGGGTGCTGAAAATAACGTTCCATTGCTCCAGCATCTCCTGGATCTGTGCATCCTGCGCAGGGTCGCCGGCGAACAGCTCTGCCCGTACCTGCTGGAGCAGCGCCTGCACATCCACGAAGCCCGGATCCGGGCCCGGCACGCTGATGCGGATGGGGTCCTCGACGCCTGCCGCCAGACGCAGGGTGGGAAGGCCGCCGGCCAGCTCGAAGTAGAGCCCGGCGTCGAAGATTTCGCCCAGCACCCGGGCCACGACGCCGGCATGCAGGTACAGTTCCGGCCCGCTGGCCGGCAGCGACACCTCGAACACGAGCACGTCCGGCCTGAGCGCGAAGGGACCTTCACCGGGGCTGTGATCCAGGGCGAGCGTGCTGGAGCGTTCCACGGGGCTGCCGTCCGTCGGCGCGTCGACGGGCGTTTCCACGGGCGGCGGCGAGCCTTGTCCGGTCACACCCGCCAGCGTTTCGAACAGGTCGATCCAGCGATCCTCCGCGGCACGAAGCTCGATGCGCAGCGTTGGCGCCTGGCAGGGCGCCTCCTCGTCGGTCTCGGTCAACGGCAGACAGATCCGCAGCCGGCCGCGCGTGTCGGCCACGGCCGTCTGGATCGTGTCCACCAGCGACTGCCACTGGGCCGGCACATGAAAGGCCTGCTCCAGGGCCTCGAACAACGACTCGTCGGCCAGCACCGCCTCGGCGGTGATACTGAATGCGGCACCGAGGGTGACTTCGAAGCGCTCAGGACGCAACAGCGTAATCGGTGGATGGCCGGGCACCGGCAGGCGCACTGGCGGGAAGCCGCCTTCCGCCGTCAGCTTCAATTCGGGAACGCTCCCGCCGGCAGACTGCAGCGCGAATTCACAGCGCACGTCCGACATCGACGGCAGCACATCCGCGCCGCCGATACGCCGCCAGGCGGAACGGATCCGTGCCTGACCGCTGGCCGTGGGCATGCCCCCCGGCTCCAGCGGCAGGGCCAGGTGGACGGCGGCATCGGCAACGTCCAGCGGCAATGGGCCCAGGGGCCCCGAGTAGCGGCTGTAGCGATCCACTAGCGAGGCGTTTGCCTGCCCGGTACCGCCCGCCAGCTCCACCAGTTCCAGGTCCAGCATCAGGCGCGGGGAATTACCGCCCAGCTCCGCATGCAGGGCGACCCGCAGATCCGGAAGCATCAAGGCCGCAGCGCCGGCGCTCTCCACCCCGGGCAGCATGCCCACCGCGCCGTCCAGCGCCAGCGCCACCTGCCGCCACGACTGCACGAACCGGGCACGCAGAGCGAGTTGCCAGGAACGCGACGCGCTGTCGTCGCTAGCGGGGGGCCGGACCAGCGTGAGATGCAGATCGGCCGGGGGCAGGCCGAAGCGATTGACCCCCGGTGCCGGTACCGGGCCGCCGGTCTGCACCATCAGGCTCAGCCGGTCCTCGCCTTCGGGCTCATGGACGAACAGGGCCTGCGCCTCGACGCTGCCGCTGAAACCTTGCGATAGCGCCGGCCCGGCATCCAGCGACAACGCCAGTGTGGCCTCGCCCTCCACTTCAAGCCGCAGCCCCGGGCTGCTGCCCTGATCCAGCCGCACGTCCGTGAGTTCCGCGCGCAGCAACAGCGCGAGCCCGCCGACGCCCTGCGGCAGGTTACCCTCAACCATCATCTGGTCTGTGACATGCAGTCGTTCAAGGGTGAGATCCGTCTGCCCGGCCAGCGAACGCACGTTTCCGTGAATCCGCATCGCGCGCCCCGCCGCAACCGACATGCCGAAGAACCGGCCCTCGGCGGCGAAACCCAGTGCCGCATCCAGCTCGGCGGTCCACGCGCCCTGCAGGGCGGCGGCGGGATCATCCAGCAGATCGGACACCGGCGGCAGACTTGCCGTATGAATGGTGAACGCCAGGGACCCGCTGGCGCCTTCCAGGCTGAACGGGCCGGAACCAGCCCCTGCCTCCGCGGTGGCCTCCATGTGCAGCAGCAGTCGCGCGTGCTGCACCGTCAAGGTCTCGCCACCGCCGCGCAGCCGCAGGGTGGCCCCCAGCCAGGCGGAACCACTGGCGGCCAGGCCGGGCAACCGGACCGGCGCCGCCGACAGGGACTGCACCCCCACCAGGTCAACGCCGTCGGCACGACAGACCGCCACCCATGCGACACCGGCCGCAGGAACGCCGTCACTGACACGCAACCAGACCACGCCCTGCTCGCCGATATCATCCCGTATCGACGCGACATCCGCCGCCAGACCGGTAGCACCCGGTGTATCGACGCCGTCCAGCAGCGCCTGGAACAAGGCCTCCGGAATCACCTCCTCGTCCGCTGCTCCGAACCCCAGTGCAACGGCCAGCGCGCCAACACCGCCCTCGGCGGTTACCACCGGCAAACCGTTGGCAGCGCGGCGGAAGGACAGTGACTGCAGTTCGGCGACCGGCTGCACGCTCATTGCCGACTCCGGGATCCCGCGTTCCCCGCCGGGCGAGCCGATGCTCCGGCAGATGCGCGGTGGCAAGGACCGTTCGGCTTCATCCGCCCGACTCCTGCAACTGCACCGTCAGCGTGACAGTGCCGCCCTGCAGGGTCAGGCTCGCCCGCAGCGAAATGCCTCCCGGCAACTGGGAATCCAGCTCGCCGAAAGGCAAGGTGGCGGCCATCGAGAGCAGTGCCGCCAGCAGCGGCGCGCGACCCTGCAACATGCGCAGTTCCGAGGGCAGCCTGGTGGGGTCCGCTCCAAGCATGGGCAGGCGATTCAGGGCCACGAACGCGGCGGCGGCGAACTGTGCCGCCCGATCTCCGCCGATCTGCTGGAACAGCTCCAGCAACAGCGCAAAACGCTCGGCGCTCTCGCCGTCCACCGGCAGCGCCACCTGGAAGGTACGCCCGTTCACACTGGCAATCGCGCCGGCCCGCCGTTGAACCAACACTGCCACCAGGCGCAGGAAGAAGCCGTGGAGATGCGCCATCTGTTCGCCGGCATCGCGAATCGCGTTCTGGCCGGAGGCCGGGTCCAGCGTGTCCACTCGCTTCAGCACGAGCACCGGCACGTTCCCCTGGACCCCGTGCAGGCACATGATGGACTCCAGCGGCAAGGACACCACGCCGGGCACGTACAATTGGCCCAGGGCCTCCTTGAAACGTTGTCCGAGGAAGTCGCCGGCCTCGTTCAGACGTTCGGCAATCCATGCCAGTGGTGTGGAGGCCGGTAGGCCGGCTGACAGGTTCTCGATCCACACCCTGACCTCGGGGTCCAGCTCCTTGAGTTCCCAGTCCATGGTTTCCGGGCCGCGACTGTTCGGCGTGAAGTAGACTGCGCGCGCCTGCCCGGACTCGGTGATCTCGATGCCCCAGACCACCCCGCGGAACCAGCTCGCGGTGCCGGTGTTGTAGTAGTGGCTGCGGACGGGCAAGCGGATGCCGGTGTCGGTGGTGAAATCCATGCCCAGCGGCAGCATCGCGTTGACCGTGCCCTGGGCGGCTTCCACCAGCGGGCGCAGCGGCGCGGCCAGCGGATCCGGTATCTGGTAGTAGGGCTGGCTCTGCGGTGTATGCGTGTGGCCCAGGCACAGATGGTTGCGGATGCCTTCCAGGCGCGGCCAGTTGCCGGGCACCAGTTCCGGATTGCCGTTGGCATCCCGCTTGACCACCTCGCGATCGTCCACGGTCTCCCACACGGGCTGTTCCAGCGGCATCAGGAAGTTGCCGAGCAGAATGGCCAGGGATTCCGAGAACATGATGTCGTCGATGGGCAGCCGGGTGCTGTCATCCTGATGCTGGATCTCGTGTGCCATCTGCAAGGACACGTTGTCCGCCAGCCAGCTGTTGGCCACTGGCGCGCGGGCCAGCATCCTGCGGAAGTCGATCAGCGAACTGCCACCCAGCGCAATGCCCTTCAGATCCATGAACGGGTCCATCAGTTGATCGATCGGCACGCCCACGCCGTTGGAGATCAGCTTGCCGATCACCGCGGTTTCGTCATGGTTCCAGATATCGAACTGGTGCCCGTGGCAAACCAGCATCGGCTTTTTCTCGGTGTAAGCCGCCGCATCCATGCCCAGGCGCCCGACCAGCATGTCGTTCACCGCCTGCTGTGGATACGCGGGAACGGACCAGACGTCACCAACGAGTTCCAGGAAGCCTTTCTCGCCCATGGTCTTGACGCCGTCGATAACCAGGAAGTCATGCAGCAGCAGCGTGGGTATGCTGGCAGGCACACTGGCTGCCAGCTCCGGCCGGGCGGATTCGGCCACTTCCTTCCAGCGCCACTGCAGCCAGGGAAGGGTCACCCCGCCCTGCTGCTCGGGCGTCATCATCTCCCTCAGGTAGGAGTCATGGTTGCCCATCACGCGGTAGTAGCGGCCTTGCAGAAACAGCTCCCAGAGGTCCGCGTAGATCTCCCTGTGGGTTTCCATGATGGCTTCCATCTTCGCCGCAGGCGTGTCGTACTCGAAGGCCTCACGGATGTACCACAGTTCCTCGCAGTCGCCGTTCTCGATCAGCGTGTAGCCGTTGTCGCGCACCCATTCCAGGACCTGCCGGTATAGCGCGCTGTTATCGAGGAAATGATGGATGGAGCCGAACTGCACGCGGCCCTGGTCATCGCTCTCGGCATCGCGGTGAATGTCGCTGACAATCAGATACCTGGTTCCGGCATCGGGTTCGTGCAGGCGGGACGTCACCAGATCCTCGTCTTCCTCCACATTCTTCCAGACCAGTTGGGCGAACAGGCCGGGGGACTTGCCGAAGCTGAAGGCGATGGATGCGGGGATGAGCAGCAGCGCGGATGCAGGGAATCGGCGCACCAGGTTGAGCATGGCCCATTCCCGCTCCAGGGCCAGCGCGCGCTCCGCCGGGTCGGTGAACGATTCCAGTTCCATGGATGCGAACAGCCCGTGGAACATCGCCAGGACATTCGCGCCCAGGGTTTCCACCCCTTCCAGCATGGCCCGCAGCGCATTGACCGTCGGCACGCCCACGCCGGGAAGCCGGTCCCAGCCGGCGGTGGGCGCAAGCGCCAACGGCCCCACCGCCAACGCCGCCAGAACCCGACCTACCAGCCAGTCGATCAGTGGCACCCGGGCACTGCCCTGCAACCCCGGGGGCATCGGTAACGGTGGTGACAGCACCTGCAGCGCGGGGCTGCGCTGGGAGGGACGCAGCAGATCGAAAACAGCCACGGCGACCTGTCCCGGCAGGATGGTGCCCGGCAGATGCTGCGCCGCCGCGGCGATGACCCGGGCACAGAAACCGGCGAACTCCGGCAGGCGCGCGGCGGGAATAGTCGGGGCCAGTTCCAGCAACGCCCGCGCCAACGGCCCGGGTTGTACGGGCAAGGTATCCGCCCGCGCAAACAGCCCGCCGGCAAGCATCGGCAACGATTCCGGCGCCAGTTCGTAAAGGCGATGCAGCAGCCGAACCAGTGCGGCCCGGGCTTCGACGCCAGACGCCAGTCCCGGTACACCCACCGAATACCAGAGATTCCAGGCCAGCGTCGTCCATCCCAGCGGGTTGCGCGCGGGCTCCAGCTTGCCGATGGCGGACAACAAGAGCGCGAAGACCCGCTCCACGTCCAGGACCTGCATCGCCGCCTGAATCAGGTTCTGGAGCACGGTCTCCGAGGGCGAGTCCGAGAGCGCGTCCATGAAGAAGGCGAGCCACTGCGCCTCGTTGAAGGACAAGCCCACCTGGTCCAGCAACTCTTCCAGCCGAATGGCCTGGAGCAGCCATTGCAGCCGGGCGATCAGGAAACGCAGGGCTTCCGGCAGATCGAATGGCTGTATCGAGGCCGGCTCGAAGGCGAGCACCAACGCCATCGGGTCCAGCGGGTCGAACTCCTCCACCAGCAGATCGCCGCGCAGCATGGGCAGCCCCATGCCCTGCACCTGGGGAAACCCAAGTGCCACGTCGGTCAGCCGTAGCTGCCAGTTGCCGAAAACGCCGGCATCCAGCAAGGGCAGATCGAAGGCCATATGGCCCAACTGGATGTTCACCGGCAACGCATCCAGCAGGCTGCCCGCCTGGGGGGTCGGATCAGGCCCCAGACCGGGCGAGAGCCCGAAGCGGAGTCGGGAGGCCTCCCATAGCGGTGCGCCGGCGCCCAATTGGCCGCTGTCCGGCAGAGCAAACCGTTGCCGCAAGGCGAACTGCTGCGTGGTGGGCGGGGATGCCGAGCTGCCCAGCAACTGGTTCAGCACGCCGGTGGTGCGATCGATCAGGTTCTGGGCATTGCTGCCCGGTACCAGCCCGACGTCCCCATCCAGCCCCAGTTCCAACTCGATGGGGTGGCGGTCCACCAGCATGCGGGCGCTCAACCGGCTTCCGGCCGCCAGCCGGATCACCGGCTCACTCGAGGGCCAGTCCACGTGCGCCGGCAGGCTCATCGAGAATTGCCCATCCGCGTAGCCCAGTTGCAGCTCCACGGATGACGCGAAACCCAGCTCCGCCGCCCCGGGCCAGCGCACACGCCCGGTCGCTGCGAGGGGCGTGGTGGTCGAGAGCGTGTCGAGCGTGCCATCGCCGTCGGCATCGCTGAGCACCAACGTGAGTTCAAGCCAGCGGATTTCGAGCAGACCGCCGGCAGCATCAAGGCCGGTCAGCGGGGAATCAGCCGAACCTGCACGCAGGGAGAGGCTGCCGCCGGCACCGATGGTTGCGAGCACGTCGAAACCGCCGGTCTGGGAACCAGCGCTCAGGAGTTCGTCGGTGAGAGCTATGGACAGCGTGGAAGGAAGCGCAACGTCATCCTCCACCTGCAGCAGTTCGCCCACAGGCAGGGCCTGACCGTCCGAGAAGAAGCGAAGACCTGGAACATCGGGTATGCGGATCGAGACCAGTGCCATGCCCCCCCCCAAGCCGGCAGTGGCAGCGGCCGCACTCGCGACGGCCGCCCCACCGCGGCGTGACCGCGCACTTAGGGAAGCGCTGATTAATTCCCGCGCTCGCGTTACCGGCGTAGCGTTCGCGATGCTAGGCGCGGTGCGCAGCGCCGTGGTCATTCCACGGTCAAGCGCCGCAACAACGCAGCGCGAACGATCCGGCTGTAACCCTCTCGGACTCGAGCGCGAACGTGGGAATTAATCAGCGCTTCCCTAGGCTTATAGGCGATGGGTGTCAGCGCGCCACTACCGGTTGTCGGTTAGGACGACGCGGACAGGAATCATGTCTGTGCCGTGACCCCCTGGCCGAGTGACCGGATACCCCCCTTCCCCGAGGCCCGCAATCGTTCTCAGGAGATTTTCCCGGCGCCATTCGCCGGTAGCGGGAAGAATGCCCATGGTCGGGGGCACCGCCAAAGTCAATACTCTCCTTGAGGAAACGCTGAAATATTCACGCTTCCCGGACAACGAAATCCCGGACCACGGTCACGGGACAGTGCATCGGAGGAGAGAAAGGATGAGGTTTCGGGCAAGACAGGGCGTGCTGCCATGCCTGCTTCTGGCCGCGAGCATGGGTGGGCAGGCCGGAGCGCAGGAAGAACCACTGCCGGCTTCCCAGACTCTGGCAGCGCTGCAGATACGCGCCCTTCTGCTGGATGATGTGTCCAACACGCCCGGAGCGGCTTCGGTGATGACCGACACGGAGATCGAATTCTACCGCCCGCTCACCCTGCATGATGCGCTGGATTTCACCTCCGGAGTCCGCACCATCGACGACGACGCGCTGGGACGGCGCGGCGGTATCGGCGTGCGGGGGGCGCCGCCGCGGCGCTCCCGCAAGACGTTGCTGCTGGAGGACGGCACGCCCATCAGCGCCAGCAACTACCTGGATCCGGGTGCGCACTACACGCCCCCCATCCAGCGCCTGGAGCGAATCGAGGTTCTCAAGGGAGCGGGCCAGATTGTACACGGGCCGCTGAACAACCACGGCATCATCAATTTCCGCAACAAGCGCGCCACCCCGGTACCGGAAACCACCGTGGAACTGGGCGCAGGCAACCAGAACCAGTTCCATCGCCATCTCATGCACCGCCGTACTGAGGGCGATGTGGGCCTGGTGTTCGCCTACACGGGCATGAACTCCGATGGCGTTTTCGATACGGAATCGCACAGGTATGACGACTTCTATGTCAGCGCCGACTGGGACGTGAACGAGCGGCACAACCTCGGCTTCGCGCTGACCCATTTCCGGGAACGCTCGCAGGGGTACGACGAGAACAACCTGACGCCCGAGGAATTCGACGAGGATCCCCGTGGCAAACGCCGTTTCGGGCCCGGCCGCCGGGACAACAACATCGCAGTGGATTACTGGAAACTGGCCCTGAGCCATGATTTCCTGGCCACCGACCGCCTCACCATCTCCAGCAAGGCCTTCTACAAGGACCTGGACCGCCCGCGCTTCCAGAGCGTCAACCCGGATGATCCCCAGCAGGACCGGGTGATGGAAGGCCGGGACCGCCGCTACGAGAACTTCGGCGGCGAGAGCCGCGTGGCGTATTCGGGCATCCGGACCGGGGCTGTGGATCACACACTGGAGGGCGGCCTGCGCTTCGAACGACACGATTTTGAAGATCGGCGACCGGTCGGCCGACCCGGCGAGAGGCTTGACCACAACAACCGCGGCCGCCTCCGCGCCGTGGCCGGAGAGGACGGCTACACCCGCAACGGCCGCCTGGTGACCTTCAAGGCCGAGGCGTATTCCGGCTATATGCAGAACCGCATGGAAGTCGGTGACTTCGTGGTTACGCCGGGCCTGCGCGTGGAAACCTACAGGCAGGAGAGATCCACCCGCTTCCGCCCGGGCAGCGACGAAGAGGGTGTCACCGAGCGGGAGTGGAACACGCTCTACCTGCCCGGTATCAGCCTGCTGTATCGCGGATTTGACAACCTCGACGTGTATGCCGGCGTGCACAGGGGGTACTCACCCGCCCCGGCCCGTGCGGACGATTTCCCACTACTACCGGAGAAGGGCATCAACACCCAGGTCGGGGTCCGCAGCAAGGCGCTGCGCGGCGTTTCCTACGATGTGGCCGCCTTCTACAACCGCATCGAGGACACACTGATCCGCGACGATGTCGACCAGTTCGGCGACGCGCTGTTCGTGAACGAGGTGGACTCGGACATCTACGGCGTGGACCTGGAGCTGCGCGTCGATTCCGCGAGCTATACCGACTCGGCGTACAACGTCTTCGGCGTGCTGGCCTGGAACTACACCAACGCCGAATTCCGCTCCGGTCCGCTGGACGGCAATCGGGTGCCGGAGATCCCCCGTCACGCCGGCAGCTTCACGCTGGGCATGGACCACCTCAGCGGCTGGGAAGTCAGCGCCACCGTCAGCCACTTCGGCGCCTTCTACTCGGATATCGAGAACACGCGGGAAATCGACCAGGACTCCGGCAGGGTTCCGAGCCGCACGCTGCTGTCAGCCCGCGCAAGCTGGCACACGCAGATCGGAGACACCCAGACCACGTTCTGGGTCCAGGGCCGCAACCTGACGGACAAGCTCTACATCAGTGATGTCCAGGACGGCCTTCGCCCTGGCGCCGAGCGTACCTACCTGGCGGGCTTCACCACCCGGTTCTGACCGTCTCCTCCAGCGGTCGGCGGGAAGCGACCTTGGCTCAAGGACGAGCCGTTTTTTCCGCCAGACAGCTACGTTTCCGGCTCCGCGACAGCCAGCGCCGGGAACAGGATCCCCAGGTCCGGCTGCAGTTCGCTAATCCACTTGAGCTGATGTCTGGCGGCTTCGGGCATCAGCAGATTGGCGAACATTTCACGAAACGCCCCGACCCTCCTGCCCCAGCCAAGCTCGATCACCTGAGAGAACGCCTGGGCCTGCTTGCGCAGCGTGTCACCAGCATCGCCCACGAAGGCACCGTGCAGATAGCTGTCGTAGAGCACGAGGCGACTGACTCGCTCCGGATGTCGCGCCGCATAGGCCACCGCCACCACGCCACCCTGACACAGACCGAACAATGGAAAGCGGCGGAGCTCGAGCGCATCCACAACCGCCTCAAGGTCGGCTACCAGGGCGTCAAGGGAAAAATCGGTCACGCCCCGGTCGGAAAGCCCCGAGCCGCGAGGGTCGTAGCGAACAAGCGTTCGCCGTTCAGCCAGAGCCTCGGACCAATGACGCCAGACGGGATTGTCCCAGTCGAGATCGAGATGCGTGAACCAGTTGTTCACGCGCACCAGCGGAAGACCTTCGCCTGCGGTCGCAAAAGCGATTTGTGCGCTGTCACGCGAGGTGCAGAAACGTATTCGCTGCCTCATCGGCACTCCCCAGGAGACACGGGCCCAGGTGTCCCCTCTGAATGGCCATCACTCCGCGAATAGCACCCTCACGCCACATGGTGTAAATGGAATCGCAATGCGCACCCGCGCAAGCCTGCCAGGAAAGCGCCTCCTCAAAACTTGCAGCCTTACGGATCAGCGGTCTAGACTCGGATCGGTAGCAAACAAATGATTTTATACATGACATAACAATCAGAATACTTCCTGCGCACTCGAAACCTACCCACTCTGGAGGAGACCTGAGATGGACATGAAGGTGAGTGACCCTGCGCTGAATCTGGACCACGCCACTCTCACCGAGTGGGACATCCGCGTCCAACTGGCCGCCGCATACAGGCTCGTTGCCTACTTTGGCTGGGACGATCTGGTTTTCACCCATCTATCCGCCCGCATACCAGGCGCGGAACATCATTTCCTGCTGAATCCCTACGGCCACATGTTCCACGAAATCACGGCGTCCTCCCTGGTGAAGGTCAATCAGGAAGGCCAGCCCGTGGACGGCAGCGGCCGCGTCAATCCCGCCGGCTTTACCATTCACAGTGCGGTTCACATGGTGCGGGAAGACGCTGGTGCCGTCATGCACCTGCATGAGCCCAACGGCGTCGCCGTCTCGGCCCAGAAAGAAGGGCTACTGCCACTTAGCCAGACCGCGATGCTTTGTCTGCCGGAGCTGGCTGAACATGAATATGAAGGGGTCGCGTTGAATCTCGACGAGCGGACGCGGCTCCAACGCGACCTGGGCAGCAGAAACCTCATGCTGCTATGGAACCATGGTGTGCTGGCGGTGGGCGAAAATGTCGCACAATGCTTCGGCCGCCTTTATTTCCTCACGCGCGCCTGTGAAATCCAGGTGATGGCGGGCTCCGGGCCGCACCACCTCCCTTCCGAACAAGCCATCAAGACCACGCAGCAACAAAGCGTGGAAAACCTGGCGAATGCGGCAGTCATAGGCTGGCCGGCGCTCATCCGCCTGCTGGACGAGAGATCACCCGGATTCCGCAACTGAGCATTCAAGGCCTGCATAGGCCCACCTTCCTCGCTCCGCGCCGCATGTGTCGAGAGCGGCCAACCGCGCGCATCTGAATCATCGAACGAACAAAAGAAGAAAGTCCGACAACTCCTGGAG
The DNA here is from genome assembly GCA_020831845.1 of Ectothiorhodospiraceae bacterium. Classification (GTDB taxonomy): domain Bacteria; phylum Pseudomonadota; class Gammaproteobacteria; order Nitrococcales; family Aquisalimonadaceae; genus LSCE01. The sequence goes on from JAFIFV010000016.1 coordinate 64,977, forward strand.
GAGAACAACATGAAACATACTACCCAGATCGCCCTGACCCTGGCGCTATCACTAACCCTCATCACCACGACAGCCCAGGCACAACGCCAGGTCAGCTTCGCCCACGCCGCCTCCGAGCAATCGCACGCTGGTTCAGGCTACCGGGCTTTCGCCGAGAAATTGAATGAACTCAGCGACGGCGCCTTCAACGTCCGGGAAAACTGCTGCGGCTCGCTGGGCGGTGAGCGGGATATGATCGAAGGCCTGCAGATCGGCTCCGTCGACCTGGTCTTCACATCCACAGGACCGCTGGGCAACTTCATCGAGGACGTCTACGCGTTCGACTTGCCGTTCCTCTTCCAAAACTACGATCATGCCTACGCTGTCCTGGATGGCCCTATCGGCCAGGAAATGCTGGAGAAGATGTCCGAGGTGGATCTCGTCGGGCTGGCCTGGGGAGACAACGGTTTCCGTCATCTGACCAACAGCCGAAACGCCGTGCGGAGCCCCAGTGACCTGGAAGGCATGACGATCCGCACAATGGAAAACCGCATCCATATCGAGGCCTTCCGCAGTCTCGGCGCCCGCCCCACCCCGATGCCGTTCCCGGAAGTCTTTACCGCGCTGCAGCAGGGCGCTGTCGACGGTCAGGAAAACCCGCTTAGCCTGATCGTCGCCACCCGCTTCTACGAGGCGCAGGACCACCTTTCGCTCACCGGTCACGTTTATTCGCCGGCCATTCTGCTGGCATCCCCGATCTTCTGGAGCAGTCTCAGCGAAGAGGAGCAGGGCTGGTTCCGCGAGGCGGCGCAGGCCGCAGCGGAAGCCACCCGCGAGCACATTCAGCGCCTGGAAGCGGACGGTGTGGAACTGCTGGAGAACGAGGGCGTGAATGTGGTGACGGATATCGATATCGAGCCGTTCCAGGAAAGAATGGATCCCGCCTACCAGCTCTACGCCGACCGATACGGCGATGAACTTCTGGAACGCATCCGGAATTTCGAATACTAGCCGCGAGTTCCCCCCGGGCGATAGCCCCCCCGGGGCCTGCAAACCGTTGAGGGGGCACAGACCAGAATGCCCCCCATGAACAGGGCCAGGGCATGATTTCACGCTTTCTCAGCATCGAGCGAGTGATTACGCGCGCCGTACTGTGTGTTGCGATACTGCTGCTCGCCGTCACGGCGACACTGGTCATGTATCAGGTCATCATGCGGTTTGTCGTCGGCGAACCTTCGACATGGTCAGCGGTGGCCTCACGCACGGCGATGATCTGGTGTGTCTTCCTGGGGCTGGCCGCGGCATTCCGCACACAGAGCATGCTGCGGGTGGAAATCATCTACTCCCTGGCCCCTCAGCGCTTTCATCTGCTGGTAGACACCATCATCTATCTGCTCTGCCTGACCTTCTTCGTGTTGCTGATCTACCTGGGCACACAGATGGGCTACCGCGTGCGCAACCAGACGCTCGCGGGCATGGATATTTCCATCGCCTGGGCCTACGCTGCCCTGCCGGTGGGATCATTCTTCGCCATCCTGGCCAGCACGGGCGCTTTCCTGGAGCGCTTTACCGGAGACACCAGCACGCCGCAAGACGGCACGAAGCCGGAGGAGTCCATGCAATGAACATGGCCATCGGACTCTCCCTCATCATCCTGCTCGCCTTCGGTGTCCCGGTTGCCGTCTCCATAGCGCTCGCTTCGATGTTCGGGATTCACTTCTTCAGCCACTTTCCGCTGATTGTTGCCGCACAACGCATGTTCGTCGGTCTGGACCAATACCCGCTGATGGCCATTCCGCTCTTCATTCTGGCTGGCAACATCATGGCTGCGGGGGGCATTTCGGCGCGACTGGTGGATTTCGCCAAATCCATCATCGGGGGTATACAGGGCGGGCTCGCTTGCTCCTGTGTCCTGACCTGCATGATCTTCGCATCGGTATCCGGCTCAAGCGTGGCCACCACCTTCGCCATCGGAAGCATCCTGATTCCGGCCATGGTGGCGCACCAGTACCCGAAGCCACTGGCAGCCTCCATCCAGGCATCATCGTCCGAGCTGGGCGTGCTGATCCCGCCCAGCATCCCGCTGATCCTCTACGGCGTGGTGACGGAAACCTCCATCGGCCAACTGTTCATCGCGGGTATCGGCCCCGGCCTACTGTTTGGAACAGCGATGATTCTATACCTCTATGTCATGTGCAAGATCACAGGCTATGGGCTGCATGATGGACAGGATTGCCTGGGTTTCTGGGAAGCCTTCGGCAGGGCATGGGCCTCCCTGCTAATGCCGTTCATCGTCATCGGCGGCATCTACACTGGCGTGTTCACCGCCACCGAGGCTTCCGCCGTCGCTGTGTTCTACGCGCTCTTCGTCGGTGGTGTCCTGCACCGGGAACTGAGCCTGAAAGCGCTGTTTCATATCTTTGAAAACAGCGTCAAGGCCACTGCAGCCATCCTGCTGATCATTTCAGCGGCCATGCTGTTCAGTTTTCTCATCAACCGCTCGGGGCTGCCATCGGATATCGCCGCCTGGGTCACAGCGACATTCGATAGCAAGTACAGCTTCCTCATCGCGGTCAACGTGCTGCTACTGATCATGGGCATGTTCATCGAGACCGGGGCGGCCCTGCTCATCCTGGCGCCGATCCTCGCACCGATCGCGTTTGCCTTTGGTGTAGACCCCGTCCACTTCGGTCTGATCATGATCGTGAACCTGGCCATTGGCATGTTCACGCCGCCATTGGGCGTAAACCTGTTCGCGGCCTGCGCCGTGGCGAAAATCTCGATGGAACGGATGATTCCCTACCTGATCCAGTTCGTCATCGTGGCCGTGGTCTGCCTTGCCCTGGTGACGTTCTTCCCGGTCATTTCCATCGGACTGAGGGATCTGCTTTATTGAACGATGCGATCCCGGACGCAAACGTGGGAATTGATCGCTAGCGGTAAGCCTGTTGATGCGCCGGCGATAGCCAGCCATGTTCGGCCAGCGCCTCGGCCACGCGGTCGGCAATGACGGTGTAGCCCTCGGCGTTGGCATGGATGCGGTCCGAGCGCAGCTCATCCCGTGACAACACCTCCGATACCGCTGACGGCACGAAAGCCAGCTCGTGCCCCCGGGCAAGCTCCCCGAACAGGGCATGGTCGGCCAGTCGTCCAGCCAGTGCCCTGCCCAGGGACCGTTCTGGTATCGCCACAAGGGCCACATGGGAGGTCACCGCCCTGCTCTCGCGGATCATGGCTTCCAGGTTGCTGCGCGTCTGCTCCAGCGAAACATCGCGCAGGAAGTCATTCCCGCCCACGGCAATAACCACCGCATCGGGGTGATGGGCGTCGAGCAACCCCGCCAGCCGCTGCCGGGCGGCCGCCGAGGTATCGCCGGGCACGCCGGCGTTCACCACCGACCACCCCGTGCGCCCGGCCAGCACCTCCGGCCATGCACTATCCCGCGGCGCGCCGGTTCCATACACCAGGCTGTCCCCGATCACGATCACCACGGCATCGGAGGGCAAGGGAGCGAACATCACCGGCTGGTCACGCCCGCACCCCGCCAGCAGCAGCGCCGCGACCAGCAGCCAGCAGGCCAACCGCCTTCCCGGGAAAATCCCTTTCATGGACAAACCTCCCTACTGCTTCCCCGGTTCCGGCAGCACCGGCTCCGTGCTGTCCATATAGGTGAGGAACGCCGACCACAGCTCATGGGTGCGTGTCCTGGTCAGTCGAGTCCGGCAGGAGATGGCCATGACGCCACGAATGGTACCCTCACGCCACATGGTGTGAATGGAATCGCAATGCGCACCCGCGTAAGCCTGCCAGGCATCCTGCGCCTGTTCGATGGACGCAACGAGTTCCGCATCGTGGGCATTGTGCTCCAGGCTCACTTCGAGATAGCGCTGCATTTCCTGCTCTGCAGTGTCCAGCTCGATGGCGGCGCAGCGGTTGATGTCCGGCGTGCTGATGGCCTTGTCGCAATCCGGTTCGGCCAGAAGCAATACAGGAAACAACACAAGCAGGAGAAAGAAACTCCCTTTCATCGAATCCCCTCGGCTCAGTACCGCTCATCAAGAATGGCCGGCAGCACCAGTTCCCGGACGAATGACGCGCTGGACAGGTCCAGTACGGAACGCACCAGGCCGACCACGTCATGCACCGGCACCAAGTGCCCTTCGCCCCGTCCGACGGCGTCACCCAAAGGAACGGAAAGCCCATCGTCCGTGTTCAGGTAGCCCGGTTGCAGACAAGTCACTGCCAGCCGCTGGTCCCTGAAGCCCTCGCGCAGAGTGTCGGCAATACCGGTCAGCGCGAACTTGGAAGCACCAAATGCCACTTCCGGGCGTCCGCTCTGGCGCAGACCGGAGGTGGAGCCGGTGAGCAGCACTTGCGGTTTGGGGGACTGCAGCAGCCGTGGGATCAGACGCTTGAGCAGCAGGATGGTGCCCGTGATGTTCACGTTCACCAGCTCCATCACGCTGTCATCGGATGTTTCGAGGAAGGCGTAATCGTCGGAGAAGGCCTCGGCCTCCCAGATACCCAGGTTGTAGATGATCGCATCCAGCCGCGCTGGCGCATCCCGCTCGATGCGGTCAACCGCCTCCCGCGGCGAGGCCATATCCGCCTCGATCCACTGAAGGCCAACCGACGGCGGCGGAACGAGGTCATCCGGCTGCCTTCGGGAAACGCCGGTGATGCAATCACCGTCGCGGCCAAGCCCCTCCGCGAAGGCCCGCCCCAGTCCCTTGCTTGCCCCCACTACCAGGATGTTCATGCGTACAGCCCCTCCCTGCGCTCTTGCCACGCAAACAACATCCTACCGATGGATGCGTCGAAAGTCAGGCGGCATGACCTCGGAGCCGGTCGCCGCGTGGGCTCGCCGATCATGCTGCGATCCCGCATCGATTGCGCATGCATTTTTCCGCATATTCGCTACCTTTATTGAAGCCGGCCAACTGGCAGCGACCGCAAAAACGTACAAGTGCCCCGGTCCGCCGCGCGGCTATGGTGTAGTGATAAGAAGAAGGACTGTACCTGACGATGCCCAGTTGCAACCCCCTACGCTTCCGTGTGAATGCTCATGGCCTCGATTGATCCAGTGGCAGGAAAATCAGGCTTCGGCGTGCTGTCGCACCTGGTAAAGGATCATGTCTATGCCATAGGTCGCCCCGGTTTCATCTACACGGCGCCGTGGATCGCGACTCCCTGCACCCGGCCCCCTTCCGCGGCGATCATTCTTGCTGCGGGGCCGGTTCCGTTCACGCTGCACATCGGGGGCATGGAACTGCGCACGCGGGCCGCCATCACCCCGCCGTTTATCTCTCGCAGCCTGTTTGCGCGGAACGTGCCGGTGGTCTGCTTTCACGTAATGCCAGGGTCGCCGCGCTATGACGCGTTCAGCTATCTGGCGCAAGGAAGCATACCGTTGCTGAACCGAAACATCTTCCGCGGCCTGGACGTGGAGCTGGACCTGCTCTACAACGGCCGGTTGCCAGCCCGGCAGGCGCGGGAAATCTACGATGCCGTCGTGCGCCTCGCGATCCGGCATCTGCCGGTGCAGGCGCAGGCCGACCCTCGGGTACACCGGATTCGCGAACTGCTGGCCACCGACTCGGAACCCTCGCTGGCCAAACTCGCCACCGAACTGGGGGTGTCCTACTGCTGGGCCTCGCACATGATGTCGGAAGTCTTCCGCATGTCCCTGCGGGACTACAAGGCATGGCGGAAACAGGAACGCGTCTTCGACCTGCTGCACTCCAGGCGCTCCCTCACGGAGATCGCCCACACCGCCGGCTTCACCGACTCCGCCCACCTGTCACGCACCTACCAACGCTGGTTCGGCCAGCCTCCCTCCTACAGCCGCAACAGCAACCACGTTCGCGTCTTTACCTGTCGCTGATCTCTCGCGCTGCCCCATCGTGGCATACAGCTGGCGATCAACCGCAAAAACGTTCTATTCATTGCTTCCTATCTTGTAGCAGCCTAACAAAGCACCTCCGCCGCCCTGCTCCGGTTCCGCAGCACGGCAGGAGGCATGCGATACCAACGGGCAAAAACAACAGCGACGCAACGCCCGGACAGCAAAAAAACCCAATAGATCGGGAGGAGAGCAATGACTACTGGCGTCCCTGATTACCGCAGGCGCTGCGCGGCGATTCCGGCAATTGTCCTGTCCTCGGCCCTGCTGCTGCTGAGCGGATGCAATTCCTCTTCGTCGTCCTCGTCCGATTCGGACGTGCTGACGGGCACCTTCGTGGACAGCGCCGTTTCCGGGCTGGACTACGAAGGCACTGAAACCCAGGCCGGCACCACCGACGACGAAGGCCGGTTCAACTATCTCGAAGGCGAGACCATCACCTTTTCCATCGGTGACCTGGAACTGGGCGCCGCCACGGGCGCCGAAATACTCACGCCACTGAGCATTACCGACGGCGCGAATGCGGCGGGTGATCAGCGCGTGAACAACAAGCTGATCCTGCTGCAGACCCTTGACGCCGACGGCGACCTGAACAACGGCATCCAGATCACCGAGGCCATTCGGGCCGAAGTGTCCGCCAACGCCGGCACCATCGACTTCGATCAGCCGACAGCGGACTTCCGCAACAGCCTGGAACCGCTGGTAGACACACTGGAAAACGCCGGCGCCTTTTCCGACTCGGACCCTCGGCCACGCGCCATTACGACGGCTTCCGATGCGGTGGAACATTTCAAGCGCTCCACCGGCAACCGTATCGTGGTGGAAACCCGGAGCGGCGAGCTGCGCGGCTTCGAGGCCAACGCGGACACCTGGCAGTTCCTGGGCGTTCCCTACGCCCAGCCCCCGCTCGGGGAGCTGCGCTGGCGCCCGCCCGTACCCGTGGAGCCCTGGTCCGGCGTGCGCGAGGCCGTGGCCTGGAGCGACCAGGCGGCCCAGAACCCGGCGCTGCAGCAGTTCGGGGAAGGCGGCATGAGCGAGGATTCACTCTACCTCAACATCACCGCACCGAAAGACGCATCGAATCTGCCGGTGATGGTCTGGTTCCACGGCGGCGGCTTTACCGCGCTGACCAGCAACACCAGGCCCTTCAACAACCCGAATGCCCTGGTCAGCAAGGGCGTGGTGCAGATCTCCGTCAACCACCGGCTCGGTCCCTTCGGCTACATCGCCCACCCGGAGTTGAGTGAGGAGAGCGGCTACGGCGGCTCCGGCAACTACGGTCAGATGGATCTCATCCTCGCACTGGAATGGGTGCAGGAGAATATCGAGGCCTTCGGCGGCGACCCGGATAACGTGACGATCTTTGGCGAATCCGGCGGCGGCCGCAAGGTGCTGTCGCTGATGGCCTCGCCCCAGGCGGCCGGGCTGTTCCACAAGGCCATCAGCCAGAGCGGAACGCTCTATCCCGACACCCGCAGCCTGGAGGTGGCGGAAGGGATCGGCAGCGAACTGCAGACCCGGCTGGAAGCCGATTCGCTGGCGGAAATGCGGGAGCGCAGTTGGCTGGAAGTGGTGTCCGCCGCCGCCACGCTGAGCCCTTACACCAACGTCGACAACAGCTATCTACCCCACACCGAGCGGGTCGCCTTCGAATCCGGCAACCAGAACGATGTGCCGTTCATGTTCGTGATCAACACCAACGACACGCCCGACCCCATCAACACTGTGCTGGAGGTGTTTCCCTGGATGGCGCCACTGAGTGCGTCGGATCACTTCGCCACGTTGTTCAGCCACCAGCCGTCCGGCTGGCGGGACCGCGGGGTCGGGGCCTATCACGGGGCCGAGCTGGCCTATGTCTTCAACATGCCCGAGAGCGTGGTCACCCACTATCTGCTGGGGCTGGTGATCGACCCGGCCACCGGAGAATCGCTGGAAATCGGTGACCTGACCGGTGACGGCGTGACCGGCTCGGAGGGCTCCCCGGCGGACATCATGCTCTCCGCCGGCTTCGACGAGACCGATGACGAAGTCATCGACCGGATGCTCACCATCTGGACCAACTTCGCCAGGACCGGCAACCCCAGCATTCCGGGCGAAATCGAATATCCCCTCTACGACGAAAGCGCCCAGAAATACGTGGAGCTGAGCGCCGATGCGGAGGTGAAAACCTACCTCTCAGACGAATTCGATGATCAGTAAGCGCTAAAAGAATCCAAGGAGGAGAGTCACATGATCCATCGCGTCATCAACCACCCCGGACGGCGTTCGGCGCTGCTGGCGGTCTGCGCCGCCCCCCTGCTTCTGCCGCTGTCAGGCTGCTTCAGCGGGTCCTCGTCCTCGTCGTCCTCAGGCTCGGACACGCGTACAGGCACCTTCGGCAGCGTGCCGGTCGCCGGGCTGAACTACGAGGGCAGCAGCACCCCCGCCGGCCTCACCGACGAACAAGGCAGGTTCAACTACTCGGAAGGTGAAACCATCACTTTCTCGATTGGCGACCTGGAGCTGGGCTCCGCTGAGGGCGCCGACGAGATCACCGCACTGATGCTGGCCGGCCTCACCACTTCGGTCGTGGACGCTGGCGGCACCAACAAGCTCATCCTGCTGCAAACGCTGGATGCGGACGGCGATCTCAACAACGGCATCCAGCTCACCGAAACCATCCGGGCCGAAGTGTCAGCCAGCGCGGAGGACATTGATTTCGACCAGCCCGTGAACGACTTCCGCAGCAGCCTGGAGCCGCTGGTGGAAAACCTGGATACAGCCGGCGCCTTTTCGGACAAGGATCCGCGCCCCAGGGCCATCCGCAGTCAGAGCGACGCAGAGGAACTCTTCGCGCGAGCCACCAGCGCCCGGGTCGATGTCACCACCACCGGGGGAGACCTGCGCGGCTTCGAGGCCAACGACCGCACCTGGCAGTTCCTGGGCGTACCCTATGCGCGTCCGCCGGTCGGCGACCTGCGCTGGCGGCCGCCCGAGCTGCCGGAATCCTGGGCCGGCGTTCGCGACGCGGTCGCCTGGGCAGACCAGTCGGCGCAGGACCCGAACCTGGAAGGCATCAACCAGGGCGGCATGAGCGAGGATTCGCTCTACCTCAACATCACCGCGCCGAAGGATGCATCCGATCTGCCGGTCATGGTCTGGCTCCACGGCGGCTCATTCGCGATCCTTTCCGCCAACTCCCGCATGTACAACAACCCGGACAGCCTCACCAACGAGGACGTGGTACTGGTCACCGTCAATCACCGCCTGGGGCCCTTCGGCTACATCGCCCACCCCCTGCTCACCGCCGAGAGCGGCTACGGAGGATCCGGCAATTACGGGCAGATGGACCTGGTCATGGCCTTGCAGTGGGTGCAGGACAATATCGCCGCTTTCGGCGGGGACCCCGGAAACGTCACCATCTTCGGCCAGTCCGGCGGCGGCGGGAAAGTCTACTCGCTGATGAACTCACCGCAGGCAACCGGCCTGTTCCACAAGGCCATCGTTCAGAGTGCCTTTGCACCACTGGATGAAGACAGCTCACCCAATGATTCGCTGGAAGCTTCCGAAGCGATCGGGGAAGCGTTGTTCGACCGGACGGGTGTGTCCACCCTGGAACAAGCCCGTGCCCTACCCTGGACAGCCTTCACCCAGGCGGACCAGGACAACAACATCCCGCGCCAGACGTACCGGCCGAACGCGGATTTCTACTACCAGCCGAAAACCTATTACCAGAACGCGCTCGACGGCATGCCCAGCGACGTCCCACTGATGGCCGGCGTGACCGACGGCGACGGGCTGAACCACCGCCTGTCGATGCCCGTATGGCTGGAGCAGCGGTCGCAGACATACCAATCGAACCAGTACATCTACCGGTTCAGCCGGGTACCCGACGGCTGGGCCGACATGGGACTCAGGAGCTGCCACGGCTGCGAACTGCCGTACCTGTTCGATCACCCCGCCGGTATGGTCCAGAACTTCCAGCTTGGGTTGGTGAGGACTCCGGAGGGAGAGATCCCGGAAATTGAGGGAGACATCTTCGAATCAATGGAGTACGGCGCCGATGACGTCGCCATCGCTCAGCTGATGATGACGATGTGGACGAATTTCGCCAAGACGGGTGACCCCGGCACCGAGAACGTGGACTGGCCCACGTACACCATTTCCAATGACACCTACCTGGAAATCGGTCCGGGCACCGAGGCAACGGTGGAAACCGGCCTGGAGAATGCCATGGAGTAATGCGGAACCGGCGGCGGTGCCCTGCGGACTCGCGGAGCGCCGCCGCGTGGCTTCATCTTTCCCCGGACCTATCAGAATGCTTCAGGTACTGGAGGACAACCTTTCCACGAGGCGACAGCTCATAGCCGGTACCGTGGCTGATGGTGAGGCCGAGATTCTTGAGCTTGCGGACGTTCGTTTTCAGCCGTGCTTTTTCCACACCAGCCTGGCCTGCCAGTTCAATTGCAGCGACCCGGGGATGCCGGTCGATGAGGCCCAGCACCTGCAGGGTCCAGGGACCAACCGGCGAGGACGCATCAAGGCGCGCGAGCTTGGAACGCAGGTGGTTCAGCTCCGATTCGCTCAAGCGGTCGTTCTCGCGTAGTGCAAGGCGCGGATCGGCACCGGCGAACCGGACCTCGATGCGGTAGATATCCCCCTGCCGGGAATCCAGTTGCCGCAGCAACAGGGCTAGCGATTCGTAACCGGCAGCGGCTGCATCGTGCTCGGTTATCCGTGCACGCTCCACGCCGGTGACCTGCAGAATGTCGAGAACTCCGATCGATGTCTTCAACGAACCGCCTGTCTTGACCGTCGGCTTTCGCCAGCGGCGGAAGACCAGCGACACCCGGCCGGATCTGATGGCCTCAAGCTCGGTACGTTTCAACAGCATTGCCGGGACGCCTGTTATCCAGCTTGTTGTCGGGAAGTTGGGGTTCGCTGTCGCTTACCCCAACCTACAACACCTCGCTACGCGCAGTCGGCGGAAGGCGGCAACACCGCTTCGGCTTCGATCTCGATCAACCACTCCGGTTCGGAGAGCCCGCTGACCAGCACCCAAGACGTGGCCGGAGGCTGATCCGGAAACCGCTCGAGCAACGCCTGGGAAATCGCATCCTGCTCGTCCTTGGCCGATTGAACGATGTAAATGCGAAGGAAAGCCACATGCGACAGATCGCCACCGGCCTCGGAGAGCACCGCGGCGATGTTGTCGATGGCAATTCTGGTCTGATCTCCCAGCCTTGGGCTGACGGTATTCTCATCCGCATCGACACCCACCTGGCCCGATAGCAGCATTCTTCTCCCGCCCTCCACGATGACAGCCTGGCTGAAACCGTATTGCAGGGTATTGAACACCGCCTCGGGGTTCATCACGTCTCGTCGCATATCACCTCCATGATTGTTACCGGAACCAACTGCAATCGATCAAATGGGTAGGTTGGGGTGAGCGAAGCAAACCCCAACACCATGTGGTCGCAGTAGAATAACGACAGGATCAACGTTTCATGGCGATCCGCCACCGGTGAGCCATGCTGAAAGCATGGAGCATTGGCAAACACCAGCGAGGCCGAGAGACGATGCATGACACTACAGGAGCCATCCGATCCCGGCACAACCGCAGACGTGCCGTGGCACACACAGGGGCACTGCTGCTCGCACTGCTCCTCTCGGCCTGCGCAGCCGTCCCGCAGTCCATTCACCGCGACGTATCCCTGGTGGCCGTGCAGCGGGACGGCGAGACCATCGGCGAGGCCGAGGATATCCAGGCCGAAGACACCCCGTACGGCATCGCCTATGGGTTCACGGATGACGAGGCGGGCTTCCTGGTGCGCTTCGACCAGCATTTCGTCGATATCCAGCTCGAGAACCGCGCGCGGGACACCCTGTGGATCCTGCTCGACGATTCAGTCTTCATCGATACCGAGCGTAACGCACACAATCTGGCCGTGCCGGGTGGCCTGCTGGAAACCACAGGCAGCGGGCAGCGGAGAATCGTGGTGCCACCAGATACCCGTCGCCAGCTCAGGGTCGGGGTGGCCACGGGTTCCAGCGCCATCGGTTTTGGTCGACCGCTGATCCCGATCGACCGGCACGGCCGAACAACATCCGTACAGCAGGCCGAGCAGCAACTGGGGAAGACCGTGTCCGTGCTGTTGCAGCTGGAACGCGGGGACGCCAGACCCACTTACACGCTCACCGGTGAACTGAAACGCGTGAACGTGGGCGGGAACTGGATACAGTAGGGACTGGTCGCGCCACACCGCCGGTGACCAGGAGATGGGGTTCACCGGGCTGCACGCGATCCGTCGACTGCTGCCCGATGGGTATTTCCCGACCGAACGCGCCTAACCACTCGTGACCGGCATGGCAATACTTCACTGAATGGTTAGTAACATTCAGCCATATGGCCTGGAAGGGTGTTCCCCGGCTTGCTCTGTCTTTCTGGCTCCGACCCCTCCAGGCAAGCAATCCGCTCGGAGAACCTGCAAGAAATGGAACAACACGCCGACGTCCTTGTATCACAGGGTAGAGAGGCATTGCGTGCAGGCGAGTACGCGGCAGCGCGCAACGCCTTCGAAGCGGCGCTGGAGCACGCGGAGAACCCCCGGGTGCGCATGGAACTCGCCGACGCGCTATGGTGGCTGGGAGATTTCCGGAACGCCCTCGCCAACCTCGAACTGGCATATGTCGCTTTCCGCCGGACAGACTCACCGGCGGACGCTGCCATGGCCGCCCTGGCCATCGCGCTCAACCAAGTCGCACTTGTCGCGAACCGGCCCGCTGCCAAGGGCTGGTGCGCGCGCGCAGCCCACATTATCCAGGATTATCGACTGGAGCCCATGCAGGGTCATCTGTCGCTGATCGAGGCGATGCTGAGCGACGACCCGGTGACGGCGGAAACGCAGGCTCGAAACGCCCTCGAACACGCACGGCGCTTCGGGGACCCGGACCTGGAACTCCGCGCCCTGAGTGAAGCCGGGCTGCTGGTTGTTGCCCAGGGCCGAGTCGACGAGGGCATCCGGCTATTGGACGAAGCCATGGCGGGCGCGCTCGGCGGTGAAGGCGCCAACCAGCTCACGGTGGTATTCACGAGCTGCAACATGATCCGTTCCTGCACCAACTGCGCGGACTTCGAACGCGCCACGGAGTGGATACGCGCCAGCGACCGCTTTACCGAGCGCCATGGCTGCCCGTTCCTCTACGTCGGCTGCCGCGTGACCTACGGTGCGGTACTCGTCGCCACGGGCGACTGGTCGCAGGCTGAAGCCGAGCTGAAAACAGCGCTGGAACAGAGCCGCAAGTTCGCGCCGGTCCATTACAACAGCGCGCTGGCCAAGCTGGCCGAACTGTGCATGTTCCAGGGACGAACCGAGGAGGCCGACCGCTGGCTGGCGAGCGTTGAACCCGATCCGGCAACGGCGGTCGCCCGCGCCCGCCTGCAGCTTCGCCGTGGCGATCACGACGGCGCGGCCGCTATCGCACAGCGCTGGCTGCGTGACCTGACCGGGAATCAGTTCGAGTACGCCCATCTGCGCGAAGTGCTCGGCGAAGCGGAGCTGATGGCCGGTGCACCGGAGACGGCCGCCGAGCACGGGGACGCGCTCGTCGCGATGGCCGAGGCGGAAGGCTGCGATGTCATCGCGGCACAAGGCCATCGGCTGCAGGCCCGTGCCGGCACCCGGCCGGATGCCAGACACGCGCAGTTCGAGGCAGCCATCTCGGCGTTCAACCGGCTCGGCATGCCCTACGAGACGAACCGGACTCGTCTTTATCTTGCCGAGGCACTGCACGACATGGCTCCCTCCACGGCCTCGCTGGAAGCCCGCGCCGCCCTCGCGACCTTCGGACAGCTTGGCGCTACCGGCGAAGCCGCCGCCGCGGCGGCGCTGTTACGCGAACTGGGGGACAGCGGAACGCGCCCTGGACCTCGCGACTACGGCACGCTTACCCGGCGCGAACAGCAGGTGTTTGCACTGCTCGGCGAAGGCCTGACCAACCAGCGCATCGCCGAACGCCTCTTCCTCAGTCGCCGCACCGTGGAACACCACGTCGCCCACATCCTGACCAAGCTCGCCGTGAACAACCGCGCCGAAGCCGCTGCGCTTGCTGCCCGTCAGTCGACGGAAAATCCGTAAACGAATAGGTAATTCTGCCGAAGTCCGCAACGGCCACCTCCGCGATGCTTGCCATGTGCCGGTTACACCGGCCACACCCCGGCAAGACAACAGGAGGAAGACCATGGCCACAGAGATCATCAATCCGACCGAATCCGAAGCGATGACCGCCCTGAAAGCCAAGCTCAAGGCGACCTGGGAAGCGGGCGACTACGGCCGCTTCGCCGGATACCTGGAACCAGGTGCCCTGGAATTCCTTGGGCGACTCCCCATCGACCGCGGCATACGCATGCTGGACGTCGCCTGCGGCAACGGTCAGGTCAGCATACCCGCCGCTCGCGCCGGCGCTTCGGTAACCGGTGTCGACATCGCGTCGAACCTGGTGGCACAAGCGCGCGAGCGGGCGCAACGGGACGGACTGGATATCCGCTTCAACGAAGGCGACGCCGAGGCACTGCCGTATGAGGATCACACCTTCGATCTGGTCGTCAGCCTGATTGGCGCCATGTTCGCTCCCCGACCGGACCGGGTCGCGGCGGAGCTGGTCCGGGTCTGCCGGCCCGGCGGCCACATTGCGATGGCGAACTGGACGGCGGAAGGGTTTGTCGGGCAGATGTTCAAGACGGTCGCCAGACACGCGCCGCCGCCCGTCGGCATGCCGTCGCCCGTCCAGTGGGGCAATGAGGATATCGTCCATGAGCGGCTCGGCTCGCGGGTATCCCACCTGCACATGACCCGCCGGGAATACCCGTTCGACTTCCCGTTCCCCCCCGCCGAGGTGGTCGAGTACTTCAGAACCTACTACGGCCCCGTCAACCGCGCGTTCGCCTCACTTGACCAGCAGGGGCAACAGGCCTTGCGCGAGGAACTGGAAACACTCTGGACGCGGCACAACCAGGCGTCGGACGGTACCACCCAGTGCCGTCCCGAGTACCTGGAAATCCACGCAACCCGTTGAGCAAGCGTTGAGCAATTCGCGCTCCAACGCCATATGGAAGAGGAGAAACAGGCAATGAATGCGATCCAGCGGCAATCCACCATGACGGCAGTGGCCGGGACCGCCTTCGCCGCGACCTTGGCCCTTTCAGGGCTCGCGCACGCCGACGATAACCCGACACCCATTCACGCCGAGCCGTTGAGCGAACGCACCACGTTCACCGACGACGTGGGGTTCGAGATCCGGCTGCGGCCGGATGGCCGCGAGCAGGAGGTGGTCACCATCGACGATCCGTCCAGAATCGCCATGTTCAAATTCACCATCCAGCCGGGCGCCTACTTTCCCTGGCACACCCATCCCGGCCTGGCGGTGGCAAGCATGCAGCAGGGCGAGCTTGTCTACATCTATGCGGATGACTGCGTCGAACGCCCGTACCCGACCGGCACCACCTTCATCGATCCGGGCGGCGACAACGTGCATACCGCGTACAACCCCGGCGACGCCGAGGAAGCGATCGTCATGGTGACCTTCATCGGTGCCCCCGCTGAGGGATCTCTCACCGAACCGGCCAACGAGGAGGAGTCGGCCAGACTGGACGAGCGTTGCGGCATCGAGCGCTAGCAGGCAGTTGGTCGCTTGCTCGCGCCCCCCCCCCGCGCCCGCAAACGGGGGCCGCCGCAAACCTAGGGGTGGGGTGGGGGGATCGCCCCCCCCGTGCAGGCAACATGCGGGAGGGGGGGGGGCCGGTTTTGTGGGGGTGGGG
>JAFIFV010000021.1 GCA_020831845.1 Ectothiorhodospiraceae bacterium
TGCGGCCGCCTTCGACCTGCTTGAGCGTCTGGACAATCTGGCTCTCTGTAAACCTGCTCTTGCGCATCTGGGCCTCCTTGGGCTTAGTTTGCCCGGAGACCTCTAGTTTGCAATGGACCAATTTTCAGGGAAGGCGACACATTAGCCCAGACCTACTGCCATCACTGTGTTCGAAAACAATTCCCATCGGCAAACCACCGGCTTCCGGGGACTCGACGGAAACAGAACGAACATCTTCTGGGCGAAGACTAGAGGGAAGCTCATAAGGCGAAGTGCCATCGAAACAGATTCTTATTGGCACTTCTTTTTTATCCGGATGTGTTTGAAATATTAACGTCGCTGATACTGTGTACGCATCAGGATTCCAACTCGCTTTAGGACCAAATTAGCTCGAAACTCGTGAAGCGAGAACGTATAGATGATAATCACGAGTCAATCCAGAAACTTCAACCTGATTACCTCGCCGGTCTTTATAAATATCTTTCTTACGCCCGTCCAACTTCGCATTTTTTAGTTTTGCAGCGGAATTCGGTGAGAGTAACACCGGGAACCCCGAAAAAAACTCCAACGTTTGACTCATCATTATAAATGGCTTCTCCTATGGTTATTTTACTAATTTTCCGGTTAAATCTGGAGCTGAAGTTGTATTCTTAACGCCACGCTTGAGCCGCGGGCGTCAGCCCGTCGGCTGCAAGCGTTTGTTGGGCCATAGCATATGCATCGACTAGCGCAGACCCAGCAGATGCCAGAGCCGTCGAGCATCGCAGATACTGCGGACCTTGACGGTCCACTCGCCAGCGGTGTTCTCCGCTACGGAGTCGAAAGCCTCCTGAAGCTTCCCGAAGGCATAGTTCCCGGTGCGCACAGCAGGAGCCCGGAAGTAGAACAGCAGCCACTTCTTGTTGACGATGAACGCGAACGGCTGCTCATTACCACCGGCGCGATAAAAGCGGAAATCGCGGACATCGCCTTTGCGCTCTGCATAGCACTCGTATCCAGACACCGCAGCTGCTTGGCCTATGAGGTAGGCGAACGCATCTGCTACGTCTTCCGCCTCTATGTGCCGCAACCATTCGCCGACAAGCTCAGCGTTCTTCGCTTCCGAAAGCACTGATTTCCCCCCTTTGCGCCCAACGCCAGCCATCAGCCGCGCGAGGTACGAGCGTCGGCTGGATGGGATTGTTAAGCATGTTCATACGTCCGGCCTGTTCTGTCGTATGAAATTAGCAATGTCATGCATACTTCGTTTTTCCAGCTCTTCTACGAACACTGGCCACGGAGGAATATTCAGGTAGCATGGCGTCGGGCCCGTAGAGAGACCACCGCCCGGGCCGGTCGACATGCCGCCGCCTGGCCCAGTTGACAACCCGCCTCCCGGACCAGTTGATAACCCTCCCCCTGGCCCGGTTGACATGCCGCCACCGGGGCCAGTTGATAGACCTCCTCCGGGCCCTGTCGACATCCCGCCACCCGGACCTGTAGACATACCGCCCTCGGGTCCAGTGGAAGCGCCTCCACCGGGGCCGGTCGATAAACCTCCGCCAGGACCTGTAGATTGCCCCCCATATGGGCCTGTACTTAGGTCCCGCGGCCAACCCTTTTTGCTCATGTCAAACCTCCCACCTTTCTCCATCGCGCGAAATGCTTAACGCTTGGCTTAACCGGCGCGGGCTTTGCCCGCGTCCGTGTTGAAGCCATTGTTAGGCATTTCGCTTCTGATCCGCTGCTGCGTAGAAGTCCAACTGATCTTTATGGGCTTTTATGAATGCTGGTCGAGCGGTGGCCCGAGCAACATACTCACGATTGGCTGTATGGTCTTCTAGCCCATTAAATCTATCCACGAGACGCAATGCATCAGACATGACAATGTCAGCCACTGAGAACTTTCCAGCTAGCCATTCCCGCTTAGTCAGCACCTGCTCCATATGAAGAAGCCGGCTTGCCAGAAAACCCTCAAGGCTTTTGCGGCCCGGCGTTTCCTGAGTGTCTCCAGAAAACTTAAATAGCGACCATGGCACGGTTGCCATTTCAACTGAATTAAGTGCAGCAAAAAGCCATTCAATCACTTCATTACGGCCTAATCGGTCCCGAGGCATTAGAGCTTCACTCTGCTCAGCCAGATATAGCAATATGGCGCCACTCTCGAAGAGGGACATCCCTTCATCGGTTAACCACGGTACTTGACCAAAGGGTTGCTGCGCAAAGTGCTGCTCTTGACGATCCTCGAAGGAGGTGCCCTCCACACGATAAGGCAAACCCGCCTCTTCCAGAGCCCAACGCAGGCGTATGTCACGCACATAACCACGCGGGATCTCAGGGACCCAATCGAAGGTGGTAATAACGAAGTCTGTCAACTAGATTCTCCTTATGCCTAACGATTGTAGCAGGGGCGCGACGTCAGGAGCGTCCCTTGCCTACACTGGTTAGGGGCTGTTTTCGCCGTGCTCAGGCTCCAGTCGCGCTTTGAGTTCAAATAGTTGGCCGCCATGATCTCTTAGACGCCCGGCCTGCTCAGACAATGTTGCGCCGGCTCTGGAATCCTTCACGCTCATTGATATAGCAACTTGGAAGCCAAGCAAAATGAGCTGAACGAAAAGGTCTCCCAAGTTTCGGAAAAGAACGTCAGGCGCATAGCTTTGGCTCTTTTTTACCGACATCGACTCCGCGTCAATCAAATGTCGAAGCGAGTATTCGCTGTATGAGCTGTGAGACGCATTCTGATTAAGGTACTCCCTGAACCCCTTAAGATCAGAATTGATCAGCTGGGCTCTTTTCCCTGCCGTGGGCAATTGACCTTCTATAGCTTCTGTTACTCGATTCGGCTCCTCACTAAAATAAATCAGGAGCTCGTAATACTCGAGAAACGGGCGATTTAAGGCACCTGCTTCTTGAGCCAGATTGTCCAAAATCATTCCGTAGGCCCCGAGAGCGTAATTCCGCGCTTTTGCGAGGGTGAGCCCAGATATTCTGGAGTACTGATCGGTGGCAGCGTGGTTGTTGAAAAAATCAATGCCGCTATCTATGAGCCCGAAAGCACGCTCGATACAGCCTTTTTGTTCTTTGAGCTCAGAGTTCAGTAGCTCGAGCGAGGCCTTTCTCGTTGACCACAGGTCCATTTTTGCCCCTAACGTTTGTAGCAGGGGCGCGACGACAGGAGCGTCCCTTGCCTACACTTGTTAGCGTAAAGCATTCAGATCCCCCTATCGGTCCAGTAACAATTTCGCCATCGGATGGTAGGCCCGATAATAGCCCTGCGCCATCTCCAAGTCCTGGCCAAGCCATCGCTTTCTCCTAACCTCAGGCACGTCTTCTTTTCCTTTTAGCCAAGTAAAAACCCCTGATAAGACAAAGCTGTATTGATCAATCATCCTTTCGAGCACGGTAAACTGCGGCGATGGACGACCAAGCTCTTGAATAACAGTATCGTCAAGCTTATGGAGCGACCTTTCCAGACGTTCTAGCTTTTTCTCAGGCAACCTTAAATCAGTTGTCAATGAATTCATTATGTCTAAGCAGATGGAATCAAGCTGCTCAAAAATCTCCTCCGCTTTGGCAATGAATGTATCGTCGTCTTCCTCAATACTCACTGACTCAGGAAGCTCTTCAAGAGCCGACTTACCATGAAATTGAAACCGAGCCCAATGCGCTGCCCTGGGCCAATTGATGCGCTCTCTAAGTTGATCCGCAGCTGGATGCTTGTCTTCAAGCCAAGATGCATGAGCAATAGCATTGTTATCTCGATCGTCCTTCAGGCTCCGATATACATGCACAGTTGCCAACAGAGGGACTCTCCTCCCCCCATCTTTTTCTTGGAGCTGATCTGCAATATGGTTCAGAGTTGCCCAGAAATGCGCTGGGCGCCAAGGACCTTTCCACAACACTCGGATGTGCTTTTGCCACACATTTGCCTGAGGAAGGACAAAAGGTTTTTTTGTGGAAATGATCTCATAGTGGTTTCTGGCAATTACATTCTCAGAAACGTCTGAAAGCTGGAAGGCATGAAGCGAATAGAACTCGGCGATTTCGCCTCTCAGAAATGAAGGCAACTCATCTATCCGTGGGAGCGATATTGTTATCTTTTTCTGCTCAAGTGCGGCAAGCCCGTCTGGTGCGACCTCCCCAACCAACTTGTCAACTGAGTTTGCAAAGAACACCGGCGTATTCCCGACAAGCTCAACCGCCACAACAAAGACCGGGAGAGGTATGGCAGCCCATCGTCGTAAATGATTCAGCTCAAGCCGCCTCTTCGCAACACTTTCTCCAAAGGCAAGTGCAGACTCGGCCTCATGACCTTTGATCTGAAGTAAGCCAATTCTCGGGCCGCTACCAACATCTGATTGTCCAATGTAGCCCTCAAGCTCGACTAGTAAATCCTCGCCACGGTCATGCTCATACTTTGAACAAAAGAGTTCAGCATCAAGTAGGGCATCCCGGACTTTGGTTTCAGCTCGCTCGCCAGTAAGTTGGGATTGTTTTCCGCCTTTCCTATCGCTCAAGATTCACTCCCATAATTGGAAACTTTCCGCGGGGCGCTCGCTAACGCTCGGCTCTGGGGCTGCATGAAGCGTAGCGTAATGCAGTCCCTAGCAGCCGCTTGTTAGCCCTCATCGCTAGATTCCTCTTCCATCCCCCATTCTGCATATGGGTCAAAGACTATGCTTGTTGGTGAATCCGGAAAAGAGTGAACAACCTTGAGGCGCATATAGTCAACTTGCTCACCATCGTTTTTCCGAACATAAAGGTCTGAAGAGTCAACGATGCCAATGAGCTGTAATGGGTTTTGCGGGTTGCCAAGATGATCTATATCTGATGCCCATGTCACCTCAAGCTTATTGCCCCTTCGATCATATGCCTCCACAGATTCGATATGCACCTTACGTTTTGACTTATTAAACAAAGTACAGCGAATGACACATTGATCATGGGCATGTTCTCTTAGTCCAGGATGGATTGGAGTTCCAGTTAACATGCGCTCATCCGACGCCAACTCCTCCTGGATTTTCTTGGCTAGCTTAAAGCTCAAGAACGCACAGATGCCAGACAACACGGCCGCCAACGCGGCTAGTACAGCAGCGAGAGTTGAAGTTGCCTGTAATATCTCTGTGCTCATTGCTATGTCTCTTTGGGTGCTAACAGTATATTCGACAGAATCTGGCAGATCGGCGCTCTACAGATTCTGTAATCCCCCGTCCCACTTGCCTCCTTGCCACTCTCTGCGGCAGCATTGCTCCGCGACATTGCTCAACGAACATGGAGGTTGGCTTATGGCGGCAGGAACGCGCGCCGAGCGGGAAAGGCATTTCTGGAACCGCTACCGGAACACACTCATCAAACAACAGGTTAAGCCCGAAGCCGTGCGCTGGTACGTGTTGCGGGCGGAGCAGTTCATCCGAGCTTTTCCCGGACGACGACTCGCAGAGCTTGGCGCCGACGATATCTCTGCATACCTGGAGAGCGTCGGCAAGAACCCCAGCCTGCAGGCCTGGCAGTTCCGGCAAGCCGTCGATGCTATACAGACTCTGTATAGTCTTGTTAACACAGAATCGGGGAATGAGCTCGACTGGGGCTACTGGCGGAGTTCGGCGCGAACGCTCGACGCGCAGCATGCGACCACCGCGCGTGAGTTCCAGCCGGTGGCGCCGGAGGATTACGCAAAACGGATTGGTGACACGCGGTTTGCCCCGCTTATCCGCAAGCATCTGGAAGTATTTGCTCAAATGTCTTCCGTAATCCAGACGCGGGGCATGTCGATCCGCACGGAAAAAACGTATCTTGGCTGGGTTTGCCGCTTTCTTCTGCATTTCAGCGGTGAAGCCCCCACCCGTTTGGGCCCGGCCGAAGTCGCTGCCTTCCTCGAGCACCTCGCTTTGAAGCGAAATGTGGCTGTCAGCACGCAGAACCTGGCTCTGAACGCGCTCGTGTTTCTCTATGACAAGGTGTTGAACCAGCCGCTCGGCGATCTGGGCGCATTCCGGCGCGCGAAACGCCCCAGACGGGTGCCGGTGGTCTTGTCCCGAATCGAGGTAAGACACCTGCTCGCCGGGCTTCGTGGCACGCACTGGCTGATCGCTTCCCTGCTTTACGGCACGGGGATGCGGTTGATGGAGTCCTTGCGGCTGAGGGTGCAGGATCTGGAGTTCGACCGGGGCCTGATCGTGGTGCGGCGGGGCAAGGGGGACAAGGACCGGATAGTTCCCCTGCCAGAATCCCTGGTCGAGCCGCTCACAGAGCACCTGGAGTCGGCGCGAGCGCTGCACCAAAGGGATCTGGACGCAGGTTACGGCCAGGCGATGCTTCCGGACGCTCTGGCGCGGAAATACCCCAACGCGCCCAGGGAGTGGCGATGGCAGTTCGTATTCCCCAGCGGGCGCCTGTCCCTGGATCCGCGCAGCGGGACGATACGGCGGCATCATCTCCATGAAACGGGCGTGCAGAAGGCGGTGACGTCGGCTGTACGGCGCGCGGGCATCAACAAACGTGCCAGTTGCCACACGTTGCGGCACAGCTTTGCGACCCACCTGCTGGAAAGCGGCTACGACATCCGGACGGTTCAGGAACTGCTGGGTCACAGCGACGTGGCCACCACCCAGATCTATACCCATGTGCTCAACCGGGGCGGGCTCGCGGTTCGAAGCCCGCTGGATGCGCATTGAGAAGGCGGTGACGGGCGGCTTCATCAGTGACCACCCTCCCGTTTATCTTGTTATTTGTTCGGCTCTAACTGCTGGGTACAGGGGAGGCAAACGCCTCCCCTGGGCCCCTATTTCACCCGCACTTGCTGTCGCCGCAGCTCAGGCAGGTCATGCAGCCGTCCATCATGATGACGGCCTTGGTGTTGCATTTGGTGCAGAGCTGGGCGTTTTCCGGGAAGTCGCCGATGTTCTCCTTGGCTTCCTCGGCGTATTCCACTTCGCCGCGCAGTTCAGCCTTCTTCTTTTCGATGAAGGCGCGCTGGTGTTCGTCCAGGCCTTCGGGCTGGATCATGCCGATCTTGCGCAGATGCTGCTCGATCACGTCGCCGATTTCGGCAACCAGCGAGGGCATGAAGCGGCCGCCCTTCTTGAAGTAGCCGCCGCGCGGGTCGAACACGGAGTGCAGTTCTTCCGCCAGGAAGGTGCAGTCCCCGCCCTTGCGGAACACCGCGGAGACGATGCGGGTGAGCGCGACGATCCACTGGAAGTGGTCCATGTTCTTCGAGTTGATGAAGATCTCGAAGGGGCGGCGCACTTCGTGTTCCGTACCCGGGTTGAGCACGATGTCGTTGATGGTGACGTACAGCGCGTGCTCGGACAGCGGCGTCTTGATCTTGTAGGTGCTGCCTTCCAGATCATCCGGCCGCTTCAGCAGTTCGTGCATGTGCTCGATGTCGGGGGCGTTGGCGGCCTCGGTCGGGGCGGCGCCCTTCCGGGGCTCCGCCACGTCCTTGACGACCTCGTAACCGACGATTTTCTTGCTTACCTTGATGGCCATTGGTCGTTATCTCTCCGGCTCAGAACTTGCCGTAGTAGCCTTCCTTGAGGGCGTCATAGAGGTTGGCGGCGGTGTGGATCTCGCCGTCGTACTCGATCTCGTCCCCGCCCTTCAGTTCCACCGTGCTGCCGTCGTCCAGTTCGAAGCGGTAGGTGGTGCTGGCCAGGTCCTTCTCCTTGACCAGTACGCCCTGGAAGGCTTCCGGGTTGAAGCGGAACGTGGTGCAGCCCTTCAGGCCCTGGTGGTAGGCGTAGTGGTAGATGTCCTTGAAGTCCTCGTACGGGTAGTCCGTGGGGACGTTGGCCGTCTTGGAGATGGAGGAATCCACCCACTTCTGCGCCGCCGCCTGGATATCCACGTGCTGCTTGGGCGTGATGTCGTCGGCGGTGATGAAGTAATCCGGCAGTTCGTGCTCGCCGTCGCCCGCGTTGGGCATGGCTTCCTGGTCCACGAAGTGGCGGTAGGCCAGCAGCTCGAAGGAGAACACGTCCACCTTCTCTTTCGACTTCCGGCCTTCGCGGATCACGTTGCGGAAGTAGTGATGCGCGAAGCTCGGCTCGATGCCGTTGCTGGCGTTGTTCGCCAGGGACAGCGAGATGGTGCCGGTGGGGGCGATGGAGCTGTGGTGCGTGAAGCGGGCGCCCTTCTCGGCGATGGCCTCGGCCAGTTCGCGGTCGGCGGCGGCCACGCGCTGCATGTAGCGGCTGTACTTCGCCAGCAGCACCTTGCCCTTGATGGTGTCGCCCACCTTGTAGCCGTCTTCCTTCATCTCCGGCCGCTTGGCCAGCATTTCACCGGTGACGGTGAAGTCTTCGTCCATGATCGGGGCCGGGCCTTTTTCCTCGGCCAGGGCCAGGCCGGTGCGCCAGCCCACCAGCGCCATTTCCTTGGCCACCTGCTCGGTGAAGGCCACGGAGCCGGGGTCACCGTACTGCATGCGCAGCATGGTCACCGTGGAGCCCAGGCCCAGGAAGCCCATGCCGTGGCGACGCTTGCGCATGATCTCTTCCTGCTGCTTGGGCAGCGGCAGGCCGTTGATCTCCACCACGTTGTCCAGCATGCGGGTGAAGATGGCCACCACTTCACGGTATTCGTCCCAGTCGAACCAGGCATTCTCGGTGAACGGCTCGCGCACGAACTTGGTGAGGTTGATGGAGCCCAGCAGGCAGGCGCCGTAGGGCGGCAGCGGCTGCTCGCCGCAGGGATTGGTGGCGCGGATGTCCTCGCAGAACCAGTTGTTGTTCATCTCGTTGACGCGGTCAATGAGGATGAAACCGGGCTCGGCAAAATCGTAGGTGGAGGTCATGATCATGTCCCAGAGCCGCTGGGCCTTGACCGTGCGCTGGATGCGGCAGGCAACCAGACCTTCCTCGTTCACCACGTAGCCGTCCGTCTGCGGCCATTCGCGCCAGATGATGGTTTCCGCATCGTTCAGGTCGACGCCGTCGGCTTCGGCTTCCTGCTGAGTCAGCGGGAAGGACAGCGGCCAGTCGTCGTTCTTCTGCACCGCCTGCATGAATTCGTCGGTGATCAGCAGGGACAGGTTGAACTGGCGCAGCCGGCCGTCTTCGCGCTTGGCGCGGACGAAGTCCAGCACATCGGGATGGCCGACGTCGAAGGTGGCCATCTGCGCGCCGCGGCGGCCGCCGGCGCTGGACACGGTGAAGCACATGCGGTCGTAGATATCCATGAAGGACAGCGAGCCGCTGGTGTAGGCCCCGGCGCCGGAGACATAGGCGCCCTTGTGCCGCAGGGTGGAGAATTCGTAGCCGATGCCGCAACCGGCCTTCAGCGTCAGCCCGGCCTCGTGCACCTTGCCCAGGATGTCGTTCATGGAGTCGCCGATGGTGCCGGAGACGGTGCAGTTGATGGTGCTGGTGGCGGGCTTGTGCTCCTGGGCGCCGGCGTTGGAGATGATGCGGCCGGCGGGAATGGCGCCGTGACGCAGCGCCCACAGGAAACGCTCGTACCATTCCTGCTTCTGTTTCTTGGTGGTTTCAACGTCCGCCAGGGCCCGGGCCACGCGCTTGTACGTGTCGTCCATGGTGTCGTCGATGATGTGTCCGTCCTTGGCTTTCAGACGGTACTTCTTGTCCCAGATGTCTTCCGAGGCACTCTGCACCGGGATTTCGGCCACGTTCTGGACCGGCGCGCGCGCTGTGGCAGGCGTACTCATGCTGGCGTCTCCCCCCGAGGGCTTGGCTTTGGGCTTCAATGACTTGCGTTTCTTATCCACAGGGTAATCCACAACATATCTACATTCGGGCCGGAGAAACCCCTATATGTTGGGGTGGACCCCAGCATCATAGCCGATGACATTTGCAAGTCAACGCTTGACAGAGCTCGGTTTTGTGGTGTCCGAGCGCTACTGAAAACACAACATGTAGGGGGTCGACAAGGCTTTCGATGCCGGATCAGAGCCTTACCAGACGTCTGCCGGGATGGCCGCCGCCGTGCCGAAGGCACGCGCGGGATCGATACCGAGAAAACGGAGAATTTCCGATTCCCTTCGCCAGGCATCCTTGTAGCCCAGCGCAATCAGCTCGCGGCAGAAACCCGCCTCGAACAACAGGTAGGAGGCCACGGTGGCGCCGGAGCCCTCATCGGCCCCGCTGCCCCGCAGGAAAAAGCGGATGGAGCGCGGCAGCTCCTTGGCGTGCCGCGCGGCGATCAGGTCCAGATCCTGGCTGGGGGAGATGATCAGCGTCTTGATCGGGCGCAGCTCGATGCCGGCCTTGTCACGCACCTTCTCCGGCAACGCGCGCAGCGTGCGGTTGATGCGCTCCAGCCGCTCCAGGTCGCCTTCCAGCGAGTCGATGAAGGCGGAGTCCAGCATGTGGCCCAGGATTTCCGCCACCGTGGGGTAGCGCGTGGGCGGCTCCGCCCCCGGACCGGCGGAGAGGTTGCCGCTCACCCCCACCACCAGCACCCGGTCGGCCCCCATGTGCAGCGCCGGGCTGATGGGCGCGAGCTGGCGAACCGAGCCATCGCCATAGTAGGCCTCGCCGATACGCACCGCGGGGAACACCACCGGTATGGCGGACGACGCCATCAGGTGCTGCAACCCCAGCCGGGTGCGGCGCCCCTTGCGGCGTGCCCTGCCCCAATCCTGGATCTCGCTCACGCCCTGGTAGAAGCTCACCGACTGGCCGCTGGTGTAGCCGGAACAGGTAATGCTGAGCGCGCGCAGATCGCCGTCGGCGATGGCCTGCTCGATGTTCTGGAAGCGCAGCATGCTGCCGAGCAGTTCGGCCAGCGGGCTGTTGTCCAGTAGCGAGACGGGTCTGTGCGCGCCCACGCCGCCCATGAACAGCGCGGACAGCCAGCGGCTCGCCCGCCCCATCAGGGAGCGGCGCTGGGTGCGATACACCTGGCTGGCGGTGAAATTGCTCCAGACCTCTTCCATGGCGTCGATGCCCTCGCGAAACCGCGCGGCATGCGTCGCCACCACGGTGGCGTTGAGGGCCCCGGCCGAAGTGCCGCAGATGACCGGGAAGGGGTTGTGAACATCCGCCGGAAGGATCTCCGCAACAGCCTTCAGCACGCCCACCTGGTAGGCGGCCCGGGCGCCACCGCCGGAGAGGATGAGTCCGGCGCAGGAGGATGTCTCACGCTTACTCACGCACGCTCCCTAACGGCGTATCAACAGAAACAACCCGGCCACAATGGCCAGAATCGATAGCACCTGAGTATCGTATGCGAACCGCAGGCCGATCAGACCCTGCAATCCATAAATAATAAGCCATATGGCCAGCAACAGGGGGCCGATTCCGCGCATGGGCAAGTCCTTTCCTCATCGTTGTTCAAGCGCCTGGTTCAGTGTTTCGGATGGCGCTGCAAAAAAAAAAGCGGGAGAGCCGCGGCCGGCCCTCCCGGATCGTGCACATGTCTCGATGTGCGTTCTGGAAGGTCAGACTATCAGTCTTCCAGCGTGAAACCGATTTTCACCGTCACCTGCCAGTGCGCGACATCGCCATCCACAATATGGCCGCGCGTGTCGGTGACTTCGAACCACTGCATGTTGCGTACGGATTCGCTCGCCTTGGAAATCGCCCGCCGGATCGCCTCATCCGTTCCGGTGGTGGACGAGCCCGTTACCTCGATGTGCTTGTAGACGTGCGTGCTCATGTCGTCTCCTTCCATTCTCGGTCAGTGGCTTCTCTGACAGTATCATGCCCGCCACGGCACCCTACAAGGAGACAGGAAAATCCCAATTTGGAAACAATGGCTTATCAAAACTTCCCCAGTTTGAGTCGGCGAATGAACCGGCCGGGCTTCTCCGCGAACAGGGCCATGCCCAGTTCCCGTGCCTCGCTCTGCTGCCGCTCCCGCAACGCCGCCAGCTCCCGCTGACAGTGCTGCACATCGGCCTTCTTGCCGAAGGCCTGCGGCGCCGCGGCCAGCGTAACGGCCAGTACTTGCAGGTCGTGCTCGTCGCCCAGCAGCTTTCCCAGCCTCTTCACCCTGCGCCGCCGGTCAGCCATGGTTCCGGGTAACGCCAGGCGAACCACGTCCAGTTGCAGGCCGTGGGTCTTCACCGCCTTGCGCCAGTCATGCCAGGCTTCTCCTTCCAGGCCCGGGTCGGGTTCCGGCAACCGTCGGCGGGCTCGCCGGTAGTCCCGCTGCAAGGTCTTGCGCAGCCGCTTCCGCCCGCCCCCCTTCAGCCTTGGCGATTGCAGCTGTTGCCGCGCCTGCCGCAAGTCCTCCGCGCTCTGCACCGCCCTGTCGGGCTGTTCGGCCTCCGGGCCATGCCGCTCCCGCCGCCGGCGGGCAAGCTCCTCGGTCACCGACACCCAGGCGGCGTCGTCGGCGGCCAGTGTTCTGGCCGTGGCCAGCAGCACATCCGCATCGCGGGCGCCGCTGAGGTTGCCGGCGGCATCGCGCACCTGGCCGTTGATGTCCCGATACCGCTGTTCGCCCAACGACTTCCGCAACAGGCGCAGCACCGCCCGTACTCGCTTGCAGCGGCGGCGGGCCTGGTGAACGGCCTTCTCCCGATCGGGTTCCAGCATTTGCAACTGCCGCTCCGCCAGGCGGAGCTGCCTGTCCGCCAGTCTCAGCAGTTCAGTGGTGACGGCTTCTCGCTGTTTCAGTTGAAAGGCCATGCCACGCCCGCTACGGCTGCCTGCCGGGGGGTTCCTCGTTCATCCAGTCGTCGGCGGTATCGCTGGCGTCGGACTCCAGCCAGGCTTCGCCGCTTTCCGCTTCACGCTCCAGCCGGGTGAGGTCCTCGGCCACGGCGTTGGTGGACCGGGTGAACCGGGCCAGCAGGTCGTACAGCACCGGGGTCAGGAACAGCGTGAGCACGGTGGCGAAGGTCAGCCCGCCGATGATCACGATGCCGATGGCGCCGCGGCTCTCGGCACCGGCGCCGGTGGCCAGCACCAGGGGCAGCGCACCGAACCCGGTGGAGATGGCGGTCATCAGGATGGGTCGGAAGCGCAGCACGGTGCCTTCCACGATGGCTTCCCGCACGGTGCGGCCCTGATCGCGCAACTGGTTGGCGAACTCCACGATGAGTATGCCGTTCTTGGCCATCAGGCCTATCAACAGGATCATGCCTATCTGACTGTAGATATTCAGGGAGACACCGGAGAAGAACAGCGCCCCCAGGGCACCGGTGATGGCCAGCGGCACGGACAGCATGATGATGCCGGGATGGATGAAGCTTTCGAACTGGGCGGCCAGTACCAGGAACACGATGACCAGCGCCAGGGCGAAAGTGAGATAGATGGCCCCGGAGGTATCCATGAATTCCCGTGACAAGCCCAGATAGCTCACGCGTGCCTCGGTGGGCAGTTCCTCTGCCGCCACGCGTTCCAGGTAGCGCAGCGCGGACCCCAAGTCGTAGCCCTCGGCCACGGAGCCGGTGATGGTCACGGAAGGCAACCGGTTCACGCGGCTCAGGCTGGGCGGGGACCCCAGCTCACGGGTGCTGATCACCGAGGACAGCGGCACCAGCCCGCCGTTGGTACCGGCACGCACGAAGATGTTGTCCAGGTCGCTGGGCGTGTCGCGGTCCCGCGGTTCCGCCTGCAGCATCACGTCGTATTCCCGACCCCGATCCAGATAGGTGGTGACATTGCGCGACGCCAGCATGGTCTGCAGCGTGCGGCCCACGGATTCCAGCGGGATATCCAGGTCCGCCGCCAGATCCCGGTTGATTTCCACGTTCAACTGCGGCCGCGTTTCCTCGTAGTCCACGCTGAGGTTGAGCAGATTGGAATTCTCCCGGGCCCGGTCCAGCACGCGCTCGCTCCACTCTTTCAGCGATTCGTAATCCGGTCCGCCGATGACGAACTGGATGGGCTGCTGGAAGCCGCTCTGGCCAAGGCCCGGCGGATTCACCGCGAAGGCGCGCACGCCGGGAATTGACAGCAGTTGCGGGAAGATCTCCGCCGCGATCGCCTGCTGGCTGCGTTCGCGTTCGCCCCAGGGCGACAGACCGACGATGGTAAAGCCGTTCTCGTACTGGTTGCGGAAACCGATGACCGACAGCACGCGGAAGGCCTCGCCGCTGTCCAGGTACGGCAGCATGATGTCCTCGATCTGGCGCACGTAGCGGTCTGTGTAAGCCGCGCTGGAGCCCTGCGGCGCCTGACTGGGAATGATGATGACACCGCGGTCCTCCACCGGCGAGAGTTCCTCCGGCAGGGTGTCCACGAGTTTTACCGCCACCGCCGCCACCACGATGCAGGCGGCAATGATGACCAGGGGAACGTTCAGCGCCTTTTCCAGCGCCCACTTGTAACCGTTGGTAAGGCCGACGAAGACCCGTTCTGTGGCACGGAAGACCCGGCTCTCGCCACTCATCGGCCGCAGCCATTTCGAGCACAGCATCGGCGCCAGCGTCAACGCAACGATGCTGGAGAAGATGACCGCCGCCGCCAGCACGAAGCCGAACTCGGTGAACAGGCGTCCGACGTTGCCCTCCATGAAGGCAATGGGCACGAACACGGCCACCAGCGTCAGCGTGGTGGCAACAATGGCGAAGCCGACCTGGCGTGCACCACGGAAGGAGGCCAGCAGCGGCGGTTCGCCATCATCGATTCGTCGCTGGATGTTCTCCAGCATGACGATGGCGTCGTCCACCACCAGCCCGATGGCCAGCACCAGCGCCAGCAGCGTGAGCACGTTCACCGAGAAACCCAGTGGCGCCATTACCGAGAACGCGCCGATGACTGCCACCGGGATGGTGACCGCCGGCACGAAGGTGGCGCGAACCGAGCGCAGGAACACGAAGATGACCAGCACTACCAGGCTGACCGCAATGGCCAGCGTGATCAGCACCTCGCGAATGGATTCGCGGATGAAGATGGACTCGTCGTAGCTGGTCATCAGGTGCACGCCTTCGGGCAGGCCCTGCCCTATGGCGTCCAGCTCGGCGCGGACCGCGTCGGAGACGGAAATGACATTGGCCTGGGACTGGCGGATGACACCAAGGCCGACAGCATTCTGGCGGTTGCTGCGCAGCACGGTCTTGTCGTTCTCGACGCCCCGCTCCACCCGCGCCACCTCGCCCAGGCGGATGGGGTAGTCGCCGACGCGGCGGACGACCAGGCGCGAGAACTCCTCGGCAGTGCTCAGACGGCTGTCGGTCCGCACGGTAAGTTCACGGTCCACCGACTCCACCCGGCCGGCTGGCAGTTCCAGATT
This sequence comes from Ectothiorhodospiraceae bacterium, assembly GCA_020831845.1. Lineage (GTDB taxonomy): Bacteria > Pseudomonadota > Gammaproteobacteria > Nitrococcales > Aquisalimonadaceae > LSCE01. The sequence continues at coordinate 15,127 of JAFIFV010000021.1, forward strand.
GTTCCGGCGGAGCGCGGTTTCGATGTCGTCCACGGTGATATCGCGGGCCGCCATGGCCTCCCTGCTCAGCCAGATGCGCATGGCGTAGCGTCGCTCGCCGCCGATCCTGATCTGCGACACCCCGTCGATTACCGCCAGCCGGTCGACGATCTGGCGGTCGGCATAGTCACTCAGCTCGGCCGAACTGAGACGCTCGGAGGTGAGCGTGATCCACATCATGGGCCGGGCGTCGGCTTCCGTCTTGGCCACCACCGGCGGGTCCGCCTCGTCGGGCAACTGGGCGGCGACGCGGGCAATGGCATCCCGCACGTCGTTGGCCGCGGCGTCGATGTCCCGGTCCAGATTGAACTCGATGGTGGTTTCCGCCTGGCCGTCCCTGCTCACGGATGTAATGGAGCGCACCCCGTCCACCGCGCTGATGCCGCCCTCGATGATCTCGGTGACTTCGTTGTTCATCACCTCGGGCGCGGCACCCACGTACGTGGTGGTGACGGACACCACCGGCGGGTCGATATTGGGATACTCGCGAACCGGCAACTGGGTCAGGGAGGCGATGCCCAGCACCAGTATCAGCAGGCTGAGGACGGTGGCCAGCACAGGCCGTTTGACGGAGATGTCGGATACGATCATGACGTGGCCTGCGCCTGTCTGCCTTCGTTATTCTGCAATCAACGGTCTGCCGGTCCTGACGCGACCTGACCGCTTTCGCTGTCGCTGGACACCACGCGCACGGTGGCGCCGTCGCGCAGCCGCTGCAAGCCTGCCGTGGCGATCAGATCTCCCTGCGCGAGCCCTTCACGGATTTCCACCATGCCGGCACGTCGCTGGCCGGTGCGAACCTCCACCCGCCGGGCGACATCGTCCACCACCACGAACACGTAGGTTCGCTGGCCTTCCGGCATCAGCGCCTGTTCGGGAATCATCACGGCGTCATCACGCTGGCCGAGCACGAGCCGGGCATTCATGAACATGCCGGACCGCAGGCTGCCGTCCTCATTGGGCAACTCCGCCTGCACGCGAACACTCCGGGACACCGGATCCACACGGCTGCCCACGCGTACGACAGCACCCTCGAACACACCATCCTGGAAGGCGATGTTGCGGGCCTGCACGACAAGCCCCGGCCTCAACTCGGCCAGGAAACGTTCGGGGACGGAGAACTCCAACCGCAGAACGCTGAGATCGTCCAGCGTGGTGAGTGGCGTGCCTGGGCTGACATAGGCGCCCAGGCTGATCTGGCGCAGGCCGGTCACGCCGTCGAACGGCGCCCGGATGGTGCGTTCCCGCAAGCGGGATTCGGCCACCGCCACACGGGCTTCCGCCCCTTCCAGCGCGGCCCGCAGTTCGTCCACCTGGGCTTCGGAAATATCATCATCCTGCAACAGTACCCGGGCACGGCGCAGTCGCACGCGGAAGTCGTCCCGCTGGGCGATGGCTTCGCGCAGTTCGGCCTGCTCCCGTGCCAGGTCCAGTTCGAACAGCATGTCGCCCTGAGAGACTCGCTCCCCTTCTTCAAAACCAATCGCCGTGATACGGCCGGCCACTTCGGCAACCACATCCACGGATTCGCTGGCCAGCGTGCTGCCTACTGCTTCCACCGCATATTCCACCGATCCGTGGCTGGCCTCGAACACTTCCACGGGCACCGAGCCGCCGCTTGGTCCTCCGCCCTGCGGCCCCTGGGCCTGGGCATCGTCCGAAGACTGGCCGATCAGATACCAGCCCGCGCCGCCCAGCAGAAGGACGAACACCACGCCGATCAATTGGTATACAACCCGCATTCTTATCCACCCTGAACAGAGTCGCGCGGCAACTCGACAAGCGCAGCCTGATACTGCCTGAAACCGTCCAGTCTACTCCGTGAAGCTGGCCTCAGGAACTTGAATTCATGAACCGCACGTGTAGACACCGGTTTCCGCCCGATGTTTTCCCGAGACGGCACGATAATGCCCCTCGGTGTGATTGACCAATGATACCAGCCCGCCATCACTGCACCGATCCGGGCAGTTTGTTAAAATTGTCAGGTCGCGCGCGCCGCACCGCTTACACTCAAGGAACTCAAATGAAGACATCGTTAATGACTCTGGTGGCCGGCCTGCTGCTGGCCGCAGCCTCGGTTGCCATCGCAGACAACGACCACACCTACGTGATTACGCTGAATTCGGACGAAGAGCAGACTCAGGGCATGGCGCTGGAACTGGCCACCGCCCTGGCTCGGGAAGAAGGCAACACCGTCCACATCGTGCTTTGCGGCGATGCCGGGGAACTGGCCATCGAGCGCAACATCCCCCCTTCGCTGGAACCGCGCAGCGTCAGCCCCAAGGAAATGATGATGGAGGCCATGACGTTCGAGGCCGAGGTCTACCTCTGCCACTTCTTCCTGCCCAACAGCCGCGCCAGACAGTACGAAGAGACCGACCTGGAGGAAGGCATTACCCAGATCAACTCCACCCGCCTCGCGGAGTTGGTGAGCGGAGAGAACATCCGGGTTCTGGGCTTCTGATTCCGGGCCCGATTCCCGGGCTTTACCGCTGCTCCGGGGCAGCGCTGATTGATTCCCGCATTCTTGGCCAAGCGTCCAAGGATTGAGGCTGGAAATGAGTCAGCTTCCCCCCTGGGCCCGAAGCTTCGCCTGAATGAACACACGGTGCGGAATGTAGAGCAGATCCGCCACTTTCCGCACCAGCGCCTCCTGCTCTGCATGACTGCTGCCGTCTGCCAGCGCCACCTCCCACATGAGTTCCACCAGCCGCTCCTTCTGCTCGGCATTGAAATGATCATTGATCAGGGACGTGAACCCGTAATAGGAGACCGTTTCCCGTGATTCGGCTTCCGCAAGCGCCAGCAGTTCCTCGGTTTCCTGCGGGGTAAGCCCGAACTTCTGGCGTATGCCGTGGGCAATGGCTTCCATCTCCAGACTGCCCCGTTCATCATCATCGACCCGCGCCACCTCCAGCAGCAGTGCCGCTGTTGCCAGTTGCAAACCATGCAACCGGGTTTCGGCGGATTCCTCCTGCTGTTCTTCAAGGATATGGGATCGAAAATAACGCTTGACGGCATCCAGCATGTAAACCCTCCCCACCAGTGATTTCACGGCAACGACCAGATCGGCAGTATTACGACCACCCCTCGCCCGTCGAATTCCTGCCAAGATGGCATAACAATTGGCACATGTGCCTTTTTGACACACTCAATCTCCGCGTTGAACTGTAAACGGTGCACGCGGATACCTTGAAGCACCTTGATACACCATACCTGGCATACTTCATGCTTCGAATCGTTGTGGATCAACACACGAGGATAACGACATCATGAAGTCGACATTTCGCTACGCTGGAACCGGATTGATTGCCCTGCTGTTTTCCGGTGTGCTGCTGCTCTCTGCCTGTGAACCCGTGGACGAAGACGATTTCGAGCAGATGGAGCAGGATTTCGAGGAACAGCAGTAACTGACAGACTGTTGAGCGCCTCTGACTGAATCCCCGAGAGAGTTTGGCCCGCCACCCCTTAGTGAGCGGGCCTTTTCTTTGCCGCGAGAATTGACCCGCTGCCTTTGCGTGCACACAATCTGCTCTCGGCGATTACACGGCATCGTCCACCGACGTATACACTAGTCAGTTGAAGGCCGCCGCCCTATCAGAACCATGAGACGTGTGTGCCCGCGATTTTCATGCCGCAGCCCTCGCCTGCCGCGGCATCTTGCACAGGATCTAGCCCGGTGACGAATCTCCATCTGAAAATCCTGGCCCTCATACTTTGCGCGCTGGGTGTTGCCGGAGTCTGGTACAAAGTAAGTGTCATCGGCCTGCCGCTGCAGCCGGACGCCGAAACACAGACCTGGACGGTGGAAGCCCGGGTCAGTTACCAGGCCGAGGGCGGCCCCACCCAGGTCCGGCTGTTCCTGCCCGGCACGCAACCGAAGTTCAGCGTACTGGGTGAGGATTTCGTCTCCGGCAGCTTCGGCCTGGCGCGGGAATCCGAGGGTAACAACCGCATCGCGCTGTGGACAGCCCGCCGGGCCAGCGGTGAACAGACCCTGTATTACCGCATACGGCTGGCGGCCGACCGGGATGGCGACAGCGTGCTCACCGGGCCGCAACCGCCCTTCCCTTCAGTGCCGGACTACCCGGAGCCGTACGGCTCGGCGGCCAAGACCGTGCTGGAGGAGGTACGCCGGGAATCGGCGGACATCGCTTCGTTCACACGCCGCCTGCTGATCCGCTACGGAGCCACCTCACCGGACGAGAACGTACAGGTACTCCGGGAGGACCCCGATACCGACCTGGAACACGTGGAGAACATCATCCACATTCTCGCCGGCGCGCGTATTCCGGCGCGTCCGGTCAAGGTGCTTCATCTTCGGGACCGCATGCGACGGGGCACGCTGGATACGTTTCTGGAAGTGCATAACGGCACGGAGTGGGTGGCCTTCAACCCCCGGACCGGGCAGCGTGGTTACGAGGATGACATGCTCGTGTGGTACCGCGGCGCCGGCGAACTACTGCAGTTGAGTGGCGGCAGCGGAGGCCAGGTCGAATTCTCGGCCGCGCTGACCGTGCGCCAGATGGTGTCCATTGCCGAGCAACGGGCCGCGCAACGCGGGTCGCTGTTGATGGATTTCTCCCTGCTTGGCCTGCCGGTGCAGACCCAGAACGTCTACCGTCTGCTGCTGCTGATCCCCATCGGTGCGCTGGTGATGGTGTTCATGCGCAACGTAATCGGGGTCAGTACCTTCGGCACCTTCATGCCTATTCTGATTGCCCTGGCGTTCCGTGAAACCCAGCTGCTGTGGGGCATCTTCCTGTTCACCTTCATCGTGGCCATGGGCCTGGCAATCCGGTTCTACCTGGAAAACCTCAAGTTACTGCTGGTGCCGCGCCTGGCGGCGGTACTTACGGTCGTGGTGTTGCTTCTGGCCGCGGTGACCATACTGACGCACAAGCTGGGACTGGAGCGCGGGCTCTCCATCGCGCTGTTCCCGATGGTCATCCTGGCGATGACCATCGAGCGCATGTCCCTGGTGTGGGAAGAGCACGGCCCTTCCGAGGCGATCAAGCAAGGGGTGGGCAGCCTGGTGGTGGCCGTCATCGGCTACCTTGTGATGTTCCGACCGCAACTTGAGCATCTGGTGTTCTACTTCCCCGAGCTGCTCCTGATCGTACTGGCCGTGACGCTGCTGATGGGCCGCTATACGGGCTACCGGCTGACGGAGCTATGGCGCTTCCGCCACCTGCTACGGGAGATGAACAAGTCATGATCCGACTGTTCCACGCGCTCAAAAAGGCCGGGATTCTCGGCATGAACCGGCGCAACGCGGACTACATCATGCTCTTCAACCCGCGGCACAATTACCCCCTGGTGGACGATAAACTGCTGACAAAACGGTTGGCGGAAGAAGCGGGCATTCATGTTCCGAAGCTGTATCACATGATCCAGATCGAGCGGCAGATTCGCCAGTTGCCGAAGATGCTGGAGGGCATCAACGATTTCGTGATCAAACCGGCCCACGGCAGCGGCGGCAACGGCATCATGGTCATCACCGGCTCCCGCAACGGCAGCTATGTGCGCGGCAGTGGCCTGCTCACCAACATCGACGAACTCGGCCATCACATCTCGAACATCCTCAGCGGCATGCATAGCCTGGGTGGTCAGCCGGACCAGGCCATGATCGAACAACGGGTGATTTTCGACCCGATGTTCGATCGCATCAGTTACCAGGGTGTGCCGGACATCCGCACCGTCGTGTTCCGTGGCGTGCCGATCATGGCCATGGTGCGCCTGCCCACCCGCATGTCCGATGGCAAGGCCAACCTGCACCAGGGGGCGGTGGGTGCCGGGCTGGACATGGGGTCCGGTCGCACGACCACCGCGGTCTGGAAGGAAACCTTCGTCGACACCCACCCGGATACCGGCGACCCCATCGCCGGGCTGCAGATTCCGCAATGGGAGACACTGCTTGAACTGGCCGCCCGCTGCTACTCCCTGGCCGAACTGGGTTATCTGGGCGTTGACGTGGTGCTGGACAAGTACCAGGGACCGCTGGTGTTGGAGTTGAACGCCCGCCCTGGGCTCAGCATTCAGTTGGCCAACCGCGCCAGCCTGCTACGCCGGCTGCAACGGGTGGAGGCGCTGGATGCCATTCCCGACAGCGCCGAGGAGCGTGCCCGACTGGGGCAACGACTGTTCGGGCTGGACACCCCGCCGGTCGCCCAGGTGCTGGCGCCCGCCTGAAACTACCCCGCCGCCGCCTGCGCGGTCGTCTTTCCGAATATTGCACATTGCCCGAAAGTGTGATTGCCCACACAGAATTTCACGCGTAATGCAGTCACACTGCATTCATCTCAAGGTGATTGTCGTGAAAGAGTAGTTGTCTCCTCCAAGGCGCTTGGGATTGGGCAAAGGCCAATGGATGCGGCTGTATGCCCCGAAAAACCCTTTCAATGAAGCGCATTCGGCAGGCCCCCGGGCCTGCCTTTTTCTTTTCCGCCCCCATTCCTTGCCTCCCTCACGCAGACACGGCACCATCTGCCAAACCACTTCCTCGATCACAAGAACGAGACCAACATGCCCTTACCAATGCCTGTCCGCCTGCCGCTGGCGCTCTGTTGCGTCCTGCTGCCCGCCGTCGCGCACGCAGTGGAGGTCAACCTTTACGGCCGTGTGCACGCGGGCTATGCCAACCTGGATACCTCCCGCGCCGGCAATGCCGGCATCATCAACGACGAGCGCGGGCACAGCAGGCTCGGCGTAGATCTCGCCGCTCCACTGGGCGACAACGTTGGCGGCCTGGCGCGTATTGAGCTTGGCTTCGACCCGACCAACTGGGACGGTGACGATGACCCGGTGAGCGTGCGCGAGGCGTGGGTGGGCCTGCAGGGTGCCACCGGCCGGCTCACCGTGGGCAGGCTTCCCGGTGTTTACAAGACCACCGGCGGTACCCGCTGGGACCCGATGAGCTCGACCTTGCTGCAGCAACGTCGCACCGGCGGCATGTCGGGGGGCATCTACGGCCACAGCAACTACCTGGATCGAGCACTGGAATACCGAACCCCATCTCTGGGCGGTCTCCAGCTCAGGTTGCAGTACGGTGTCGACGACCGTGAAAACGATGGTGACTACCTGATCGGGCTGTCCTATCAGGAAGGGCCATGGGAGTTGATCGCTGCATGGTCCAGGAACAACGACGAAGAGGTGGCTTCAGGGGAACGGCGTAACTGGAAGGCCGGCATCCGTTATGCAGCCGATGAGGGCGCGCTGGTCTACCAGTACGAGGACGCGAAAGTCCGCGACCGCCTGGATACAACGGATCTTCGTCGCGTGGACGGTTCGCTGGAGATCGGCAACTTCGACATGCCGTTCAATACGCGCCACCACATGCTGGGGCTGCAACAGAACCTGCAGAGCAGTTTCATCTGGCTGGCCGTGGGCTACCTGAACGCGTCCGCCGACGACTTCGACGTTATCAGTTACACCGCCTCGTGGACCTTGCTGTTCAGTCAGAACATCCGCTGGTACCTGGGCTACCAGCACCAGGATCGGGAGCGCGGCTACGAGTCCGGCCGGCTCAACGTGGTGGCCACCGGGTTCCAGCTGGATTTCTGAGCATGATTCAGGAGGGTCTCGCGGGATCCTGAAAACGGGATTCCACGGCCAGCAAACGGCGTTTGCGCGCCACTCCCCAGCGGTAGCTGCCGATGCCACCGGCCCGCGGCACCACACGATGACAGGGGATCAGCAGCGCAACCGGATTGGCCCCCACCGCACGGCCCACGGCCCGGCCCGCGGTCGGCTGCCCGATCTGTTCCGCCAGTTGCGCGTAGGTCACAGTCCGGCCCGGCGGCACGGTGATCAGCGAATTCCAGACACGCGCCTCGAAGACGGATGCCACGACGTCCAGCACCAGTGGGTGCCGTGGGTCTCCGGTCAGCAGCGGCCGCAGTGCCTCGGCCGTGGCGTATTCATCGATCTCGATACGCACGTCGGGACAACGGCAGGCCAGCTGCTCCCGCTGCTGCACATCGGAAGAGCCGGGACGACGGAACATCAGATGGCTGATCCCCAAGCCGGTCACGGCCACGAACATGCAACCCAGCGGCGTGACGTGCCAGCCTACCCGAAGCTCCGGGTGGGTGGGGCGGTGCGGCAAGGGGACTGTCGCGCGCAGCCGGGGCACAATGCCCGCTTGCAGCCAGCGCCACCAGAGTTCCAGGCCACGGCTTCCAGCCTCTGCAATCTCCATGGGAACCACCCACTGCCGGTACAGGGAGACGCCGATCCGTACCGGCACCCAGAGGCCGGCCACTGCATCGCCGTACCCATAAAACGTAGCACGGGCTGCGGAAGTTTCTTCCCGCCAACGGCAAGCTCAGGCAAAGACGCGTTCAGGGACGGCTGACCGCGTTCAGCCAGAACTCCGGTTTGTGCAACCCGTAACCCTGGCCATAGTCGATGCCCATCTCCCGCAGCCGGGCGGCCAGGGCGTGATCCTCTACGAACTCCGCGATGGTGCGGATACCCATGGCCGTGGCTACGCGGTGAATGGATTCCACCACCGCCTGGTTCACCTCATCGCTCAGCAGGGTCTGCACGAACTGGCCATCGATCTTCAGGTAATCGATCGGAATGCGCCGAAGATAGCCGAACGAGGACAGGCCGCTGCCGAAATCATCCAGCGCCACCCTGCTGCCCAGCTCCCGTATTTCGCTGAAGAATTCCACCGCCTGGCCAAGGTTGGTAATGGTGGCTGTCTCGGTGATTTCGAAGCACACGCGGCTCGGGCGAACGCCGTAATGGTGGAACGCGCGCCTGACGAAGTCCGGGAATTCGTTGTCACTCAGCGTGGTACCGCTGATGTTGATGGAATAGAAGCCTTCGCAATCCCCGACCTCGCCGCCGTCGGCCAGCGCGGCGAACACATTGGCAAGCACCAGCCGGTCCAGTCGCGGCATCAGGTTGTAGGTTTCCGCTGCAGGGATGAAAACGCCGGGGGGCACCAGTTCGCCGTTCTCCCCGCGCATACGCAACAACACTTCATGGTGAAGCGGCGGCCGGTTGATGTCGCAGAGGCTGTGGATGCCCTGGCGGAACAGCACCAGCCGGTCTTCCTCCACTGCGCGGTTGATGCGCCCGACCCAGGCCACCTGCTCCCGCCGTCGCATCATGATGCCGCCGTCCGCCTCATCCGCGCCGACACGCTGCACACGGTTGCGGCCCTGCTCCTTGGCCGCATAGCATGCACTGTCGGCCGCGCTCAGCAGCTCACTGACCACCTGCTGCGAGCCGGAGCGCACCGGCACCAGACCAATGCTCATGCCCGGCACGTAGACATTCCCTTCCCAACTGAACCGGAAGCCCCGCACGGCATCGATCAGCGCGTTGGCCACCGAGGTGGCTTCCTCCAGCTCGACGCCACGCAACAGCACTCCGAACTCGTCCCCACCGAGGCGTGCCAGCGTGTGCCGGGGCTCCAGTTGGCCGGAAAGCACGACGGTCAACCGCTGCAGCAACTCGTCGCCGGCCGGATGGCCGCAGCTGTCATTGACCACCTTGAACTGGTCCAGGTCCATGTAGAGCAGCGCATGATGCGCTTCCCCCTCCGCGGATGGGCGCTCCAGCAGCTCGCCCAACCGAGTCTCGAATTCCCGTCGGTTGTACAATCCGGTCAGGGGGTCATGGGAGGCGAGGTAGGCCATGCGCTGGTACATACGGCGCTGCTCGGTAACATCTGTCAGCGTCACCACCGCACCCATCACGACACCCTGGCGGTTGCGCACCGGTTCAGCCGCCAGCGTCACCGAATACACCGCTCCATCCTCCCGGATCAGCACATAATGGCCGGGTGGCGATACCGCCTCGCCGCTGTCCAGGCAGAGCTGCACCGGATCCGCCAGGGGCTGGCCGGTCTGCTCTTCATACAACCTGAACAATTCCACGAAGCGAGAGCTTTCCTGTCCGGGGAATGCATCCGGCACCAGGCTCTTCGCAACGCCGTTCATGTACTCGATCCGCCCGGCAATGTCCGTCCGCACCACCGCCTCGCCGATGGATTCCAGTGTGATCTGGGCGAGTTCCTTTTCCTTGTGGAGGGCGGCCCTCATGGCCACCTGCGCACTGATATCGTGCACCTGTGTGAACATGGAGACGAGCTGTCCGCGTTCGTCGCGGATCACGGAGTTGTACCATTCGCACTCGACCATCCGGCCTTCGCGGGTGTAGTTGCGATTGCGATGGGTGCAGCGGTTGATCTCGCCCCGGAGCATCCGCCCCATCACCTCGGCAACCGCGGGCGCGTCCTCTTCCACGAGAAAGCGCCATTCATCCGGGCACCGGCCGAGGACCTCCTCCGCCCGCCAGCCGAAGATGCGTTCGCATTGCGGCGACCAGCGCACGAGCCGGAAATCCTGATCCCATTCCGCGACCCCCAGCGGCGAATTGCTGAAATGCTCCTCCAGACGGGACACGGCACCCGGATCGTCCAGATCAACAGGCAATGCCTTCTCGGCCTCGCGGGCGCGGATGGCATCCATTGCCAGGTCGGCCAACAGTCGCAACTGTTCCACTTCCGGCGCACCGAAATCCGGGCGGGGTTCCGTATCCACGATGCAGAGTGTGCCGATGATGTCCCCACCGCTGGCGCGGAGTGGAGCGCTGGCATGGAAGCGCACCGCTGTGGGTCCGGTAACCAGGGGATTGCTCCGGGAACGGGGGTCGGAGGCGGCATCCCGGATCACCACCGGCCCATCGTCGTCCAGCGAGGCCTGGCACAGCATGATTTTCCGGGGGATCGCTCTGACCTGCTTACCGGCGCAGGCCTTGAACCACTGGCGCTGGTCGTCGATGAAACCGATACCGGCGAACGGTATGTTGAACGACAAGGCCGCGAGTGCCGCCACCTGATCGAAAGCGCGCTCCGGAAGGGTATTCAGCAGATTCAGTTCACGGAGGGCGGAGAGACGCCGCTCCTCCCTGGCGCGAGCAACCCGGGCACTTTGCTTGTCTGACGTGGTCTGCTCAGGCATTGCTCTACTCGCGGCCATGTGGGTCGCCGATGCACCGGACAAAAGCGCGGCTTCCGGGATTGCTCTTCAGCGTTCAACTGGCGGCGTATGATTCAGGAATAACGACACAATCATTCTTATCGGCAGAGATTATTGAAGCATGAACCACCAACCCCGTTTCGCGACCTTTGTCGCTATTCTACTCATCGGCCTGCTGATGGCGGGTTGTTCATCCATGCAACCGCAACTGGAAGACCCTGAATTCCGGCTGAGCAAGGTCGAGCCGCTGTCCCTGGGACTGCTGGAACAGCGTTTCCGCCTGACCATCAGCGTGGTCAATCCGAACTCGGTGGCACTGCCCGTGCGCCATGTCAGCTACGACGTTCAGGTGGCCGGCATGGATTTCGCGTCCGGGATGAGCAACGAGCGGTTCACGATTCCAGCCCGTGATACCGGCGATTTCACAGTGGAAGCCACGACCAATCTGATGGAGTCTTTACCGAAGTTGTTATCGATGGTCCGGGCCGGGGAAAGGCGACTGCCCTATGAGCTTAACGGGGAGGTGGAGTACGGGCGCTTCTTCCGTGGCATGCAGCCGTTTTCCCGCAAAGGGAACGTTCAACTGCAGTTCTGAGGAGCCTTCGGCAGACGCCGCCCGAGACCGGGAGGCGCAGCCGACGGCGATACATCAGACTTCTTCGTGCAGGCCGCACTCACGCTTGAGACCGAAGAATCGCGTCTCCTCCTCGGTCATGCCGTCTTCCAGCCGCCGCGTGGTGTGGACATCGCCGATGGAGACGTAGCCCTGGTGCCACAGCGGATGGTAGGGCAGTTCATGACTAGTGAGGTAGCGGTACACGTCCCTGTCGGTCCAGTCGATGATGGGGTGGATCTTGTAACGGCCGTTCTGCACTTCCACCACGTCCAGACCGCGGCGCGACTCGGACTGTTGGCGACGCAATCCGGCGAACCAGGCTTCGGCGCGCAACTCTTCCAGGGCGCCGCGCATGGGTTCCACCTTGACGATGCGGTTGTACTTCTCAAGCCCTTCGAGGCCCTGTTCCCAGAGCTTGCCGTACCGCGCCTCCAGCCAGGCCGGCGTAAGGCGGGGCCGGAACACCTTGAGGTTCAATGAAAGCCGGCGCTGGAGTTCGTCCACGAACTGGTAGGTTTCGGGAAACAGATAGCCGGTATCCACCAGGATCACCGGAATGTCTGGCTGCTGCCTGCTGACCATGTGCAGCGACACGGCGGCCTGCGCCCCGAAACTGGAGGACAGGACGATGCGGCCGCCGAACGTATCCAGCCCCCAGGCCACGCGCTCCTCCGCACTGGCGCCCGCCAGGCGGCGATTGATGTCCGCCAGCGTTTCGCCGGTGTGGAATTCCGCTGCATTGTCAGCCTGAGGGAGACCGGCCATGCCTTGTACTCCTATGCCCTGTTGGAATGAGCATTAGGATAAGGCTTGGCTTTAAGACAGAAAAAGAATGAAAAACTCTATGGTAAGAAACTGACAGCATACCGACCGGTACACTGTCTATTGCTGCCCGGCTGCCAGCCGCACGGCCTGCTGGCGGGATTCCCGGACCTCGGCTTCGCTCAACACCTGTTGCTCCAGATACTGCCGGATCCGCTCGCCCTGATCCTCGCCCTGGGCGGCCGCCAGCGTGGCCCAGACGTTCGCCTGCACGGGGTTTTCCTCGATCAGGCGGCCCTCCAGATAGAGTTGGGAGAGCAGTAGCTGCAGATGGCTGTCTCCAGCCCCGGCCCCCAGCTTGACCGCGCTCAGACCGCGCTCCCGATCGCGCTCCACGCCCGTACCGTCGAGATACATGCGCGCCAGAAAACGGGTAGCGTAGAGCATCCCCTCCTCTAGCGCGTCCCGCAGCAAGGCCTCGGCTTTCGGCCCCAGTTCGATGTTCCCACCGAGGACATCGGCATAGTAGACGGAGCCCAGGGCGAGCTTGGCTTCCGCCATGCCATGCGTGATTCCGAACCGGAACCACTGCTCTGCGATCTGGCGATCACGCTCCACCAGTCTGTCATCCATGTGCAGCCAGGCCAGGTGGAGGCTGTAGCGAATGGCGCCACCGTGAACAGCCTGGGTGTACCAGTGCACGGCCTGCGCACCGTCCTGCTCCACGCCATGCCCGTTCTCGTAGAGCCAACCCAGATTGGCACTGCCCACCGAGGAACCCTGCCGGGCTGCCGCCAGGTACCAGGAGTAGGCCTCCTCCGGCTCGTCGCGCTCGCGCAGATAGGACTGGCCGTGGGCCACGAGTTCGTTCACCGAATACGCATCGGGGTCCGCGTCAGCCCAGCGTGGCAAATTCTCCGCGAACAACGGCGCTGTCATCAGCATCACGGCAAGTGAGAGCGCGCGACAGGCGAGCATGCTACCTCCAGTAACGGGAATCGAACGGGGGGTATCGTACGCAAGCGCGGTGACAGTTCTGTTACAGCGTCGCCTTGTCTCGGGGAGGGCCGGGAATCAGCGCGCTGGTCCGGGCCACGTAGTCCGCATAGCCGGGACGGGATTCCTTCAGACTCCGTTCCAGCAGAGTCACGCCGGATACCCGGACGATCAGAAAGATCATCAGTGCGACGCTGACCACGGTCCACCAGCCGCCGCCGGCAGCGGCAATCAGGAAGAAGCCCATCCAGACCAGCACCATCAACGACGGGGCCAGTGCCAGGCCGAGTAGCATGACGGCGGCCGAGCCGGACATCAGGCACGCTCCCGGTCAGGTAGCAGCACATCCCGCAGGCGGGCATGCGACTCCACGCGGAAGAGCTGGATCAGCACATACGTGGTAATGGCAACGGAACCCAAGGTCAGCACAAGCACCAACCAGAGCAGTCGGGAAACCCAGCTCCGCTCCTTGTAGGCGATCCACAGCCAGATGGTGAGAAAGCTGATATAGATATCCACCAGCGTGGTCTGGATCCAGGCATCGCCGGAGAGATCTCGCAGCGCCGCGAGCACACCGCGGTCCAGGCTGGCGTACACGATCATGCCGATGATCAGGACCAGCGCGAACAGGAAGGCGGCTCTGAGCCAGAGAATCATTCTGCCTGCTCCGGTGCGCGGAACAGATAGTGGCCCACATACCACTCGTTGCCGCGATTGAAACCGAACAGTTCGGCGCAAGCCAGGAAAAAGACTCGCCAGCGGTTTATCCAGCGCTCCACCTGGTCGGCGCCATAGACCTCGGCAAACACGCTCTGCAGCTCCTGCCGGGCACCGTCCATGCGCTGAAGCCAGGCTTCGGATGTACGCTGGTAATGACGGCCGTTCACACGCCAGTGCGCCTCCAACTGGAGGTGTTGCTGCATGTGGTATGGAAGCGAATCGGACGGCATCAGGCCGTCGGTAAAGAAATGCCTGCCCATCCAGTTGTGCTCGCCTTCGATCTCGAAAATGTACGGCTGTTCTCGATGACAGAACACATGCATGAAGAATGTGCCGTTCGGGGCCAGCCAGCCCGAGATGCGGCGCAGCAGTTCCGGCCAGTTGCGCATGTGTTCGAACATTTCCAGCGACACCACACGGTCGAACCGTTCACTGGTCTGGAAATCATTCATGTCGACGGTGACCACGGACAGGTTCTTCAGCCCCCGCTCGTGCCGCCTGGCTTCGATGAACGCGCGCTGGGAGGACGAATTGGAGACAGCGGTCACGGCACTGTTGGGGTAGTGTTCGGCCATCCAGAGCGACAGCGCACCCCAGCCGCAGCCCAGTTCCAGGATGCTGTCGCCATCCTTCAGCGACGCCCGTTCGCAGGTCAATGCCAGCATCCGATCTTCCGCCTGGTCGAGAGTCCCCGTGCCCTCTTCCCAGAGGCAGCAGGAGTACTTGAGACGATGACCAAGGACCTGCTGGAAGAAGCCCGCAGGAAGCTCGTAATGCTGCTCGTTGGCCCTCTCGGTGGACAGCGCCACCGGACTCTTGCGCATCTCCAGAAGCAGGCTGCGGGTGCGTGCGTGCCAATCCTCGCAATTCCCGGCATAACTCTCGTCAAGCCGTTGCCGCAACAACCGACGTATGCCGGCACGAACCAGCATGTCCGGTACGATCCCTCGCTCCACCAGCCCGATCAGTTGCTGCATGTTTGACTCCGCGCGGCCATTTATTAAACATAAATTGTACAATATATGTACACACCGGGCGCAACTTAATTTGCGGGGACAAAAAAACGGCCGCCCCCGCTACGGGAGCAGCCGCTGACATGAAGGAAAATCAACCGTCGGACTTGTTATTCACCTTCGCCCGCAACGCCTCGGCCATGTAGTCCGCTTTCTCCCGGGCCAGCACCCCAGCCAGCAGGATCAGGGCAATCAGGTTCGGGGCGGCCATCAGGCCGTTCAGCGTATCCGCCACATCCCATACCGCTTCCAGCCCACCGATGGCCCCCACGAACAGGAACGCCAGGAAGATCACGCGATACGGTAGGACCACCCTGGAGCCGAACAGGTACTCCCAGCTTTTCTCGCCGTAGAAATTCCAGGTCAGCATGGTGGTATAGGAGAACAGCACCAGCGCAACGATGACGATGTAACCACCCAGCCCGGGCAGGCCGGAGGAGAACGCGCTGGACGTGAGGTCGGCTCCTGTGGTGCCGTCCTGGAAGACGCCGGTCACCAGGATGACCAGCGCGGTCATGGTGCACACCACGAGGGTATCGATGAAGACTTCCCACATGCCCCACATCCCTTGCGCAACAGGCTTGTTCCTGGCCTGCGCGTAGACGATGGAAGCCGAGCCCAGCCCCGCCTCGTTGGAGAAGATACCGCGGGCGATCCCGTAGCGGATGGCCATGGCCACGGTTGCACCGGTGAAGCCGCCCACCGCTCCCATCGGCGTAAAGGCATGCTGGAAGATCAGGCCAAAGGCGGCAGGTATCTGATCATAGAAGGAAACCAGCACCCCAATCGCGCCGATCACGTAGACGATGGCCATGAACGGAACAATCTTCTCGGCAGTGACCGCAATACGCCGTATGCCGCCAAGCGTGACCGCGCCGACCAGCACGATGGCAATCAGGCCCGTGAGCCATGGCGGCACGTTGAAGCCGGTACTCATGGCGGCGCCCATGGTGTTGGCCTGCACCATGTTGCCGATGCCGAAAGCAGCCAGGCCTGCGAAGAAGGCGTACAGCACGCCCAGCCATTTCCAGTTGGAGCCCAGGCCCTTCTCGATGTACCAGAACACACCGCCGGAGATGTTGCCGTCTGCATCCTCATGACGGTACTTCACACCCAGCGTGGCCTCGGCCATCTTGGTGGCCATGCCAACCAGCGCAACCATCCACATCCAGAACACCGCGCCCGGCCCACCGAGCGCGATGGCGGTGGCCACGCCCGCGATATTGCCTACGCCAATGGTCGCCGCCATGGCGGAACTCACCGCCTGGAAAGGCGTAATCGCTCCCGGCTCAGTGGCTACCTGCCTCTTGAACAGCCGGCCAAACGTCATTCTCCAGGCGAAGAGCAGATGCGTGAACTGGAAAAAGCCCAGACGAATAGTCAGGTAGGCGCCTGTGCCTACCAGGAGAATCATGAAAGGAGGTCCCCAGACAATACCGTTGACAAAGCTATTGATATCCAGCAGAAGATCCACCATGAGCCCAGCTCCTTTTTTGTGCTCCCCAGGACGAGCGCGACCGACTACCTCGTCAGCCTGTCTCAGCGACAAGCATGCCTTGCATCGCCCTTCGTTGTGCCCATCGAGTGCCTTCCCGGAAAGCATCAGCGGACACCAGCCCGCCGGCCCTTCCGAGCGCAATATGAGCAAGGCCAGAAACCGCTGTCATGTCGGGACCGACCTTGCTCGTCTGGAGTATAGGCAGTGACCGGGAAAATGGGACACATGTGACAGCGGGACACAGACTTCAGAAAGGTACTGAATCTCAAGTAACTGATTTATATGACGTCATTCCCTGGCATGGTGTCTGCTTATTATGGAATGAAATGGTAGGAATCTCTGCCGAAAGGCAGCCCTCAATTCTTGCTGATTCCTCATTTCTACTCCTCTCTCTCCTCTTCAGCCACCGCTCACAGGGTGGCTTTTTTTTGTTCATCGCCCTTTAAGTAAGCACCCATCCGATTCCCGTTCACCCTGGGTTCAGCACCGATCGTGGCCAGGAGCAAGGCGCCCTATCAGCGTGACCTGACGTCACATGTGACATCAGGTCACACCCGCCACCTTGCGGCGGGGGCCGTAACTTGCTGATTCTCCGAGCCCTCCCTAGCTGGCATGGTCGCTGCACTACTCTTGGTGACATTTCGAAGCGAAAGTAAAGGAGTAACAATGACTGCTCTCAAACTGCGCGAACTGCTGATGACTCTTCTGATCGCTCTTGGTCTGACCTTCGGCTCCGCCGGCGTCGCCATGGCGGACTGGGGTGATGAGCAGGACTCCCAGGATGAGCACCAGGAGGACACCTGGGATTGGGAAGAAGATGATGATGATGACGATGAGTGGGATGACGGCGACGACGACTGGTAAGTTGTCGGGCTAGCCAAGCCCCTCATCCAGAAGCCACCGCCATGGCGGTGGCTTTTTCGTTACTGGGCGGCCTGCATTTCCCGAAGATAGTCTTTGGCCAGCGATTCCTTCTGACCCTCGTCAAGCACGCGCCCGGCCAGCTGGAACACCTCATGCTCTTCCTCATCGAGGTGGTGCTGAACCAGTTCCTGCAGTTTCTTCGCGGCCACCAACCAGCCTGGGGAACTGAAATCCGTGTCGGCAAGCTCCGCGACCAGTTCATCGATCTCATGGTGTTCTGCGACGCCGTGCCTGGCCTTTTCCTGCGTCATGTCGAATGCCATCATTGGCACATAAAGCGTCCTCTCCTCGGCGGCCGCGTGTTTCTCCAATTCCTTGCGAATGCGGACGAACAACTCCTCCCGTGCTTCAGTGTGGCCCTCTGTCCTCACCAGCAGATCCAGCAATGTTCTCTGCTTCTGATGATCCTCACGCAATGCTTCGAATAATGTCATCCCGGGTGCTCCTGTCGTAGTCAGTCGTCACTCAGGAATTACGAACGCGAAGCCAGGATGGTTCCCGCGGCCAGCCACACAATTGCCAACACATCCGGGAGTGCGCCGTCGCATAAAGACGACAGCAAGGAAATCCGATCTCCGAGGGGCACATGTGCCAATGGGGCACACCATAAACGCTTGAAACAGGGCTTGCAGAAAACACTTTATATCATTGTTTTTCAACAAAGCACATGAGCTGGCACGGAGTCTGCAAAAGTCTGATTGCAACTTTTCAAAAGCGAAGCAAGGAGACGAAAGCATGACTGCTCTCAAACTGCGCGAACTGCTGATGACCCTTCTGATTGCCCTGGGCCTGTCCGTCGGCTCTGCCGGCGTTGCCATGGCTGACTGGGGTGAAGAGGAAGATGCTCAGGACGAGTATGAAGACACCATGGATTGGGAAGAGGAAGATGACGATGATGAGGACGACGACTGGTAAGTTCCAGTCGCTGATCGTCCAGACCGCCGGCTGTAGGCCGGCGGTTTTTTTTGCCCTGCCTATTACCCCGACGTTCCCAGAGCCGTCATCGCGCCGACGCACGATAGACGGCGTGCGCCTCCCTACTTCCCCCTGCTTCCGACGCGGAAGCGGATGCTCGACCCCCTGCTTGCGGGAAGAGGCCCCCGATGACGCCTCCTGGGGGCCCGGGCCATAGGTTCTGCCGGCGTAGCGGGTGCCGACCCGGCCCCCCAATTGGCTCCCTGGATGGAATTGAGATCGAAGGCGCTACGCTCTGGGGTATGATGATCACGAGGAAAGCGACTACTGAGCGCTATTCGCTCTTTCGAAAACCGTCGCTCAATGCCGACGGTTTTCGAAAGAGCGAGGCCCGGCACAGATGGTCAGAAGTGCGCATGCGTCAGATTGTCACACCCCCTCTCTTCCTCCATCAATAATTAAATCATTGTTTTAAAAACAATTAGCGATACTGGCACAGCTCCTGCTTTAGTAGCACTCCCGGCACGCTACAGTGCTACTACCAGGAGACGAAAGCATGACTGCTCTCAAATTGCGCGAACTGCTGATGACTCTGTTGATTGCCCTGGGCCTGAGCGTTGGCTCCGCCGGCGTCGCCTTCGCAGGCGCGGACGACAAGGACAAGGACCGGGATTACGACGAAGAAACGGAAACCATGGATTGGGAAGAGGAAGATGACGACGACGAGGACGACGACTACTAAGTCGCTCTGCCTCCGAGTTCGAAGCCGCCGGTATTTACCGGCGGCTTTTTTGAGCAGACATCAGGCGTCGCCTGCTCCCAGCACCTGCCGCTGCCGCGCCTTGCCGAACTCCAGCATGCGTCCCAACGAGACCAACGCCTTCTCCGCAACAACCGGATCCACGTGGATCTCATTGCCACCGAACTCAAGCACCTGCGCAAGGCTGCGCAAACCGTTCATCGCCATCCACGGACAATGCGCGCAACTGTTGCAGGTGGCACTACGGCCTGCCGTGGGGGCTTCCAGAAGCGTCTTGTCCGGAGCGGCCTCCCGCATCTTGTGGAAAATGCCGTTGTCGGTGGCCACGATGAAGGTGCTGGCATCCAGTGTTCTCACAGCCTTGAGCAATTGCGACGTGGAGCCCACCACGTCCGCCTGAGCCACCACACCTGCCGGCGATTCGGGATGGACCAGCACCTTGGCATCCGGGTACTCGGCACGCAGCTTGTCCAGTTCCAGCGACTTGAATTCCTCATGCACGATGCAACTGCTGTCCCACAGCACCATGTCCGCACCGGTCTCGCGCCGAACGTAGTCACCCAGGTGCTTGTCCGGCGCCCAGAGGATCTTCTTGCCCTGCTCGTGCAGGTGGCGCACCACATCCACGGCAATACTGGACGTTACCACCCAGTCGGCGCGCGCCTTTACCGCGGCACTGGTGTTTGCATACACCACCACCGTCCGGTCCGGATGCTGGTCGCAGAATGCATTGAAGGCGTCCGCCGGGCAGCCCAGATCCAGCGAGCAGGTGGCTTCCAGCGTCGGCATCAGAATGCGCTTCTCGGGGCTCAAAATCTTCGCCGTCTCACCCATGAAGCGCACACCGGCCACCACGATGGTCTCCGCCGGGTGCTCGTAGCCGAAGCGCGCCATCTCGAGCGAATCGGAGACACAGCCGCCAGTCTCGTCAGCCAGCAACTGCAGGTCCGCATCGGTGTAGTAGTGCGCGACCAGAACGGCATTGCGCGCCTTGAGCAGCTGACGGATGCGCTCCATCAACCGCTCGCGCTCGCCGGCCCGCAACTCCTCGCTGGAGCTGAACGCCTCTTCCCGGAAAAACATCGCCGGGGTCGCCACCTGGGCCGTTTGCGCCTTGCTCATGTCCTACCTCCGGCCCCTTGGGCCGCCACTCACTTGATGATGTCCACCCGTCCCGGCTGTTTCACGCGATATAGCCGGGCCGGACGGTGGTTGCCGGCGCGAAACCAGTCGCCGGTCTGCTCGATGCAAGGCAGGCCGCCCACCCGCTTGCGAAAATTCCGCTTGTCCAGGGGCTCGCCCAGAATGATCTCGTATACGCGTTGCAGCTCGCTGAGGGTGAACCGCTCCCCCATGAACTGCAGGGCGATCGTGGAGTAATCCAGCTTCGCGGCCAGGCGCTGATGCGCCATCGCCACAATGCGATCATGGTCGAAGGCCAGCGACGGCAACTCGTTCACCGGCTGCCAGCAGCGCTGCCCGTCGTCCTCGTCCAGACCGTGGAGCTGTGCGGGAGGGACCAGCGCGTAATGCGCCACAGTCACTACCCGCCCGCGCGGATCCCGGTCCGGCCGGCCGAAGGTGTACAGCTGTTCCAGGTACACCCCCCGCACCCCGGTCTGATCCCTCAGGGTACGCACCGCGCAGTCTTCAAGCCCTTCGTTGTCTCCCACCAGACCACCCGGCAGACTCCACACACCCTGGAAGGGTTCGCGTGGACGAGACCGGAGCAGTACCACCAACAGGTCATCCCTGATGGTGAACACCACGACATTGGTGGCGAGCACTGCGGTTGGCGGACTGATTGGCACGTTGCCACTCCATCGAAAAGCCGGACTGACAACTTAGTGTAAGACCTACACTATGTCAATCAGGTGACAACAGCCCGTTCTAGACTGGCAATGTACTAATGGACGCATAACGCTGGATCCTGGCCAGACGGGCTGGATTCTGGACACAAAATTCTGAACTGGCGCTGTACGCGAAATCTGGGGCGGGACACGGGGTGCTTGATCTGCAGATTTCGCGTAGCGTAAATAATTCGTAAAATTTTGTTTTCAAAGACATTGCCAGGCAGGCACCGGTCATTTTATGCCAGGAACCACCATAGATCCCCGGCTGAAACACAGTATTCCTGATTCAAGGCGCTCTAGCGCCCCGTTCAGTGCAGGTGCCCTGTCCCCACTCACGGCCTACTGGATAAATTGGACTTCCCCCCGATGCAGTAGACACACACCCTCTACCACTGGCTGCTGCCGGCAGCGCTGCAAGTCCACGATCAGGCGCCGGTGACCATTTTCCTGTCATTTCCCGGCGTCGCACCTAACCCTCAACAGCGTGCAGAGGTCATCCCGAGTAGCCGATAAATGACCTAGCCAGCCTCACTCCCATGCCAGCGTATCCAGTAACAACGTCCCGCGGGCGCACCGAAGAGGTGCATCGTTCCCGGAAATGCGACAATGCGACTTTTTCACGTACCAACATGGAACATGACGGGGCTAATTGATGAACAGAACGCTCGACGAAAGACTCGACCCCATCTATCGCGATGTGCTTCGACGCAACGCGGGCGAAGAGGAGTTTCACCAGGCCGTGCGCGAGGTCCTGGAGACGCTAGGACCAGTGCTCAGCAAGTACCCCGAGCTTGGTGAAAAGAAAGTGATTCAGCGCATCTGTGAACCCGAGCGACAGATCATCTTTCGCATCCCCTGGCAAGACGATAGCGGCGAGATTCACATCAACCGTGGGTTTCGAGTACAGTTCAACAGCGCCTTGGGGCCGTACAAGGGCGGTACCCGCTTCCACCCCTCGGTTGATCTGGGGATCATCAAGTTTCTGGGCTTTGAGCAGATCTTCAAGAACGCCCTCACGGGGTTGCCGATCGGCGGCGGCAAGGGCGGCTCGGACTTCGACCCCAAGGGCCGATCCGATGACGAAATCATGCGCTTCTGCCAAAGCCTGATGACCGAGCTCTACCGGCATCTGGGCGAATACACCGATGTGCCGGCCGGCGATATCGGCGTGGGCCAGCGCGAGATCGGCTATATGTTTGGCCAGTACAAGCGGATGGCCAACCGTTACGAGTCCGCCGTTCTCACGGGCAAGGGTCTCGACTGGGGCGGTAGCCGGGCCCGCAAGGAGGCCACCGGCTATGGGACCGTGTTCTTCGCCCAGCAAATGCTCAAGGCAAAGTCCGATTCGCTGGAGGGCAAGACCTGCGTGGTCTCGGGCTCTGGCAACGTCGCAGTCTACGCGATGGAGAAGGCTATTCAGCGCGGGGCCAAAGTCATCGCCTGCTCGGATTCCAGTGGTTACATCGTGGATGAGAAGGGTATCGACCTGGATCTGGTCAAGCGCATCAAGGAAGTTGAGCGCCGCCGCATCAGTGCCTACACCGAGAGCCGCAAGCATGCGAAGTTCGTCGGACAGCAGCCCATCTGGGAGGTGAAATGCGACGTCGCACTGCCCTGCGCCACACAGAACGAGCTGAACGGTAAGCACGCAAAACTGCTCGTCGAGAACGGTTGTATCCTGGTGGCCGAAGGCGCGAACATGCCCACCACCCCCGAGGCCATTCGGCTCTTTCGGGACGCCGAGGTGCTGTTCGGCCCCGGCAAGGCAGCCAACGCCGGCGGAGTGGCCACCAGCGCGCTGGAAATGCAGCAGAACGCCAGCCGTGATTCCTGGAGTTTCGAGTACACGGAGCAACGACTGGAAGAGATCATGGTGAACATTCATCGCCGCTGTTACGAGACGGCGGAGGAGTTCGGCTCACCGGGGAATTATGTGGTGGGTGCAAACGTCGCCGGCTTCCTCAAGGTGAGTCGCGCGATGTTGGCCATGGGCCTCATCTGACCACCCCGGACGCGCACAGCAACCGCTGTTTCACCACATCGGCAATCACCTGCAGGCCATCACCGCGCACATCGTAAAGATGTATTGCGGTGGCGGCCACAGCTTCAGTGGCATCCTCGGTTTCCACCGGCAAAGGCAGCGGCGTATGCCTGGCGAGCCACTCCGGATGGTAATCGCTCCCCGCCACTCCGGGAAACAACGCCACATAAGCGGTGCCGGACTCGACCAGATCCTGGAAGAAGTGAGAGCCGTAGGACAGGTCCGGAACCATTCCCCCGCCCAGCGCGGCCACCTCAACCAGCACGCTGACACGGTTGATGTCAGCAAAGCGAACAGGCACCCCGAGTTCCGCACTGCTGGTGCCCCAACGCCCCGGCCCGATCAGCAGCATCGGGCTCTCATCCGGGTCGGCCAGCTGACGGTTCAGCCGCCCGATCAGCCGCGCCACTGCATGCTTGGTGATCTGGTCCAGAGCGCTGTAGCGTTCAGCATCGACGTGCAGCAGCCAGGCAATCGGCAGATCAAGATTTCCGCCCATGAAATGCCCGTGGGTCGAGAAGAACAGATTCTGCCGTGGCAACGTGACGGGCAGCGCTACACGATGCCCCGGCCCTCGGGTTGCCAGCGGGCGGCACTGCACGAGGTTCAGACTTACTGCCCCATCGGCACCGATACGGGCGGTCAGCTCAACATCCACCGGATGGGCATAAGCCACCTCCAGGGTTCTCAGCATGGCCTGTAATTGGGTGACGAACCCCTCCCGCCGCAGCAATGGCGAAAAGGTCAGTCGCCAGATCGGCGCGCTGTCGCCAAGCTCGCGCGCACGCGCTGTGGCCGCATGATCCAACTCCGCAATCCAGGACAGCGGTAGATCCGGAGCATGGGAGGTAAGGAGATGGAGCGGAAGCGAACACAGGCGGTTCTCTGCCACATCGAGCGCATCCACCGTGTGCTGGGCATAGCGGTAGGCGTCGTCCCGATCACGGAACGGCCGCTTAAGCGGCTGATCCAGCGGCACGATACAGGCGTGATCGCCCTCAATACGGTCGACGGCGCGTGTGCCCAGTCCCATTACCAACCGCAGCATGCCCGCCGCCGGATCCAGCGCCGCATCCCAGGCAAAGGTATTCCGCGAAACGGCAACCCCAGCGGCATCGGGCAGATAATAACGGCCGTGATAACGACCGTTGACACGCTGCAACAACAAGGCCATCGGCTCTTCCTGATCAGCCAGCCCCCGCTGCTTCCGGTAGCTTAGCGCGTCCTCACCCATCGCCGAGGCGTAGACATCGCGAATGGCCTGCTCCAGCTGCGCCAGGCGCTCCTCGGGAGCGCCCTGGTTAACACAGAATACGCTGTCGTATTTGCCCGCGAAGGCGTTGCCGAAGCCGTCCTCGAGCAGACTGCTGGAGCGCACCAGAATCGGGTATTGGCCGAAATGCTCCAGCAGCCGTTCCAGCTCAATGCGCACTTCGGGTGGCAGCTCACCACGACACATGGCCTCCTGCAGGCCACGCCCCTCGCTGAAATAACCTTCGGGGGTGCGCTGACGCATCAGCCGCGACCACCAGCCGTTATGCACAACGTAGGCGTAGTAGGCATCAGAGCCCAGATAGTAGGAATCATGCGGTTCCAACGCCTGTTGCCAGCGCGCGGGGTCATCGCGCAGCAGAATCTGCCGCGCCAGCAACATCCCGACCGCCTTGCCTCCGATATAGCCGCTGCCGATCATGCGAGCGCGAACATCGAGCAGCAAGCTCAGGTCGAAGTAGCGACGGGCAAGGCGCAGCATGCGTGGGTCCCGGCTCACTAACACCCGCAGAATCTGCTCGCGCAAGTCATCGCAGGCCTTATCGTCGGCTGGGGCATCAGCGGCGTTGGCGACGGCATCCGACGCGGACAGAAACAGCCGGTCCCAGAAATCCAGCAGTCGCTTCTGTCCCGTCTGGTGATACCGCTGCTCCAGTTGCGCCTGCAGGCGCGTGGCCTCCTGGCTGTCCACCACCGGCTGGAACTGCTCCCCCTGCTGCCAGTGCGGCAAGAACATGGTCGGGGATTGTCGTTGCCAGACCTTGACCGGCTGCACCTGCACGGCGTCTTCGGCCCTGTGGACATCGATAAGTACCTGGGTGGTCTCGCGGATGCGCGCCAGGGTAGTGTGGGAGTGGTTGCGCGGATGCAATGCGAAGTAAGCGACTGTCTCCAGCTCGAACAGATACGGGCAAACCACGCGGAAGAAGTTGCCGACCATGGCATCCGTGGCCCAGGCATCCAGTAGCTCGGATAGGCTATCGCAGACATAGAAGGCACCACGACCATGATCGGTGATGAGCTGGTAGACGTGGCGGGTAAACGCCTCGAAACCTCGCAAGGCGTCAATTTGCACCACGCGCACGCCAGGCCCCGGCTCCACCAGGGGCGCCTGCTGTCCCCAGCGGAGATAGATGATGGCGCGCTCATTGGTCAGCGCAGCGGCGACAAAGGGCGTGACAAAGGCACGGTAGTCAGCGATGGACTCCACACGCCATACCACATTGTCGCCAATGCGCAGGCCGTCCAGCACTTGATCCAATCCGGCAACGCCAGTTGAAACGAAATCAGCGGCTTGCTCTTTGGGGGGCGGCTGCATGCGCGGGGCCAATCAGGCGTCGCCCACGCCCAGCGTTTGCCGGTGCTGTGGCTTACCGCCCCCCAAGATTTGCATGGGCTCGCGCTGGTAGGTGTGGAGATCGAAGCCGATTCTGGATTTCACGAGTTTCATAGGCACCGAGTGAAGCACCGGTTGTCGGGGCGGTCAACACGGACGCAAGAACCGGCTGTTCAGCCAGGCACCGCGGGGCAGGCGCCAGTGCGGCGATCTACCGCGTTATCGAAACCGCCGGGATCAACGGCCTGGCATCTGACGCGTACCTGCTCGAGCAGTTAAGGATCCTGCCCGCGGCGACCACCGATGAAACTATCAAGGCGCTGCTCCCACGGAACCAGGATGAGAGCCTATACGCGCCAGAACCCCACCCGGAAGGTGCAGTTCCCGGATCGCTTACCGAGCTTCGAAATGGTTGGCCTCGAGTAGCCGTGCAACGAATCGCGCCGAACCCTCAATGCTCCAGTGATCGCCGTCGGCCCAGTAAGTGCGCTGGCAATCCATGAAATCGCGCCGCATGTCGAAGTCGATAGCCTGCTGGTTGGAGATGTAG
>JAFIFV010000023.1 GCA_020831845.1 Ectothiorhodospiraceae bacterium
GCCTGTCCGCCCTCAACGACCGTAAAGAAATCCGCCTCACGACCAGGTACAGCGCCTCCCTAATACACGTCCACACCGTTTGCGCCCGCGCACGCCGCGGCCAAAAACACTTCCCCGCCAGCATCAAGGAAGGGCTGTTCAACCCCCCCTCAGGGTAATCCCCATCACCATCGGCAACAACAGGTAGATAAACGCTGTCCCCAGCACGATGGTCATCACGTTCAGAGCCAGACCCGCCTTGGCCATCTGCGGCACCGTCACCGCCCTGCTGCCGAAGACCACCGCGTTCGGCGGGGTCGCGACCGGCAGCATGAAGGCGCATGAAGCAGCCACCGCCACCGCGGCCATCAGGACCAGCGGGTGAAACCCCGTGGCCACCGCCAGCGCGCCCATGAGCGGAATGAACAGCGTGGCTGTGGCGGTATTCGAAGTGACTTCGGTCAGGAAAACCACCAGCGCCACGCAGGCCGTGATCACCAGGATGGCCGGCGCGCCGCCCAGGGCTTCGAGACTACCGGCAACCGTCTCGGACAGGCCGCTGCTGGTGAAACCGGCCGCCAATGCAAATCCGCCGCCGAACAGCAACACGATATCCCAGGGCACTTTCACCGCTGTATCCCAGTCCAGCAAACGGGTTCCCGAACCATCGCCGGCCGGCAGCACAAACAGCGCCAGCGCCCCGGCCATGGCGATGCTGGCATCACCCACCTGGTTCAGCATGCCTTCGGGCCAGAAGCCGCGCGTAATCCAGGCCAGGGCGACCAGCACGAACACGACCAGCACCCGTTTTTCCGGGGGGCGCATCCCTCCGATCGCAGCCAGTTCCCGCCGGACCAGCTCCCGGCCACCCGGCAGCGAGGACAGTTGACGGCCATGGGACCCGTAGGCCAGGTAGGCCCAGGTCAATGCCAGCATGAGGGCAGAAAGCGGCACCCCGAACAGCATCCACCGGCCAAAGCCGATTTCCACCTCATAGAGTTCCTGTGCCATGCCCGCCAGGACTGCGTTGGGAGGCGTACCGATCAGCGTGGCGACACCGCCGATCGAGGCGCTGTAGGCAATGCCGAGCATCAGCGCAACACCAAAGCCACTGGGGAGTTCCCCGCCTTCCTTTTCCGCCTCCTCCCGCGCTTGCTGCAGAACAGCCAGCGCAATCGGCAGCATCATCATCGCGGTGGCTGTATTGCTGATCCACATGGACAGAAACGCGGTGGAGACCATGAAGCCCAGTATCATCCGCCTCGGATCCGTACCCACCAGGTTGATCGTGTGCAACGCGATACGCCGGTGCAACTCCCAGCGCTGCATGGTCACCGCGATGAAGAAACCACCCAGGAACAGGTAGATCAGATCATTGCCGTACGCGCGCGTCACGTCACCGGGTGCGAGCACGTCCAGCGCCGGAAAGGCGACGATCGGCACCAGCGCCGTCGCGGCCAGCGGCAGCGCCTCGCTGATCCACCATGTCGCCATCATGATGGCCACCAGCGCCACCGCCCATTCCACCGCCTCCAGCCCGGGCGGCGGCCCGAACAGCAAACCGAGAATCAGCACAGCGGGCCCAATCAGCAAACCGATACTTCGACCCTTATAGCCCAAGACCTTCTCCTCTCGTGACTGGTTCTCAGCAACTATGCCATGCGCCGCCACCGCGCGGCTTGCCCGCAGGGCGGCGCCCTCTGGCCGGTCCGCAAAACACAAGACCGGCGTCTAAGGCATAATGTCGCGGGATACCCGCTTTCATTCTTGGTACCCGGGAAGTCTAAATGGTTTTCTGCGAACTACGTTGCGCCGCAAGTCACGGGAGCATTTTGACGCATTGGAACTGACCAACCAGATCATTTTCGTCGCCGGCATGCTGTTCCTCGTCAGCATCCTGGCCAGCGTGGTGTCCAACCGGATTGGTGCCCCGCTTCTGCTGGTCTTCCTCATCATCGGTATGCTGGTGGGAGAACAGGGCCCGGGCGGGGTGCTGTTCGATGACTACCAGACGGCCCACCTGATCGGCACGCTGGCCCTGGCCGTGATCCTGTTCGATGGGGGGCTTCGCACCAAGGTGGACAGTTTCCGCGTGGGCTTGCGACCGGCCGTGACGCTGGCCACGCTGGGGGTCGTGATCACGGTCGCCGCCACCGGCCTGATCACCGCCTGGGTGTTCGACCTCCCCCTGATGGTGGGCCTGCTGATCGGTGCCATTATCGGCTCGACGGACGCCGCCGCGGTGTTCTACCTGCTCCATGCCCACGGGCTGGAACTCAAACAGCGCATTGGCGCCACGCTGGAGATAGAATCCGGCAGTAACGACCCGATGGCCATCTTTCTGACCATCGCCCTGGTGGAGGTTGTCGTCGGCACCCACGACAACATTGGCCTGGGCATGGCGGTGGAATTCCTGCTGCAGATCGGCCTGGGTGGCATCGCGGGACTGGCTGGCGGTGTGGCCCTCGCCTGGCTGCTGAACCGGGTACGCCTGACGCCGGGACTGTATCCATTGTTGGCTGTTGCCGGCGCCCTGCTGCTGTTCGGCCTGACCTCCGTGCTGAACGGCAGCGGATTCCTGGCGGTTTACCTGGCCGGGATCATCCTGGGCAACCGCCGCCTGCAGAGCGCCCAGAACATCCGGCGCTTCCACGACGGCATGGCCTGGCTGGCGCAGATCATCATGTTCCTGATGCTGGGCCTGCTGGTGACACCCTCGGACCTGTTGGCTGTCGCTCCCATCGCTCTGGTGGTGGCTGCGGTACTGATCCTGCTGGCGCGCCCGCTCGCGGTGCTGATCTGCCTGCTGCCGTTCGGCTTCCCCTGGCGGGAGCAGCTGTTCATCAGCTGGGTGGGGCTGCGCGGCGCGGTACCGATTCTGCTCGGACTCTTCCCGCTGCTGGCGGGCCTGGAAAACGCACAGCTCTACTTCAATATCGCGTTCTTCGTGGTGCTGCTGTCCCTGGTGATCCAGGGCTGGACGGTGGCTCCCGTGGCCCGCTGGCTGCAACTCGAGGTGCCTCCCCGGTCGCGGGTGGTCCACCGCATGGAGCTGGATCTTCCGGGACAGGCGGAATACGAACTGGTGGCCTATACCCTGGAGGAGGACAGCCCGGCCATCTACCGCATGATCGGCCAGCTCAACCTGCCCCGGCACTGCCAACTTGTCATGCTGATACGGGACGGCAAGCCCGTGCCTCAGCCGCAGCGGGAAGTCCTGAGAGCGAACGACTACCTGTACATGCTGGCACCGCCGGAGAAGCTGCCCGAGCTGGACCGCGTCCTGGTGGCGGAACACGGCCCCGCGCGGCTGGAGGAGCACGTCTTCTTCGGCGAATTCGTGATCAACGGCGACTCGCCGCTGGGTGCCCTGGCCGGCGCCTACGAACTGGAATTACCGGAAGGTACCGACCCCGAGCAGACCATCGGCGGCTACCTGTACAATATCTTCCGCAAGCGGGCGGTGGTCGGGGACCGCATCAACATGAACAACTTCCAGTTCGTGGTGCGCGAGATCCAGGGCAACCGGATCGTGCAGGTTGGGCTGAAGATCCGTCGCCCGGAAACCGGAAAGAACGCCTGAAGATGATTCGAGCAAAGGCAGGGACATCATGAGCGACGCCCTTCGAGAACAGCTGCTGAAGGCCGGCCTGGCGGACGAGAAGAAGGCCAGGGAAGCCCAGAAGGCGCTGAAGCAGAAGCAACGGGAACAGCGCAAGGGGGGAAAGAAGGCCAAGGCGGCGGCCCAGCCCAGCCCCGAGCACCAGCGCCTGGCGGAAGAGCGCCGCCTCAAGGCCGAGCGGGACCGGGCACTGAACCAGCAGAAGGAAGCGCAGAAGAAGCAGAAGTCCGCCAAGGCGCAGATCGAGGACCTGCTGAAGCGGCATGGCCAGTCCACCCGCGACGGCGAGATCCCATTCCACTTCACCGAGGACAACAAGGTTCGGAAGCTGGAGGTAACCCCCGCCCAGCAGCAGGCGCTAAGCGCCGGGCGGCTGGCCATCGTGCGGCACGCCGGGCGCTACCATGTGGTGCCGGCTGATGTCCTGCCGAAGCTGCTGGAGCGCGATGGGGGCATGTTCAGTTACCGGGCCGAACCCGCCGCAGGCGCCGGCGACGAGGACGATCCGTACAAGGATTTCCCGATCCCCGACGACCTGCACTGGTAAACCACCCACTGGTAGAACGCCCGATGAGCGATTCGAACAAGGGCCTGGAAACAGTACTGGCTCGCGCCGACCGATTGCTGGACCGCCTGGAACACTGGCTGCCCACTCCCACAGCGGCGCCGGACTGGACCGCCAGCACCGCATTTCGCTGGCGCCGGCGACTGCAGCGCGGAAACCTGGAACCCGTGCAACACCCTCATGGACTGAAACCGGAGCAATTGCGCAACGTGGACCGGCAACTGGAATTGCTGGACCGCAATACCCGCCAGTTCCTCAATGGCCTGCCGGCCAACAACGCGTTGCTGTGGGGCTCCAGGGGAACCGGCAAGTCCTCGCTGGTCAAGGCGATGCTCACCTCTCATGCCCCGGATGGACTGCGTCTGATCCAGGTTGACAAGGACGACCTGGTGGACCTGCCCGACATCCTGGACCTGGTCTGGGGACGCCCGGAACGGTTCATCCTGTTCTGCGACGATCTCAGCTTCGAAGCAGACGATGGCAGCTACAAGGCGCTGAAGGCGGTGCTGGACGGTTCCGTGAGCGCTGCGCCGGAGAACCTGCTGATCTATGCCACCTCCAACCGCCGTCATCTGCTACCGGAGTACATGACGGAGAACGAGGAAGCGCGCAACGTGGATGGAGAGATCCACCACGGCGAAGCGGTGGAGGAAAAGATCTCGCTGTCGGAGCGCTTCGGCCTGTGGGTGTCCTTCCACCCCTTCAGCCAGGATGCCTATCTCGACATCGTCTGGAGCTGGCTGCGCGAACTCGGCGCGGACACCTCGGAGGTGGAGCGGATCCGCGAGGAGGCACTGCGCTATGCACTGAGCCGCGGGTCGCGCAGTGGGCGCGTGGCCTGGCAGTTTGCCCGGGACTGGGCCGGGCGGCAGGGCCTGGAATAGGTATATCGGGGTGGCGGAGATGGGGCTGCCCCACGTTCCACGCCACACTTCACCCGGCGCTGGGTGGATGGAGCAGCATCACTGGCCGCCGGGCTAACCGCGCTGCCGGGAAGCATCAGCCGCCGTAGCGGCGCTGCAAGGCACGCTTGTCCAGCTTGCCGGCGCCGGTGGTCGGAAGGCTGTCGACGAATTCGATGCGACGGGGAACCTTGTAGGCGGCCAGACGCTGCTTCAGCCAGCGACGCAGGGAATCGGCATCGGGCCGGGCACCGCCGCGCAAAACCACGGCTGCACAACCCACCTCGCCCCATGTAGGGTCCGGAACGCCGAACACGGCGGCTTCCGCCACGTCGGGATGGGCATGGACCACACTCTCGATTTCGGCGGGGTAAACGTTTTCGCCGCCCGAGATGTACATGTCCTTCAGTCGACCGACGATGGTGTAGGCGCCGTCGGCGTCCCGCTCGGCCAGGTCACCGGTGTGCAGCCAGCCATCGGGGTCGATGGCCTCCGACGTCGCTCCGGGGTTGTTCCAGTATCCCGGCGTGCGATGCGGCCCACGAATCAGCAGTTCGCCAGCAACGCCCGGCGCCGAGACGTCCTTACCGTCCAGCCCCAGCAGCCGCGTCTGCACATGAAACAGGGGATAGCCCACGGCGCCGGGCTTCTCCCGCACCTGTTCCGGGGGTAGCCAGAACGTGTTGGGCCCGGCTTCGGTCAGCCCGTAGCCTGTCTTGAAATCCACGCCCCGCTCCCAGAAGCGGTGAAACACCGGCAGCGGACAGGGTGCGCCGCCGCTGATGACCAGCTTCAACGCCGAAAAATCCGCCTGCTCCCAGCGTTCATGGTTCTGCAACACGGTAAACATGGTGGGGACACCGAAGAACAGGCTCACACCTCCCCCCGCAAGCAGATCGAACACCTGGTCCGGGTCGAATCCCCGGCAGACTACGCTGCAACCACCCGCCTGGATCAGTGGCGCGGTAAACACGTTCAGCGCACCGGTGTGGAACAGCGGGGCGTTGAGGATGGCTGTGTCCTCCGCGCCCACACCCCAGCTCATCACCGTATTGATCGCATTCCAGGAGATGTTGCCATGGGTCAGAATGGCGCCCTTGGGCAAGCCCGTGGTGCCGCCGGTGTAGCAGATGACCCAGGGGTGATCCGCATCCAGCTCCGGCATGGGGAACACCTCGTCGGGGCTGGCATCGCGTTCCGCGAGACTGCGATGGGAGGTGCGCAGCGGCGGGGCATCCATGGCCACCCAGTGCTGCACCGAGCGACAACCGCCATTCGCCTCCAGCGTCCGCACCGCATCCGCGAACTCCTGGCTGTAGCAGAGCACGGTGGGCCCGGCATCGCCAATCAGCGCCGCCAGTTCCTCGGTGGCCAGTCGCCAGTTCAGGTTCTGCAGGATGGCGCCGGTCTTGTTGCAGGCAAACCAGAGGTCCAGATAGGCGAAACTGTTCGAGGACAGCACGGCAAGGCGCTGACCGGTCTCCAGCCCCAGCGCCTCGTGCAGCCAGTGGGCCGTGCGGTTGACAGCGCGGTTCCACGCCCGATAGCTACGACGCTCCCCGCTGAGTGCATCCACCAGCGCCACCCGCTCCGGCGACAACGCCGCGCGCCGCTCCAGCCAGTCCACCGCCTGTGCCATCCCTTTGCCCTCGAGCCAAACATGAACCGGTGATCATATTACCGGTTCAACCACCCACGCAAGCGGTCTCAGGCCTCCTTCTGCACCTCCCGCCGCGAGGCGGTGCGGCGGGCCAGCCACTGCCCGGGTCGCAGGCGCAGCAACAGCAGGGCAGCAAGCACGCCGGCATAGATCAGCGGCTCCCGTGTATCCACTTTCACCAGCATGAAGAAATGCAGAACAGCCAACGCGGCGATCAAATAACTGAAACGGTGAAGCGCTTTCCAGCGCCTGCCCAGTCGACGCATCATGCTGTTGGTGGAGGTGATCGCCAGAGGGATCAGCAGCAGGAAAGCCAGCGTTCCCACCAGGATGTAAGGGCGCTTGACGATGTCCTCCAGGATAGAAGGTAGACCGAGGGAATGATCGAATACCGCAAAGACCAGGAAATGGCAGCAGACGTAGAAAAAGGCGAACAGGCCCAGCATGCGGCGGAAACGGATCAACCAGGCCCAGCCGGTCAGGCGGCGCAGGGGCGAGACCGCCAGTGTAAGCAGCAGCAGGCGCAAGCCCCATTGCCCTGTTTCATGGCTGAGGTACTCCACCGGGTTCGGCCCCGCGGCCCCGGTAACCACGGCCGACCCCATGATCACCAGCGGTATCAGGCACAGCAGGAATACGCCGATCTTCGCCAGCAGCAGTCCTCTTACCACTACCAGTACTCCCTGCTGCGCAGATCCATGCCGCGGTAGAGGTGTGCCACCTCCTCGCGGTAACCGTTGAACATCTGTGTGGATTGCCGAAAGAAGCTGCCCACGCGTCGCTCCCGGGCCTGGCTCCAGCGCGGGTGATCCACCTCCGGGTTGACGTTGGCGTAGAAGCCGTACTCCTCGGGCGTGATCTGCTGCCAGGTGTTCAACGGCTGCTCTTCGGTAAAGCGAATCTTCACCAGCGACTTGCTGCTCTTGAAGCCGTACTTCCAGGGCACCACCAGCCGGATCGGCGCTCCGTTCTGGGCCGGCATCTCCTTGCCGTAGACGCCAACGGCAAAGATCGACAGCGGATGCATGGCTTCGTCGATGCGCAGCCCTTCCCGGTATGGCCAGGGCAGGCTTGGCCGACGCTGAGCCGGCATCTGTTCCGGGTCCATCAGCGTGACGAACTCCACATACCGGGCCCTGGACGTGGGTTGAAAGCGCTTGAGCACATTCACCATCGGAATACCGACCCAGGGGATCACCATGGACCAGGCCTCCACGCAGCGGAAACGGTAGATGCGCTCCTCGAGCCGGTGCGGCTTGACCAGATCCTCGAAGGCGTAGGTGCCGGGTTTCTCGCACTCCCCGGTCACCTCCACCGACCAGGGCTCCACCCGAAGCAGCCCCGGCGCATGGCGTGCGGGATCATCCTTGCCGAAGCCATACTCGTAGAAATTGTTGTAGGTGGTGATGTCGCTGAAACTGTTGGGCGATTCGTCTGTGCTGTAAGGGCTGGGCTTCAGCTCCCCCAGATCACGCAGTTGTTCCAGGTCGTCCAGCGTCCGGGAAAACAGCCACTGCGGCGCCAGCAGACTACCGGCGGCAATGGTACCGGCCGCCTTCATGAATTCGCGACGGCGCCGGTAGATGGACTCGGAGGTGATTTCCGACGGCTTGACGTCGGACCTGCGGGGTCGGCGGATCAGCATGGGTGTCCTCTCATGACGACAGACGGCATGCCGATTAGAGGATGCCCCACGCAATATGGTTCACCCGATCACCATGCGGTTCCTACGTACAAATCCCGCAGGGAATTGACCAGCGCTGCCCGGGGCGTATCACCCCACCCAGACGCGGGCGTTGCGGAACATCCGCAGCCAAGGGCCTTCCTCGCCCCAATCAGCGGGATGCCAGCTGTGCTGCACGGCACGGAAGACCCGCTCCGGATGGGGCATCATGATGGTGACGCGCCCATCCAGGCTGGTCAGTCCGGTAATACCGTTGGGAGAACCGTTGGGATTGGTCGGATACTGTGCGGCCGGCCGACCCTGCGAGTCTACGTAACGCAGGGACACCAGGCCGGCGCTCTCCAGCTTGCCCGGCCCCGCGTCCCCGCGGAACTGGGCGCGCCCCTCGCCGTGGGCCACGGCAATCGGCATCCTCGACCCCTCCATGCCCGCCAGGAACAGGGACGGCGACGGGGTGACTTCCACTTGGGACAAGCGGGCCTCGAACTGCTCGGACCGGTTGCGCACGAAAACCGGCCACAAATCGGTACCCGGAATCAGCTCCCGCAGTCCGGACAGCATCTGGCAGCCATTGCACACGCCCAGCGCGAAGCTGTCCGCGCGCTGGAAGAACGCGGAGAACGCATCCCTGGCCCGCGCATTGTGCAGAATGGTCTTGGCCCAGCCGCCGCCGGCGCCAAGCACGTCGCCGTAGGAGAAGCCGCCGCAGGCGACCAGGCCTTGGAAGTCATCCAGCCGAGCGGCACCGGACAGAATGTCTGTCATGTGCACATCCACGGCACGGAAACCGGCACGGTCAAAGGCCGCCGCCATTTCCACCTGCCCGTTCACCCCCTGTTCGCGCAGCACCGCCACTGACGGTCGCGCGCCGGTGGCGACGAAAGGCGCCGCCACGTCTTCGTGGGGATCGAATCGCAGCGCTGCCTGCAGGCCCTTGTCCCCGGAATCCAGCAGGGCGTCGAATTCCTCGCGGGCGCAGTCCGGGTCGTCGCGCAACCGCTGCATGTGATACGTGGTTTCCTGCCAGGCCCGTTGCAGTTCGACGCGGGGCAGGTCCAGCAAGGTCTGCTCACCCTGCTTGATGTGGAGGCGGTCTGTTTCCAGCGGACGTCCGATCAGATGCACTGCGCCGGCCAGCCCGGCCTGTTCCAGCGTCTGACGCACGTGTGCGAGGTGCTCGGCTGCCACCTGCAGCACCGCCCCCGGCTCCTCGGCGAACAGCGCCGCCAGCGGCTCGTCGCCCAGTCCATCAAGCTGTGCCTCCAGGCCCACGTGCCCGGCAAAGGCCATTTCCGCCAGCGTCGCGAACAGGCCGCCGTCGGAACGATCGTGATAGGCAAGCAGCCGGCCGTCGGCATTCAGGGCCTGCACCGTGTCGAACAGGGCCACCAGATCCTCGGCCCGATCCAGATCCGGGGCGGCGTCTCCGAGCGCACCGTAGACCTGGGCCAGTGCCGATCCGCCAAGCCGGTTACGCCCGCGGCCGAGATCCACCAGCAGCAGAGCGCTATCGCCGGCATCGGTCCGCAGTTGCGGCGTCAGCGTGCGGCGAACGTCGTCCACCGCGGCGAAAGCGGAAATGACCAGGGAAACAGGCGAGGTGACCGCCTGTTCCCGGCCCCCGTCCTGCCAGACCGTTTTCATGGACATGGAGTCCTTGCCCACCGGGATGGCAACGCCCAGCGCGGGGCAGAGTTCCATGCCGACAGCCCGGACGGTCTCGTACAGCCGCGCATCCTCGCCGGGGTGCCCGGCGGGTGCCATCCAGTTGGCGGAGAGGTTGACCTTGCGCAGACCGCCCACCGGCGCAGCAGCAAGATTGGTCAGGGCCTCGGTCACTGCCATGCGGCCGGACGCTGGCCCGCTGAGCAGGGCCAGCTGGGGTCGCTCACCCATGGCCATTGCTTCGCCGCTGTAGCCCTCGTAATCATCCATCGT
This sequence comes from Ectothiorhodospiraceae bacterium, assembly GCA_020831845.1. Lineage (GTDB taxonomy): Bacteria > Pseudomonadota > Gammaproteobacteria > Nitrococcales > Aquisalimonadaceae > LSCE01. The sequence continues at coordinate 10,351 of JAFIFV010000023.1, forward strand.
GACCGCCACGTCGCTGACCGGCACCTGCCAGGGCCCGACCATCTGGTCGCGGGCCACCAGCCCGGTGACGGTTCGGTCACCGATGGTGATCAGCCAGTGCTTGGCCGCCACCGCCGGGAAACGCAGCACGCGCAACGCGGCGTCCTCGGCATCCAGCCCCTGCGTGCTGAACGCGGGCAGGCTGACGGCGGCGCTGGCCACGTCGCGCAGCATTTTTGGAGGCTTGCCGAACAGCAGGTCCATGGGAATGTCCACCGGCGCATTGCCAAAGTGGCGATCCGCCAGCTTCAGGTGCCGCTCGCCGGTGGCTCCGCCGATCACCGCGTAGGGGCAACGTTCGCGCCGGCACAGCGCCTCGAAGCGCGGCAGATCCTCCGGCATGATGGCCAGCACGTAGCGCTCCTGGGACTCGTTGCTCCAGAGCTGCATGGGCGACATGCCGGGGTCGTCGCTGGCCACCTCGCGCAGCTCCAGCAGCCCGCCCCGCTCGCTGTCTTCCAGGATCTCGGGCACGGCGTTGGACAGCCCCCCTGCTCCGACATCGTGGATGGAGCGGATCGGGTTGCGATCCCCCAAGGCCCAGCAGGCATCGATGACCTCCTGGGCGCGACGCTGCATTTCCGGGTTGCTGCGCTGGACGGAGGCGAAATCCAGGTCCTCGTCGCCGGCGCCGCTGGCCATGGAGGAAGCTGCGCCGCCGCCAAGCCCGATCAGCATCGCCGGACCGCCCAGCACGACGATCCTCGCGCTGTCCGGCACTTCCTGCTTCTGCACGTGCTGGTCACGGATCGCCCCCATGCCACCTGCCAGCATGATCGGCTTGTGGTAACCCCGCCATTCGGCCCCCGCGGGGCCTGGCACCTGTTGCTCGAAGGTGCGGAAATAACCGCTGAGATTCGGGCGGCCGAATTCATTGTTGTAGGACGCGGCGCCAATCGGGCCGTCCAGCAGAATCTCCAGCGGTGAGGCCAGTCGCGCCGGCCGACCCGGATCTGCCTCCTCCCAGGGCTGGGTGAAGTCTGGAATACGCAGATGCGAGGTGGTGAAGCCCGCCAGACCGGCCTTGGGCTTGGCGCCCCGTCCGGTCGCACCCTCATCACGAATCTCGCCGCCGGCACCGGTGGCCGCCCCCGCAAACGGGGAAATGGCAGTGGGATGGTTGTGGGTCTCCACCTTCATCACCAGATGGACGGGTTCGTCGAATGCCCGATAGGTCCGGTCGTCCGGCGCGGGAAAGAAACGCTTCGCTCGCGCCCCCTGCGTCACCGCGGCATTGTCGCTGTAGGCGGACAATACCCCTTCCGGCCGGCGGCTGTGGGTGTTGCGTATCATGTCGAACAGGGAATGCGATTGCGGCTCCCCGTCGATGATCCACTCGGCGCGAAAGATCTTGTGGCGGCAGTGCTCCGAGTTGGCCTGGGCGAACATCATCAGTTCGACATCGGTGGGGTTGCGTCCCAGCGCCTGGTACCGCTCCATGAGGTAGTCGATCTCGTCTTCCGCCAGCGCGAAACCCTGCTCGGCGTTCGCCCGGGACAGCGCGTCGCGACCGCCGCCCAGCACGTCGACTGTGCGCAGGGGGGCAGGCTCGCCATGCAGGAACAGCGCATCGGCCCCGTCCATGGACAGGTGCACGCTCTCGGTCATGCGGTCATGCAAGGGCTGGAGCAACTGCTGAAGCTGTTCCGCATCAAGCGCCGCGCCGACCCGCAGATAGTAGGCTATGCCTCGCTCGACCCGCTTCACCACAGTTAGACCGGCGTTATGAACAATATCGGTCGCCTTGGTCGACCAGGGTGAAATCGTGCCCGGTCTCGGGGTTACCAGCAGCAACTGCCCCTCCGGCACCTCTCCCGTGCGGCTGCCATCGTCCAGCAGCGCATCCAGCCTGCCCCGCTCCTGCTCACCCAGCGGCCGGTCCAGTAGCACGAAGTGCTGGAACTCGGCCTGCACGTCCAGAACCGCCGGGTTGCGGGCCTGCAACTCGGCCAGCAACCGTGAACGGCGAAAGGGAGAAAGAGCGATACTTCCACGGATGCGCAGCATGGCAATTCCTGTCAATGAACTGCAATAACACTGTAAAGACACCGGGCCGGCCTCCTGGGCCGGCCCGGTATGCGGAACCTGCGACTCAACATTGCGCTGTAAGGCGCCCCGGACTCTGACGCTCGGAAAGGCACGTCATTCGTGGCACAGCACGCTAGCGCAGCTGTTCTTCCACCAGCGTCAGCAACCGCTCGGCCAGCGCGTCCGAAACCTCGTCACCCTCTTCGGTGGCGATGGCGACGCGGGTGCTTCCCGCATCCGAGCGGACCAGGTATGCGTAGGTGCCCGGCTCCAGCTCCTCCTCCCGATCACGCCAGAACGCCAGCCGCGAGAAGAAGCCCCGGCGCTGCCGTTCCGCTTCCGCGGCGGGATCATAGCGGACCAGATAGCGACCGCTGGAACGGTCCCGGTCCTCGACGGTGAAGCCGGCACGGTCCAACGCAAGGCCGACGCGCCGCCAGCCCTGCAGAAAAGGCTCCGCCACCAGCAGGGTCAACTGGCCGTCGTCCAGTGTTTCGAAGCGCGTGAACTCGTCCTGCGGTGCGGTCGCCAACTGCCGGGTGGCCTCTGCTTCGCGCACACCGACATAGGTCATGAAGGTGCGCAATGCTTCCGACTCGCGCCCACGATCAGCGCGCTGCGGAACCCAGCCGCCGTTATCCGCAACGGCCTGGCGATGTGCCACATAAACGGCTGTCCGGCCACGCTGACCTCCCGGTTCGAGCCGGAACACGTACTGCTCGCGCACCGGAGCCTCCTCGTCGGCGGATACCGGCATGAACACGCCGCCGGACAGGCCGATCGGGCGTGCCAGCCACTCGGTTTCCACGACGCCGAGGGATTCGGACTCCCGCAATACCGGAATACCGGAATCCGCCATGAAACTGTTCAGCCAGGTCCAGACCTGCTCGGGCTGTGCCGAAACCTCCAGCCAGCGGGTCTCACCCGAACGGCGCACCCGCATGCCCGGGGGCTCGGTCAGCAGCGGTGAATCCTGTCGACCATCCTGGCCCGCAGCGAGCTCGGTTAGCGAGGTGCCAGGCTGGCGACGGAGTTCCGGCACTTGCCCGATACGCTCCTCCGACAGGTCCGGCGGGACGATCAGCCGGTCCCGAGGCTCACCGTTCTCGCCTCTGTCACGGCCGAACATGGAGCAGCCGCCAGCCAGCGCAGCGGTCAGCAGCAGGACGATACCAAGCCGGACCACGCGCATGCTCCCTTCCGTTACTTTCATGCTGTACCTGTTTACTCGATGGCGCCGGCAAGCTTCAGGGCCTGACGGACGGTTTCGTGGTGCTGTTCAGACAGCGGCGTCAAAGGCAGCCGGATAGCAGGTCCTATCAACCCCAGTTGATGCACGGCCCACTTCACCGGTATCGGGTTTGACTCCACGAACAGGGAATTGTGCAATGCGGCCAGACGTGCGTCGATGGCATCGGCCGTCTCGCGGTCGCCCTGCAGGGCGGCCATGGCCATGTCGTGCATCTGCCTGGGCGCCACATTGGCGGTAACAGAGATCACCCCCTTGCCGCCTTCCAGGATGATTGCCCGGGCGTGGGCATCCTCCCCGCTGTAGACATCCAGCCGGTCCTCGCAGCGTTCCAGCAGCTCGCGCACCCGCTCCACGCTGACCGTTTCCTTGATAGCCACGATGTTCGGGATATGCGACAGGCGCTCGACGGTCTCGGGTATCATGTCGCAGGCCGTACGGCTGGGCACGTTATAAAGAATCTGCGGTATGGGCACGGCTTCCGCGATGGTCTTGTAGTGCTGGTACAAGCCTTCCTGGGTGGGCTTGTTGTAGTAGGGGGTTACCAGCAGCGCAGCATCACAGCCCCCCTCCATCGCGCAGCGGGTAAGCTTGATGGCTTCCCAGGTGGAGTTGGCACCGGTACCGCCGATGACCGGCACCCGGCCACGCGCCATCTCGACCACGCGCCGCATGACATGGCAATGCTCGTCATAGTCCAGCGTCGCCGACTCGCCCGTGGTGCCCACGGCGACGATGGCGTCCGTCCCGTTTTCCACGTGGAAATCGACCAGGCGCGCCAGCGCTTCCTCGTCGACCGCGCCGTCGTCGTGCATGGGGGTCACCATGGCAACCATGCTTCCACGGAACATCGCAAGCGCCTCCCGGAAAATGAAACGTGCATAGTACTTGCGCCCCCTGGCACTGACAAGCCGGACCAGGCGGCCCCGCATGCTACACTGCTGCTCAGGATGGCTCCCCCGCACCTCAGCGTGCCGCCCGCAGGCGCCAGGGGGTCTGCATCCGGATACTCTACCCCCCATGGAAACGCCCGGCCAGCGATCCGGGCGGCATCAACGAGGCTAGTCAGACCCGATGGAAAACCTGCTGGTGATCACCGCGCTGGGAGAGGACCGTCCAGGTATCGTCAATGCCCTGTCCCGGACTGTCGCGGAAGCGGGCTGCAACATCATCGACAGCCGGATGACCGTGCTGGGAGGCGAATTCGCCATCATCCAGCTGGTTTCCGGCCGCTGGAACGAGCTCGCACGCCTCGAAGGCCAGTTGCCGGTGCTTGCCCGCGAACAGGACCTGCACGTGCACTGGAAGCGAACCACGCCCGCCCGCCGCAGCGAGAACCTGCTGCCCTACAGCGTGGAAGTGGTCTCCATGGACCACCCGGGCATCGTGCATCAGCTTGCACAGTTCATTTCCCGGCGGGGCATCAACATCCGCGACATGAACACCACGCGCTATGCGGCCGCTCACACCGGCACCCCGATGTTCTCGGTGCACATGACCTTGGATGTGCCTGCATCGACCCATATAGCAATGCTCAGGGAAGAGTTCTTCGACTTCTGCGACCAGTACAACCTGGATGCGGTCTTCGAGCCCCTGAAGCTATGAGCCGACGAGGGCTCCGATGAGTACGGCGCCCTCGCCTTTCCGACCATCAAGACGATCACCAAGGACCCCGAGCATGAGCAAAGTCAGCATCGACCAGCCCGTTCCTGACTGCACCCTGCCCGCGACCAGCGACAAGACGCTGAGCCTGTCGGACTTTCGCGGCGGCCCGCTGATCCTGTATTTCTACCCCAAGGCCAGCACCCCGGGCTGCACCCAGGAAGGACAGGATTTCCGGGATCTGCACGGCGAATTCCGCGCCGCCGGCGCCGCCATCCTTGGGGCCTCGCGCGACGCCGTGAAAGCGCAGCAGAACTTCAAGGACAAGTACGCCTTCCCGTTCGAGCTGTTGTCCGACAAGGACGAGACGCTGTGTCAGCTGTTCGGCGTGATCAAGGAAAAGAACATGTACGGTCGCAAGGTCATGGGCATCGAGCGCAGCACCTTCCTCATTGATGCCGAAGGCGTGCTCCGGAAGGAGTGGCGCGGCGTCAAGGTGAAAGGCCACGCCCAGGAGGTACTCGAAGCAGTGCAGGCGCTCTAGGGAGGCGCCTGCATCGCGGGCAGCGTCTCAGTCCTGCGTGACGATGCCGTTTTCCTCCGGCTCGCCATCGATTGTCGGCCAGGCCTTGAGTATCGCCTGGATGACGGTGGCGAGCGGGATGGCGAAGAACACACCCCAGAACCCCCATAGGCCGCCGAACACCAGAATGGCGACGATGATCGCCACCGGGTGCAGGTTGACCACTTCCGAAAACAGGATAGGCACCAGCACATTGCCGTCCAACGCCTGGATGACCCCATAGGCCACCATGATCCAGATAAAGGTATCGCTGAACCCGAACTGGAAATAGGCAATGATCCCGACCGGCACGGTCACTACCGCCGCGCCGATATAGGGAATGATCACAGACAGCCCGACCGCCACCGACAACAACATGGCGAATGACAGCCCGAACAGGCTGAAGGTGATATAGGTCACCGCCCAGACAATGAAAATCTCCAGGAATTTGCCACGGATATAGTTGCCGATCTGGCGGTCCACATCACGCCAGATGGTCACCAGCAGCGCCCTGTCCTTCGGCAGATACTGGGTGACCCAGCGCTGCAGGCTACCCTTGTCCTTCAGGAAGAAGAACACCAGAAACGGCAACAGCACCAGGTAGACCAGCAGCGTGATCAGCACGATGACCGACTGCAGGGACAGCGACGTCAGCAGCCGCTGACCGAAGTCCAGCGCATCCCGCCGCACCGCGAAGATCATGTCGCTGACCTGTTCTTCCGAGAACAGCTGGGGATACTGTTGGGGCAACTGCAACAGCAGGGCCTGGGCAGCGTTCAGAATCTTGGGCAACTCGTCCACCAACTGCGCCACCTGGCGCACCAGCACCGGAATCACCGCGAAGAACAGCAGCAGGAGGCCGACGAAGAAGAGCAGGAACACAATGTTGACCGCCAGCAGCCGCGGCACGCGCCACCGTTCCAGCACGCGCACCACGCCTTCCAGCAGATAGGCCAGCACCAGCGCCGCCATCACCGGGGCGAGCATATTGCCGAGGATCAGGAAGACAATGAAGATGGCGAATAGGACGATGGCCAGCCCCATGACCTGGGGGTTGTCGAAGTGGCGCCGGAACCAATCCCGGATCAACTGCATCTACCCGATTCTCCCTGCCCGTCTGTATGCCCGCGATACCGGAGCATGATACAACGGCCGCTGCGCCGAACCTAAACCGGAGGCACAGGTCCAAGCGGTGTCGGCACACGCTGTCTGTCATGAAGAGCTCCATGCTGCAACACGGTCGTTTTCTGCTGTTCCTGTTCCTGCTGCTGCTCAGCGCCAGCGTTCTGGCGGTGGGCTCGGATAGCGGCGCGCGCCTGCCGGACATGGGTGACAGCGCCAGCCGAAGCCTCAGTATCACCCAGGAACGCCGCCTGGGCGAGGAACTGATCCGCGAGGTGCGGCAACGCCTGCCGCTGCACGAGGATCCCGAGATCCAGTTCTATATCCGGGACCTGGGCCAGCGCCTCCTCGCCCGCGCCGAAGGGCCGGACTTCCAGTACAACTTCTTTGTGGTGGACAACCATTCCATCAACGCCTTCGCCATGCCCGGCGGCAACATCGGCATCTACACCGGCCTGATCGCACGCACGCAGTCGGAAAGCGAGCTGGCCGGCGTGATGGCACACGAAATCGCACACGTGACTCAGCGTCACATCGCCCGCCGCATCGAGGATTCCCGCGGCAGCGGCTTCCGCACGCTGGGTATGCTGATGGCGGCGATACTGGTTGGCATGGCGGACCCGGAACTGGGGGGAGCGGCGGCAATGACGGGAATGGCCGGCACCATCCAGGAACAACTGAATTACTCTCGCAACCATGAACGGGAAGCGGACAACATCGGCATGCGGATCCTCGTGGATGCCGGGCTCGACCCCGAGGGCATGCCGCGCTTTTTCGAACGGCTGCAGCAGGCCACCCAGTTCCAGTCCCGACCACCGGAATTCCTAAGCACCCACCCGGTCACCGAGAACCGGATCGCGGACAGCCGTGCCCGCGCCCAGGGGTACGGCCAGCGCAACGTCCAGGAAAGTGCCATGTACGGCATGATCCGCGCCAAGCTCCTGGTTGAGCGGGCGGACACACCGGAGAATGCCGTGCGGCATTTCAGGGCCGCGCTGGAAAACGATTCCGAGGACCGGCACGCACGTTTCGGAATGGCCCTGGCACTGACCGAGAAAGGCGATGCGGAGGAAGCGCAGCGACTGATCAACGCGCTGATCGACGACTATGGCGAACATGCCTTGTACTACGGCGCGCTGGCACGCGCCCAGATCGAGGCGGGTGACAACGACTCCGCCCTGGCCACCTACGAGCTGGCGCTGGATCTGTTCCCCTACAACCCGCCCCTGACGCAGGGTTATGCGGACCTGCTGCTGCGTGTGGACCGCCCTGACCGGGCGCGCACCGTGCTCCAGCGCCAGATTCAGCGCACCGGCCCCGACACCGGCCTCTACCAGCGCCTGGCCCAGGCCTCCACGGCCGCAGACAGGCCCCACGACGGCCGCATGGCCATGGCGGAGTACTACCAGATGCGCGGCCAGGTCCGACTCGCGGTGGAACAACTCAACCAGGTCATCAATGCGGCTGATGCCGAGGTCTACGACAAATCCCGCGCGGTTTCACGTCGCCAGGAGCTGACCCGGGATTTCGAACGCCGCAACCAGTAGCAGCTGCCCAGCCCCTTGCGCGATTGCCCCCGCAGGCCGCCCCGGCATCGGCTTGCGACTGTTTTGTGCACTGATCGATCTTTCCTTTTGTCTCGGCCACACCCTGGGTCGTGCGGCTCATGGAGAACGATACATCCCGCGGTCGCTGACGCCGGGCAGGCTTTGGCGCACAGGCGTAGCGGGCGACAGCCACGGGATAAGAAAAGTGGCTACCGAACCGACGTCGACGCACGGGGAGCGTAAAGTTACCTGCAAAACATTAGACTAGTATCCCCTGGGAAACATTGAGCGCTGACGCGGTCGCATGCACACTGCGGGGTTTCCTCAACATTTTCATGCGTATCGAGGTCCTGCCGCATGGGGCAGAACGAAAAGGCAGCCGCTCCGCCATGGAGTGAATGGCTGGAACAGTTTCGCACTTCACTGCCCGGATTCGGCCAGGGGCCGTCGGTGGGGGGCACGATACCTCCTGCTTTTCGCGCCCTGAGCGAACATCTGGAAAACGCCCCGCAGTGGCAGCAGGCTCTGGAGCACTGGGTCGAGCGGGCGCTTGAAACGCTCCGGCAGCCATCCATGGGCATGCCTGGCATGCCACCTACGGCGGCCGCCATGGCGCAGGCCATGCACCAATGGCTTCAGGATGCCGCGTCACCGGGCGGTGCGCCCGCCTCGGAGACCCCCATCCTCGGTCTCGCCCCGGAGCAGCAACAGCACTGGCGGCGACTGGCGTCGGAACTGGAGAGCTGGCGGGAAACCGCTCAGCGCTGCGCTTCTCTGGGCAACGCCGCGCTCGCAGAAGCGCTGTTGCGGTGGCACCGAAAGACGCTCCGAACACGCACCCTGCCTGACTGCGAGACGTTGTGGGAGGGCTGGCTCGGCGAGTTGGACGAGTCTCACCAGGCGCTACTCAAGCAACCGCGGTTTCTGCGTGCGCTGGCAACGATGGAGCAGCACGGCGCCAACGCCCGGGGCCTTGCTGTCGCTTTGCTGGAGCCCCTCTGGCACGAACTCGGCCTGGCAACACGCTCGGACCTGGACGGACTCGCCCAACGCTCGCGGGAACAGCAAGCCAGGGATGCACGCCAGATCCAATGCCTACGCGAGGAACTCGCATCGCTGCGAGCGGAAATGCATCAGCTGCGCGGGCGTGCCCATGATGCCGACTGACGCCTGGAAAGCGGCAATGCTGATGGCCCACCGCCGCCAGCCCGTCGCGCGCGGCAGTTTGCCCACCGACCAGGTACTGACGCGTGGCCCGTTCCGCCTGCTGCACTATCTTCCGGACACCTCCCCGAGGCGGTCGCTGCCACCCATTCTGATGGTCTATTCGCTGGTCAACCGGCCCGATCTGCTTGACCTGTCTCCTCGCAGATCACTGGTCAGGGACCTGTGCGACGCCGGCTATCCCGTTTACCTGGTGGACTGGGGGCGCCCACTGGAAGCGGATCGGGCCCTCGAGCTGGAGGACTACACGCCCGGCTTTATTGGCGAGGCGGTGGGACACGTCTCCCAGGTTCACGATCAGCCTCCCGTGCTGCTTGGCATCTGCCAAGGCGGCACGCTCGGCCTATGCTACGCGTCACTCAAGCCAGATACCCTGAGGCTGATGGTCACGATCGGTACGCCGGTGGATTTCCACGCCGGCGATGGAGTGCTGACGGGGCTGGCCTCCGCCTGGCCCATGCCGCGCACGGTGTCCGAGCCCGTGAACGGCAACCGCCTCAGCGCCGCCTTCACCGCGATCCGTCCAGTGGACCTGCTGGTCCGGCGCTATCGGCAACTTCCGGAGATCGCCGCCGACGAGGCCGCGCTGGACGACTTCCTGCGCATGGAGGCCTGGATGTACGACTGCCCCGACCAGCCCGGGCTGGTGTTCCACCGCTTTCTGAACGATTTCTACCTGAACAACCTCCTGGTGCGAGACGCGCTTGAACTGCACGGCCAGCCGATCCGACTGCAGGCGATCACAGCGCCTGTCCTCAATATCTTCGCCAGCCAGGACCACCTGGTACCGCCCGAGAGCGCCAGCTCCTTGAGAGAACGACTGCCCCGCGGCGCGGGCTACCAGGAAGAGATGCTGCCCGGCGGGCACTTGGGGATGTTCCTGTCTCGGGGCTGTCGCCAACGTATGTTGACGCGCATACAGGAATCCCTTGGTTATTTGTGACCAAATGGAAAAACTGTTGCGACGCACAATCGAAAGTGCTTGTCAGCGGGCGCTGGATGCGTAGAATCGCGGTATGGAATTCATCTGCCCTGCTCCCAACGGGAACGTAGGGCAAAAAAAACCCCCTCGGGCGAGGGGGCAAGGAGTAGGCGACACGGGTGTCGCCTTGGAGGAGACGATAAGCCGACGCAAGTGCGGCAACAATTCGATTTAAGCGCTCCGGCTCGGTCAGAGGCCAAACATACTTAAATCTAAAAACCTGCAACAAGAAGAGAGCGCGATATCAGGAACCGGCTATCTGGTTCCTTTTTTTTGCCTCTCCGATGTTGCTATGCAGCAATCATAGCGCTACCAAACATCAGTGTCAACACTGAGATCGGGTATTTTTGAAAACTTACATACTAGTAAGTAAAAATTGTCCACCTCAGTTGACCGGTATGACAAACCCGCCCCGGAAGAGTTCAATGTTTCCGTCATCGCGACGCCAAACACGACAAAGGCCACCGGCCTGCACAATGAGAGAGCGGGTCGGTGGCCTTCGGGCCGTCTGACCGACAGCGTCAGAAGCTTGTGAACAAGGCGCCGTTGACCGGAACGTTGGCCCCATTGATGTAGGCGGACTCTTCTGCGGCGAGGAACACGACCACCCGGGCGATTTCGTCCGGCCGACCCATCCGCCCCGCCGGCACCTGCGCCACGATCTGCTCACGCACCTCCGCGGGAATCGCGGCTGTCATCGCCGTATCGACGTAACCAGGTGAAACCGTATTCGCTGTGATGCCTTTGCGGGCCCCCTCCTTCGCCAGCGCCATGGAGAACCCGTGAAGGCCAGCCTTGGCAGCGGAATAATTGGTCTGGCCGAACTGCCCGCTCTGGCCGTTGACCGAGGAGATGTTGATGATGCGGCCATAGCCCTGCTCGCGCATTCCGTCGATAAATTGGCGGGTGACGTTGAAGGCGCTGGTGAGGTTGGTGCTGATCACCGAGTCCCAGTTGTGTTTGGCCATCTTGTGGATGAAGGCGTCACGGGTAATGCCCGCCGCGTTGACCAGCACGTCCACGCGGCCATGCCGCGCGAGCATCGTTTCAGCCATGCCTTGGCAGGATTCGAAATCGGCGACGTCGCACTGGATCCAGTCAACTGCCAGGCCATCGGCCTCCAGCGCGGACTGCCAGCCGGCAATATCCTCGCGCTCGGGATCCAGGCAGGTGGTCACCACCAGATAACCGGCCGCAGCCAGTTGCCTGCATACCTCCGTACCGATTCCCCCGCTCCCACCTGTTACCAGTGCAACTCGCTTACTCATGCTTCAAGCCCCCCGCTAGGTTCACCGAAGCGCCGCCGACAGCACACAGCATGGTGCGGCGCATCATACTGATGCACCGAGAATATCGACAGGTGACCCACCTGTCAACTCAAGGGGTCACAGAATAAGAGAAAAATAAATTCCAAATTAAATCAATTAATTGGATTTCCCGCCGGAGCGTCCCGAATCGCTCCTCGAAGGTTTGTCAGACGTTTTCTCGTCCTGGGAAGCAGGTTTGCCTGGCTGATCACCGGATTTCTTCGAGGCGCCACTCATCGCCTGCCACATGGCGAGGTTGCGTTCGGCAATCTGGGTGAGCATGGTCATGGGATTGGCATCCATGAAGTCTCTGGTGCGCTCCTGAAAGGCCCGTTGCTGTTCGGACCACATGGACATGCTTTTCTCGAGGTAACTGGTCAGCAGGTTCTGCATGTTGCCGCCATAGGAGCGGATGATTTGCGCCAGCAGATCGGTGCTGAAGATAGGCTCCCCGCCCTCTTCCTCCTCGCTGATGATCTGGAGCAGGATGGTGCGCGTCAGGTCATCCTTGCTTTTTGCGTCAACTACCTGGAATTCGACACCGTCGACCACCAGCCGCTTCACATCCGCCAACGTGATATAGCTGCTGATAGCCGTGTCGTACAAACGGCGATTCGGATATTTCTTGATGATCCGCGTCTCAGTCATGAACCATTCACCCTGGCCAGAATACCCATTTATCGGGGCAGGCGGCGTTGCACCGCCGCCTGCCCGCCTCTGTCAACGTTCCACGGCGACCGCAACGCCCTGGCCGCCACCGATGCACAAAGTCGCCAGCCCCTTGTGGGCATCGCGACGTTTCATCTCGTGCAACAAGGTTACCAGCACACGTGCCCCCGACGCACCAATTGGGTGCCCAAGTGCAATTGCGCCTCCGTTGACATTGACCTTTTCCATATCCCACTTCAATTCCCGGGCAACTGCCAGCGCCTGCGCAGCGAACGCCTCGTTGGCTTCGACCAGATCCAGGTCCTGTATCTGCCAGCCCGCGCGCTCCAGACAGCGCCGGGTGGCCGGAACCGGACCAGAACCCATGATGGCGGGGTCGACGCCGGCACTGGCGTAGCCCTTCACCCGAGCCAGCGGCTCCAGCCCGAGCTCGCGCGCCATACTGCCCGCCATGACCACGAGCACGGCCGCACCGTCGTTGATGCCGGATGCGTTGCCAGCGGTCACGGTGCCGTCCTTGCTGAAGGCTGGCCGCAGGCCGCCGAGTTTGGCGGCGTCCACCCCTTCCTTGGGAAACTCGTCAGTATCGAAGACCAGGGGGTCTCCCTTGCGCTGGGGCACCTGGATGGGAACGACTTCCTCCTTGAAGCGCCCGTCCTTGATGGCAGCCACCGCGCGCCGCTGGGATTCCGCGGCGAATGCGTCCTGTTCCTCGCGGCTGATCTCGTATTTCTTCGCCAGATTCTCGGCGGTGACGCCCATGTGGTACTGATTGAATGCATCCCACAGACCATCCTTGATCATGGTGTCTTCCAGTTTCCAGTCCCCCATGCGCTGGCCGGAACGCGAGTTCGGCAACGCGTGCGGCGCCTGTGACATGCTCTCCTGGCCGCCGGCGATGATGCAGCGCGCGTCACCCAGGGCGATCGCTTGCGCCGCAAGATGAACGGCCTTGAGTCCGCTGCCGCACACCTTGTTGATGGTCATCGCGGGCACCATGTCCGGCAGGCCCGCTGCGATCGAGGTCTGCCGGGCCGGATTCTGGCCCGCCGCCGCGGTGAGGACGTGCCCCAGGATGACCTCATCCACCTGCTCACCGGAAAGCCCGATGCTGCCCATGACGCCCTTGATGACCTGCGAGCCCAATTCGGTCGCGGGCAGGCTTGCCAGGGAGCCGTTGAAATTGCCGATAGCACTGCGACCGGCGGCAACGATGACTACATCTTCCATTGGGATTCCTCCAGGATTGGGTGAACGAGCACTGCGTGCAAGCTGAGCGCTCGCCATGCCAGTGACTCTGCATTCGCTATTGTAAGAAACATCAGGCAACGCGACGCTGCCAGCAGACAGTGCCGCACCGGACGGGATGGCGCAACGCAGCATGCGCTGCTTACAAGAAGTGTAGTCAGACCATACCGGGCTGGCAAAAGTCCGAGCTGCGTCACACGTTGGCGCTCGCATTCCCGGTACACTCGCTGCAACACTGGGATACCGGCGAGCACGAGAGAACATGCCTTCCCCCAACGAACTGCGCGCCTCCGGCACGTTGCCATCGCTGCCCTATGTGGCGCATGAGATCCTGCTCACGCTCAGCGCGTCGGAGGTGAACCTCTCCGATGTTGCGGCCAGCCTTGACCGCGACCCCGGACTGACTGCGCGGCTGGTGGCCATGGCCAACTCCGCCTACTTCGCAGGATACAACCCTGTGTACTCGGTGGAAGAGGCCGTCATGCGGCTCGGGCTTAACCGGGTGCGCACCCTGGCAACCTCAATCCTGCTCTCGGGCCAGTTCTACCCTCGCCGCTGTCCGGCTTTCGACGCCTCCCTCTACTGGTACCATGCCATGGGCACGGCATTTGCCGCCGGCCAGCTCGCGCGCTACCTGCCGGTGGGCAACGAGCCGGACGCCGCCCACCTGGCAGGGCTGCTTCATACAATCGGGCTGCTGCTGCTTGTACATACCTTCCCCGCCGACATGGACCGCATTCTGAAGCAGCATCGCGAGGAGCCCGAGCAGGACCTCCACCTGCTGGAGCGGCGAACGCTGGGCCTGGACCATTACAAGGCGGGGGCCATGCTGCTGGAGGAATGGGAAGTACCGGCCCTGATCTCCGACGCCGTCGGCGCCTTCGCCGACCCCGTGCCACCTGAGGACTGCCGGGACCTGGTGATCGTGCTGCAAGCCGCCAGCGAGTGGCTGGAGCGAGACTTCGAAGGCGTGCCGGACGCCCTGGTCCGACAGGGCATGCTGCCCAGCGGGGTGCTGGAGGGTATCCGGAAATCCTGCCAACGCGAGCAGGAAGGCCTGCGGGCCATGGGCAGGCTGCTGGCCAGCGGCTAAGGAAGCAGGCTCAGGAATGCGCGTGCCTTGTGATCGGTCTCCTCGAACTCCCGTTCTTCCTCCGAATCCGCGACCACGCCGCCGCCCGCCCGGTAATCCAGCACACCATCCGCATGCACCGCGGTGCGTATGCAGATATTCGTGTCCATGCTGCCGTCGTAGCCGACATAACCGACCGAACCGCAGTAGAATCCCCGGGAAGCCGTCTCCAGCTCGGCAATGATCTCCATGGCGCGCCGCTTCGGCGCGCCCGTGATGGAGCCGCCCGGAAACGCCGCCTCCAGCGCGTCCAACGGCCCCAGCCCGGCACGCAGGCGGCCTGAGACGCGGCTGACCAGATGGTGCACGGAGGGATGCGTTTCCAGGTCGAACAGCTTTCCGGCCCGCACACTACCGGTGCGACAGACCTTGCCCAGGTCATTGCGCAGCAGATCGACGATCATTACGTTCTCGGCGCGGTCCTTGGAGCTGCCCTGCAATTCTTCCGCCAGACGCAGATCCTCCTGCAGATTTTCACCCCGTGGCCGGGTACCCTTGATTGGACGGGTTTCCACATAGCCACGCCGAACGCGCAGAAAGCGCTCGGGAGAGATGCTCAGCAGCTGAAAATCCGGATGCTCGAGGTAGGCACCGTGGGGTGCCGGGCTGACTGCACGCAACCGCAGGTAGACGGCGAACGGGTCTCCATGCAACGCGGTACTGAAGCGGCGCGCCAGATTGACCTGGTAGCAGTCGCCATCCCGGATATACGCCTGCAGACGACGGAAGCGCATACCGTAGGCCGCCCTGTCCAGGTCCACCCGCAGCGGACCCAACCGGAAATCCCCCTGCGGAGCGGTCTGCTCCATCAGGGCCCGCCAGCGCGCCGGCGTCATCGGGCTGCCGGGCAGCGTAACCAGCCAGGCCTTTGTCTGCGCATGATCTGCCAGCACCGCCCAGTCGTACAGGCCGACGCTCATGATCGGCAACGACGCTGGCTCCCGTCGCACCGCCATTGGCATCATGGCTTCGCCCAGATCGTAGCCGAAGGCACCGATGGCACCACCGCAGAACGGCAACCGGCGCGAGCGTACCGGGCGCCGTGCCAGCCGCATCTTCAGTACCTCCAGCGGCGGGGCTTCGGTTTCGCTGGACAGTCCCTCGCGGGTGCGCACGCGCGTGCACCCATCGCGCGTCACCAGCGATTCGACGGGATCGGCCGACAGGATATCCCATCGCCCGGTGACACCGCTGTCCAGCCAGACCGCCATGGGAAGGCGGCGTAGCGCAGCCATCCACACCCCGGTGTCCCGCTGGTAGGGCACGGCGTGGACAGCGGAAAACTCCATGATCAGTAATACCCCGGTGGCATGGCGACAGAGTGAGCGCGGCGGCCGGCAACAGTGGAACGGGACCGGCTGGCGACGCCACCGTCGCCCAATCAGGCGCAGTTTTCAATGGAAAATCGCTGGAGGGAGAAACAGGGTGGGCGAGCCACTGCCGCGTCAGCCGATCAGCAAGCGCTGGGCCTCGGCGATCTCTTCCCGGGCTTCCTCGAGCATGCTGACACCGTCGACGATGCCCAGCGCCTCAAGCCCCAGCCGTCGGTAGGCCGGCGTTTCCGTGAATGCAGGCAGCGCCTGTGCCCCGGGGCCGGCGCCCATCGCCTGCAACTGCGCGACCACAACCAGATCGCCGTAGTCGGGGCCGGGATCCTCCTTGTCCCGCACCCAGTGCTCCGCCCACATCGGCACCTGAATCAGGTCCTCGTGAAAATTCCAGCGGCGCAGGATCATCGTCCCCACCTCGCCGCGATAGCGCTGGATAGTGGCCTCGAGCAGGCCCGGGTCCTGAACCAACTCGGGATAGTGTTCCGCATTGGTCACCATGGGAATAACGCCGATATCGTGCACCAGGCCCGCCAGCAACCCGCGGTCGGGCTCGAAGCCCTTCAGTCGGCGCGCCGTGACCTGCGCTATCGCGGCCACCAGCGAACTGTGCATCCACAGCTCCACCATGCGTTTGTTCAAGGTGGGATTCTTGGAGCGGAAGACGCCGCGCAGCGCCACCGCGGTAACCACCTCACGGGTAACCATCAGGCCCAGGCGGGTAATGGCAGGTTGCAGTGAATCCACCTGCGGCTGTCCGGAATACACGGCACTGTTGGCCGCCTGGATGACCCGCGCCGCCACCACCGGGTCGGTCTGCAGGATCTTCGCCAGCTCCCCCGCACCGGCCTCACGTTCCGTAATGGCGTCACGTACCCGCAGCGCGATGTCCGGCATGCTGGGCAGTTCCAGCCGATCGGACATCAGGTCTTCGAACAGACGGTAGAACAGGTTCTCGCCGGCATCCTCGCTGTCCGCGGCAAGCTCGTTCACGCCGTATTGCGGCAGCCGGCTGGATTCCAGCAGTTCCTGGATGCGCCCGGCGGGCAGCCGGATCAGCTTGACATCGGTTCCCGCCACCGCGTGGCAGGGATAGGGCCGATCCTGGCTCAACGGCTCGGGAGCCACTCCGGCATTGCCAGTGCCGGTGACGGTACGTCGACGCTGCTCGTCATCCACCAGGACAACAGTGCCGGAAAGCACGTAACGGGACCACGCATCATCAGCGCCCTTGCGGAAAATGATGCTGCGCGCTTCCAACTCCTCGATTTCCGCCTCCCGCGCCAACTCGGTCAGCGCCTCCGGCGTGAGCTCGCGCAACGGAACCAGGGATTCCAGAATTTCCGGTTCGATGGTCGCCATGGGGATCCTGTGTCTGATACGTCGTGAACGGTCTCTGCCCGGCCTTCGCGCGGAACATGCCTGTCTACCTGTTAGCATGACAGTCGAAGCAGCGGGGAACCTCGAACCCCATCACAATCATGCAATCCGGTCGCTCGCGACCTTGGGCCGCACTGCTGTATAACCGGGAAACGCCGGAAAGAACCTCCGAACACTCTCACCGGCAGCGACAGAAGGAAGCGGCAATGGACTGGAACAGTCTCAAGCGCTGGAGCGCAGCACCATTCCGCGGAGGCTGGCTGAGGCGCCGGCCTCCGCGAATCAACCTGGCTCTGCAAGGCGGTGGTAGTCACGGTGCGTTTACCTGGGGCGTATTGGACAAGCTGCTTGAAGAAGGCTACCGCTTCGAGGGCATCAGTGGCGCCAGTGCCGGTGCCATGAACTCGGCGGCCCTGGCCTGCGGCTGGCAACAGGGCGGCGCCGATGGCGCCCGCGAGACGCTGGAACGGCTATGGCGGACGGTGAGCGACCAATCCACGCTCAGCCCAATGCGCGCCTCGCCCCTGGAGCATCTGTTTCATGGCTGGAACCGCGATTACTCCCCGGGCTTTCTGTTCCTCAGCGGTCTGACGCAGATGGCCTCGCCCTACCAGTTCAACCCCACCGGTTACAATCCGCTGCTGGGAATCGTCGAAAAGGTGATCGACTTCGACGCCCTGCGCCGCCGGGGCTCGCCACGGCTGTTCATCGCGCTCACCAATGTGCACAGCGGGCGGCTGGAGCTGCGACGCAACGACGCTATCACCCCGCAAGTGCTCGCCGCATCGGCATGCCTGCCACTGTTGTTTCACGCAGTCCAGCTTGACGGCGCTGCCTACTGGGACGGCGGATACACCGGTAATCCGGCGCTGTATCCGCTGATTTTCGAATGCAAGTCGCCCGACCTGCTACTGATCCAGCTCACGCCCGCGCAGCGGGACGAGGTGCCACGCAAGGTTCCGGAGATCATGGACCGAATCACCGAAATCAACTTTCACTCCACCGTGATGCGTGAGCTGCAGTTGCTGGCATTGCTCAGCAAGCACCACGGTCTGGGGCGTGACCTCTACCTGCACCGGGTCGATACCCGCGATGCAACCAAACACCTGGGGCGGGCCTCACGCGTCAATACCGACTGGGAATTCCTGAGCCATCTACGCGATACCGGACGCGACTATGCCGGGGAATGGCTGGAACGGTACGGCCGCTCCGTGGGGCGGCGATCCACCGCGCATTTCGAGGATGGGGCCTAGGCAAGCGCTGATCAATTCCCGCACTCGCGTTAGCGCCGGATTTCTCGCGATGCCCGGCGCTGAGCTGGGACCATTCCACGGTCAAACGCCGGAACACCCGAGTGCGGAGGACGCCCTATCAGGCGTCCTCCGCATGATCACTTTCTTCGCAGCGCGCTACCCTTTGGGCTGCTCTGCCGGTTGGGTCGCCCCCTGCTGCAGTCGATCGGACTGGTCCTCGTCACCGCCGGCGGCACGCCGACGACGCTCGTCCGCCCAGAGGCGCAACTGACCGACGATGCCCTTGGGGAAGAAGTAGACGCTGAGCACGAACAACACGCCGAACCAGAGCAGCCAGCGTTCGGGCCCTACCAAGCCGCTGACCAGCGGCACGCCCTCAACGTATCCGCCAAGTACCGCGAGCAGATCCTGCAGATAGTTCTCGGCAAGCAGGAACAGGGCCGCGCCGACCACCGCCCCGTACATGGTACCCATGCCGCCGATCACACACATCAGCAGGATGAAAACCATCAGCTCGAAATCCAGCGTGTTCTCCGGGTTGACGTAGCGATTGAACAGCGCGAACAGCACGCCGGCCAGGGCGGTCAGGACCGCTGCCAGCACCACTGTTGCGGTCCTGTAGTACACGGTCTTGTAGCCCAGCGCCTCGGCCCTGAACTCGTTCTCCCGAATCGCCTGCAGCACCCGCCCGAACGGCGAGTTCATCATGCGCAACATGAGCAGGAACATGGTCAGGCCGAAGAAGAAACAGACGTAGTACATGACCACCCGCCCGGTCACGCGCACGCTGTACACGGACTCGCGGATCACCTCGCCAAGATTCCAGGGCTGCGTGAACAGGCCACCCAGGAAGGTGGTGATACTGAAGCCGTACAGATCATTTTCGATCAGTCGGAACGCCGGACCGATCTCCCGCGGCACGCGCACCCGCAGGCCGTCCTCGCCGCCGGTGACGGTGTAGAGCTGATTCACCAACGTCATGAAGGCAAAGGCCACGGCCAGCGTGACCAGCGCGAAGAATATCGCCTTCACCCGCAAGGACAGCAGCCCCAGCAGCAACGCCAGTGCCGTGGCCGCCAGCACGGCCGCCAGCACGCCGAGGCCGATGGCCCCGAAACTGCTGCCCATCGAGGCGATCACCATGGCGACGGCATATGCGCCGATGCCGAAGAACATGGTGTGCGCGAACGACACGATGTGGGTATAGCCCAGCATGACATCATAGGACGCCACCACGACGATGAAGATGCAGATCATCCCCAGCGTGGTGAAGGCGCGCGTGCTGGGAAACAGGAACGGCCCCAGCGCGAGGCAGATCAGGATCACCAGCAGCACCGCGGTCAGCACCCGGCTGCGCGGGTAATCTCCGGAAAGTATCGCGTTCAACATCGGGTTTCTCCTAAGGCCTGTCAGCGCCCTAAACCTTGATCACCGGGATCAGCCCCTGGGGTCGCCACATCAGAATGCCCACCATCAGGCCGACGGTGGCGATGGCCGCGAACGTGGGGGCCAGGTAGCCGATGTAGAGATTGATCAGACCCACCAGGATGGCGCCGTAGAAGCAGCCCTTGATGGAGCCGAGACCGCCGAGAATGATGACCACGATCACGGAGATCATCAGCGTCTCGCCCATGTGCGCCGTGATGATCTCCTGGTACATGGACCACATTGCCCCGCCCAGCCCGGCCAGCGCGGACCCGGCAACGAACACGCCCAGGAACAGCAGCTTGATCCGATAGCCCAGCACCTCGACCATCTCGGTGTTCTCGACCCCCGCGCGGATCAGAATGCCGGCCTTGGTGCGCTCTATCACCCAGACCATGGCTGCGTACACGGCCAGCCCCAGCAGCACCGCAGCCAGCCGGTAAGTCTCCACGGCCACGCCGCCGATCAACGGCACCGTATCGTCCAGAATCATGGCGCCGCGCAACAGGTCGGGCCGCGGCACGGGAATCTCGTTCGGCCCCCAGATCACATGGATCATTTCCATGATGATGATGGCGCCACCAACAGTGACCAGGATCTGCTTCAGGTGATCGCCGTAGACCGGGCGAATCACGAAACGCTCGAACAGCAACCCAAGGCTACCGGCCACCGCCATGGCGAAGATGAATGCGGCCAGCAGCGCGATCAACGTCATGCCCAGCGTGCCGCTGCCCGCATGACCGCCCATCCAGAACACCACCACGGTTGCTCCGGCAAAGGCACCCAACGATATGAAGGCACCATGCCCCAGGTTCAGCACGCCCATCAGGCCAAAGGTCAGCGTCATTCCCGAGGCCATGATGAACAGCATCAGCCCCATGGCCAGGCCACTGATGGTAAGACTGAGCCAGGTCACCGGGTTCATGAAGAACAGCGGCACCAGCACCATGACAGCGAGCAGGAACAGGTGTGGCCGGTTCTCCCGGAAATCGGCGAAGCGCTGCCGGAACCCCTGCGGGGTTTCCTGATCCAGAATATCGTCTTGCGCACTCATGCTGATGGCTCCTTACTGATGCGCGCCCAGGCTGAGCCCCAGCAGTTCCTGCTGTAGCTCATCGTTCTCGGCCAGTTCGGCCATCTGGCCGGTGTGTACGATGCGGCCGTCATCCATTACCGCCACGCTCTGGCCCAGCCGCTTGGAGAAGTTGAAGTTCTGCTCCACCAGCAGGATGCTGGCATGCTGTTCCTTGAGTTCCTCGAAGGCACCCGCGAGGTCGTTGATGATCGCCGGGGCCAGCCCCTTGGTGGGCTCGTCCACCAGCAGCAGCTCGCGCGGCTCGATGATGGCCCGCGCGATGGCCAGCATCTGCTTCTGGCCGCCGGAGAGGTTGCCCGCCGGCCGGTTCCAGAACCGTTTCAGCGGTGGGAACAGGCCGAACACCCATTCCAGGCGGGTCTCGTCAATGGGGCCGCTGACCGCGGCCAGGTCCATGTTCTCGCGCACGCTCAGCAGGGCGAAAATGCCCATGCTCTCGGGCACGAAGGCGATGCCCTTGCGAGCGATCTGCGGCGTCGGCATGCCGGCGATGGACTCGCCCTTGAAGGTCAGGCTGCCTTTGCGCAGCAGGGTCAGGCCCATGATGGTGCGCAGCGTGGTGCTCTTGCCTGCGCCATTGCGGCCCAGAAGCACGGTCAGCTCGCCCTTCGGCACCACCAGGTCCACCCCGTGCAGGATGTGATACTGGTCGATGTCCGCGTGGACTCCGGAAAGCTTGAGTATCGGTTCGGACATGGGTGTGCTCCCTTAACTCGCTGCCTGCTGCGGCGCGCCCAGGTAGGCCTCCTGCACGATCGGCGACGCGATCACCTCGGCCGGCTCGCCATCAGCCACCAGTTCGCCGTTGTGCAGCACCACGATGCGGTCCGACAGCGAACGCACCACATCCATCTTGTGCTCCACCAGGAGAATGATCTTGTCCTGGCGACGCTTGATGTCGGCAATCAGGTCCAGGATCACCGGCACCTCGTCCACGCTCATACCGGCGGTCGGCTCGTCGAACATGAACACTTCCGGCTCCAGCGCCAGCAGCATGGCCACTTCCAGTTTGCGCTGGTCGCCATGTGGCAGGCCCGCCACCAGGTAATCGGCGCGCTTATCCAACTGCACCTGGGACAGGTATTCCATCGCCCGGTCGATGATGTCGCGCCGCCTGGAGGCCATCTGCCAGAAGTTGTAACCGGTCCGGTGACGTGCCGCGACGGCCAGCCGGACGTTTTCCAGCACGGTCAGGTTCGGGAACAGGTTGGTCAGCTGGAAGGCCCGACCCAGCCCCTTGTCGGCGCGCGCCGGCGCCGACAGGCGGGTGATGTCCTCGCCGAACAGCCTGACGTTGCCGGAGGTGGCCTGGAGCTGTCCGGAAATCAGGTTGAACCAGGTGGTTTTGCCGGCGCCGTTCGGTCCCACGATGGACGTGAGCGTGCCCGGGAAAAAGCCACAGGAAACCCGATTGACCGCATAGTGACCACCGAAATTGATGGTGAGCTCTTCGGTCTCGAGCACGGGGGATTGCGAAGTCATGCGTCCGACCCTTGCGATTGGAACTGTGGGCAGAGAGGGCTGGTGCGACTGACCGGCTCCAGCCCCGCTCGATTCGAACTTCCTTCAGAGGCGGGCCGCCGGGGAATGGCGACCCGCCGGATACTCCGGCTCTTAGCGGCCGTTACGAACGGGAATGTCCATCTCGTCCTTGTCGATACGGCGAATCAGCTTCGGTACGCCGGCGGTCACGGTCCGATCGGCGAACCAGTCGTCACGCTCTTCCACGGCAATACGGAAGTGATACATGTCCTGCATGGCCTGGTGGTCTTCCGGCCGGATCTGCATCTCGCCCTTCGGCGTATCGAAGGTCAGGCCTCGGAACGCCTCGATCAGGTCCTCGGCATCGGTGGAGCCGCCGCTCTTGCGGATGGCTTCGGTAATCGCCATGGCCTGGGCGAAGCCCTGGGCGGTGAAGAAATCCGGCGCGGCATTGAAGCGCTCGAAATGCTGCTCCACGAACCAGTCGTTGATGGGATTATCGATCGCTTCGAAGTAGTAGAAGGTGGCACCTTCCATATCCGGAAACGCCGAGTAGCCCACCAGCGCCGGCATGATGTTGCCACCGGTGGCCAGGCGGATACCGAAGCGTTCCGGGTCCAGGTCCTGGATGCGGCCGAAGGGATTCGTCGCCCCAGCCCAGATGCCGAAGATGTACTTGCCTTCGTCACAGCCTTCCACGTTGCGCAGCGAGTCGAACAGCCGGTTGGCGGCGGCGGTGAAGTCGGTGGCATCGGTGGGCAGATATTCCTCGTGCACGATGCGGCCGCCTTCGTTCTCCAGCGCCTCCTTGTAGGCCGCCACACCGTCGCGGCCGAAGGCGTAGTCCTGCGCGATGGTGGAGACGCAAACGCCTTCCTGGCCGATGGCCACGGCATTGGACACCGCATCCTGGGACGAATTGCGGCCGATTCGGAACACGTAACGGTTCCATTCGGCTCCGGTAATCGCATCCGCCACGCCCTCGGGCATCATGATGCGTTCGTATTCCTCGGCGATGGGCAGCATGGCCAGCGCCACACCGGAGGCAATCGAGCCCACCACGATATGCGCATCGTCCTCGGCATACGCTTCCTCGGCAAGCGCCCGGGCCCGGGCCGGGTTCATCTGATCATCCTTGTTGATGATCTCGATCGGCCGGCCCTCGATCTCCATCGTGCCATCGGTGGCATACTCGAATCCCATCTGCATGCCGTCCGAGAGCTGCTTGGCGTAAGCCTCCAGCGCCCCGGTGAAACCGGTAACATGGGCAATGCGGATGGAGTCGGATGCCTGGGCGACGCTGAATCCGAGTGCGGCAGCGGTCAGTACCGCGCCCGTAAGAAACCGTTTCATGGTGCTTCCTCCCGATGGTCCAAACGACCTTATCGTTGTGTCTCGACGATCCGGTCACAGCCTGCTGGCCATGCCGTCGTTGTCATAAGATGACAAATGAATCACCTTTCTGCAACCCTCATTTTCGAGACCCTCGGGATCGGCTCGAAAAGCCTGACGCAGCAGCTTTTCCATGAACTGGCGCAGCACCCCATGATAAGCTTTCCCGCCACGGATTCCGGCCCGGCGGCAGCGCCGGCAAGACGCGAGCGGGGCGGCTTCCGCCACCGCCCGACCATCAACCAAAGGATCAAGACGACTCATGGCAGGTCACAGCAAGTGGGCCAATATCCAGCATCGTAAAAAGGCCCAGGACGCGAAACGCGGCAAGATTTTCACCAAGATCATCCGCGAGATCGGGGTAGCCGCCCGCATGGGGGATCCCGACCCGGCCACCAACCCCCGGCTCAGGCTGGCGGTGGACAAGGCCTTATCGGTCAACATGCCAAAGGACAACATCGAACGCGCGATCAAGCGCGCCTCCGGCCAGGACGACAGTGCCATCTACGAGGAAATCCGCTACGAGGGCTACGGACCGCACGGCGCAGCGGTGATGGTCGAGGCGATGACGGACAATCGCAACCGCACCGCAGCCGAGGTACGCCACGCCTTCACAAAGAACGGCGGCAACCTCGGTACCGACGGCTCGGTGGCCTATCTCTTCACCCACGCGGGGGTCATCACCTTCCCCCCCGGGGTGGAAGAGGATGCGGTCATGGAGGCCGCGCTGGAGGCCGGGGCGGATGACATCATCAGCAATGAGGACGGCTCCATCGAGGTGCTCACCCCGCCCGAGGCCTATATGGCAGTCAAGCAGGCGCTGGAGGATGCCGGGCTGGAAGCCGCCGACGCGGAGCTGACCCAGCGCCCTGCCACCACGGTCTCGCTGGCCGGAGACGAGGCCGCCGGGATGCTGAAGATGCTGGACATGCTGGAAGACCTGGATGACGTGCAGAACGTCTACCACAACGCGGACATCGATGAAGATGCCTACAACGGCTGAAGACCGGGAGCCTGGGCGATGACACGCATCCTCGGCATCGACCCCGGATCCCGGATTACCGGCTACGGCCTTGTGGACGGCAATGGCCAGCATTGCCATTACGTGGCCAGCGGTGTGATCCGCACTGCGGACGCTCCGTTCCCGGATCGGCTCCGCATTATCTTCCAGGACCTGAGTTCGCTGATTAAGGAGTACCAGCCGCACGCCATGGCCATAGAAAATGTCCATGTGCGGCACAATGTATCCTCGGCGCTGAAGCTGGGGCAGGCTCGCGGGGCTGCCATCTGCGCTGGCGCCAACGAGGGCCTGCCGGTGCACGAGTACACGCCGGCGGTGGTCAAGCAGGCCCTGGTGGGCGTCGGCAATGCCGGCAAGGCCCAGGTGCAAGCCATGGTCCAACTGCTGCTGGAGCTGCCTGCCGCGCCGCCGGAGGACGCGGCGGACGCGCTGGCCATGGCCATCTGCCACCTGAACCAGGCCCGCCTGTCCGGCCGGACGGCCTTGGCGGCGGCCAGACAATGGAAATAGCAACGGGCCTTCTCACATGATCGGACGTCTCAGCGGAAAACTTGCGGAAAAGCAGCCTCCCAGCCTGCTGCTGGATGTCCAGGGCGTGGGGTACGAGCTGGAGGCGCCGATGTCCACCTTCTACTCGTTGCCCTCGCTGGGCGAGCCGGTCATGCTCTACACCCACCTGGTAGTGAAGGAAGACGCACACAACCTGTACGGATTCCTGACACGGCTGGAACGCAGCCTGTTCCGCAGCCTGATCCGGGTCAACGGCGTCGGACCCAAACTGGGGCTCACGCTGCTGTCCGGCATGCCGGTGGAAACACTGCTCCTGTGCATCCAGAATCAGGACGACGCAAGCCTGACGCGCCTTCCCGGCGTGGGCAAGAAAACAGCCCAGCGGCTGGTCATCGACCTCAAGGACCGCGTCAGCGATCTGGGTGGTGGCGCTGAAACCGGGCTGGCCCCGATGAGTGGCGAGATGGCCGCTGGCGGTGACGCCACCAGCGATGCAATCAGCGCGCTGGTCGCCCTGGGCTACAAACCGGCGGAAGCCAGCCGGCTCGTTTCGCGTGTCGAGGCCGATGGCCTGGCCAGCGAGGAAATCATCCGTCAGGCGTTGCAGAAGACCGTGCGCCAGGGAAGCGCTGGGAAAGGGTAGCAAATGATCGAGACGGATCGTCTGGTAACCGTTAACGCCAGTCCCGACGACGAGGCGGTGGACAAGGCCATCCGCCCCAAGCGGCTGCAGGACTATGTGGGGCAGCCGGTCGTGCGCGAACAGCTGGAGATCTTCATCCACGCCGCGCGTCAACGTGAGGAGGCACTGGATCATCTGCTGATCTTCGGCCCTCCCGGCCTGGGCAAGACCACGCTGGCCCACATCGTGGCCTCGGAGATGGGCGTGAACCTGCGGCAGACGTCGGGCCCCATTCTTGAAAAGGCGGGTGACCTCGCCGCGCTGCTCACCAACCTGGAACCCGGTGACGTCCTGTTTGTGGACGAGATCCACCGCATGAGCGCGCCTGTTGAGGAAGTGCTGTACCCGGCGATGGAAGACCAGAAGATCGACATCATGATCGGCGAAGGCCCGACCGCCCGCTCCATCAAGCTGGATCTGCCCCCGTTCACGCTGGTCGGCGCCACCACGCGCGCCGGCCTGCTGACCTCACCGCTGCGCGCCCGCTTCGGCATCGTGCAACGCCTGGAGTACTACTCCGTGGACGACCTACGCTCCATCGTCGAGCGCTCGGCGCGCCTGCTCGGGGTGGAACTGGACGCCGACGGCGGGCGGGAAATCGCACGCCGCGCCAGGGGCACGCCGCGTATTGCCAACCGGTTGCTGCGGCGTGTCCGCGACTATGCCGAGGTGAAGGCGGACGGCCGCATCACCGCACCGGTGGCGGACGCCGCGCTCAAGATGCTGAGCGTGGACGACAACGGCTTCGACGACCAGGACCGTCGATTGCTGCTCACCATTCTGGACAAGTTCGATGGCGGCCCTGTGGGGCTGGACAATCTGGCCGCGGCCATCGGCGAGGAACGGGGCACCATCGAGGAAGTGCTGGAACCGTTCCTGATCCAGCAGGGCTACCTGATGCGGACGCCCAGGGGCCGCATGGCCACCAGCCACGCCTACCTGCACTTCGGGCGCACGCCGCCAAGCCGGGCTCCGGCGGATGGCCCGGACCTGTTCGGCCCCGATGACGGCCGCCTGCGCTAGCGCCAACGGAGCCCCATGTCCCTTTACCAGCCAAAATCGCTGCTCAAGCTCGTACTCTACGGCTTCGGCTTCGCGTCGCTGCCACTGATCCTCGTGCTCGGCTACGCCGCCCTGAATGTCGACCGCCTGGCCCACCAGTCCCAGCACGCCGTCTACCAGGCCGTTCAGGCCATCACCAACAGCCGTCAGCTGATCGACCTGCTCACCACCATGGAGCGCACCGGACGGCAGTATCTGGTGCTTCAGGACGACGGCCTGCTGGAGGCCTTCGAAGACGCCAATGAAGAGTTCCGCGCGACCGCGCAGCGCCTGCACCGCCTGCCGCTGGACGACAGCCACCGCGACAAGGTGGACGAGCTGACATCGGCCAAGCAGAGCATCGCGGAACGCATACGGGCCGGCGGCCCCGAGGCCGATCAGGTGCAGGTGGCCGCAGATTTCCTGGAACTCAACGCGCTGGCCCAGGACGTGCTCGCCGGCAGCAGCCGGATGGTCGACCGTGAAGTGAGCGTCATGCAGGAAACCGCCGCCGGGGCCAGGACGCTGCTATTCTGGCTGGCACTGGCGGTACTGCCGCTGACCCTGATCTCGGTGGGCGTATTCACCACGCTGATCTCCCGGCCGGTTCGCCAGCTGGACCGTGCCATCCGCCGGCTGGGGGACGGCCAGTTCGAACAGCCGGTAGAAGTCAGCGGGCCGGAGGACCTGCAGTACCTGGGCATACGCCTGAATTGGCTGCGCCAGCGCCTAATGGATCTGGAGGAGCAGAAAGGGCGGTTCCTGCGCCATATGTCCCACGAACTGAAGACGCCGCTGACAGCGATCCGGGAGGGGGCGGAGCTGCTGCAGGATCACTCCGTGGGCGAGCTGTCTGCGGAGCAGCAGGAGGTGGCCGACATCCTCCGCCACAACACCGTGGCCCTGCAGCGTCTGATCGAGGACCTGCTGAGTTTCAGTACCGCCAGGGGCGACGGCCCGCAACTGGCCGCGGGGCATGTGCGGCTACGGCAGGTCATAGGCCGCGTTGCGCGCAACCACAAGCCCACCCTGATGGCCCGGGAAATCCGCCTGGTCGCCGATGTCCACGATATTCACCTGATCGCCGACGCAGACAAACTCGGCACTATAGTCGACAATTTATTGTCGAACGCGATCAAGTTTTCCCCTCGGGGTGGAAAAATAATCATTCGCGGCCGCCGCGAAGGGGATCAGGTAATGCTGGAAGTCACGGACCAGGGCCCGGGCATACCGCCTGACGAGCAGGCCGCCGTGTTCGATGCATTCTTTCAGGGGAAACGACAGGCCCAGGGTTATGTAAAGGGGTCAGGGCTGGGCCTCTCCATCGCCAAAGAATATGTCGAAGCCCATGGAGGCGTCATCAGCGTCGACCCACGCTACAGACAAGGCACCCGCATCAGGCTCAGGCTGCCCCAGGAGGGCGAGAAGTCTTGAAGACGCAATGTAATACGTATGTTCGCGCATCGCGCAGGCGGCTGCGCCCGTTGCTGCTGTTCGCCCTGCTGCTCGGACTGACAGGGTGCCAGGCACTTGGAGAGCGCATCTGCGAAATGGCCCGCTGCGAGCCACCCCCGTCTCCAGAAGACGACAGTTTGAGCGAGAACGAACAGCTGCTGGACTACCTTGACCAGATGGTGTCGGTCCCCATGGAACGACGGGCGGTCGCCTACCGGGTGGGCCGCGAGGAGCTCTCGGCGAGCGGTTGCGATCGCCAGTTGATGGAGCTGGCGGCCTTGTACATGCTGCTTTCCGAGCCGCCGGAGGACGACAGCAGCATGCTTCGGACGCGGCTCGAACAGTGCCGGGATACGCAGGAGGATCACAACCTTTCGCCCGGCCTGGCCCAGGTCTTGCTTAACCAGCTGGCAGCACGTTCGGCGCATGCCGATCGCGAACGCAGCCTGCAGGCGGTCGTGAACGCCGAACGTCAGCGTAATGCGGAGCTGGCGGAACAACTCGAAGCCCTCAAGGCGATCGAGCGCAGCATCCACCAGCGTGGCCAAGGCTCATCTCGAGAGGACTAGAATATGGAACGGCGCAGCATCCTGTTGGTTGACGACGATCCCGGCCTGCTCAGACTTCTTTCCATCCGCCTGAAGTCCGCCGGCTATGCGGTCAACACCGCGGAAAGCGGCGAGCAGGCGTTGGGCCTGCTCG
>JAFIFV010000024.1 GCA_020831845.1 Ectothiorhodospiraceae bacterium
GGGGGCGTGCGTCCTTTTTTTCGTTCACCCCGGTTTTTGGGCGGGGTGGGGTGGGGTGTGTGGGGGGGGGGGGGGCGGGTTCCTTTGGGGGGGGGCCGGGCTCCTCTGCCTCGGCATGACCCTGGAGGTCGTCATGGTCAAGCCCGCTCCCACCCGATTCAGCAACCTCACCGGAGCCGCGTCCCTGGCGATGCGAAAATGGTGGCGGTTGCTTGGCACGCTCGTTCTGCTTGCCGTGGCCGCCTCGGTGGTGGGGACCGGGCAAGGGCTGGCGGCTCACCAGGGGGAAATGGGCAGCCTCGCCACGCTGCTGGCGATCAGCCTGCTGTATGCAGCCCTGCTGGCCGTTCCGTTCGTCCCGTCGGTGGAGATCGGCTTGCTCATCATGTTGCTCTATGGGCGGCCGGGAATCCTGGCCGCGTACTGCGCCACCTTGCTGGGGTTGAATCTGGCCTACCTCGCGGGGCGCATGCTGCGAGGTCGGTGTGCAATCGCGCAACGGCTGCAGGACCGGCTCACGAAATGGACCCGCCATCCAGGGGGAAGACCGTTGTTCGCCGGGCTTGCCCTTGCTGCCCTGCTGAACACGCCCGGCAACACCGCGGTTGGCGGAGGCGGCGGCATTTCCCTGGTCTACGGAGCCTTCAGCGTGCTCTCCTGGTTCCGCTTCGCAGTGTGCGTGGCCTTGGCCACGGCGTTGATCCCTGTCCTGGTGCTGCTCGGGGTGCTGGGCGTGGAACAGTTGATGGCCTCCTGAAGGGATTGCGCGCAGCCCGGTCGGGCGGGACACTTGGCAGATCCGACAACGAGGCGTGCCATGTATCTGCCCAGACATTTCGAGGAAACGCGGACGGCTGTCCTGCATGAAGTGATCCGCACCCATCCGTTTGCCACGCTGGTGACACTTGGAGCCGACGGGCTGGACGCCAACCATCTGCCGCTGATTCTGGACTCGGAGCCGGCACCGCTGGGAACCTTGCGCGGACACGTGGCACGTGCGAATCCGGTGTGGCGCCAGCTGCAGGTGGATGCGCGTGCATTGCTCATTTTCCAGGGGCCGCATGCCTATATCTCCCCAAGCTGGTACGCCACCAAACAGGAAACCGGCAAGGTGGTACCCACGTGGAATTACGCCGTGGTCCATGCCCATGGCAGCGCCCGCGTGGTCGAGGACGCGGACTGGTTGAGAAACCAGGTGGAGCAGCTCACCAACACCCACGAAGGTCCCCGGCCCGAACCATGGCAGGTTTCCGATGCACCGCAGGATTACATTGAGAAGATGTTAAAGGCGATCGTCGGCATCGAGGTTCCCGTCGCCCGGCTCGCCGGCAAATGGAAACTGGGCCAGAACAGGTCCGAGGCCGATCGTGAGGGCGTGTTGGAGGGGTTGCAACGCGAACAGACCGACCAGGCGTCGGGGATGTTGGGCCTGACCGGAAACTTGCTGAAAGGTCAGTAGCTGCCGCTTTCGTTGTCGGCATGTGAGACGGCCTTGCCGGAGAGGCGCGGTACTCTTCCAGCGTTCGCGCTCCAGATCGCATGGTTCGTGACTGGATGAGAGCCACGAACCATGCGATCTGGAGTGTGAACGTGGGAATTGATCAGCGTTGCCTTAATTTTTTGCGCTCTTCTCGAACTGATCAATCTGCTTCTTCGCTTCGTCCTTGCTCACGCCATAAGTCTCCTGAATTTTTCCTTCCAACTGATCTTTTTTTCCATCAATTACATCGAGATCGTTGTCAGTCAATTTCCCCCATTGGGCCTTTACTTTGCCTTTGTACTGTTTCCAGTTTCCCTTGATCGTATCCCAGTTCATTGCGAGATCCTCTCAGACAGATTCACGGTATGGCGAACCTGAGTCGGAGAATTATGATCGCAGCAGTGTCCGCCGTCTGTGCGCGGCCACACCGACTAAGGAAGTATGAACCCAGGCGTATGCGGGCGAACGTACAGACCACCGGCGCGAGAGCGCGTAGCGTGTTTCATGAGCCATTGGCTCGCGCTTCCTTGAGGAAGTGAAATCAAGAAAGGTTTGGCTAATGAACAGCATAGTTTATCTGATCGGCGCAGTCGTCATCGTCCTTTTTATTCTTGGCGTTGTCGGCCTGCGTTAAGGTCTCAATACCGTTACGCTCCACTGGAAAAGCCAGTCGGCGCAAGGAGCACTCCCATGAAAAACCGAAACGGAGCACGCCTGAGACGGGCGGTTCTGGTAATGCCTGCCCTGGCGTTGGGCGTTTTGCTTCTGGGCGCCTGCGCCTCGGCACCGCTTGCCCCGACCGCGTCACTGACAGAGGCGCGAGAGGCCATTGCACGTGCCGAGCAGTCAGGCAGCCGCGAGCACGCCGGTAGCGAACTGGACGACGCCAAGCTCAGGCTGGAAAAGGCGGAACGCGCTGTCGATGCGCAGGATATGGTCGAGGCCGAGCGCCTGGCCCGCGAAGCCGAGGTTTCCGCGGAACTGGCGACCGCCAGAACGGAAGCCGCCAAGGCGGCGGAAATCAATCGCCAGATGGGTCGTGGCGCAGAGGCCCTGACCGAGGAAATGCGTCGCACAGGAGAGCAGCAATGAGAATTCGAGCCCCCAGTAAAGTAAAGAGCGGCGCTGTCACGGCATTAGCGCTATCCGCCGCATTGCTGGCCGGCTGTGCATCAACGCCGGAAAGCCCGTCCGGTGCGGACGCGGCGCGCAGCAACCTCAGTGCGCTGCAGAATGATGCAGAGCTCGCCGAGCGGGCCCGTAATGAATTGCGGGAGGCCGAAGAAGCAGTGCGATTGGCCGAACAGCCGTTGTCCTCATCCGAGGCCCGGCTCGCCGAGCATCGCGTCTATATGGCGGAGCAGAAGATCGAGATTGCCCGCGCCAAGGCCACCACCAGGTATGCCGAGGATCAGCGCCAGCGCATGGCCGAAGCACGAGGAGACGAGCGACTGGCGGCGCGCACCGAAGAGGCAGACCGTGCCCGACGGGACGTCGCTGAGTTGCAGCGGCAAATCGACACACTCCAGGCGGAAACCACCGAACGTGGCATCGTGCTCACACTCCAGGACGTGTTGTTCGCCACCGGCAGCGCCGAGCTGCAGCGCGGCGCGGACGAGAACCTGAACCGCCTGGTGGAGTTTCTTCTCCAGCACCCGGAACGTGCAGTCCTGATCGAGGGCCATACCGATAGCGTCGGCAGCGCGGAGTCCAATCAGCGGCTATCCCAGCGCCGTGCGGATTCGGTGCGCTCTGAATTGATCCGGCGCGGTGTGCCATCGGGTCGGCTGTCCTCGTCGGGCATGGGCGAGGACCGCCCGGTTGCGAGCAATGATTCTGCATCCGGCCGCCAGCAGAACCGGCGTGTGGAAATCATTATCGAGAATGCGCCGGAAAAAACCTCGCGGGTCGGTTCCTGATCGGCCATGACGCCGAGGGTGACAGTGTCATGTCCGCCCTCGGCCGTCAGTGCCGTTCTACCGCGCAGTGCGCTTCGGCAGCAGGCGATCATACTCGCGTTTCACCACCTCGTAGCATTCGCAGCTTCGGTGCTCAAGCCCCGCTCTGTCGAGAATGGAAATATGGCCACGGTGATAGCTGATCAGCCCCGCCTTCTGCAGCTTGCCGGCGGCCTCGGTAACGCCTTCCCGACGTACGCCAAGCATGTTGGCAATCAGTTCCTGCGTCATGACCACCTCACTGGACTGGAGTCGATCGCTGCTCAACAGCAGCCAGCGGCAGAGTTGCTGATCCAGGGAGTGATGTCGGTTGCAAACGGCAGTCTGCGCCATTTGTGTGAGCAGGGCCTGCGTGTAGCGCAGGAGCAGGCGCTGCATCGGGCCGGCACGGTAGAACTCGGATTTCAGTGCGTTCCCCGGCAGCCGGTAGGCATGCCCGGCCGCCTGCACCACCGCCTGGCTGGGCGTCGTTTCGCCGCCCATGAACAAGGAGACTCCGACAATCCCCTCGTTACCCACCACGGAGATCTCTGCTGAACCACCGTTCTCCATCAAGCAAAGCAGGGACACGATGCAGTCCACCGGAAAGTAGACATGCTCCATCTCCAGGTACGGCTCGCACAAGGACTCGCCCAGGCTGAGTGACACCGGTTCCAGACCCTGGCTGATTCGCGCGAACTCGTCATCGGGGAGCGCGGCAAGCAACTGGTTGAGTCGCGGACTCTGCAACACTTGCATAGTGGAGTCGTCTTTCCGTGAAGTGCTTTGTGGGCTGCGGCCAGCGGAAACGACCATCGTCGGGAGCCTCGCTCAGTATAAGGGAAATCTCCCTTCAGCGGCATACGGATCCGCGCCGAGCCTCAGGGGCAGATGATCTGGACTCACCCGTGTAGGGTCATTAGCCCCCGGGATTTTGTCCGTGCGTTACCGCACATAGTGTCGCCCAATTCCGCGTGGACCGCACAGACACTTCTCCCATCAGGGCGCATGCTGTGATCTCGCACACTGCTGGAGCCTGCCATGAAGATGAGAAGCAGCAATAAGTCCCGGTCGCCGCGCCTCAGTACCAGAGCCAGCCGCCGCGACGGGGTGCTCCCGATGGCTTCAGGGCTGCGTCAACGGAGCGACAAGCAGTCGCGCCTGCAAGTCTGGGAGGATGAAGGGGGCAGCGTATCGCCGCCGCTGACCGATGGTGTGCCCCCGAGGCACGGCCAGAGGTACTACATGCCCTTTCACGGCTGGCCACGCTTGCCGAGCATGGCGTGAATGTGCTCACTGACATCCCTCTCCGCCTTTTCCGAAAGGCCGTGATTGTGGAGATGCGGACAGGCAGGCTCATCATCATGGGCGCGAGCGCTTGATGGCCGGGCGCAGGCGAACTGGGCAGGCCATGCCGGCGCAGTCCCATCCTGTTTCTATCCTCCTCGTCGGAGCCGATCCTGCAACGGCGGCGGCGGTCATGGCGGCCGTGGCTACCTACGCCGATGGTCCGTGTCATGTCGAGCACTTCGGCACGGTGTCCCGGGCCATTGAAGCACTCACCAGCCGAGCCGTGGATGTCGTGCTGTTCAACGCAGCTCTTCCGGGCAACACCGAAGACGCCCTCGGCCGTGCGGCAGTCGCCGCGCCCGACACACTGATTGTCCCATTGGTCGGGCCCCAGCTTGAAATCCGTGGCTGGCTAAACGCCATGCTCCGCTACATCGCCAGGCGCAAGGCTGCGGAATCGACCCTGCATTCGGCCGAAGAGGCGTTGTTCGAGGAAAAGGAGCGAGCCCGTGTCACCTTGAACTCTATCGGCGACGCGGTGCTGGCGACCGATACACAGGGCTACGTGACCTACCTCAATTCCGTCGC
This sequence comes from Ectothiorhodospiraceae bacterium, assembly GCA_020831845.1. Classification (GTDB taxonomy): domain Bacteria; phylum Pseudomonadota; class Gammaproteobacteria; order Nitrococcales; family Aquisalimonadaceae; genus LSCE01. Next base: position 5,296 of record JAFIFV010000024.1, read on the forward strand.
CGAATCCCTTACCGGCTGGCCGAGCGGCGCGGCACTCGGCCAGCCTCTGGCCACCGTCTTCAATGTCCTGGACGGATCCACCGGCGAGCCCATCATGAATCCCGCTGTGACCGCCATGCAAGAGGACAGGACGATCGGGCTGGTGGCCGATTGCATCCTGATCCAGCGGAATGGCGAGGGCGTTGCCATCGAGGACTCCGCCGCACCGATCCATGACCGCAACGGCAGCGTTACCGGCGCAGTCATCGTGTTTCGCGATGCCAGCCAATCCCGGGAGGTGACCCGGAAGATGGCCTATCTGGCCCAGCACGACCCTCTGACCGGTTTGCCCAACCGTGCGCTGTTGACCGAGCGCCTGCGTCTGGCCATCAGCGTTGGCCGCCGCGATGGCAAGCAAGTCGCCCTGCTGTTCGTGGACCTGGATTACTTCAAGCGTGTCAACGACTCGTTGGGCCATGCCATCGGTGACCAGGCCCTGAGTGCCATAGCGGAGCGGCTCTCGGGCTGCGTCCGCAAGTCGGATACCGTCTGTCGTCTCGGCGGGGACGAGTTCGTGATTCTGCTTGGGGACATCGACAGCCCTGACGATGCGGCGCATATTGCAGAGAAGATGCTGGCGGCCATCACCGCGCCGCTTAGTGTGAGCGGGCACACGCTGCAGATCTCGGCGAGCGTCGGCATCAGCATCCACCCCGACCACGGTGCGGATGCCGATACCATCATGCAACGGGCCGATACGGCCATGTATCAGACGAAGGCCGACGGTCGGGATGGCTACAGGTTCTTCGAGGCGGAGATGAAGAGGGAACTGGCCGCACGGGGTTCCGACCATTGTGCGAAAGAGGTAAGGTGAACACAGGCTTCGTGTGCTGGCAATGCCTTTTGCCTGGCACAACAGAGGAGCCGCCGGAGGCTGCATGGCCACAAGTGAACTCGTCGGGGAAGACAGGCTGCGTCTGGCGGCCGAGGGCAAGCTTCAATCGGGCACCGCGCCGCCGGCGGCAGGCTGGACGATAAGCGCGGACGCTCTCGGGATGCTCTATCGGCTTGCCAGCTCCCCGGATACGGCCGATCAGGCGCTCAAGCTCTTGCACGAGCTGCAGGTCCATCAGGTGGAGCTCGGCATGCAGCAGGAGCAACTGGAGGCCGCCGAGCGCGAGGCTGCGGAAGCCCTGAACCGCTACCTGGCCCTGTATGAATTTGCTCCCGCGGGTTACTTCATGGTTGATCGGTCGGGCGTGATCCTCGACGCGAATCGCGCCGGCGTCAGCCTGCTCGGTGTGAACCGTTATGATCTCACCGGCCGTGCGTTCGGGGACGTTCTCGCGCCCGAAACCCGGCCGGCCATGCAGGAAGTATTCGCGACCCTGCGTGACGAAGGTCACGGAGCCCGCTGTCGCGTACGGTTCCTGAACGGTGGTATCACTGCCAATCTGGCGGCGTCGGTTGCCCCCGGCGGTGAACTTGTGCTGATCATCGTGTCCGAAGAACCGGGATCCCGGGAGTCTTGACGCCCCGTCATTCAACCGCGCACCTGCCTTGCGTTGTCGGTCTGGGCGCGTCAGCCGGCGGGCTCACTGCGCTTGAGACATTTTTTACCCATGCACGACCTGACGGCGGCGTGGCCTATATCGTCGTTCAACACCTTGATCCAACGCAGAAGGCCTTGCTGCCCCAGCTGTTGCAACGCGTGACCGCCATGCCTGTACGGGAGGCGGAGCAGGGCATGCGCGTTACGGCCGACGGTGTTTACGTGATTCCACCGAACGCGGAGCTCACTCTCGGGGATGGTGTGCTTCACCTGGCCAAGCCCATGGAACCCCGGGGCATGCGGCTGCCGATCAACGTGCTGTTTTCCTCCCTGGCAAGCGTGCTTGGGGAGCGTGCAGTCGGGGTCGTTCTCTCCGGCATGGGTGCAGACGGCACCCTCGGCATGCAGGCGATCAAGGCGGTGGGTGGCCTGACGCTGGCACAGCAGCCTGAGAACGCACAGTTTGACGCCATGCCCCGAAGCGCGATCACAGCCGGCTGTGTGGACATCATCGCGCCGGCGCACGCCCTGGCAACGCGCATTCAGGCTTATGTCGACCAGGTTTCCGGGCCGGAGCAAGTTGCCGATGGAAACGCCAGCCTTGCCGCCCAGCCGGAGCCGCTGCCTCGTATTATCGATCTGCTGCAGCGACACACGCGACACGACTTCTCCTTGTACAAGACCAGCACCCTGTACCGCCGCATCGAGCGACGCCAGGCGATCCACGGGATTGGTTCGCTGACAGATTACGCTGACTACCTTGTGCACAACGCGCAGGAGATCGACCTGCTCTTCAAGGAGCTGCTGATCGGGGTTACCAGTTTCTTTCGTGACCCGGAGGTCTGGAACTATCTCACTGCCACGGCGCTCCCGGTCTTGCTCGGGCGATTCGCCACATCCCAACCGCTACGGGCCTGGGTGGTCGGCTGCTCCACCGGTGAAGAGCCCTACTCGCTGGCGATGGCGCTCCGGGAGGCGGCGGAGAGCTTGCCCAATCCCACCGACCTCGACATACAGATCTTCGCGTCGGACCTGAGCCCCGACGCCATCGCCACCGCACGCCGCGGCGAATACCCGTTGTCCATCGCCGGTGCCGTAACGGAGGCCCGCCTTGAACGGTTCTTCACCCGGCACGACACATACTTCCAGGTGAACGCCGATATCCGTGACCTGGTGCTGTTCGCGCAACATGACGTGGTGCTGGACCCCCCCTTCACCAAGCTGGATTTGCTCGTCTGTCGGAATCTGCTCATCTACTTCGATGCCACCCTGCAACGCAGGCTGATTCCGCTGTTCCACTATTGCTTGCGGCCTGATGGACTCCTGGTGCTGGGAAGTTCCGAAACCCTGGGGCGGCAAACACGCCTTTTCGATCCCGTGCAATCGGCTCTGAGGATCTACGCAAGACGGGAGACAGCTTCCATCGAGAGCAGGGAACTGCTGCTGACTGCGTTCCCCCCATCGTCCAGGACAACCAAGGAGCATTCCGTGTCCACCCCGAAGATACCCGCCGACAAGGTCGACAATCTGCAGGCCGCCGCCGACCACGTGCTGCTCCAGGTCTATGCGCCGGCTGCGGTCCTGCTGACTAGCGAGGGAGACATCGTCTATATCAGTGGGCGCACCGGGAGATACCTCGAACCCGCCGCCGGCAAGGCCAACTGGAACATCCATGCCATGGCGCGTCCCGGCCTGCGGGCACCCCTCGGCAAGGCGTTGAAGCAGGCAGTCAGTCAATCGGAACCGGTCCAACTTCATGGGCTCGTTCTCACAGAGACGCACAATGGTCTTACCCTCGACATCACGGTGCAGGCTTTCCGTGAGCCGGCTGCCCTGCAGGGCATGATCATGGTGGTCTTCCGGGAGGTTGCCCAGCCGCTATCGCCGCAGGGGCGGAAAGGAGGCCGTGGCGCCGTGGCCGCCGCGCATGCAGCGGAGCTCGAACAGTACCGTGACGAGATCATCGCGCTACGCGAGGAGGCACGGATCTCCCGCGACGCATTGCAGTCATCCAACGAGGAACTGCAATCGACCAACGAAGAACTGCAGTCAACCAACGAGGAACTCACCACCTCGAAGGAAGAAATGCAGTCGATGAACGAAGAACTGCAAACGATCAACAGCGAACTGCAGGCGAAACTGGACGACTTGGCCCTTGCGCAGAGCGACATGCAGAACGTTCTCAACAGCATCGAGATCGCAATCCTGTTCCTGGACCGGAATCTGAATGTGCGGCGCTACACCGACCGTGCGTCGTCCATTGTCAGCCTGCGTGAAAGCGATGTCGGCCGCCCCTTGAGCGACCTGACCACCAGTCTCGATTACCCGACGCTGCATGAGGACGCGGGTGAGACCCTGCGAACCCTGGAAGCGTCGGAAAAGCAGATCATGGCTGCCGATGGCCGCTGGTTCTCCGTGCGCATCATGCCTTATCGCAGGTTGGACAACATGATCGACGGTGTCGTCATCACCTTCTTCGACATCACCGAGACCAAGGCGCTGGAGACGGCCCTGCGCCAGGATTCACAAACATAGAGACGGTGTTTCGGGTGCGGGATCGCACCGACCGTGTTCGACCTGAGGCGCATAGTGATGGGTGCAGGAGTCAACGCGCGTCGCGTCGTTGACTTCCCGCTTCACATGCCCTGGAGGGCACCGTCATGAATCGCTCTATCCGGCTTTTGTCCGTTTTCCTGCTGGCCTTCTCCATCATCGGCATGGCCGCCTGTACAGCCACCGACACCCGCCAGGCCCCAGGTGAGTACATCGATGACAGCGTCATCACCACGAAGGTGAAGGCCGCGATCTTCAACGATCCCGATCTCAAGGTCATGGAGATCAGCGTGGAGACCTTCCGCGGCGAAGTGCAACTGAGCGGCTTTGTCAGCTCCCGTGCCGCCGCAGACCAGGCCGTCGCTTTGGCGAAGGACGTCGGCGGTGTGACCTCGGTGAAGAACGATATGCGTATCAGGTAGGCCGGCTGACTCCCGTCCAGTCAGCAAGACAAGAACCCGTTATGCGCGTTCACTCCCTTGCGAGCAAATGGAACCCGAGCAGGAATCGGTCCGCCACCGACCGGGAAACCGTGGTGGCGGGCCTGCGTCGCGAACGCACGGATCGGGCCTCTGCCGTGGGGGCTGATCGGTGAACAGGGCGGCTGCATATCCACGGACATCCGCTCTCGAAGGTATAAGCTATGGAGGTATTCCCATACCCCGGCCTCTGTCGCACAGTGAGATCGCATGAGCCTGACCATCACACTCCCTTCAATGGCCGCCCTTGCGGCGGCCATGATCGTGCTGGCAAGTGTTCCCAGCGTCAGCGTGCTGATGGTGACAGCCCGTTCGGCCGCGGGCGGTTTGCGTCATGGCATGGCGGCCATTGCCGGTGTCGTGCTGGGTGATCTCCTTTTCCTGTTGATTGCGTTGCTGGGGTTGTCGTTCCTCGCTGCGGCGATGGGTGAATGGTTTTCGCTGCTCAAGTACGTGGGCGGCGCCTACCTGGTCTGGTTCGGGTTTACCTTGCTGCGCGCCCGCCCCGTATCGGCGGAGAGCACTGGAGCCGGAAACCCATCTTCCCTCGGAGCGAGCTTCCTGACCGGGCTGTTGATTACGTTGGCCGATCAGAAGGCCATCCTCTTCTACCTGGGTTTTCTTCCCGTTTTCGTCGACCTGGCGTCCGCCACCTGGCTGGATGTCATGGCCATTTCGGGGATCATCGTCCTGTCGGTGGGGGGCGTGAAGCTCCTTTACGCCTACCTGGCGCACAGTGCGAGCAGGCTGATCGGCCATCGTCTCGGGCGCGGCATCAATGTGACGGCCGGTGGCGCGATGATCGGCGTAGGCATCTATCTGTTCACCAGATCCTGAAAGGCTGGAAATATAAGCTTGACCTCAACAATACTTTAGGTTTTAGGGTTTCCACTGACGCTTTCGAATACGCAAGGAGGAAACCATGAGACAGGTTCAAGCCGATCTTTGGGAAACCGAGGCGGAGTATCCCTTTCCGGGGCTGATCACCCGGGCCTATCTGCTGACGCGCGATGAAGGCAACGTGCTCTTCTACAACACCGGCCACCCGCATGAGATCGATGCCATGGCCGAGCGGGGCGGGGTGTCATACCAGTTCCTCAGCCATCAGGACGAGCTTGGCGAGACGCTCAATGTCATCGGCACGCGTTTTGGCGCCCAGCTCGGCGGGCACGTGAACGAGCAGGAGGAATTCGCCCGTATTCGCCGCCCGGAGTTGCTGTTCGACAAGCGCGAGACGCTGCTGGGCAATATCGAGGTGATTCCCACTCCCGGCCATTCTCCGGGCAGTGTCTGCTTCCTGGTGGATTCCCCACACGGCAAACGCTATCTGTTCACCGGAGACACGCTGTTTCTCAATGACGATGGCGGCTGGCAGGCCGGCTTGATAAGCGGCTACAGCGACCGGGACGCGTTGATCGACAGCCTGAAGCTCCTGCGCGGCTTCCGTCCCGACATGGTGATCTCCAGCGCCTGCCCCACCGGCGTGGGTTTCCAGGAAATGGCGCCGGAGGACTGGCCGGCACGGGTGGACGACGCCTTGTCGCGCGTGGTGGAAGTCGCGTAACGGAATGCCCGTATCGGGCTTTGGAGACGATCGGAAGTCGTGGCTGTGTGAGGGGCACAGCCACGACCTGGTCAGTCGGCGGTAGTTACCTCCTTAAAGGTTAGTAACTGCGGGGTTTGTTTCTCAACCCGCCGGACGAACCTCCTGATGAGGGCGTTGACCACGGAGGCGTGCGTCAGCGGCGACAGGTGCCCGGCACCGGCGATGTGTTCAACGCTCGCGGCTGGCAGTAGCTGCGACAGTATCTCCAGCGTCCGGCGAGCAGCCGTCGTGGTCCGCGAGCCCAGGATGAGCTGCGTCGGTACGCCAAGCCCCCGGTACTCGGCAAGGCGGCTATCGGACGGGCTACGCATCCAGCGCCATTCCTCGGCTACCGTGGGCATCATGCCGACAATGGATTGGCGGCGTGGTTCGGGCATGGCGTTCCACGCCTCCTTGCCGATCCAGTATCCCATGAAGGCGTCCGCGGCAAGGGCAGGTGTACCTTCCTCCACCAGTCGGATGTGTTCCCGCGAGAGCAGCTCGATTTCTCCCCAGGCGTTGTCTCCCAGGACGCGCAGCAGGTTGAAGGCGGTGGGTTCGATCAGCGTCAACGAGCGCAATCTGTCCGGGTGGCTCGTCGCGTAGTCCAGGGCCAGCGCGCCGCCATAGGAGTGGCCGACCAGATCCAGCGGTTGTTGCTGTTCGCCGAGCGTATCGATTGCGGCACGGATGGTCGACAATCCCTGCAGGTGGGCGGAGACGCCTGGCGTCGAGCTGCTATGGCCGTAGCCGGGCAGGTCGGGCGCGACGATGTGCTCGCCGGCCTCCTGCGTCGCCAGAAACGCCGACCACAGGCGGCTGGAGCTGGCGCTGCCGTGGATCAATATCACGGTGTGGTCCGGCGATACGCCATCTGCCGGTTCCTTGTCAGTGATATGCGGTGCATAGGGGGTGGTAGGTTCCATGGTGTCCTCGTCAAGTCTTGTCGGTGGCGGAGCGTGTGCGGCATATGCCCCGCCAATGGTTTTCAGGATTGGTCACAGGTTCTGGGTGTGTTGCCTTGTGTTGACCGTGCGCCGACCGCGCAAACCGGGAAGGAAAGCGGGTACGGTGCGCCGGTAGTGCAGGTAGCGATCACCGAACTCATCGATCAGATCGGCTTCCTCGAACCAGGTGGCGATCAGGACGTAGGCGGTGGCGCTAGCGGCGAACACCAGTTGGCCCACCGTCATGTGCGGGGTGGCCCAGGGCGCCAGCATCCAGCCGCAACTGATCGGGTGGCGGATGATGGCGTAGAGGTAGCGGGCGGAGAACGTCGTTCCCGTCACCTGTCGTTCCCGGACTCGCTGCCAGGCCTGGGCAAGCCCGAAGAAGCTGAAGTGGCCGAAATGGAACGTGGCGGCGAACATCACCAGCCAGATTGTCAGGTACAGCGTGATGATGGCGGCTACCGCCCACGTTGCCTCGATCTTCCAGAGGGTTGTGGGGATCGGTTGCCATAGCATGACGAGCAGCGCTGTCATGGCGGCCGTCATGTAAAGATAGGTTGCGCGTTCCAGATGCACGGGCACGAACCGGGTCCACCAACGCTTGAACGCAGTGCGTGCCGTGATCGAGTGGTGCAGGCCGAAGCCCAGCACCAGCAGGGTATTTATCACTATCGCCTGCCAGATGTCGCCGCCGAACGCACCGCTGTTGATGGTTTTCGGGGCGCCGAAATCGGCAAGAAAGGCGACGATGTAGGCGATGTTGCCCATCGCCAGCACGTAGGCGATGCCCGCGTAGATCAGAATGAAGCTCTTTTTCATGGCAGCGTTTTCTCTGTTTCAGTGTTTCATGGGTCGGCTGAACGTGGCTCTCCGCCGCGTTCTGGGCAAAACTAGATGATTGGCGTCCCCTGGACGTCCCCTGCGCGAGACCGCTGAAGCATTGACGTCGCCCGGAGGGAACGGCGGCCACGATCACGGGCGAGGACTGATCAGCGTTTTCCCGACGGCGCTATCCGGAAGAGGGCAGTTGCGTGCCAATCGAAATCTCGTTGTTCGGCTACCCGCGAGTGGTTCGCGCCGGGCGAGCGCTGGATATTGGGTTGCGCAAGGCCCTGGCTCTGCTTGCCTACCTGGGCGTGACGGGCGGATTCCACAGCCGAGATATGCTTGCCGAGTTGCTGTGGCCGGACAGCCCGGAAGGTGAAGGTCGGGCGCGTTTGCGGCGTACTCTCTACCGCCTGCAGAAGTTGCTGGGTGACGGCGTGCTGCTTGTCACTCCGGATACCGTCGGTTTGCATGGGGATGCGATCGGGTCGGTGGATGTGATGCGTTATCGGCAATGCGTCGAGCGCAGCAGGGAGCCGACAGCCGAGGGGGATGAAGAGCGGAACCTGCTGGTGCGCGCTTGCGGGCTTTACACCGATGATTTCCTTGCCGGCTTTGCGCTGGCGGATAACGAAGCCTTTGAGGAGTGGCGGTTCTTTCTGGCCGAGGATCTTCGGCAGTCTCTTGGACATGTTCTGGAGCGGCTCGCACGGCTGCATGCAACGGGCGGGGATCATGCTTCGGCAATCAGCTGTGCCAGAAGGTGGGTCGGTCTGGACCGCTTGCATGAACCGGCACACCGTTTATTGATAGGGCTGCACCTCGCCGCCGGTGAACTCGCCGCGGCTCGTCAGCAGTTCGAGCGCTGCCGAAGCTATCTGCAGTCGGAGTTGGACGCTGCTCCTCAGGCCGATACCGTCCGGTTGATGGAGACTATCGAGCGTGGGGAGCCCGCGGCTCCACATGAGGAGGCGGGGCAGGTTCCGCCTTCGCCGGTGGCATACGTCCGCAGCGGTGACATTTCCATTGCCTACCGGGTGTATGGTTCCGGGCCGGTCACGCTGGTGGCCATGCCGGGCTTTGTATCCCACCTGGACGTCTACTGGAGCCAACCGGAGCTTGCCGGCTTCATGCGGGCGCTGGGTAACCTGGCGAGAGTGATCTGTTTCGACAAACGCGGGATGGGGCTCTCCGACCGCGTCGCCTACGCGCCCACCATCGAGTATACGGTGGCGGATCTGATGGCCGTGCTGGATGCCGAGGGAGTCGACCGTGCCGTGCTGTTTGGCGTTTCGGAGGGCGGGCCGGCAGCGGTGGCCTGCGCAGCCTGGTACCCGGAGCGGGTTTCCGGTCTGATTCTTTACGGCACGCTGGCTCGGGCGATGTATGCCGACGATTACCCCTGGGGGTTTGCCGCGGACGATTTCGACACCCGGGTCGACCGGCTGATCAGGGACTGGGGAGGCCCTGCCTTCATCGAGCTGTTTGCCCCGAGCTGGGCGAATGACCCCTCACGCAGCGCATGGTGGGCGTCTTCGCTGCGCCTTGCCGCCAGCCCAGGGGCTGTGCGAGGCGTATTCCAGGCCTTGAAGAAAATGGATGTGCGCGGGCTGTTGCCGCAGATCGCCTGTCCGACCGTGGTCCTGCATCGCAGCGGGGAACAGGCGGTGGTTGTGGAGCACGGCCGTTATCTCGCCGCCCGTATCCCCGATGCACAACTCATTGAGTTGTGCGGGCAGGATCATTGGTGGTGGATCGACGGCGGGGCGTTACTGCAGCATATGGCGGCTTTTCTGAGATCCCTCCCCGAACCGTGATTGATTCTCCAGGCGACGTTGCGTGGACGCCGGTCGTATAGAAAGCCTCCTGTTTCGCCAACCGGAGGAATCACTATGCCGTACGTCCGCAGCAATGGGCTTCGTATTCATTATCGTGTCCAGGGGGATGGGCCGCCTGTCGTCATGCAGCATGGATTCAGCGACAGTCTCCAGGGGTGGTTCGCCGCCGGCTGGGTGCGGGAACTGGCAGCCGAATTCACGTTGATACTGATCGACGCACGGGGCCATGGGGCAAGCAGCAAGCCGCACGAAGCGCGCTTGTACGGCGCCGAGCACCGGGTCTCCGATGTGCTCTGCGTACTGGACGCAGAGCACATCACCCAGTGCCACTACTTCGGGTACTCGATGGGGGGATGGATAGGACTCAACGTTGCTGCACTGGCGCCTGAGCGTCTCTCGTCGCTTGTTCTGGGCGGTATCCATCCCTATGGACAGAACATGCACATCTACCGCGCAGGCGTTACCGCGGGGCTCGATAGCTGGGCGCGACAACTGACAGCTGCGGGCGCGCCATTGTTCGATCCGCAGGCAGCCGCGAGAATTCTGGGGAACGACGTGGCGGCGCTGCGTGCCGCGGTTGCGGAGGACAGGCCACCGGTCAACGCTTTTCCCGCGATGCATCGCCTGCCCACCCTGCTTCTGGCAGGCGATGCAGATCCACTATTGCCTGATATGGAAAGATTCGCCCGGCAGTTGGGAACGGCAAGGCTGGTGGTGGTCCCGCGCGCCAATCACGTGCAGGCGATACTTGACGTCGGTTACCTGGTGCCACATGTGGTGCGTTTCCTGCGCGATGCCCATCCTTGCATGAACGCACCCGCTTTTCGGTAGCACTCTTTCCGGAAAGCGGGTGGTTGGCGATGATCAGGAAGCCACGAACCAGACGTTCATCGGGTCGTGGGGCAGCACGTGGCGGTCCACCCGGGTGAACCCGGCTGACCGCAGCATGGCCTCGGCGGTTTCCCAGCCCCACATGGTGCCCAGGCCAAGACCTCCCTGACCCAGCGAGACTGGCGTGCAGTGGGCGCAGGAGATGGCGTAGAGCAGGGTGGCCATCGGGAAGTCCATATTGTTTTCGAGGTGGGCCGAGCCGCCGATGTCCTGCATCAGGTAAACGCCGCCGGGCTTGAGAGCGCGATGCAGGCTGAGGATCAGTTGCTGCGGGTCCTTCTGATCATGTACGGCGTCGAAGGAAGTGATCAGATCGAAGCGCCCCCTCTCGTCGTAGTCGCTGAGATCCCGCGTTTCGAACGAGATGTTGCGAAGCCGTGCCACGAGCGCCTGGCGGTTGGCGAACTCGATCGCGTCCGCGCACAGGTCGTAACCGACGAAACGGCTGTTGGGGAAGCGGGCAGCCATGGCCAGCAGCGCGGAGCCACGGGCACAGCCGGCATCCAGTACGTCGATGCCCGATTCCAGCCGTTGGGTGATGCCCTCGACCAGCGGCAGCACCGTGTCGAATAGCTGCGCCGTCACCGTCTGACCGCTGTCCTCCGACATGATCTGGTGGAAGCACGGATAGTCCTGGTAGCTGAGACCCTCGCCGGTCTTGAAGCAGGTGAGCAGACGTTCCTGCATCTGCCCCAGCAGGGAGATGTTCTGGGCGTAAACCGCCAGGTTTCCCAGTACTCCGTCACGGGTCAGGCTGGCGGCGTGCTCTTCCGGCAGATGGTAGGCAACCTGCCGGGGGTCGTAGGCCACGACCCGGCTCACCACCATCACGGCGAGCCACTCCCGCACATAGCGTTCGGCGAGACCCGCCTCGCGGGCAATGGTCTCGCTGGAGGAGGGCGGTAGCGTGGCCATGATGTTGAACAGGCCGGTACGGTGGCCGATGGCCATCATCACCGCTGCGGCGCCGGCATCGATCATGTCGCCGCAGCGGCTGGCAAAGGCTTCGGCCTCTGCTGTATCGAAGGTTTCAGGGTTCAGGGCGGCTGTCACTGGAATATCTCCTGCAAGGTGGTGTGAGGTCGGAACAGTAACCGCGCACGGATCGGCCTGTTAGTGTTGAAATAGACAAAAACAAGGCTTTCGTGCCATTCTCCGTTTATGTCCATGCCCGCGGCCGATAACCCCTTGTCCATCAGTCTGCTGGCTTTGCCGGAGACGACCCCGAGCGCGCTTTACGGCCTGTTCGAAGTGCTTGGTGCGGTGGGAGTGGCATGGACGGAGCTGACCGGGGAGGAAACCGGCGTTCGCCGGTTCGAGCCGCGCATCGTATCCCGGTGCCGCGAGCCATTCCGGTCAGCGCTGGGGGTGCCGGTCGCTCCCGACGCCGCCCTGCAGGAAATCGCCACGCCGGATGTGATCATTGTTACCGACCTGGCGCTTGATACCGGTCTGGAATGCCTCGCCTCCTGGGATGCGGAAGTGACCTGGTTGAAGGCGCGGTTCGAGGCCGGCGCCATGATCTGCTCGGTCTGTACCGGTTCGGTGCTGCTTGCGGAGGCGGGATTGCTGGATGGCATGGAGGCCACCACGCATTGGGGCGTTACCGGGGTTTTCGCGCAGCGCTATCCGGCCGTGCACCTGCGGCCCGAGCGCATCCTGTGTCCGTCCGGGTCCGAGCACCGCATTGTCACTGCCGGCGGCTCTTCCTCCTGGGCCGATCTGGCGTTGTATCTGGTGGCGCGCTTCAGCGGGCCGGCCGAAGCAGCGCGTATTGCCAAGGTTTTCGTTCTGGGCGACCGGGCGGATGGCCAACTGCCCTTCGCCGCCATGGCCAGGCCCCGGGATCATGGCGATGCGGTTATCGGCCGTTGCCAGCGCTGGCTCGGGGATCACTATGACGAGCGCAACCCGGTCGCAAGCATGGTGGCAATGTCGGGTCTGGCAGAGCGCACGTTCAAGCGCCGTTTCAAACGGGCCACGGGGTACGCGCCCATCGACTATGTTCAGGCATTGCGGGTTGAGGAAGCCAAGCAGATGCTTGAAACCAGCGGGGCCCCGACCGACGAGATCGCGCTACTGGTGGGCTATGACGACCCGGCCTTCTTCCGGCGCCTGTTCAAGCGCAGCACCGGCGTCACTCCGGCCCGCTATCGGAAACGCTACCGCCATCTTGGAATGGCGATGCCGGCGGAGGATCTTCAATGATGAACCGTACAGAACAGGGCGGATTGGCTCCGGGAATGCGCGGCCCCGACGTCGTGCTGGAACCCTGCGCCAAGCGGATACGTGTGTTTCTCGGCGGGGAGCTGGTTGCCGACAGTGTCCGGGCCAGGTTGCTCCATGAACGCGGGCACCTGCCCGTTTACTATTTTCCATGGGAGGACATCCATACCCAGTTGCTGTCGGAGTCCGAGCATTCCACCCATTGCCCCCGCAAGGGACAGGCCCGGTACTGGTCGGTTCGGGTTTGCGATCTGGTGGCGGAGAACGCCCTCTGGAGCTATCCCGAGCCGATAGACGCCTGTCCGGATATCAGCGGTCTGGCGGCGTTCTACTGGAACCGGATGGATGCCTGGTTCGAGGAGGACGAGCAGGTCTTCGTACACCCGCGGGACCCCTATACACGCATTGATGTGCTGGAGAGTTCCAGGCATGTGCAGGTCCGTGTCGGTGGCCGGGTGATTGCGGAATCGCGGCGGCCGGTGCTGCTTTTCGAGACCGGGCTTCCGGTGCGCTATTACCTGCCGAAGCTCGATGTCCGCATGGATCTGCTGCTGCCCAGCGATTCCGTCACCGCCTGCCCCTACAAGGGACGCACCTCGGAATACTGGACCGTGGCGGCAGGCGGTGTGCGGGTGCAGGATGCCGCCTGGTGCTATCAGCATCCGCTGCCGGAGGTGGCGAAGATCGCCGGGCGCATCTGCTTCTACGACGAGAAGGTCGATGTGCGTGTGGCCTGATCGCTGACCGCCTCCCGCAGCACCTTGCGCAGGTTGCCGAACTTGCGGCGGTACTGGGCGGGGGTGAGCCCGACATCGCGCTTGAACAGGCGGGCGAAGTAGCTGGTGTCCTCGTAGCCCAGTTCCAGCGCGATCGTTTCCAGCGACATCGGGGTGGCTTCCAGCATCTGCTTGGCCTCCTCGATGCGGATCGCATGGATGTAGTGGATCGGGCTCATCCCGGTGGCCTTGATGAAACGGCGGGTGAACGTTCGTTCACCGAGACCGCTGAGCTTTGTCATCGCGGTTACGGGAGCAGGCTCGTTGTAGTGCCTCGCCGCCCAGATCTGGCATTCGGCGATTACTGAATCCTGCGTCTGGCAATTCGCCGCCAGCGATGCGAACGGTTGCTGGCCGGAATGATGCCAGTCGATCAGGTGCAGTCGGGCCATCTGCATGGCCGTCTCCACGTTCACCAGCCGGGCGATCAGGAACAGCCCCAGGTCCAGCCAGGAAGATCCGCCTCCCGCCATGATCAGCCGCTGGCCGCTACCAGCGGCCACCAGCGAACGTTGGGGTTCCACGCTCACCTCGGGATAGCGTTGCGCCAGAGCCTCGCAATAGGCCCAGTGCGTGGTCGCTGTCTCGCCGTCCAGCAGACCCGTCTGCGCCAGCAGCAGCGAGCCCGAGCATGCCGTGGCGATGATGGAGCCGCGCGCATGGCAGGCCTTCAGCCAGGCGACCTCTGTTTCGAAGCGGCCGTCCAGCGGTGTCGAGGGTGTGACCAGCAGTTCGGGAATGCAGATCAGGTCCGGTGCTTCGGTTTCGTTCAGTGTGGCGTCGGGGGTGATGGTGATGCCGTTGGCGATGGTGATCGGTTCCGCGCCGACCGCGACGATGCGTGATTCGAACAGTGCGGGGCCGGGTTCCCCGTTGACGACGACGCCCCAGTCCCGCCCGGCGGACAGGAACAGGTCGTGAAAGCCGTACATCACCGATGCGGTGGCCTCGGGGAAGGCGAGTATGGCGACGCTGCCGGGCGTGTTCATTGTGGGGTTCCTGCACCTGGCGGAAATGTCCTGCTCCTGTCCATTATCGCCAAAGACGCTGCAAATGCCTGTTCCTATGATGGTTGCCATGCCGGGATGATCCGGCGGACATCGCTGACCTAACAAAGCACCGGCAGACAGCCGGGCAGGAGCAGGCAATGACTGATCGTGACGCATTGAACAACCCGGTCACCGGTGCCGACGAGCAGGCGCTGGCGCAGTACGCGCAGGCGCTCCGTGAGTTTCACTGTTATCGCGACGACCCGGTGGCCACTATCACCGGCGCGCTGGAGCGCAGGCCGGATTTCGTCATGGGCCACGTGCTGCACGGGTGGCTTCACGCACTGGGGACGGAACCGGAAGGCATGCGTGCGGCAACGGGCATCATAGCGGAGGCCGAGCGGCTCAGGCCGAACAGGCGTGAGCAGGCGCATTGCGCCGCCATCAAGGCCTTTGCAGGCGGCCGCTGGCGGGAGGCCTCCCGGCGGCTGGAGGACCTCACCATCGATTATCCGCTGGATGCCCTGGCCCTGCAGGCAGGCCATCTGACCGATTTCTACCGTGGTGACGCCCGCATGCTGCGGGACCGTCCCGCCCGGGCGCTGGCGCAATGGGAGGAGGGGGCGCCCGGCTTCCATGCTGTCCTCGCCATGCATGCCTTCGGCCTGGAAGAGGCCGGTTCCTACCGCCAGGCGGAGCTTCAGGGAAAGCGCGCGCTGGAGGCGGATGCAGAGGATTCATGGGCGCACCACGCCGTGGTCCACGTCATGGAGATGGAAGGTCGGGGCAGGGAAGGCATCGACTGGATTCGCGGCCGGGAGCCGTACTGGGCCAGGGACAATTTCTTCGCCGTCCACAACTGGTGGCACCTGGCACTCATGCACCTGGACCAGGGGGATGTCGAGGAAGTCCTTGCTCTCTTCGACGGTCCCATACACGGGGAACGGTCGACGATCGCGCTGGATCTGGTGGATGCATCCGCGCTGCTCTGGCGCCTGAAACTTCGCGGGGTGGACGCGGGGGCGCGCTGGAGCACGTTGGCGGAACTCTGGGATCAGGTCGGTGAGCCAGGACAATATTCCTTCAACGATTTCCACGCCATGATGGCCTGGGTCGGTGCCGGCGACGAGGAGCGTGCTGGCCGCTGGCAGGCTGCACAGAGCCTGGGCGAGCCGGATACCACGGGCGATCACGCGGATATTTCCCGCAATGTGGGCGAGCCCCTGCTTTCCGCATTGAGCGCCTTCGCCAAGGGTGACTACGCACGCGTGATCGCCTTGCTGCGCGAGGTCCGGCCCATTGCTCACCAGTTCGGCGGCAGCCACGCGCAGCGCGACCTGATCGACCTGACCCTGCTGGAAGCGGCCAGGCGCAACGGCGACCGACCGCTTGCCCGCGCACTGACGGCCGAACGCATGGCGGTGAAGCCGACGAGCCTGTTCAACCAGGCCCTGGAACGGGAAATGACCGCCTGATCAGTGCTTCACTGGTTGCCTTGGGCGGCGTCAGGCAGGCGGCTGGATCCCGCCCTGATCAACGCGCCTGCCAGCAGTACGGGGATGCTCAGTGCCGCCATGGCCAGCCCCGTCATGCCAGGATCCCAGTTCGCAATCACCCAGCCGCCGGCCAGTGCGCCGGCGGCGATTCCCGCGTTGCAGGCCGAAATGTTCAGCGATGCAGCGAACGCTGCCGCATCCGGCGCGGCGTGAATCACCCGTGCCTGGCAGGCGATGAAGCCGGCCATGTGTGCGATGCCCCAGACCGCGAGGAGCGGGAGCGCCAGGACTCCGGAGTTCGCGGCCAGCGGCAGCAGCAGGCCGACCACGCCCAGCGTCACGGAAATACCGATCGTCACCGCCAGCGGCGCCCGGTCGACCAGCCGCATGGCCGCCCAGTGGCCGGCGATTCCCACCAGACCGAAGGCCATCAGCGCCGGTGCCACGAGGTCTGCCGGAAGCCCGAGGAACTGCTCGAGGAGCGGGGCAATGTAGCTGTAGGTGGAGAACATCGCCATGAACAGCAGGGCGGACAGCAGCAGGTGCAGCATGAAATCCGGCCGGAACAGGATTCCGGTTTGCCGCGCCGGGATTTCACTGGCGACATCCACCGGCACGGCGGCCAGCACCAGCACGCCGGCAATCAGTGCCAGAACGCCGAGTAGGCCAGATATCGGCGGCCAGCCCACCTGGTTTGCCAGGGCCGTGGCGGCGGGCATGGCGAATACCAGTCCCGCGATCAGCCCCAGATCCATCTGGCCGATGGCGTAACCCGCACGTCCAGGCCCGGCCATGGAGCTGATTGCGGCGCTGGCGACGCCGATCACGGCGGTGAGCAACGCCCCCTGCAGCAGGCGCACGGCCAACAGCAGCGGGAAGCTGGGCACCGTGGCCGCCAACAGGCTTCCCGCGCCGAACACAAGCAGACTGAACGCGATGGCCCGGCCGTGTGGGTGGCGGGACAACAGCAGTGTCAGCAGCGGGCCGAGCACCGAAGCCGACAGCGCAAACGCCGAAATCAGCAGGCCGGTCTGCTTCAGCGATACGGCATAGGTTTCCGCCAGCAGCGGCATGAGCCCGACCACGATGAACTCGGTAGTGACCAGAACACCCATCGCGAATCCCAGCGCGATGATCGGCACCGTGAGAGTGGGTGGCCTGGACGGGCGCATGCGCTGGTTGCCCATGTGTCAGGCGTTGCTGCCGTTGTCGGTGGTCAGTTCCGCACCGGTGACCGAACGGCTCTCCGGGCCTGCAAGCCAGGCGACCAGGGCAGCCACCTCCTCCGGTTCGCTGTAACGGCGGATCGCCATCGTGTCCCGCTGGAAATCGGCGAGCTCGCCGGAGGCCGGGTTCATATCGGTGTCCGTGGAGCCGGGGTGCACGACGTTGACGTTGATGCCACGGGGCCCCAGGTCGCGGGCCACGCCTTTGGTAAAACCGATCAGTGCGGCCTTGCTCATGGCGTACAGGCTGATGCCGGGCCAGGGCACCCGCTGTGCCAGATTGCTGCCGATCGTGATGATGCGGCCGCCCTCTGGCAGGTGTCCGGCTGCCGCACTGGTCGCCAGGAATGGGGCACGGACGTTGATGTCCAGGGTTTGCTGCACATCCTCCAGCGAGAAGTCGCCGATATCACCGGTATGGAAGATGCCTGCGCTGTTCACCAGGATGTCCAGTCGCCCGAAGTGCGCCACCGTGGATTCCACCGAGGCCCGCACCGCATCGGGGTCCCGGTTGTCCGCCCGGATCGCGAGCGCATCGCCGCCGGCCGCTCTGACCGATTCGACGACGGCCTCCGCCTTGTCTTCCGACCGGGTATAGGTGAACGCCACCCGGGCGCCGTCTCCCGCCAGCCGTCGAACGATGGCGGCGCCAATGCCGCGGCTGCCGCCGGTGACCAGTGCTACCTTGCCTTTCAGATCTTTCATGTCGGACCTCATTTATGTGGTGATCGATACAAAATTAAACCAGGCAACTGGAATGATCAAGAAATTTGTGTCGTTTGATATATAATTCGACCATGGCACCACGAGGCAGACCACGCAGTTTCGACCGGGATCGCGCGTTGCGGCGGGCGATGGAGGTGTTCTGGGCCAAGGGCTATGAGCATGCCTCCATGGCCGATCTCACCCGCGCCATGGGGATCAATTCCCCCAGCCTGTATGCCGCGTTCGGCAGCAAGGAAGCGCTGTTCAAGGAAGCGGTGAAGCTCTATGTGGAAACCGAAGGCGGCGGCATCTGGGACCGGGTCGAGTCCATGCCCACCGCTCGGGAAGCCGTGGAACACGTGCTCAGGGCTTCAGCCCTGGCGTTTACCCAGGGCGAGCCGCGGGGCTGCCTGGTGGTACTGGCCGCCCCGCAAAGCGACGGTTCCACTGCCGCGGTCTGTGACGAACTGAAGAGCCGACGGGCGGAGAATGTGGTGATCCTCGAGGCGCGACTCGACCGGGCCGTGGCCGAGGGCGAATTGCCTCCGGGTACGGACAGCCACGGGATTGCGCAGTATTTCGCCACCGTTCAGCACGGCATGTCCATCCAGGCGCGAGATGGCGCTTCCCGCGAAACGCTGCTGGCCATTGCGGACTGCGCGATGGCGGGTTGGGAGCGGCTTACAACGGGTCAGGCAGACACGTCCCCGGCCAGCGCCGGCACCAGGTAGCGGTTCCACAACGGCTTTTCCTGCTCCGGCCGGAAGAAACCGAAGTGGCCGATGCGTTTCACCCCGGCCTCTTCGGGGGTGATGCGCACCATGGTGCGCGGGGCGTTGGTGTAGAAGCCGTGGATGGATTCGGTATTGCGGGCGGACATGAACTCGTCGTCCGTGAACGAGAGCGAAACGATGGGCGTGCGCACCGAGGCGTACTGTTCCCGGGCACCGGGCTCCACGCCCACCGCGTATTCGGGGTGCAGGCACCAGCGCCGCCACTGCTGGACCACGCCCTTCGGCAGGTCGCCGACCATGTTCAGGCGCCGGCCCGGGAAGTAGCCCAGCAACGGGGTGAGCAGGGGCACGGCGCCGTACCAGAACAGCCAGACGCGGCGCTTCAGCGGCGGGGCGTTCTCCCGCCAGTAACCGCTGCCGCAGGCGATGGTCACGATGCTGCTTAGCCGCTCGCGACCGGGGACGAAGGGCGGGATCTGGCCGCCCACGCTATGCCCGATCCAGCGCAATGGCGCGCCGGCAGACCGTTCGCTCAATGTCGTTATCATGGCGTCGGCGTCGTAGCGGGCCCAGTCCATCACGCTGGCTGGGAAGCCCCGCAGCCGTTCGGGTCGGGACAGGCCGACGCCACGGTAGTCGAAGGTCGCGGCCAGAAAGCGATTCCCGGCAAGCCAGCGCGCCAGCGGCTCGTAATAGGCCTGGGGAACGCCCATTGCCGGGGCGATCAGCACTGCGGCGGTTGGTGCCCCGGCCGGAATGAAGAAACGGGCGGCGATTGTCTGCCCGTCGGCGGTGGTGATGCCTTGTTCGTCGATGCGCATGTCCATATCGGCGGTTTCCATTGGCGACAAAGACTGACAGATCGGTCTACGTACGGTGGAGTATGTAGGCTATAGCCGCTATCGTCCATACTGCTGTCGACAATAATCTTTCGCGAGAAGCCACTATGTCGCTCGATGCCTTTCTGCCGGCCGCGCAGGCCTGGTTCCGGCGTGCCCTCGGAGAGCCCACCGAGGTGCAGGCGCGCGCCTGGCCGGTCATCGGCAAGGGCGGCGACGCGCTGATCGCCGCGCCCACCGGCTCGGGCAAGACGCTGGCGGCGTTCATGGCCGCCATCGATGCCCTGGTCCGCCGGGCACTGGATGGTGGGCTGGCGGACGAGACGGTGGTGCTGTACGTCTCGCCGCTACGGGCCTTGTCCAACGATATCCAGCGCAACCTGCAGGCGCCGCTGGAAGGCATTGCCGGGGAACTGGCGGCGCAGGGATTGCCGGACCCCGACATCCGCGCCTGGGTGCGCACCGGCGACACCTCCTCCGGCGACCGGCAGCGCATGCGCAAGCGGCCGCCGCATATCGTGGTGACCACACCGGAATCGCTCTACGTGCTGCTGACGTCCGAGTCCGGCCGGCAGATGCTGCGTACCGTGCGCACGGTGATCGTGGACGAGATCCACGCCGTGGTCGGCGGCAAGCGGGGCTCGCACCTGGCCTTGTCGCTGGAACGGCTGGCGGCGCTGACCGGCAGGCGGCTCCAGCGTATCGGTCTGTCGGCCACCCAGAATCCGTTGGCCACGGTGGCGGATTTCCTCACCGGCGGCGGGGCTTGCGACATCATCGACGCCGGTCATGTGCGGGAGCGGGAATTATCCGTCGAGGTGCCGGGCATTCCGCTCGCCGCGGTGATGTCCAACGAGGGCTGGGAGGAAATCTACGATCGCCTGGCGGAACTGGCCGGGGACCATCGCACCACGCTGGTGTTCGCCAATACCCGACGGGTCTGCGAACGGGTCGGTCGGCACCTGGCCGACCGGCTCGGCAACGAGGTCGTGGCCTCCCATCACGGCAGCCTGGCCCGGGAACACCGGCTGGATGCCGAACAGCGCCTCAAGCGGGGCGAACTCCGGGTGCTGGTGGCCACCGCGTCCCTCGAACTGGGAATCGATATCGGCGAGGTGGACCTGGTCTGCCAGTTGGGGTCGCCCCGGTCGATCGCCGCGCTGCTGCAGCGCGTGGGTCGTTCAGGCCATGGCGTCGGCCGTATCCCCAGGGGCAGGTTGTTCCCGCTGAGTCGGGATGATCTGCTGGAATGCACCGCCTTGCTGGACGCGGTACGGCGCGGCGAACTGGACCGCGTACGCATGCCGGACGGCGGACTGGACGTGCTGGCGCAGCACATCGTCGCCGAGGTGGCCGCCGCCGGCGAATGGGAAGAAGACGCGTTGTATCGTCGCGTCACCGCGGCCTGGCCCTACCATACGTTGAGCCGCGATGTATTCGACGACGTGCTGTCGATGCTGGCCGACGGCTACACCACGCGCCGGGGCCGGCGCGGCGCCTATCTGCACCGTGACCGGGTCAACGGCCGCCTGCGTCCGCGCCGCAATGCCCGGCTGGTGGCGCTGACCAACGGTGGCGCGATACCCGATCATTTCGACTACGACGTGATTCTGCAGCCGGAAGGTTTCAAGGTGGGGACCGTCAACGAGGATTTCGCCTTCGAAAGCATGCCGGGCGATGTCTTCCAACTGGGAAACCAGGGCTACCGGATCCAGAAGGTGGAATCCGGCCGCGTGTTCGTGGAGGACGCCAAGGGCGCTCCGCCGAGCATCCCGTTCTGGTTCGGCGAGGCGCCGGGACGCACGGATGAACTCTCCGCCGCCGTGTCCCGCCTGCGAAGTGGTGTGGACCGGTGCCTGGAAACCGGTGAGCTGGAGGATGCCACCGCCTGGCTGGAGGAGCATTACCACCTGCCACCGGAGGCCGCCGGCCAACTTGCCGGATATCTTGCCACGGCGAGGGCGGCGCTGGGGGCGCTGCCAACGCAACAGCACCTGGTGCTGGAACGCTTCTTCGACGAAGCCGGCGACATGCATCTGGTTCTCCACTCGCCATACGGTTCCCGCGTCAACCGCGCCTGGGGCCTGGCGCTGCGCAAGCGCTTCTGCCGCAAGTTCAACTTCGAGCTGCAGGCCGCGGCACTGGAGGACACCATCGTGCTGTCCCTGGGCCCCACCCACAGCTTCCAGTTGGACGAGGTGTGGCGGTATCTGAACAGCGCCGGTGTCCGTGTGGTGTTGACCCAGGCCCTGCTGGATGCCCCGATGTTCGGCTTGCGCTGGCGCTGGAATGCGTCCATCGGGCTGGCCGTGACCCGCACCCACAATGGTCGCCGCCGGCCGGCGCAGTTCCAGCGGCAGGATGCCGAGGACCTGCTTTCCGTGGTGTTCCCGGACCAGCTTGCCTGCGCAGAGAACCTGGCAGGCGCGCGCGAGATTCCCGACCACCCGCTGGTGACCCAGACGCTGACCGACTGCCTGACTGACGCCATGGATATCGACGGCCTGGAGCGGCTGCTGGGGCGGCTGGAGCAGGGGGAACTGTCCGTCTCCGCCCGTGACCTGGCCATTCCCTCGCCGCTGGCGGAGGAGGTGGTCAACGCCCGCCCGTATGCCTTTCTGGACGACGGTGCAGCGGAGGAGCGCCGTACCTTGAGCGTGCGCACAGGAGGGGCGGCGCTGGATATCGCGGATGCCGCCAGGGCCTCGCGCTATGACCCGGAAGTCATCCGCAAGGTGTGCGCGGAGGCATGGCCGCAACCCCGGGATGCCGACGAGCTTCATGATGCACTGGTGCTGTGCGGTTATTTCACCGACGGGGAAGCTGAGGCGTGGGTCGACTGGCTGAATGCCCTGGCAAGTGACAGGCGGGCCACGGCCGTCACCATTCCGGGCGGCGCCACGCTCTGGGTTGCCGCGGAACGCCTGGCGGAACTGCAGCGCCTCTGGCCACAGGTAGGGATGCAGCCGTCAATCGTTGCGGTGGGCGGCGAGCCCGCGGATGCGGACGAGGCGCTGACCGAACTGCTGCGCTCCCGCCTCGAGGCCCTCGGGCCGGTCACAGCCGCCGTTCTGGGAGCGCCGCTGGGCATGACGCCGCAGCAGACCCTGACGGCGCTCGCCCGACTGGAGTCGGAGGGCTTCGTGCTGCAGGGGCGGTTCAATCCCGACGCCGCGGACACCGAATGGTGCGAGCGTCGTCTGCTGGCGCGCATGCACCGTTACGCGCTGGACCGCCGGCGCGCGGAGGTCGAACCGGTCAGCCCGCAGACCTATGTGCGTTTTCTCATCGACTGGCACGGTGTGACGGACACGCCGGAAGGCCCGGAGGCGCTGGCGGCGGCGATCGAGCGGCTGGAAGGCTTCCCGGTGTCCGCCGTGGCCTGGGAACAGGACGTGCTGCCGGGGCGTGTGGCCGACTACGCCCCGCACATGCTGGATCAGTTACTGGCCAGCGGCCGTTTCGTCTGGCTGCGGCTGGTGCCGCCGCGCATCGCGGCGGAGGAAGCGGCGCACCGGCCCGGTCCGCTGCGCAGCACGCCGATCGCGTTGCTGGAGCGTGAGGCGCTTACCGACTGGCGGGCCGCGGCAGGCGGTCCCGATCCGGGTGCGCTGAAGCTGTCCCCTGGTGCCGGCCGGGTATGCCAGACGCTGGAAGAGAAGGGGGCCATGTTCTTCACCGATCTGGTCTCCGCCACCCGCATGCTGCGCACCCAGGTGGAAGAGGCGCCGGGCGAGCTGGTGACCTGGGGTCTGGTCACATCGGACACCTATAACGGTCTGCGCGCGCTGATCGCCCCGGCCCACAAGCGCCCCTCGTTCGGTGCCGGCAGCCGCCGCCGCGGTCGTCGAACCGCGCCCGGTGTGGATGCGGCCGGCCGCTGGGCGCTGCTGCCCGCGCCGGAGCGTTCCGAGGCAAATGTGAAGCGCGGCTTCCGCACCGACATGGAGAGCCTGGAGCACATCGCCTGGGTGTTGCTGCAGCGCTATGGCGTGGTATTCCGCCGGGTGCTTGAACGGGAGCAGGCGCTGCCGCCCTGGCGCGAGCTGCTCTACGTCTATCGGCGACTGGAAGCCCGAGACGAGATCCGCGGCGGCCGGTTTGTGCAGCAGTTCTCCGGCGAGCAGTTCGCACTGCCGGAAGCGGTGGGCGCGCTGAAGGCCATGGGTCGGCGGGAACCGGACGCCACCCGGGTGGCGGTCTCCGCGGCGGATCCGCTCAACCTGCTGGGCGTACTCACGCCGGGCTCGCGCCTGCCGGCCGTGGCCGGCAACCGGCTGCTGTACCGGGATGGCGTGCCGGAAGCGATACTGCTGAACGGCGAGGTCCGTTTCCTGGAAAGCTTGTCCGCCGCCACCCAGTGGCAGGTGCAGGAACAACTGCGTCGCCATGCCGCGGCCAGGGTCACCCCCGCCCCGCTCCCGCCGTCGGGTGGGAGCGGGGATGAGGACTCCCTCCCGAACACCTGAGGCAGCGCCTCAGGTGTTCGGGAGCAGAGCGACCGCTTCCACTTCGAACAGCATGCCGTCCAGGGCCAGCCGCGGCACCGGGATCAGCGTGCAGGCCGGTTTCGGCCCCTCGCCGAGCGCGTGGACGAGTTCCTCGCCGAAGATCCGCAGGTGCTCCTCGCTGTGGTCCACGATCAGCACGGTGAGCTTGGCGATGTTGCCGGCGTCTCCGCCTGCGGCGGCCACGGCGGCAAGCAGGTTCGTCAATGCCTGGCGAACCTGCAGGCGGAAGTCCGGCTTCAGCTCGCCGTCTTCGGTTTCCCCGCCCTGGCCGGCGATGTGTGCCAGTCGTGCTCCGGCGGGAAGCACGGCGATGTGGGAATAGCCGTTGGGTGCCGGGTCATACAGTCCCGGCGGGTTGATCAGGGTGAGCCGCGACGCGGTCTCGGGTGTGATGGATTGTTGTTGCATCAGTGTATTTCCTGTCGTTCAGGCGGAAGCGTGACCGGTGAGCCGTTCCAGCGCGGCCTTCAGTCGTGGCTCGTGCTCGCCGGGACGGTAGTTGCCGGCGGGCATGCCGCAGACCACGTTCAGCAGGTTCCAGCTGTTGATGGCGATCACGGTGAAGGTGAGCTGCAGGATGGTCGCGGCCGGGAAATGCCTGGCAAGCTCGGTATAGGCGGGATCCAGGTCGTCGCCGGATTGCAGCCGTGTCAGCGCCTCGGTCCACGCCAGCGCGGCCCGTTCCGCCGGTGTGTAGACATCGGCTTCGTGCCAGACCGGCAGCAGGTCGATGCGCAGCGGCTCCTCGCCCAGGGTGCGGAGTTCCTTTGTGTGCATGTCGACGCAGTAGGCACAGCCGTTGATCTGCGAGGCGCGCAGTTCCATCAACTGCCGCAGGGCGGGGGCGGTGTCCGTGGTGTGCAGGTAGCCGCTCAGCGCGGACATGGCCTGCAACGGTGCGGCCTCGGCCTGTTGGGTGTAATCCACTCGGATGCTCATGCTTGTCACTCCATGGTTTACTTCAAATGATCACCGCAAGGACGAGGGACGCGCCCGATTTGTGACGGGGCATGGGGTGTCACGAACCGACGGGGCGGGACGTCCTTGTGGGGGACACCTTGGGAGAAGCCGTGAAGGCGAAAACGACGATCTACCAGAATGCCCGGCCGAAACTGTTCGGCCTGGCTTACCGGCTGCTCGGCAGCAGGATGGATGCCGAGGATGTGGTCCAGGACGCCTGGTTCAAGTGGAGCGAGGCCGATGCCGACGACATCCGTGACCCGGAGGCCTGGCTGGTCACGGTGGTGACGCGCCTGGGCATCGACCGGCTGCGCCAGTTGCAGGCGCGGCGGGAGGACTACTTCGGGCCCTGGCTGCCGGAGCCGCTAGTGGGTGGCCAGGGGCGCAGCGCGGAACAGTTGAGCGAACTGGCGTCCGACCTGTCCATGGCCTTTCTGCTGGCGCTGGAACGGCTGGGTGCGGAGGAGCGCGCGGCCTTCCTGCTACGGGAAGTGTTCGACTACTCCTATGCTGAACTCGGCGAGGTTCTCGACAAGGGCGAGGCGGCCTGCCGCCAGATGATCACCCGCGCCCGTGCCCGCATTCGCGAGGACCGGCCGCGTTTCCAGGTGAGTGGCGAGGAACACCGGCAGGTGGTCCAGCGTTTCGTCGACGCCCTGATGCGGGAGGACTCGGAAGCGTTCGTGAACCTGCTGGCCGAGGAGGTGAGCTGGGTGTCCGACGGCGGCGGCAAGGCGGTGGCGGCAACCAGGGTCGTCCGCGGCATCCGCGCCGCCTCGCGGCTGGCCATGGGGCTTGCGCGGCGCTGGCGCGGCCAGTGGCAGGCCACGGGGGAAACCGTGAACGGTCAGCCCGGTATCATGCTTCAGGTCGGCGGCCGCCTGCAGTCGGTGATGATGCTGGAGACGGACGGGCGTCGGGTTCTGCGCATCTATTCCGTGGTGAATCCGGACAAACTGCCGCTTGACCACGACACTGCGCACCGCGCCTAGCATCGCGAAAAATCTGACCGTAACGCGGCAGCGTGAATACTTCAGCGCTCCCTTAATCAGTGTTTCCCTGACGCATCCTGAAGGTGGCGTTGCCCCTGGCGACCAGTCTCTCCCCGCAGATCACCCTGCATTCGGTAAAGGCCAGGGTGCCGCCGGCCTTCAGCACGGTGGGCAGGATCTCGAGCCAGTCCCCGGGTTCCGCGCTGCCGACGAAGTCCAGCGACAGGCTGATGGTCAAGGCCCCTGCTGTCTCCCGACCGGCCTCACGGGCAGTGACGACCGCCGAAAGCCCCATGGCATTGTCCGCCAGCGCAGTGATCAGACCGCCGTGCGCGAATCCACGGGAGTTGCAGTGCGGCTCCCGGATTTCCACGGCCAGGGCTACCGAACCGGGTGTTTTTCGCGCATACAGTGGTTCCCATGGGTCCGTCAACGGGCTGCGACGCGTGTGACGCTGGTATCCGGCGGGCGGTGCCTGGGTCATGCCTGTGTCTCCCGTGGTGCCAGGTTGCGGGCGCTGCCAAGGAAGGTGGCGCATAGCGTCTCGGTACCGTCCTCGCCCACGGCGTAAACGTCAGCCGCACAGGCCGTGGTCCGGCTCCCGGCATGGACGACACGGCCCCGGGCGATCAGGCGCGCGCCTGTTGCCGGCGCCAGCAGCTTCAGGCTGCCATCCACCGTGGCATTGACGGCTCCCGCGGGGAGTAGGGTGCCCGCCGCCGCTACCGCTGCAAAGTCCGCCGCGGCGAAGACGGCTGCGGCCTGAAGATGACCGGGCCGGTAGCTCCAGCTTTCCTGGACCGGAATTTCCACATCGGCCTCCCCGGCGCAGAGTCGCAGGAACTTCAGGCCGAGATTGCACGCTATCGGCATGGATTGCACTGTGGCGCGCACGCGCTCCACTTGAGACGAAGTTACCGAAGGCATGGTGTTCACCCTTGATGTAAACAGATCGGTGTACTTCATGCTGAACGAAAAAAGTGCAAGCTGCAACACCGATCTGTTTACCTTTCGTTGGCAAGCGCATCCTCCAGACGGGATAATGGCCGGCGCGACCAGCGGGGCGAGGGTGGAATGACGACTCGGAAGGCGGAGAAACAGAGGGTGCCGGTCCGGCAGCGGATTCTGCAGTCCTGTGATCAACTCTTCTACCAGCAGGGGATCCAGGCGGTGGGGGTGGACGCCATTTCCGCGCATGCCGGCATCAGCAAACGTACGCTCTACAACCACTTTCCCTCCAAGGACGCGCTGATTGCCGCATATCTGGCGAGACGGGCGTCGCCGGTGCCTGATTCCGACGCTCCCCCCGATCAGCAGATCCTGAAAGCCTTCGACTGGCTGGGGCGCTGGCTGGAAAGCGACGGTTTTCGTGGCTGTCCGTTCGCGAATGCCGCTGCCGAACTGGCCGACCCCGCGCATCCGGCGCGTCGTGTGGCCGCCGCCTACAAGGGGGAACGCCAGGCATGGTTCGAAGCCCAACTGGAACGACTGGGCGTGCCCGACCCTGGTCTGCTGGCCTTGCAGTTGATGGTCCTGGTGGAAGGCGCCATTACCACTGCGTTGGTACAGGGAAGGCCGGAAGCGGGCCGAGCGGCGGGGGAAGCCGCGAAAACGCTGCTGCGGGCAGCGGGTGTCGCCACGGAGCCCGGGGGAGAGGGGCAGGCCGGCGGTTAGGCGATGCCGCCAGGCGCGCCTATCAGTGCCGGCGCAAGGCCTTGATCAGTGCTTCCTTGTTCATCCGGGTGCGGCCCCGGATGCCGATCTCCCTGGCGCGCTGCCCAAGCTCCTTGACCGTCCATTCCTCGTAGGGCGGTGCTTCGCCGCCGCGCTTTCCCGCCTTGGTGCGGTCGGTGTTGGCAATTCTCGCCGCCTTTTCCTTCGAGTGCCCCTGTTCCCGAAGCCGTTCGTACTGCTCATCGTCCTTGATGCTCGGGCCGTGGTTCTTGGCCATGTGTATCAATCTCCTGATGATGAGCGTTTCCTCAAGTGTAGTTCGCGCCGGGCGTGCTTGATGATGATTACGCGGGTGGGCGGCCCTGGGTTCCGTCCAGCAGGAAGCGCGTTGCTACACTGGCTGGGAGTGTGGCTTTCGCGTCGATTGCAGCGGCAACGGAGGTTATCGACCGATGAGTGATAGGGTGAGTGGTCGTGGGATGTCGGCGCCCGGCGCGGTTCTACGGGCAAGCGCCTTTGCGGTTCTGGCGTTCTGTCCGGTGTCGCCGATCGGAGCGGAGACCATCGACTGGCAGGACCCGCTGGAAGTGGCTTCCGGCGAGGCCCACATGGGGCAGTGGCGGATGAACGAGTCGGATTTCCGCTATGTGGACGACCCCTCGGTGGCCCTGGACGGTGAGGGTGTCGCCACCGTGGTCTGGGTCGATCAGGCACGGCAGGACGTCTTCCTCCAGCGCTACGATGCCTCCGGCGACGCCTTGCTGGACGAGCCGGTCAATGTGTCCCGCAGCGGCGATACGTTCTCGTGGCTGCCGCGCGTGATCACGGCAGCCGGGGATGCGGACACGGTCTACGTGCTCTGGCAGGAGATCCTCTTCTCCGGCGGCAGTCATGGCGGCGAGATCCTGTTTGCCCGTTCCGACGACGCGGGCCGTTCCTTCAGCGAGCCGCAGAACCTGTCGAACACCGACCACGGGGCCGGCAAGGGACGGCTGACCGCCCAGCGCTGGGATAACGGGAGCCTGGACCTGGCGGAGGGCCCCGACGGTACCCTCTGGGCGGTCTGGACCGAATACGAGGGCCGGCTGAGCGTCAGCCACTCCAGCGATGGCGGCCACGCGTTTTCATCACCCCATCACGTTGCCGGCCTCCAGGGAGAGCCCCCTGCGCGGGCCCCATCCGTCGCCGTGGGCGCCGACGGTCGCGTGCACCTGGCCTGGACGGTGGGCGAGGACATGGCGGCGGACATTCACTACGCGGTCTCGGAGGATGGCGGCGAGTCCTTCGGCACACCCGTCAAGGTCATCGCCAGCGATGGCCACTCGGATGCGCCAGTGCTGGCGGTGGATGACGAGAACCGGATTCACTTGGCGTATGCGGAGAGCCCGGACGGGCTTTGGCAGCGGGCCCACATCCGCTACACGCGGGCTGGAGAGGATGGCGAATTCAGCCCTCCCCGGGAGCTGGGTGCCTCCCAGCAGAACGGCCAGGACAGCCTTGGCTTTCCGGCGCTGGCGGTTGCCGGGGATGCGGTGTACGTACTTTGGGAACGGTTTCCCTCGCTGGATGAGCGCTCCAGGGGCCTGGGGCTGGCCTGGTCAGGGGACGGCGGCGAGCGTTTCGTTTCCTCGCAAACCGTACCCGGCGTCGGCGATACCGGGCCGGGCTTCAACGGCAGCCTGCAGGGCCTGCTGATGCGCAAGCTGGCGGTGAACGAGTCTGGTGACATCGCGGTGGTGAACAGCACGTTTCATCAGGGCGAATCCAGCGTGGTCCGGCTGATTCGGGGGGGAATCAGCGCTTCCTTAAAAGACTCTACTGGCGAACAATGACCGCCAGTGGCCCGCCGCCATCCGGGCCCTGATGCTCCGCGCCGCCGGAGACGAACAGCCGCGTATCCTTCAGCCGCCCCGCCAGCACGCCGCCCACAAGCGCGCGGGCGTGCCGGGTGGGATGGATGTCGCTGTCGTCCCACATGACGTGACGCTGGCCCCGGATCTGCCCCGAGGTGGCGGGTTCCGCCTTGACCAGCAGTGCCGCCACATCGGCGACGCTCACGCCCTCGCCATTGCTCGGCACCCGTTCCAGGGCGCGATCCACCGCTTCCACGTCCAGCGCGTCCGCCATCACGTCGTGACCGATACGATAGGTCGGGTCCCAGCCCTTGGCGTTACCCAGCACCAGGATCTCGTTGCGCAGCAGTTCGATGCCGGCGGAGGTGCTGGCGCGGGTGGAATACAGCGCGAAGTCGCTGCAGATCACCTCGTCGCCGAGCCGCGCAGGTGCCAGCTCGTCCAGCGCCAACCCCACGCCGAGTGCGGACGCGCCGCGGGAATACCCCATGGAGCGGTAGGTGTCGGCGGTGACCACGGACTGGCCCCGGTTGCGGGCGTCCTCCACCCGTGCGGCGGTCAGCAGCGGGCATTTGATCTGGACATAGTGCACATCGTCCACCGAGCGGATGCCGGCGCTGTCCATGGCGGCTTTTACCGCCCGGGCGGTTTCCTCGACCTGTGCCATCCGGCCCAGTTCCTCCGGTGCGAAGTCCCTGGTGAAGGCAATGCCGGCGGCCAGGCCGAGCGAGCCCTCGGCGGCCCGGCCGCCGTTGGGGTCCACCTCGAACACCAGCCAGTGGGGACAGAGGCCGCCCTCGGTGCCACCGGACATGACGAAGGCAATGCGCTCCGTCACTTCGGCGGTGGAGGCGCCCAGCGCGTCCGCGAACAGCGCGGTCAGCGTCCGGGTGGCGAAGGCCCGCGTGAAGTCGTTCACGCAGCCGTTGCCCTCTGTCTTGCCGAGCACGGCTATGACGTGCTCGGCGCGTATCTCCCCGTCCTGGATGGCGGCCGTCAGGCCGCTGGTGTCATCCGGCGAAGCGGCGGCAATGCGGTGGATTCGCGTCTGCATGGTCCGGTGTCCTTATTGCGGCAGGCGATCTTCGAGCGGGGGCAGGAAGCGGGCGTCGAAGACTTCCTCCGGGGACGGCGGGTTGCCCACCTCGAACACGGCGGATACCACATCGATGGACTCCTTCAGGCGCTCCGCATCCACCGCGCCCATGCCCAGCTCGCGCACCTCGTCGGTGAGAATCTGGTGCTCCAGATAGAACGCCATGCGCTGCATTTCCAGATTCCGGTCGATCAGGGAGTCGCGCCGTACCAGCGCATCAATGGCCGCCTCGGGGTCTTCGATGGTGTCCATCCAGGCCCGGTGTACGGCACGGACGATGCCTTCCACCACCTCCGGTTCTTCTTCGATCATCCGGGCCGGGACAATCACGCCGTTGCTGTACATGGAAACGCCGTAGTCCGTGTAGTACATGATGCGGATGTCGTCGGGATCTGCGCCCAGTTCCAGCAGGTTCACGTAGGAACTCGGGGGGAAGGCCATGATGGCGTCCACCTGGCCGCGATAGAGCAGCGGTTCCCGCATGTTGGGCGAGACGTTCTCGAAACGCACCCGGTCCTGATCCATGTCCAGCGCGTTTGCCAGCACCGGGAACAGGCGGTAGGCGGTGTCATTCGCCGGCGCCCCGACGCGACGCCCCTCCAGATCCCTCGGATGTTCGATACCGCTGCCCTTCAGCGTGACGATGCCCATGGGCGGCCGGTTGTAGATCATGTACACCATGCGCTGCTGTTCTTCGGGATGGCGGGCGTTGAATTCCATCATCGTGTTGATGTCGCCGAAGCCGAAGTGATAGGCACCGCTGGCGATGCGCGTGATGACCGCGGAGGAACCTTCACCGGCATCCACCGTGACGCGCAGGCCTTCCTCCTGGAAATAGCCGCGTTCCACGGCCAGCAGGAACGGCGCGTTGGAGGCCTCGAACACCCAGTTCGCAGTGAAGCGGAGCTGGCGGTCGGCCGCTGCTGTGGACGTCACCGCGAGCAGTAGCGTGGCCACCAGGCCGAGCGCGCTGCAACGCAGGAATTGTTTGAAGGATGTCATGGTTGATTCTCCGTAGGGTGCGATGTGAGGCCGTGTTGCATCACGGCATACCGCTGACCTTAGGCAAGCGATGTGTTCGTGACCAGCATCCATTTGTGCTATGAGTGATGCCGAAACGGCATCACATCAGGAGTCCTCCATGCAGCATGTCAGGTATTTGCGCTACGTCGACGCGGTGGCCCGGACCGGCTCCATCCGCAAGGCCGCCGAACGGCTGAACGTGGTCTCGTCCGCCGTCAACCGCCGCATTCTGGACCTGGAAGCGGAGATCGGGACCGCGTTGTTCGAACGGCTGCCCCGAGGCGTGCGGCTGACCCCCGCAGGAGAACTGTTCGTCGCCTACCTGCGGCGGGCGCTTGCCGATGTGGACCGCGTGCAGTCGGAAATTGAAGACCTGGAAGGCCTGCGGCGAGGTGTGGTGCGCATCGCGGCCATCGAGGGCCTGGCCACGCATTTTCTTCCTGCGGTGATCCACGATTTCCAGCGCGAGCATCCCAAGGTCGCCTTCAGCACGGTCATCTGCGGGCGCGACGAGGTGGTGGCCCGGGTCAAGCGCTTCGAGGCGGACCTCGGGCTGGTGTTCAACCCGGCGCCGGATGCCGACTTGCGTTATCTGGCCGAGATCGAGCAGCGGCTCTGCGCATTCGTCCCGGAAGACCACTCGCTGGCAGGCCGGCGCTCGGTCAGATTGTCGGAATGCGTGGAATATCCGCTGGCGGTGCCGGACCGTTCCCTGGGCGGCCGGGCGCTGCTGGACGCTTTCCTGTCCAAGCGTTCGCTGCGGCTGGAACCCAGTCTGGAGTCCAATTCCTATGAATTGATGCGCCATTTCGTCATGCGGACCGGCGGTGTCTATTTCCAGATCAGCATGGGGGCTCCGCCGCCCGGGGAACGCTCCGGCCTGGTGGCCATTCCGCTGGAGGAGCGCGGGCTGGCCAGCGGCAAGCTGGTGCTGTGCGCGGAGCGCAGCCGCACGCTGCCGGTGGCCGCCGCCATGGTGGTGGAAGACATGCGGGCAACGCTGGAAAGCCTGGTGTCGTAGCGCGGCTGGCAGAGACACGCAGCAGTCGCCAGAGGCCGCGTGGCAGTGATGCTTTTTCGGCATCGCTATAGTGCCGAATTGTTGCTGGTAGGCACTGCTCCATCGGCCTAGGCTGGAGTCGTATTTCCATCCTTGGAGGTGTTGTGGAGCACGTTGTAATCCCCGCCATTGATGTCGAGCGCTTCCGCAGCGGAGACGCAGCGCAGCGCCGGCAGCTTGCTTCGGAAGTGGATCGCGCCTGCCGCGACATCGGTTTCCTGGTGATCCGCGGGCACGGCGTGGACGAGGATGTGCTGGAGCGGGCCCAACAGGCCGCGCGCGCTTTCTTCGACCTGCCGTCCGAGCGGAAGCGGACGTATGCGCCGCAGGACAAGCGCTTCCGGGGCTACTACGGCATCGGCAATACGGCGCTGGCCTACAGCCGCGACGAGGACACGCCGCCGGATCTGTTCGAGCGCTTCACCATCGGGCCTTTCGATACGCCGGACGACGCCTACCACAGGCGGTTCCGCGACACCTTCTTCCCCGACAATATCTGGCCGGCCGAGCCGGCGGACTTCCGCCTGGCACTGCAGGCCTACTACCGCAGCATGGAATCCCTGGCCGCGGAACTGATGGGCATCTTCGCGGTGGCGCTGGACCTGCCGGAGGACTACTTCGCCGCCAGCATCGACCGGCACATCTCCGCCATGTCGGCCAATTTCTATCCCGCCCAGCCGGATGCGCCCGCCAGCGGCCAGCTCCGCGCCGGCGCTCACACCGACTACGGCTCCCTGACCATCGTTGCGCCCACCCAGGCCCCGGGATGTCTCCAGGTGTTCCGGGACGGGCAGTGGTTCGACGTGCAGCCGGAGCCGGGCTGCTTCGTGGTCAACATCGGCGATCTGATGGCGCAGTGGACCAACGACCGCTGGGTTTCGACCCTGCACCGCGTGGCCAATCCGCCCCGGCAAGAGGCGCACCGGGAACGCATGTCCCTGATCTTCTTCCACCAGCCCAATGCCGACGCGGTGGTGGAGTGCCTGCCCAGCTGCCAGGGGCCGGACCGCCCGGCGCTCTACCAGCCGGTCACCTCCGGCGAGCACCTGTTGATGAAGAAATCCAAGACGGTGCGCAAGGCCGGCTGACCCCGTATCCCTTCCGTAAATCAATCGACGAGGAAAGCACACTGATGAGTGGTCTGGGCGGACTGAACAAATCCGACAACGGCGTGGTGCTGGGAATGGTGCAGCTCCAGTTGCCGAACGTGGAAACCCCGGAGCAACTGGCCGCGCAGACACGCCGCGTCTGCGATCTGGTGGGCAAGGCGCGCCGGCAGATTCCCGGCATGGATCTGGTGGTGTTCCCGGAATATTGCCTGCACGGGCTGTCCATGAACACCGATCCCGCCATCATGTGCAAGGCCGACGGCCCCGAGGTGCAGGCCTTCCAGGCCGCCTGCCGCGAGCACGCCATCTGGGGCTGTTTTTCCATCATGGAATGCAACCCGGACGGCATGCCCTACAACACCGGGCTGATCATCGATGACCAGGGCGAGGTGAAGCTGTTCTACCGCAAGCTCCACCCCTGGGTACCGGTGGAGCCCTGGGAGCCGGGCAACCTGGGTATCCCGGTCTGCGAGGGGCCGAACGGTTCCACGCTGGCGCTGATCATCTGCCATGACGGCATGTTCCCGGAAATGGCACGGGAGTGCGCCTACAAGGGTGCCAACATCATGCTGCGCACCGCCGGCTACACCGCGCCCATCCGTCATTCCTGGAAGATCACCAACCAGGCCAATGCCTTCTGCAACCTGATGGTCACCGCCAACGTCTGCCTGGCCGGCACGGACGGCACCTTCAACTCCATGGGCGAGGGCATGATCGTGAACTTCGACGGCGTGCCGCTGGTGGAGGGCAACGGCCTGGCGGACGAGATCATCACCGCCGAGGTGCGCCCGGACCTGGTGGACGAGGCGCGGGAAACCTGGGGCGTGGAGAACAACATCTACCAGTTTGGCCATCGAGGTTACGTGGCGGTGAAGGGCGGTGCGCAGGACTGCCCGTACACCTACATGCACGACATGGTCGAACAGCGCTACCGGCTGCCCTGGGAGGACCGGGTGCGTGTCACCGACGGTACATCCTGCGGCTTTCCCGTGCCGGAGCGGACCTACCGGGGCTGATCGTGCCGCCCCGGACCCTCGTATACCAGAACACTGTCACGCACTGGTTTGGTGCGTGACAGCTCACTATTTCCCTTGTGCAGTGCAACCGAGCGGCCAGGGCCCGGTGCCGCGCTATGCGTGCAGACGAGGCCACACAAGGGTTTCCCCGCGTTGCCGCGGTTTGGCTTCCGTCTTGCAAGCGACCGCGCATCGGTGCAACGGCGCCAGGCCGGAACCTCGGCACAGTCGAGGGTGGGCAAGAACTTCAACTGCTGTCTTGATTCCTTGGAGAAAATACCATGAGCGATAAAACCAATGTCTCCCGCCGCCGCTTCATCCAGGGCATGGGCGTTGCCGGCCTGGGTGCGGCGTTCCCGGGCATCTGGCTGGGCAAACCGGCCCGGGCCAGCGAACTGCGGGTGGGTTTCATCTACGTGGGCTCCCGTGACGACTACGGCTACAACCAGTCTCATGCCGCGGGCGCCCGCGCTCTGCGCGATCTCCCCGGTGTCACGGTGCTGGAGGAGGAGAACGTGCCGGAGACCATCGCCGTCCAGCGGACCATGGAAAGCATGATCAACCTGGACGACGTGAACCTGGTGTTCCCCACCTCGTTCGGTTACTACGACCCGCACGTGCTGCGGGTGGCCGGCCGTAACTCCAATATCCTGTTCCGGCACTGCGGCGGGCTCTACGAGGAAGGAAGCCACCCGGAGAACGCCGGCAGCTACTTCGGCTACATCGACGAATGCCAGTATCTGAACGGCATCGTTGCCGGTCACATGACCCGCAGCAAGCGCCTTGGCTTCATCGCCGCCCGTGCCATCCCGCAGGTGCTGCGCAACATCAACGCCTTCACCATGGGCGCCCGTTCGGTGGACCCCGATATCCGGGTCCAGGTCATCTACACCGGCGACTGGCACCTGCCGGTGCGCGAAGCGGAGGCCACCAACGGCCTCGCGGATCAGGGGGTGGACGTCATCACCTGCCACGTGGACAGCCCCATGGTGATCGCGGAAACCTGCGAGGCCCGCGGCGTGTATGTCTGCGGCTACCACGCCGATCAGTCCCGGCTGGCGCCCAACCGCTACCTCATCGGGGCGGAATGGAAGTGGGAAACCCCGTACAAGCGCATCGTGGAAGACGTCATGGCCGGGGAGACGCCGTCCCGCTTCCTGCGTGGCGGCCTGGCCGAGGGCTTCGTGCAGCCTTCCGCCTACGGCTCCATGGTCGGAGACGGCGCCAGGCGCCAGGCCGATGAGGTGAAGGAGAAGATGATGCAGGGTGACTTCGTCATCTTCGAGGGCCCGCTGAACGACAACCAGGGCAACACGGTGATCGCCGAGGGCGAATCCCACGAGCAGCGCGACACCTGGCTGGAGCAGATGGACTGGCTGGTGGAAGGCGTGCGGGACTAAGCGGCGATGCAAGCTGGCACTCTGTTCTTGCATGCCAGGCGGGCGGGATCGGCGGCGGTGCCGCCGGTTCTCGCGCTGCTGGCCGCCTGTGTCCTGTTCAGCCTGTTCCTGCTGGTGCAGGGAATCTCCCCGTCCGCCGTGTTCGGCAACATCTACGACGGCGCGTTCGGTAGCTGGTTCTCCTGGCAGAACTCCATGCAGCGGGCCGCACCCATCATGCTCACCGCCTTGTGCGTGGCCATCACCGCGAAGCTGGGCCTGATCGTCATCGGGGCGGAGGGTGCGCTGGTGCTGGGCGGGCTGGGTGCGGCGCTGGCCGGCCTGGCACTCCAGGGCTGGCTGCCGCCGCTGGGTGCACAGGTGGGCCTGTTACTGGCCGGCGCCGTGGTCGGTGGCCTGTGGATCGCGCTGGCGGGCGCGCTGCGCCATTACCGGGGGGTGAACGAGACTATCAGCACCCTGCTGCTTACCTACATTGCCATCGCCGTGCTGAATCATCTGGTGGAAGGGCCGCTGCGGGATCCCGCCAGTCTGAACAACCCCTCCACCTTTCCGCTGGACTGGAACGTGATGATCGGCGAGATCCCGGGCACCACCATCCACTGGGGCTTCGGTTTCGCAGTGGTGGCCTGCATCGTGTGCTGGGTGCTGGTGAACCGTACCACCTTCGGCTTCGCCGCACGGATGATCGGCGGCAACCCGCAGGCCGCGAAGCTCTCGGGCATTCCGGTGGGCCGGGTGCTGTTGCTGGCCTGTGGCCTGGGCGGTGCCGCCGCCGGACTGGCGGGGGCGGTGGAGGTGGCGGCCGTGCATGGGGCGGCCAACAGCTCGCTGGCCGTGGGCTACGGCTTCACCGGCATCCTCGTTGCCTTTATCGCCCGCCAGAATGCGCTGGCCATCATCGCCGTGGCGATTCTCCTGGGCGGCCTTGAAGCCAGCAGCGGCGTGGTCCAGCGCCGTATGGACCTGCCCGACGCCACCCTGGTGGTGTTCCAGGGCATTGCCTTCCTCTGCGTGCTGGCCAGCGAAGCCATTCAGGGCCGCCTTCGCATGCCGCAACTGCTGCGCCCCCGGGAGGCTGTCTGATGGAAGAGCAGACCGATGTGTTGCAGGAGCAACTGACCGGCGTCGCCGAGGCGCTGGGCTGGTGGGGCGTGCCGCTGGCCATCCTGGCCGGCGCCATCCGCGCCAGCACCCCGTTTCTGTTCGTGGCGCTGGGGGAATGCCTGACCGAACGCAGCGGCCGCATCAACCTGGGCCTGGAAGGTGGCCTGGTCATGGGTGCACTGGCCGGCTTTGCCTTTTCCCACATCACCGGCAACCCCTGGGCCGGGGTGCTGATGGCCGCCCTGGTGGGTAGCCTGATGGGCCTGATCCACGGCGTGCTGTGCAGCCTGCCGCGGGTGAACGACATTGCCGTGGGAATCGCCATCATGCTGTTCGGGGTCGGGCTGGCGTTCTATCTGGGCAAGCCGTTTATCCAGGAATCGGCGCCACGCCTGCCGGCGGTGCCGTTGGGTTTCTGGAGCAGTTCCGGTGCCGTGCAGTCCGCGCTGTCCGTGAATGCGCTGTTCGTCATCGGCGTCATCCTAGCGCCGCTGATGGTGCTGTTCTTCCGCAGTACCCGCTGGGGGCTGGTGGTGCGGATGGTGGGCGACAACGAAGAGGCGGCGCGCGCCGCCGGCTATTCGCCGATGCGGGTGCGCATCCTCGCCACCATGGTGGGCAGTGCCATGGCCGGCATCGGCGGCGCCTTCCTGTCGCTGTACTACCCCGGCGGCTGGAGCGAGGGCCTGTCCAGCGGCCAGGGCCTGATGGCGGTGGCGCTGGTGATCTTCGCCCGCTGGCACCCGGTGTACTGCATGCTGGCCGCGCTGCTGTTCGGCGCGGCGGGGGCCATCGGCCCGGCACTGCAATCCGTGGGCGTGAGCTGGGGTTACTACCTGTTCAACGCCGCGCCCTACGTGCTCACCCTCGTCATCATGATCATTGCCTGTTCCCGGTTCCGCACCCTGCGGGGCGCACCGGGCGAACTCAGCGTCGCCCGCTGAGCCGGCAACAACGGAGATTCAGACATGAGCGAACGCTACATCGATGCAGACCCCTACCGCTGGCCGTTCGACGGCGATCTGCGACCGGAGAACACAGCCCTCGTCATCATCGACATGCAGACGGACTTCTGCGGCAAGGGCGGTTACGTGGACCAGATGGGCTACGACCTGTCACTGACCCGCGCGCCCATGGAGCCGATCCGCCGCACGCTGGCGTTCATGCGCGAGCGGGGTTTCCACATCATCCATACCCGCGAGGGGCACCGGCCGGATCTCAGCGACCTGCCCGCCAACAAACGCTGGCGGTCGCGCCAGATCGGCGCCGGCATCGGTGATCCCGGCCCGGCCGGGAAAATCCTGGTGCGGGGGGAGCCGGGCTGGGAAATCATTCCCGAGCTTGCCCCGCTGGACGGCGAGCCGATCATCGACAAACCCGGCAAGGGCTCCTTCTGCGCCACCGACCTGGATCTGATTCTGCGCAACCAGGGCATCCGCAACCTGATCCTGACCGGCATCACCACCGACGTCTGCGTGCACACCACGATGCGCGAGGGCAACGATCGCGGTTACGAGTGCGTGCTGCTGGAGGACTGCTGCGGCGCCACCGATGCTGACAACCACCGGGCCGCGATCCAGATGATCAAGATGCAGGGCGGCGTGTTCGGCAGCGTCAGCAATTCGGGACTGCTGCTCGAGGCCTTGCAGTGACTCGGTGCAAATCGGAGCCTCTCGGGAGGGACCAGCGATGAGCAAGCATCCAGGCAGCGCGCAGACCGTTGAATCGGCCCCCGCGCCGAAACCCCGGGCGCCGGCTTCCGGCTCGCCGGCAACGGGCCGTGCCTGCGGCCTGGAGGTGATCTCGCTGACCAAGCGCTTCGGTGATTTCACCGCAATGGATCAGGTGTCGATGAAGGTGCGGCCGGGCAGCTTCCATGCGCTGCTGGGCGAGAACGGGGCCGGGAAGTCCACGCTGGTGAAGTGCGTGGTGGGCTACCAGCAGCCGGACGAGGGCAGCATCCTGATCGCCGACCGGGAACAGCAGGTACGCAGCCCGCGCGAGGCCTCCATGCTGGGTGTAGGCATGGTGTACCAGCATTTCACGCTGGTGCCCCACATGACCGTGGCCGAAAACCTGATCATGTCCCGCATCGACACGCCGCAGTTCATCAACTGGCGCCAGGCGCGCGTGGAGCTGGAAGCCTTCATGCAGCGCATGCCCTTCCGGATATCGCTCAACGCCCCCGCATCCAGCCTGGCGGCGGGGGAGAAGCAGAAGGTGGAGATCCTGCGCCAGCTCTACCTGGAGCGGCGGTTCCTGATCCTGGACGAGCCCACGTCGGTACTGACGCCGAACGAGGCGGACGAAGTGCTGGGCATGCTGAAGGAGATGTGTCGCCGGGGCGAGGTGACCGTGCTGATGATCACGCACAAGCTGCGCGAGGTGAAGGCGTTCACCGATTCGGTGAGCGTGCTGCGTGCCGGGCGCTACGTGGGCGGCGGGGACACCGACGACCTCACCACCGAGGATCTGGCGGAACTGATGGTGGGCGAACGCCAGCCGCCGGCGGCGGAGAGCCGTGCCGCCCGCGGCGCCGGCAGAACGGTGCTGGAAATCTCCGGCATGCGGGCGCGGGACGATGAAGGCGTGCCGGCGGTGCGGGATGTGTCGCTTTCGGTGAGCGCCGGCGAAATCGTCGGTATCGTCGGTGTCTCCGGCAACGGCCAGAAGGAACTGGTGGAGGTGCTGGCCGGGCAACGGCATGCGGAGAACACCGGCATCAGCGTTCAGGGTCAGCCCTACCGGGCCCGGCGTTCGGAGATGATCCGCCACGGCGTGGCCATTCTGCCGGAGGAACCGCTGCGCAACGCCTGCGTACCGGGCATGACCGTGGCCGACAACATGGCGTTCCGCGTTTTCGACCGCGCCCCGTATTCCTTCATGGGCTGGCTGCGGAACGGCCAGCGCCGGAAGCGCGCCCAGGAGCTGATCAAGGCGTTCGGTGTGCGCACCCCCGGTGCGGAGAGCCCCATCGGCAAGCTCTCCGGGGGCAATGTGCAGCGCGCTGTGCTGGCACGGGAACTCACCGGCGACGTGCGCCTGCTGATTGCCGCAAACCCCGTGTTCGGCCTGGACTTCAAGGCGGTGCGGGAAATCCACGACCGGCTGCGGGAGGCGCGCGACAACGGCACCGCCGTGCTGCTGATCAGCGAAGACCTGGATGAGGTGCTGCAACTGTCCGACCGCATCCTGGTGATGTACGAGGGCCGCATCGTGTACGAGACCACGCGGGACCAGGCGCAGGTGCGCAGCATCGGGAAGCACATGGCGGGGGACCACGCCTGATGCACACCGTTCAGGCACAACCCTATCCCTTTACCTTCCGGCGTGATGCCACCGCGGTGCTGGTGATCGACATGCAGCGGGATTTCATCGAACCGGGCGGCTTTGGCGAAACCCTGGGCAATGACGTCAGCCGTCTGCAGGCCATCGTGCCCGTGGTTGCCCGTCTGCTGGAGTTGGCCCGCGGCATGGGCCTGCCGGTGATCCACACCCGGGAAGCGCACCGGCCGGACTTGTCCGACTGCCCGCCGGCCAAACGTGAGCGTGGCGACCCCAGCCTGCGCATCGGCGATGTCGGGCCCATGGGCAGGCTCCTCGTCGAAGGCGAACCCGGCAACGATTTCGTGCCGGCACTCAAGCCCGAAGAGGGGGAGCTGGTCATCAGCAAACCCGGCAAGGGGGCGTTCTACGCCACGGGCCTGGATGACTACCTGCGCTCCACCGGCATCAGCCATCTGCTGATTGCCGGCGTCACCACGGAAGTCTGTGTCCAGACCAGCATGCGTGAAGCCAACGACCGCGGCTACGACTGCCTGCTGCTGGAAGACTGCACCGAAAGCTATTTTCCTGAATTCAAACGCGCGACGCTGGACATGCTGACAGCCCAGGGCGGCATTGTCGGCTGGACCGCCACGCTGCAGCAGTTGAGCGCCGCGCTGACCGCGGAGACCGAGACATGAACGCACCGAACCTGCATCTGCCCCTTGGCCTGCACCAGCCGCCTGCCGATCTGGAATGGTCACCGCTGCGCCCGGGCGTCGACGCCGCCTGGATTTACCAGGAAGAGGGCGGCTCCGCCGCGGCCTACCTGCGCTACGAGCCGGGCGCCGAGGTTCCCTGGCATCGCCACCCGGCGCCCGAACACATTTTCGTGCTGGAGGGTGCTCAGGAGGACGAACACGGCCGCTATCCGGCCGGCAGCGTGGTGGTCAATCCGGCGGGCACGCTTCACACGGTTCGCAGCCCGGAGGGCTGCCTGGTGCTGGTGGTGTGGGGCCGGCAGGTGGAGTTCGTCTGATGCGGTGCGCCGCATGCTGATAGCATCGGGATGTCCGGGACGGAGACATTCCAATGAACAAGGTGCTGTTGGTGACCGGGGGAAGCCGCGGTATCGGTGCGGCCACGGCGCGGCTGGCGGCCGCCAGCGGATACACGGTGTGTATCAGTTATGTACGTAACCAGGCGGCTGCCGACGAGGTGGTAGCGAGCATCGCCGAGGCGGGTGGAACGGCATCGGCCGTCGCCGCCGACGTATCCAGGGAAGAGGACGTTACACGCTTGTTCCGCCACATTGACGAAACCTGTGGCGGCTTGCACGCAC
Organism: Ectothiorhodospiraceae bacterium; assembly: GCA_020831845.1. Lineage (GTDB taxonomy): Bacteria > Pseudomonadota > Gammaproteobacteria > Nitrococcales > Aquisalimonadaceae > LSCE01. Next base: position 47,346 of record JAFIFV010000024.1, read on the forward strand.
TGGTGAACAACGCCGGCATGCTGGAAACCCACATGCCGGTGGAGCAGATGGACCTGGGGCGCCTGCAGCGCGTTTTCTCCGTGAACGTCTTCGGCAGCTTCCTCTGTGCCCGCGAGGCCGTGCGCCGCATGTCCACCCGCAACGGTGGTGCCGGCGGCGCCATCGTCAATGTCTCATCCGCCGCGGCGCGGCTGGGCGCGCCAAACGAATACGTGGACTACGCGGCCGCCAAGGGCGCCATCGACACCTTCACGCTGGGGTTGGCCAAGGAAGTGGCCGGTGACGGCATCCGCGTGAACGCCGTGCGGCCGGGCGTCATCTACACCGACATCCATGCCAGCGGGGGCGAGCCCGGCCGTGTGGACCGGGTGAAAGGCAACGTGCCGATGCAGCGCGGCGGCGAGGCCGAGGAAGTGGCCAGGGCGATTCTCTGGCTGCTCTCCGACGAGGCCTCGTACAGCACCGGCGCGCTGCTGGATGTGTCCGGCGGGCGTTAAGGAAGCGCTGAAGTATTCCCGCTGCCCCACACCCGGGGGTTGCGCGGCGTCTCCAACCGGTAATCCGAGTAGCCGCGTGTAAAGAACTCGCTGCCCAGGCGTTCCGCGGCGCGGATCGGTTCGCCGGGATCCTGCGCCACCTCGCCGCGACTGTTGCCCACGCCGCGCACCACGCCCACCAGCCGGGAATGGGTGTAGCGCGTGAATTCCTGCAACTGGTGCACAGGGGCGAATGCGGCGCCCGGATAGGTTTCCTCCGCCGCCAGCACCAAGCCCAGCTGCTTGCCTGCCATGGCCTCCAGCACGCGATCGGCGCCCGGGTAGGACGCGGCGTAATAGCAGAAGGTGCGGTCGAAGAAGGCCTTCATCTGGGCGGACAAGCCGTACCAGTAGATGGGCGAACAGAACACCACGCCGGCCGCCGGCAGAAACTCGTCCAGGAACAGGTTCTGGAAACGGTCGGGAATGCTGCAACCGCCGTCCCCCTGGCGGCAACGGCGGCAGTCCCGCAGAAAATGTGTGATGTAATCGTCCAGGAAGCGCAGCTTCACGGTGCTGCCCGCTTCCTCCGCACCGCGTTGGACGGCCTGCGCCAGCGTCGCGCTGTTCCCGTTACGCCGCGGACTGCCTACCAGCACCAGCAACGATCCGGTCTCATTCGCGTACTGCATGGCAACTCTCCTTCCCGTCATGTGGAGAGCTGACACTAAATCAGGATAATAGGCGTCCACGAATGATTATTGGTCATTCGGGATGACATGAATTCATCTTGAGGAATGGCGATGTTCGGTTCCCTGCCTCTTGCGGCATTGCGTACCTTCGAATCCGCCGCCAGGCTGCACAGCTTCAAGGCGGCCGCGGAGGAACTGGCGGTCACCCCGACTGCGGTTTCCCACCAGGTTCGGCGGCTGGAACAGCAACTGGGCGTGGCGCTGTTCCGGCGTGTTGCCCGTGGGGTGGAAGTCACCGCGGCGGGGGAGCGGCTTTTCCGCAGCCTGCACAGTGCGCTGCTGGATATTTCCCACACCGTCCACTCGCTACGGCCCCAGCCCGATCCCGCCGGGCTGCTCGTCACCACCACGCATTCCTTCGCCGCGCTGTGGCTGGTTTCCCGGCTGGGACGGTTCTACCGTCGCCATCCGGAGCTGAGCCTGCGGCTGGATACCACCCCAGCACCGCTGGACCTGCAGCAGGACGCCAGCGTGGATGTCGCCATACGCTACGGTGACAAGCCATACACCGGCCTGCACCAGGCCTGTCGCCTCACCGAGCGCTTCGGAACGTATTGCGCGCCGCAATCCCTGCCCTCCGGCAGGCAACCACCGATGGCGCTGCTGACCGTCCGCTGGCCCAATTCCACGCTCTACGATCAGGCGTGGGAGCGCTGGTGCAGGGCAGCTGATGTGGGCTGGTTCGTGGACGACATACCGGTGCACGCCTACGACGAGGAAAACTACGCGCTGCAGGCAGCCATCGCCGGGCAGGGCATGGTGCTGGCAAGCTCCATCCTGGTTTCGGATACTGTGCGCAACGGCCTGCTGATCCCCTATCGGCCGGAGGTGCAGATCCCCGGGGCCAGCTACACGGCACTGTGCAAGCCGGGCCGAGACCGTCACCCACCAGTCAGGGCCTTTCTCGACTGGCTGACAGAAGAGCTTCAGGCCGAGGAGACGCCAGGCGCCTGATCAGCGCCCCCGCTGCACCAGCGGCAGAGACACCCGTCCCGCACCGCGCAGGGAGAGGGTGACCGCATCCGTCCATTCCATGTAGTGGACGCCGGTGGCGAAGTCGGTGAGCGTGACCGGCTCGCCGTTGCGGATGGAGGCGATGAAATCCTCCTCCACCTGCCAGTCCCCGCGTTTTCCGGCATCGATCTTCACCGGCTGCAAGGACTTGTCTCCGCGCCGCCCGGCAAACAACTCCGGCTCTCCGCCCGGCGGCTGATGCAGGCGCAGCGTGCCCTCCGTGCCGAACACCAGAATGTCCACCGGCGACGGGGCCAGCCCGGCCACGGTGGTGACGCACAGCCGCAATTGCCCGCCCTGTTCCAGTTCTCCGATGATGTCGATGTGATCGGGAATGGTCATGGCAACGCGGTTCCCCTGGCCGTCCCGGCGGTGGTTGACGGTGGCGTTGCCTACCGCCTGCACGGAGCGGGCGCGTCCGACCCAGCGCATCAGGCATTCGTACCAGATGCCCATGCTCATGATGTTGTTGCCGGAGAACACGCGGTCATGCCGCCAGTGGGGAGGCGAATCCCAGTCAGGGAAATCGCTGCCGGCGGCGATGCGCGCATCCACCCCAATCAACTCGCCGATATGGCCCGCGCCGATCATCTCCATCACCGTCCGGTCGAACGGGAACGTCATCGGTGCCGGCACGATCTGGGCAACCTGTCCGGGGTGGGCGCGCGCCACGTCCAGCATGCGATGCGCTTCGCTGCTGTCCAGCGCCATGCGCGCCTCGCAAAGCACATGCTTGCCGGCCTCCAGGGCCGCGATGGTGATGGGGGCGTGCATGTAAGGCCACGTGCCGATGCAAACGGCATCCACGCGATCATCATCCAGCACCGCCCGCCAGTCCGGCGCAACATCCGGTATCCCGAACTCCTCGGCAAAAGCCCGGCTGGACGCCGGCGTGCGATTCGCCACGGTGACCACCTCAACCCCGGACATGGCCTGAAACCCGGGCATGTGGCGGGCACGCATATTGCCGCCGGCCCCAATCAACCCGATGCGAATTGGCGTATTGCTCATGTTCTCCCCCGAAATCGAATGGCACGTCCGTTCATCCTAGCGGACCCTGGACGCCGGCGAACCCCTGGCCCAGCACGTGTGTGTATATCTGCGTTGTGCGCAGATCCTTGTGACCGAGCAACTCCTGCACTGTGCGAATGTCGGTTCCTCGTTGTAGCAGTTCGGTGGCGAAACTGTGTCTGAAGGTGTGGCAGCCGGCTGGCTTCGTGATCTGGGACCTCATTACCGCATGGCGCACCGCTTTCTGCACGCTACTGGCGTGTACGTGGTGACGTACAATGTTGCCATCGGAGTCCCGGCAGACACCGTCGGCAGGGAACAGCCACTGCCACTGCAAGCTTACTCCCGCATTCGGATACTTGCGTGCAAGAGCGAAAGGCAGGCTGACTGGAATTCGTCGCGCACCGGAGGCAGCGAGAAATTCGCCCCGAATCAGATCTATCCGCGCCTGCAACGCCTGCTGCAAAGACTGGGGCAGAAGGGTGGTGCGATCTTTTTGCCCTTTGCCGTCGCGAACAGTCAAGACGAATCGGTTGAAATCCAGGTCCTTGACACGCAACCGCGCAGTCTCGCTGACGCGAAGCCCGGCGCCGTACATTAGTGACGCCATCAGGTTGTATGGTGGTGGTAGATTGGAAATTATCCCAACCGCTTCTTCACCGTGCCGCATGGACTGAACGGCTGGGTGCAATTGCACCCCGAGGTGCTTCACCGTCTGCTGTTCCAGGCCGCCTGGGGCACGCTGCGCTACACCGACTACCGGAGCGGGCAGCGCAACCGCCGCCTGCAGCTCGATGGCGGCGAGTTCATCCGGCGGTTCCTGCTGCACGTACTGCCCAAAGGGCTGATGCGCGTACGCCACTACGGCTTTCTGGCCAATCGCTGTCGGCGGCAGCGGTTGGAAGAGATTCGGGCAGCGCTGTCGGCGCCGGCGCCGAGCGATGACGATGGGTCGGCGGCCGATGGCCGCACGGACACCATGTGCCCGGCATGCCGGTCTGGGCCAATGCAGGTGGCCATGCTCGTTGCCCCGGTGCGCTCGCCGCAGTGGCGAGCGGGCTGGATGGTAACCGAGGTACGACGATGAGCTGAGCACGGCGTTGCCAAAGCCTGATGGATCAGCCTCGAGCAGGCGGGGCAAGGTCGCGCGCGTGCCCGTGTTGGCTTTCTGCACGTGATCACGCTAGTTTGGCGGAAAAGATACGAGAAAGGCCACTGTGCCATGAAGAATAACGCAGGCGATACGCTGATCGACAGCCGCTCCAAGCGAGCCACCCAGTCGGCGCGCAGTGCTTCGAAAGATACAAAACCCCTATTAAAGCGTGCGGCAGCCTGATGGGCGGCTCAGTCCAACAGGCATTTCTCCGCCATGCTGTGCACTGCGAAGAAATGCTTAACTGTTAGCCGTAGAACTAAAGAAATAAGGTAGATATATGACGATAGAAAGTCAGGATGATATCGATGGGGTCATGAATGCCGGGCGGATCGTCGCCAAGGTGCGCGACACTATGCTGAGCACAGTTCAGCCGGGGATGACGACAGCCGAGTTGGATGAGCTGGGCGGTGCGCTACTAGAGAGCCTTGGAGCCAACTCGGCACCCAGAGTGACTTACAACTTCCCTGGTGCAACTTGCATTAGTATCAATGAACAGGCCGCGCATGGCATTCCGGGAAAAAGAATTATTCAGGCAGGGGATGTCGTCAACATCGATGTTTCCGCAGAGTTTGAAGGCTATTTCGCTGATACAGGTGCCACGATTGTTGTTCCGCCTGTAACCAAGCTTAAGGCACGGTTGTGCCATGCCACTCAATCGGCTTTAAAGCACGCGCTAGCGGAAGCCCGGGCCGGTTCCCCAATAAACCGAATCGGAAAAGCTATCCAACGTACTGCGAAGTCGCACGGGTTCAAGACGATCAAGAACCTTGCAGGCCATGGAATCGGGCGGAGTCTTCACGAGGAACCTGAGGGCATCGTCAGCTACTTTGATCGTCATGACACACGGCGGCTACGTTTTGGTCAAGTAATAGCCATAGAGCCGTTTTTGTCTACGAAGAGCACGTCTGTGACCGAAGCAGAGGATGGGTGGACTCTCGTTGGTCATCCGGCGAATCTGTCCGCTCAATACGAACACACCATCATTGTTACGAGGGGCGCGCCAATTGTTGCAACACGTTCCGAGGCCTGCGGCTAACAACAGCATCAACTCGGACGCTCGCTTCGCTCGCGCCGGTTATGCTGGGCGTTATGTCACAGAAAGTCAGAAGGTTTAGAAATGACGCCAAAGCAAAAATCATTGTTCCTTGAAAATGGTTGGCTTTATATCCCAGGTGCGCTCGCTAAAGGTGTGGTCCAGCCTGTGAAGGCTCATGTGCAGAATGAGCTGAAGAGGTTGAATATATGGTCTGCCGGAAAAACACTTTCCCGAAAATTAAAAGATGTTCCAGTTTTCCAGCAGACCGTAAAGTTAGGCCAGTTGATAAACTACCCCAAGCTGAATGAGAGGCTTATTTCGAAAGAGCTATATTCCGGAATGTGCCAATTGACCAGCAAAAGATTGTCAGGTCAAGAGGGCCAGCTACTCATTTCTTTACCTCATCAAGTTGACTGGAGTCTTGACGGATTAGGCTGGCATCGTGATATTTCCAAATTTCAGTTGGGCGGCATCCCTGGCGTGCAAGCGTTTGTCCTACTGGACAATCTATCTGTCAAAGGAGGGGCAACTCTTGCTTTAGCCGGTTCACACCGAGTAAAAAGCCAATCTCAAGAAAAACAAGCTATCTCAGCACTCACTGGTGACGGCGTTAGCGGAAGTGTCAAGGTGGATGGTATCGAGCTTTCTATCATAGAGATGGCGGGTAGGACAGGGGATATCTATTTGATGGATATGCGGCTGCTACACACGCCTTCAATCAATTCAACGAAGAACGTTCGCATGATGGCAACGTCTCGTTATTTCGCAGTATAGTGGCCCAAAAGATGATTATGTAGATGAAGAATTGACATAACAATCAGCTGCTGCCGGACACGCATACGCCGCCGCAAAGCTGGGCGTTATGTTTGCGACGAGATACCGAGATTGGAGTATTGATGAATTTAGATGGACTGATTTTGAGGGAAGCAAAGACTGCCGACTATCCTTCTTTAGTCGCACTGGAACAAAAAGTGATTGACGCTGAGCGTCCGTATAATGAGTCTCTGAAAGAAAAAGACGCCTACTACTACGACATCGAAAAGCTGATTTCTGATCCTGATAGCAGGTTGGTCGTTGGAGAGGTTTCTGGCGACATTGTCGCTACAGGGTATGTTCAGGTCCGCCCCTCAAAGCCTGCTTTGGGTCACGACAACCATGGGTATTTGGGCTTCATGTATGTGGCGGAGCAGTACAGAGGGCTCGGATTAAACAAGGTGATCTTGCAAGATCTAGTTAGTTGGGGCCAACAACGACAGGTCACTGACTTCTATCTTGACGTGTATGTGGAAAATAATTCTGCTGTTAGAGCATATGAGAAGTTTGGCTTTCGAGGTTCGCTGCTAGAAATGAAATTGAAGCTGGAGAGTTGACTCAAAACATAACCAAGCCACGCACGGCCACGTCTACTACATTGCGGCTTCGCCTCCATTCCGTAGCCGCGCATGCTGGCGGTGTTAGGCGCTAAGGAATCCTGCATGAAGCTCGAAACACAGGTAACTGGCAACATCGGTATGTATTACGCTTGTTACAAGTTATCGTGTATGGGTTGGAACGTTATGCCAACGACAAGGAACGCTCGGGGCATTGATATTATTGCCTACAACAAGGAAGGAACTGAGTTTATCGGTGTGCAAGTCAAGGCCCTTTCTAAGCGCAACCCGGTACCGCTTGGCAACTCCCTCGACAAAGTCATGGGCGATTTTTGGATTATCGTTAATAACGTGGCGAAAGAGCCAAATGTGTTTATTCTTCTTCCTGACGAAGTCAAGGATCTCGCTCACCGAGGGGAAAAAGACGGTCGAGTTTCGTTTTGGCTCCAACCAACCTCATACGACCAGCCTGAGTTCATAGAGGCTTGGCACAGAATCGGGCATGGTCATGAGGTTGCCTAGCAAGTGTAGGCTGTCGGACAAATTTTCCGCAGCTACAGACGTTGGGCCCCAAAGACGGAGGAATCGATGTTTCAACATCGGCCAGTGGAACAGCGCGACTTCGACGTGATCTGCTCTTTTCCGCAGAGCGCGGCCGAGCTGTTCTATTGTTATCCGAAGGCGCGCTATCCATTGACGCCGCCCCAGCTAGAGAAGACTGCTGAGCAGCGTGCGAACGCCACCGTCGTAGAGCGGGACGGCAGGGTCGTCGGATTCGCCAATTTCTATCGCTGGGATGGCGACGTATGCTGTATCGGCAATCTTGTGGTGGCACCGCAGGCAAGGGGTCAGGGCGTGGCTCGATACCTTATAGGAGCCATGGTCGGCCTCGCCAGAAGCAAGCGCAGCGCCGCGGAGGTGCAAATATCCTGCTTCAATTCCAATACGGTCGGCTCGAGCGTCAACGTTGGACTCCACAAGAAAGAAGGAACGTCGTATGTTGAACGGCTACGGAGACATTCGCTCGGGAAACTCGTACAAGGTCCGCTTGGCGCTCATGCAACTGAGGCTTCCCCACGAGTGGGTGCACGTGGACCTCTTCGCCAAGAAAACACGCGAGCCCTGGTTTCTGGAAAAGAACCCACAGGGCAAGGTGCCCCTGCTGGAGGCTGGCGATGGCGTCTACCTCCGCGAGTCAAATGCCATCCTGTGCTACCTCGCTGACCGAACACCGCTTTTACCTGAAGATCGCCTGCTCAAGGCGCAGGTCATGCAGTGGCTGTTCTTCGAGCAATACAGCCACGAGCCGTACATCGCAGCGTCGCACGCGATCATCTATTTCTTTGGCAGGCCGCCGGGAGCTGAGGCCAAGCTCGAAGAGAAGCGGGCGCCGGGTTACAAGGCGCTGGAGTTGATGGAGCAGCACCTTGGCGCGCACGAGTTCTTTGTGGGTGAGCGCTACAGCATCGCGGACATAGCGTTGTACGCATATACCCATATCGCCGAGGAGGCGGAGTTCGAGTTGGCGGGGTTTCCGGCGGTATGTGCATGGCTCAAGCGTGTCGAGGCCCAGCCTGGTTACGTCTCCAAAGCCGAACTCGGCCGGGAGCTTTGTCAGGAGGCACGGGCTTAGGAGAGGTAATTGGCACACTTGGGGCTCGGCCGGTTTTCGCCCGTGGCGGTGTCGCAAGCCACCACAGGTAGAATCACTACCTGCGGCGTCTTGCTCCTGGCCACGAACGAAAACCGGTCTCGAGCGCGATAGCGTGAATACTTCAGCGCTTCCTTAATCAGGCACCAAATGCGCCGTCGATCGTGTGCATGGCTCCGGTAGCGAAGCTTGCTTCCGGCCCCGCCAGCCACGCTACCATCCCCGCCACTTCCTCCGGTCGTCCGTGACGCTTGATGGCCATGAAGCCGTGCAACAGCTCTTTCATTGGCCCATCCGCCGGGTTGGCGTCGGTATCAATCGGTCCGGGCTGTACGACATTCACTGTGATTCCGCGTGGCCCGAAATCCCGCGCGAGCCCCCGTGCCAGCCCCTGCAGTGCGGACTTGCTCAACGCGTAGGACGCCATACCCGGGTTGGGCATCCGGTCACCGTTGACGGAACCGATTACGATGATCCGCCCGCCCTCCGGCATCTGCCTGGCTGCCTCGACAGCCGCATGGTAGGGCGCGTGGATATTGATCCGGAACAGCCGATCGATTGCGTCAGGGTCCTGTTCCAGCGCGTCGCCAAAAACAGCGATCCCGGCATTCACCACCAGCACGTCTAGTGGGCCGCTCTCGCGCACCAACTCGATAACCGCGTCGCGGTTTGCACTGTCTGTCAGGATTGCCGTGCTACCTGTTTCGCTTGCAAGCTGCTCGGCAGCCTCAGGCGACCCGGCATAGCTGAAGGCCACTGCAGCGCCCTCCGACGCGAAGCGCCGCACGATCGCCGCGCCTATTCCCCGGCTGCCGCCGAGCACCAGAACGGACTTTTTCTGAAAAGCAGACATGAGATTATCCTTGAGGTATTTTGTAGTGAGCGCTACATTAACATCTCTCAAGCCGCTGTCAAATTATTTTGTAGTTATGACTAAAAAAATAGTGCGCCCCCGTGGCCGTCCCCGCCGATTCGATCCGGATCACGCGGTCGCTACCGCTCAGCGCCTGTTCCACGCGCGCGGCTACGACGCGGTAAGCGTCGCGGACGTTACCGAAGTACTCGGCATCAACCCGCCCAGCTTCTACGCCGCTTTCGGCAACAAGGCTGGCCTCTACGCCCGAGTTCTCGACCGCTATGCCGGCACCGACGCAATTCCCATTCAAGACCTGCTGAGGCCTGACCGGCCGGTGGCCGAATGCCTTGCATCAGTGCTGGAGGAGGCCGCTCGCCGCTACGCAGCCGATCCCGTCGCATCCGGCTGTCTCGTGTTGGAAGGCACCCGTTGCAACGACCAAGCGGCACGCGAGGCCGCCTGCGTCTTCCACGCCGCTGCAGAGGATATGATCCGTGTCTACATCGCCGCGCGTTACCCCGAAGAGGCCGAACGTCTGACTGACTTCGTCAGCACCACCATGGTGGGTCTCTCCGCCAAGGCACGCCATGGGCATGACCTTGACCGGCTCCTGGCCACCGCGCGCCTCGCCAGCCGGGCCATAGCACTGACGCTCCCCGCCTGAGTACACAAAGCGCACCAGGGGATCGAGTACGCCGCCAACCGCTTCAAGCGGCTGCTCGCCGACAACAGGCTCACCCAGAGCATGAGCCGCCGGGCGTACTGCTACGACAACTCCCACGTGGAGTCTTTCTTCGGTAGCCTGAAAGCGGAATCCGAGGTCACCGAGGGCCGGATGCAGAACTCGGTACCGGGGCTGATCAGCCATATCGAGGATTACCTCCGGTTCTACAACCGCAAGCGGCTGCATTCCGCGCTGGGGTTTCGGACACCGGCAGAATTCGAGAAACTGGCCGCATGACTGTGTCCAATTCACCGGGGCAAGGTCACTGCCACCCTTGTTGCCTCCCTGCATGAGTGGGTTTTGTACGGATGATCGAGAGCGAAAACCCGAAGTCCAGCGATTACATGGTGCTCTCGTCCGTTCTGAATAAGCCGCTTAGGCGGCTGCGGAAATCGCTGCCAGTCGGCTCGATGGCGTGGTTTGCCGGGAATTCACCCAGCCCAGCCACTGCGCAATGAGCCGCAAAAGCACCGCCAGGTGCCGCAGCAGCAACCGAATGTTGTGCCCGGCCGCGCAGAGCACGGCATGCAACGCATCGCCCAGCGCGCCCTTGAGCCGGCAGCGGTCCATGCGCCCATCGACCTTCATGTGCCCGATCACCGCCTCGATGGCGCTGCGACGCCTGAGTTCGCGTCTGAGCTGCCGGGTCTTCACGCCGCGCCGCTGCCCGGAGCGGTAGACGGAAACACCAGGCACGGCGGCACCACGGTAACCGCGATCCACATAACAGCGCCTGGGCGCCACGCCGGTGAGCGTCTCCACCTGCTCCAGCGCCTCCGGCAAGGTGTGGCCATCATAGGGATTGCCCGGCAGGCTCCGACAGCCCACGACAAAGCTCTCCCGGTTGGTCACCGCCACCGTGGTCTTCACACCGAACTCCCAGGGCTTGGCCACCTTCCCCTTGCCAATGACCTCCACCTCCGGGGCATGCCAGGACAGCAGCTTGTCCTTGCTGCCGCGCTGCTGGCGCAGCAACTGCCAGGCCCGCCCCAACGGTTCGCGGAAGGCATCGCGCACGGCCTGTGGATGCTCCCCGAGCTTACGGTTGAGATCCCGGTAAACACGCCCGAGATAGGTCTTCAGCCGTTTAGTCTCCCGGCGTTTCCGACGCATCTGTCGCGCCTTGGCGTAGCGGTTGACCAACAGCAGCGCCTCCGGCGCCTTGCGGGCATAACTCTGCCGAAGCGACACCCCATGGCGTTGCGCCAGACGCGTCAAATGCCGCAACCCCCGCGCATAGAGCTTGGCGTCCGTCGGGTAGGTCACCGCCTTCTCCATCACCGTGGTATCGACACTCACCCGCTCCAGGCTCTGGCGCTTCACCAGCCCGCTACCGCGGGCCACCTCCACGGTCTGCGCGAGCAGCAGCTCCACGCCTTGCTCCCCAACGCGTTGACGCCAGCGCACCAGCGAGCTCGGATCAATCGGGAAATCGTGCCGGAAGTACTCCTCGCCACAGAAGTACTGGTAGTAGGGATTCTCCACCCACCGCTCGATCACCGCCTCGTCCGAGAGATTGTAGGCATGCTGCAGATACATCAGCCCCGCAATCAGCCGCGGCCGCGTCGCCGGCCTCCCGGTGGTCGACTCGAACAGCCCGCCCCATTCCTCCTCGAAGGCCTCCCAGCGGATGCGCCGCGCCAACTGAACCAGCGGGTGGCGCTGATCGAGCAGGTTCTCCAGGCGCTGGCGGAAAAGATCGTCCTGGTGCGTGCGGGAGTGCTGCTTCGGGCCCATGATCACCGTCTGAAATTGCAGGAAAACTGCATTAATTCTATCAAAACTGGCAATTCCCGGCCTCCGTCCTGGCCGTATTTCTTCATCACATCAACGCCTTATGCGTTGTTCAGGGCGGACTATTGAACCAGTGCTCATTGAGGCACTCATCGCGAAACCGACCGTTGAAACTCTCGATGAAGGCGTTCTGTGTCGGCTTGCCCGGCTGGATCAGCTTCAGCTGTACACCGTTTTCATAAGCCCACTGATCCAGCGCCTTGCCCGTGAACTCCGGTCCCTGGTCGGTGCGAATGGCTTTCGGCAGTCCCCTGAACCGTGCCGCCTGGTCGAGTATCCGTGTCACATAGGCGCCAGGAATGCTGCGATCGACCACGATATCCACCGCCTCCTTGGTGTAGTCATCGACGATGGTCAGCACCTTCAATCGACGGCCGTCATGGAGTGCGTCCATGACGAAATCCATGGACCAGACTTCATTCGGTGCGCTCGGAAGCTCCAACGGCTCTCGGTCAACTGCCACACCTTTACGGCGTCGTCGCTTGCGGACCGTGAGCCCGGCCTCCTGGTAAAGCCGATAAACCGTCTTGTGATTGGCCGCGATTCCTTCACGCCGAAGCAACGCATGGATCCGTCGATAACCGAAGCGCCGCCGTTCCTGGGCGATATCCACGATGCGCTGACGCAGATGCTCGCGTTGCTCACAGGTTCTCGGCACGTACTGCACCACCGAACGGGAGACCCCCACAAGCCGACAGGCGCGCCGTTCGGAGATGGCCGTTCGTTCACGCATCACGGCCACCGCCTGGCGCTTGGCCTGCGGGGTCAGTACTTTCCCGAAAGCGCCGCCTTGAGCGCTTCATTGTCGAGCATCGACTCTGCCAAGAGCTTCTTGAGCCGCGCGTTCTCGGACTCCAGCGACTTCAGCCGCTTCGCGTCCGAGACTTCCATGCCACCGTACTTCGAGCGCCAGTTATAGAACGTAGCATCACTGAAACCGTACTTGCGGCACAGCTCCTTCACCGCAACCCCGGCCTGCGCCTCGCGCAGGATCCCGATGATCTGCTCTTCCGAAAATCGCTTCTTCTTCACGTCCGTCTCCTCACGGGTTATGACGGACTTTACTAACTTTCAGCTGGCCCG
>JAFIFV010000044.1 GCA_020831845.1 Ectothiorhodospiraceae bacterium
CCATCCCACTCAGCGGTGGGGGGGGGGCCCCCCCCACCGCTGAGTGGGATGGCGAACGTGTACAAACAGATTCTTACGGGTTTGATGCTGCTCCTGCTGCTGGTGAATGCCGCGGCAGCCGCGCAGCGCATCGGACCTGAAGACGGGCCCTTGCAGGCGCACCTCGATGCCGCCGCAGAGGGCGATGTGCTCTTGCTGGCGCCGGGCGTGTACCAGGGCGGCGTGGTCATTGACAGGCCGTTGACGCTGCGCGGTGAGCCCGGAGCCATCATCGACGCGGGCGGGAAGGGCGATGTGGTCCGGGTGGAGGCGCGGAACGTGCGCATCCAGGGTCTGGTGCTGCGCAATTCCGGCTTCAACCTGACCGCGATGAACGCCGGCGTGCATGGCGCCCGCGGTGCGGATGGCCTGCACGTGGAAGACAACACGCTGGACGAGGTCGCCTTCGGCGTGTGGGCCTGGCACCTGGAAGACCTGCGGGTGCTCGACAACCGGATTTCCGGAAGCCCGGCGGTGCGGTCCCAGGACCGGGGTGATGCCATCCGGCTATTCAATGTGCGTGATGGGCTGGTGGCCGGCAACACCGTTCGGGATGCCCGCGACGGCGTGTATATCGATACCAGCCAGCACGTGGAGTTTCGCGACAACCGGTTCTCAGACCTGCGCTACGGCATCCATTACATGTATTCGCATCACGGGCGGATCATCGACAACCACACCACGCGCACGCGCAGCGGCTATGCCCTGATGATGTCCAACCACCTGGAGGTCTCGGGCAATCGCTCGATCGGTGACCGCAACTACGGTTTCCTGCTCAATTTTGTCAATCACAGCACGCTGTCCGACAACCTGGTGGATGGTGTCACGGGCTGGTCCGGCGCCAGTGGCATCGAGCACGGCGTGAGTCTGGGGTCCGAGGGAAAGGCTGTCTTCATCTATAACGCCCAGTCCAACCAGATCCGCGACAACGTGTTCGCCAACAGCGAGATCGGCATTCATCTTACCGCCGGCTCCGAGGGCAACCGCATCCACGGCAACAACTTCATCAACAACCGCACCCAGGTCATGTACGTGGCCAACCGCAGCCAGGACTGGTCCTACAAGGGTCGTGGCAACTACTGGAGCGACTACCTGGGCTGGGATCTGGGCGGCAATGGCGTTGGCGACCAGGCCTACGAGCCCAATGACTCGGTGGATCGTCTGTTGTGGACCTATCCCATGGCGCGGGTGCTGATGAACAGCCCCGCAGTGCAGTTGCTGCGCTGGGTGCAGCGCGAGTTTCCCATCTTGCGGCCGTCGGGGGTGAAAGACAGCGCCCCGCTGATGCGGCCGACCCGCTCACTGGAGGGGCTGGGATGAATGCCATTGTTGAACTGGATAATGTCGAGCGTCGCTTCCGGGGCGTGCACGCCCTCAGAGGGCTGAGCCTGCGTCTGGCGCCCGGCGAAGTGCTGGGCCTCCTGGGCCATAACGGTGCCGGCAAGTCCACCATGATGAAACTCGTGCTGGGGGTGCTTGCTCCCTCCGCCGGCCGGGTGACGGTGCTGGGCCATGACCCCCGCGGCAACCGCGCCCGCGAACTGCGGCTGCAGCTCGGGTATCTGCCTGAAAACGTGAGCTTCTATGACAGCCTGACCGGGCGCGAGGTGTTGCACTACTTCACCCGCCTGAAGCGGATTGTGATCGCGGAAGCAAACCGCCTGCTGGAGCAGGTCGGGCTTGCCCATGCCGCCGACCGTCGCGTGCGCACCTACTCCAAGGGCATGCGGCAGCGGCTGGGCCTGGCCCAGGCCCTGCTCGGCCAGCCGAGGCTGCTGTTGCTGGATGAACCGACCGTGGGCCTGGACCCCATGGCGGTGCGGGACGTCTATGCCATGATCGATACCCTGCGCACCGCCGGCACCAGCGTCATTCTGTGCTCGCACGTGCTGCCGGGCGTGGAACGCCACATCGACCGCGTCGCCATTCTGTGCCAGGGCAGGCTGCTGGCCTCCGGCACCATCGAGGCGCTACGCGAGCAGGCCGGACTGCCGTTGCAGATCCATGTGCGCGGCCAGGGCCTGAACGGGGCGCTCCACCAGCGCCTGGATGACCGGGGCGTGACCATCGAATCCGATGGCCGGAACGACAGTATTCGTCTCAAGGCGCCGGTAGCCGAGAAGATCGCGGTGCTCCGCGCGTTGCTCGAGGAGCGGGACCTCAACGACATCAGTGTGGAATCTCCCACCCTGGATGCCCTGTATGCCCATTTCGATGCGCGGGGCCGGGACGGAGGGCAGGCGCATGCGTGAACTATTGATCGTGGCCAACAAGGAATTCCGGGATGGTCTGCGAAACCGTTGGGTACTGGCGATTACGCTGGCTTTCGCCCTGCTGGCGGTGGGCCTGGCATGGTTCGGAGCCGCCGCTTCCGGCGAACTCGGATTCACCCGCATCTCTACCACGATAGTCAGCCTTGCGAGCCTGGCGGTTTTCCTGATTCCGCTGATTGCACTGATGCTGGCCTACGACAGCATCGTCGGAGAAGAAGAGCAGGGCACCTTGTTGCTGCTGATGACCTATCCGCTCAGTCGAACCGGTCTGCTGGCCGGGAAGTTCCTCGGGCATGGCGCAATCCTGGCCCTGTCCACAGTGCTGGGTTTCGGCATTGCTGCGCTGGTCATTCTGGTGTTTGCCGAACAGGCCACGCCGGGCAATCTGTTTGGTCCCTTCAGCCTGTTTATCGTCAGCGCAGTGCTGCTGGGTTGGGTCTTTCTGGCCCTGGCCTACCTGATCAGCGTGCTCACGCGGGAAAAGGCGCGCGCCGCTGGCCTCGCTCTGCTGGTGTGGTTCCTGTTCGTGCTGGTCTACGACCTGGCGCTGCTCGGTCTGCTGGTCGGCACCGAGGGTCAGGTGGGAGCGGGTCTGTTCCGGGTGCTGCTGATGCTGAATCCCACCGATGTGTTCAGGCTGGTCAATCTGACCGGTTTCGAGGAAAGCGCTGCTGCCAGCGGGCTGCTGTCGGTCATGGGGGACCAGGGTTACCCGCTGTCCCTGCTGCTGGGGATCCTGGTGGCCTGGATTCTTGTCCCTCTCACTGCCGCGGCGGCGCTGTTCAGTGCGCGACGCACCTGATACCGGGAGATCAAACGATGGCGACACGACGTCAAATGCTCTGCCTGATGGCTGTGTTACCGGCACTCAAGCTGGTGGGATGCGGCAGCGACGCGGGAGATCCCGCTGCCTGTTCCCCGGTGCGGATTGCCGACGATCACGATTGCGCACTGTGCGGCATGACCATCAACCACTACCCTGGTCCCAAGGCCCAGGCATGCCTGCGCGATGGCCGTGTGCTGCCGTTCTGCTCGGTGCGGGACATGCTCTCCTGGGCATGGCAGCCGGAATCGGCCCCCCGCATCCGTGTGCTGTACGTGCATGACCTCTCCCGCACCGACTGGGATCAGCCTGCGGATGAGGCCTATGTGGATGCCAGCCATGCGTACTACGTTGTCGGCCACCAGCGGCGCGGTGCCATGGGACACTCGCCAGCCCCGTTCTCCGGGCAGGAGGACGCACAATCCTTCGCCGATGCGCATGGCGGCAGGCTGCTGGCCTATGCCGAACTGGACTGGGAGACGCTGCAGGCGGCTGACCCGGGAGGGGACCCCATGGGCGGACACGGGGGCCACGCTCCGCGGCATGGCCACTGATCCTACTGCCGGAGTTCGCGTGCCAGCCTGACCACCTGCGGGTAAAGACGCTCCGCATCGCTCTGCGGCGCATCCTTGCCGTAGCGCTTTTTCACGCCGTGCTCCTGCAACTGTACGTAGCGCCCGGGCGTTAATCCGTGGCGTGCCAGGCTGCTGCGAACGCATGCCAGCGGACATCCGTCCAGCGCCAGGATGGGCCGACCGGAGGTGGCCAGCCTGACCAGGTTGGGGACATCACCTCCCACCCCGGCGATGCATGACATCTGTGCCTCGCCGTCCCTGTCCAGTTGCAGGGCAAGACGGTTGGTCAACTGTGCGGCGCTGGAGCATCCCGAACAACTGTAGACCAGGGGGAGATGGGCTTTTTCTCGTGCCATGTATACCTCGACGGTTACGAACAGGGGTTCCCGTATCGTCCACGCCCCGAGTCGCCTCCGCATTGATCCAGGCCAAATTGGCGGATCATCAGCATCGTTGCCGACAGATGCTACTATCGGAAGCCTAAGGGCCGGTTTCCTGGGTGACGGGATCTGGCCCGGGTGCTCAAGCCTTGTGGGGAGTTGGCGTCATGCCGCGTGCCGGAATACCCGCATTTTCATCGCCCTGGATACCCGTGCTGGTGGCATCGCTGACGCTGGCCGCCTGCCAGGCCAGCCCGCCGCCGTCCCCGGTGCCCGCGCCACCAACGCTGGATGCGGACCAGTCCGCCGGCCTGGCTTTCCAGTGCGGAGACGAGCGCGTCGAGATTGTTCCCGGGGATGAGCAGATGCTGCTACGCCTGCCGCGCGGTGACGAGGAATTGCGTCGCGGGGTGGCTGCCTCCGGCGCCCGTTATTCCGGCAGCGGGGGGACCGAATTCTGGAGCAAGGATGATGAGGCCATGCTGGTCGTGGACGGCGGCGAGCCGCAGACCTGTGCACCGACAGAGGCCCGCTCTCCGTGGGTGCAGGCGCGGGATCAGGGTGTCTTGCTGCGCGCCGTGGGGCAGGAGCCCGGCTGGCTGGCAGAGGTCTCCGGGGACGATGAACCCACACTCCGACTGGTATTGGACTACGGCGACCGTGAGCTGGTACTGCGGCAGGTCACGACCACCGGCGCCGTCGGCAGTCCCGGTTTCCGCTATCAGGGCGAGGCGGACGGTGAGGCGGTGCAGCTCGATGTGCGCTCACAGCCGTGCCAGGACGTCATGAGCGGACATCATTTCCCGATGCGTGCCGTGCTGACGGTGGGCGGTCGCCAACTGAACGGTTGCGCCCACTACTGGCCGTAGGGTAACGGGAACACCTCAACGGTTCCCTACGCCATTGCCGGGGCGCCGTTCCAGTACCTCGAACAGAGCCATTCCGGCCAGCATTGCGGCCACAAAGACCAGGGCTTTCAGCTCCAGCGCTCCCAAGGCAACCAGTGCTGGGCCGGGGCAGAACCCGGCGAGGCCCCAGCCGACGCCGAAACCTAGCCCGCCGAGCACCAGGCGACTGTCAATGTCGCCGCGCATCGGTAGGTGCATGGGCTCGCTCAGCAGTGACTGGGCGCGCCGCCCCGCTAGTCGGAAGCCGATCAGCCCGACCGCTATCGCGCCCGCCATCACGAATGCCAGTGACGGGTCCCATGCGCCGGCCAGATCCAGAAAGCCCAGTACCTTCTCCGGGTTGGCCATACCCGAGACCAGCAGGCCGACGCCGAATATCAGCCCGGCAATAAAGGCGGTGAGTAGGGTGCGTTGCATGGATCAGCCTCCGATCAGATGTCGCACGATAAATACGGTCAGGAAACCCGTGCCCATGAAGGCCAGGGTGGCCACCAGAGAACGCGGGGACAGCCGCGACAGTCCGCACACGCCGTGGCCACTGGTACAGCCCGCGCCGTAACGGGTGCTGATGCCCACCAGCAGTCCGGCAGCGATCAGTACCGGGTACCCGGCGTCGATGCGGATCTCCGGCAACGTCGAGAACGCAAGCCAGAGTAGCGGCGCCAGCAGCATGCCGAGCACGAACGCCAGCCGCCAGCCGGTGTCTCCGGGAGAAGGCCGGAGCAGCCCGCCCACGATGCCGCTGATGCCGGCAATGCGCCCGTTCATCAGCGCGAAAAGCACGGCCGCGCAGCCGATCAGCAGCCCGCCGGCCAAGGCGGACCAAGGTGTGAATGCAGCCCAGTCTATAGTCATGTCGGGGATTCCTCGTCGGAGCAGAAGATGCCGTACAGTGTTTGCAGCAAGGCCAGTGCGCGCTCGTCGGCGACGCGGTAATGGATGCGTTTTCCCTCGCGCCTGGTCGCCACCAGGCCCTCCCTGCGCAATACGCCAAGATGCTGGGACAGGCTAGGCTGACGGATATCCAGACGCTCCTCCAACTCGCCCACGGAGAGTTCCTGCTCGCAGAGCTGGCAGAGGAGCAGCAGCCGGTCTTCATGGGCCAGGGAGCGGAGCAGGCTGGTCGCCTCGCCGGCCGCAACTCTCATGCGTGCAATGTCCAGTACGGTGTCTTCCATCATGGTAGGCCAGAACAGTTAAGTTGAATACATTATATTTTTATATATAATATTTGCAAGTAGATTGATTCCAAAGGAGGCCGCGTCCATGCAACCGATTGTGGAAGCATTTCTGGATGACGATAGCGAGACGTTCAGCTACGTGGTGTATGACGAGCCGGGCGGACACGCCGCGGTAGTGGATCCGGTGCTGGACTACGATAACAAGTCCGGCCGCACCTCCACGGCGGGTGCGCAGCGGCTGGTGGACTTCGTTCGCAGCCAGCAACTCACGGTGGACTGGATACTGGAAACCCATGCCCATGCGGACCATCTGTCGGCGGCTCCTTTTGTGCGCGACCAGGTGGGTGGGAAACTCGCGATCGGGGAACACATCCGCGACGTGCAGAAGCTGTTCCGCGACATTTTCAACCTGGAGCGGGACTTCCTGCCCGATGGCAGCGACTTCGATCACCTGTTCCGGGAGGGTGATACCTTCCGTGTAGGCAAACTGGAGGGGCGGGTGCTGCATACGCCCGGTCATACACCGGCCGACATGAGCTACCTGATTGGCGACGCGTTGTTTGTCGGCGATACGTTGTTCATGCCGGATGTCGGCACCGCGCGCTGCGATTTCCCCGGCGGCGATGCCCGCACCCTGTATCGTTCCGCCCGGAAGCTGCTGGAATTGCCTGCACAGACCCGCATGTTCATGTGCCATGACTACCCGCCGGAGGGTCGCGGACACAGCTTCCTGACCACGGTCGGAGAGCAGAAGCGGGATAACAAGCACGTCCGGGACGGCCTCAGCGAGGCGGAGTTCGTACGCATGCGGGAGGAACGGGACGCCACGCTGGAGATGCCCCGTCTGATTCTGCCCTCCATCCAGGTGAACATCCGCGCCGGCAGGATGCCGCCGCCGGAGAATAACGGCGTGGTCTACCTGAAAATCCCGATCAACCAGCTGTGAGCATGCGCCGCTCATTAGCTGGCTACCCAATCGGGTGCGCAAGCCGGTATGCTGGGGCACACATCAGAGGAGAGGTCTGGCCGCTTCACGCGGTCCAGTCGCAGCGTAGAGAACAATAATGCGGAATGCCGGCAGCGAGGAGACGAGGCTCAACGCCCTTTACCAGATCCGTCTGCTGGACACCCCTGCAGAAGAGCGTTTCGACAGGATCACCCGTGTTGTCGCGAACGCGCTGGACTGTCCGATGGCCGCGATATCGCTGGTGGACCGGGACAGGGTGTGGCGCAAATCCGTGGTGGGCATGACGGAGCTGGAAATGCCGCGCCAGCAGGCCCTCTGCAGCCAGGTGGTACTCGACTCCCAGCCTCTGGTCATTCGTGACGTGCGTGCCGACAAGCGGTTTCGTGCGCGTGTGCTGGCGCAGGCCGAGCCAACCGTGCGTTTCTACGCGGGTGTTCCTTTGCACGGCCCGGAAGGTGCGCGCGTCGGGGCGTTGTGCGTGCTGGACTACCGATCCCGCGAGATAGGGACGGCGCAAATGGAACTGCTCAAGGATCTAGCCGAGCTGGCCGAGCGGGAACTGCTGGTTGAAGCCACGCTGGAAGTGCAGGCCCGTTGTGTTGCCGATATCCGCGCACAGCAGCAGGCCGAGGCCGAGCGCCGCCGGGAGGCGGAGCGCATGGCGCTGGCTGTGCGGGCCGGCGGTGTCGGAATTTTCGAGGTTGATCTGGGGAGCGGGGAGTTGCTCTGGGATGCGCGTATGCACGAACTTTGCGGCATACCCGACGAGGGCGCACCCCCCAACCTGCAGACCCTGCGTGGCCGCTGCCATCCCGATGATCTCCCTGGCCTGCTGAAGCTGACGGGGGGATTGCGACGCGGTGCTGACAGCATCGAGACAGAGTTCCGGGTGATCCTCAAGCGCGGCAGGGTGCGCTTCATCCGCATGCTGGGTACCGTGTTTCAGTCCTCCGAGGGCTCGTCCCGCGTGCTGATCGGCACTTGCTGGGATGTAACCGAATCCCGCCAGTTGCAGCATCAACTCGTCTTTCAGGCGTCGCACGATGCGCTCACCGGCCTCGCGAACCGCTTCGAGTTCGAGCGTGAATTGCGTGACGCATTGAGCCAGACGGCGCAGCGCGGCAGCGAACATGCCGTTTGTTTCATCGATCTGGACCGGTTCAAACTGGTCAACGATACCGCCGGTCATGCCGCAGGGGACGCATTGTTGCGAGAACTGGGCCGCACGCTGGGGCAGGCAAGGCGGTCGTCCGACGTGTTGGCCCGCCTGGGTGGCGACGAGTTCGGCCTGCTGCTTCGTGACTGTTCGGTGGACAAGGCCGAGGAGATCGCCGTTGACCTGATCAGGCGTATCGAGTCGTTGCGTTTCCGCTGGCAGCGTCGATGCTACACGATCAGTGCCAGCGTCGGCATCGCCGGTCTGCATGGCCCCGCCGCCAATATTGCCGAGGTGATGAGTCAGGCCGATGTCGCCTGCTATTCGGCGAAGACCGCCGGCCGGGGCAGGGTATCCATCTACCGGCCGGACCATAGCGCCGCGCGGGAGCATCACCGCGAATTGCTGGTGGCTTCGACCATCCGTCAAGCGCTGGAAGAGCGGCGCTTCTGCCTGCACGCCCAGCAGATCGTGCCACTTGGCGGGTCGGCCGGGGCGATACGGCCGCACGCCGAACTGCTGCTGCGCATGCATGGCCAGGACGGCGAATTGGTTCTGCCCAGCGACTTCATTCCAGCCGCGGAGCGTTATGACCTGATGGCGCTGCTGGACCGCTGGGTGCTGACGGAAGTGCTGGAGGCACGAGGTGCCCGCCTCGCCGCCAATGCGGAATTCTCGATCTCCCTCAACATTTCGGCCCAGTCCCTGAACGACCCCGGCTTTCTGCCCTTTCTCGTGGATCTGATCGACAAGTCCGCATTGCCGCCCAATCGTTTGTGCTTCGAACTCACCGAAACCGCGGCGGTGACCCATCTGGAGGCCGCCATCCAGGTGCTGCGCCAGCTTCGGGATATGGGCTGCATGGTGGCCCTGGACGACTTCGGCAGCGGTCTGTCCTCGTTCAACTACCTGAAGAATTTCCCGGTGCATTTCGTGAAGATCGACGGCAGCTTCATCCGGTCCTTGCTGGACAGCCCCGCCGACCGGGCCATCGTCGAGTCCATCCATGGCCTGGCCCACAAGCTGGGCGTGCGCACGGTGGCGGAGTGCGTGGAAAGCGAGGAGCTGCTCGAAGCGGTGCAGGCTATTGGCATCGATTGCGCGCAAGGCTTCGGTATCCACCGCCCCGAGCCGCTGTCCTCCATGCTCGATCGCGTCATCGCTACGAGCCGGCACTGATTGCCGGCGCTACCGCCGGTTGTGCCGTGGCAATGGAAATTTGTTGGCACGCCTGTAAGGAGTTGATCAGCGTTTCCTTGGTGCTCAAGGCACACGGACGTGGTAACCGGTCGTAGTACGCCCATTGGATGGACCCTGACCCATGTCGTGGGCATGAGCCAGGGCGCCTGGGAGCGTGTTTATCGCAAACCCACCTCGACCCGCATTTCCCTATCCGCGTTCTGCCAGGCTTCCTCGAATTGTCTGCTGACGTCGCGGGCTTTTTCGCTCTTGCCCTGGTTGCGGAGGCTCTCCACAAGGCCGGCCAGAGCCCAGCCATTGTGCGGGTATTCCCGTAGATCCTCGCGGAAGACGGCCTCCGCTTCCTCCGCACGGTCGAGGGTCAGCAAGGCCTGGCCCAGGTTCAGTCGCACCGAGGACGCCCAGTAGGGCGGCTCCATGTAGGGCAGCCCGTCTTGCATCGCAACGGCGTCTTCCAGCAGGGCGATTGCTCTGGCGCCCTCATTGTTCAGCAGGGCAAGTTCAGCCTGGAGCAGATGGTCAGCGATGGTCAGGACAGTAGCTCCAGGAAAGAAGGCTTCGGGCAGTTCCAGCGCCCCGGCCTCGCCGCTTGTGGCGATGGCGGTCAGCCGCTCAGATTCGCTTTGCGCCTCCGCGTCCTGCCCCCGCGCCGCCAACGCGAGCCCGCGTGCGTAGTGGTGGATAGCCGTGAGATAGAGCGAGTCCGCGGGCGGTTCCGGCAGGGCGAGGATATCGTCCCAGCGCTGGAAGCGCGCCAGTGTCAACGTAGGCGTGGCCAGGAAGTTGTTGAGAAAGGGAAGCTCTGCCGCGAGTTCATGCGGCGTCACGTCGACGAGTTGGGTTGCCGCCTGGTAGGCGATCTCGCCGCGACCCTCCATGGCGGCAGTCCAGGCAAGAAAGTGGAAATTGTGCGGGTGATACAGCAGGGGCACCAGCCCTTCCGCGGCGTGTTCTGCGAGGTAGTCCTGATCATGGTTGAGCGCACCCTCGTTGGCGGTCGAGGCGTCGTTCCATCGGCCGACGCGGGCATAAATGTGGGAAGGCATGTGGATCATGTGACCGATCTGGATGTCGAGTTCCCTGAGGCGATCCGCGGCGCCCTCGGCGCGCTCGGGAGCGGGTGAATCCTCGATGGCATGGATGTAATAATGCAGCGCTCCTGGATGGTAGGGATCGGATTCCATCACGGCCTCCAGAACCTCCACCAGCTCCGCCGTCTCGGCCCGCGGTTCGCCCCCCTCATCCCAATAGTTCCAGGGCACCAGGTTCATGAGTGATTCGGCAAACAGGGTGGCGGCGTCCAGGTCCTCCGGGTGCGCCGTGAAGAGGGCGCGCATGGCGTCGGCATAGGCCCTGTCCAACCGCGAGCGGTCTTCCGGTGGTTCTGCCGTGTAGCGGGCGCTCAACGCCTCGATGTAGTCTTGTTCGCGCTGCGTCGCCTCGGGTGCCAGTGCCTGCGCCTTCTCCAGTGCCGCATAGGCTGGAGTCGCGGCCTCAGGGGGCATCGGCGCGTTGATGTGCGGTCCCATGGCAAGGGCCAGCCCCCAGTGGCACATGGCGCAGTCCGGATCGAGTCGCATTGCCTCCGTGAATGATCGAACTGCCTCGAAATGATTGAACCCGTACACGAACATCAAGCCCTGATTGACATAGTCCTGGGCTGTCTCGGACCGCGTGGTGACGGGAAAGTGGTGATCTCCCAGACCCTCGAACAACGGGATCCTGTCGTCCCCCGCCGTCGTGTCCTGCTGATGGCCGTGCTGCTGGTGGCTGTCCTGCGCCATGCCACTGCTGCTTGCGGCCAGGCCCATCGTCAACACGATGGAAACGATACTTGCGCGAAACCTGCTCATGATGCTGCTCCTCTTCGCCGGCTTCCCGGGATGCAAAGTGGGCGCAGAGCGCCGACAGTACATTCGGTGCATGACCATTTCCTGTCATGCATCGCCATCGTTGCAACACGCAGGTGACGAGGGCTAGTCACAAAACTGTAGTTGCGAAGAAGGTTTTTCTGTGACGAGGCTGACGGCGGTGAAAGTACTCGGGAGTGATTGGCCGCGGCCCCCGCAGGGGCCGAGCGTTGCTCCGGGGGGATGGGTGCATCAGGCTCGAGAAGCGTCATTGTCGCCCGTTGGCAGGAAGTGCCATTTCTCCTGAGCCGATCGCGGGATGTTGCTCAAGGCTGCTGTCGTTACTTCTCGGTACCCGGCACAGCGTCCACCGGCTCCTCGAAGGCAATGAACAGCAGGCACGTTTCCTCGGAGCGGCAATGTGCGCTGTGTGGAAGGCGCGCAGGGCCGTAGGCGTAAGTGCCTGGCCGCATGACCACGGGTTCCTGACCGTCATAGTCCACATGGAATTCCCCGGCGATTAGGACCATCCGTTCGGCGGAACTGTGCCAGTGGTGCGGCACGGAGGAATGTCCCGGAACGCGGAGCAACACGTCCGCATTGTGTTGCGCAGGGTCGCCCTGAAGCACCGCGAGGCCGCAGCCTTCGGGGAAGAACTCCGGGCACGGGGCCCATTCCAGTTCCTCGGAATCCGGCTCCCAAATGAAAGCCTTTTCGTCGGCAAGAACGTGAGGCGCCAACAGCAGGAGGCCGAGCAGAATGGTTATGGAAAACGTCGCTGTCGCGAAGCGGTGGATGTTTGCCTGATGTGCCATGGTCATTCTCCTGGTGAGGGGGAGAGAACCGGCCGGCGTGCTGCCGGGCCGCCGTTCATCAGGTAGCTTATGAGGCGAGCATCATCAGGCGCATCGCGGATAACCGGTAGGGGTGATACAGGAAATCCCGTAGGCGCATCGGCTTTGCTGCCGAGGCCGCGTGGGCCTCGGCTCGGCAAGGGAGAACGTATCAGGACCAGTCAGAACCGGCCCTGATACACCATCCCCGCAAACCTTTCCGGTGCAGCCGTTTCGACATGTCCCGGCTGGTGCCGGTAGGCCGCGTTTGTGCGCAGCGTGCCCTCGGCCATGAAGCCCGGAGCCGGAGAGCGCTCCACGTAGACTTCCATCCGCTGCTCCGGGCCATTTGCGCCAGATCGACCGGATAGCTTTGCAGGTTTACCATGCCAACGACATCACCGCGCTCAGCGCATCATTGCGTGCAAAGTCAACCCGGTCGAGATCGCCAGCCGCGGCGGCGATCTCCACCTGCGCCTCGAGAAGCGAAGCTCGGTGTTCGGCGGCTGTTCCTTGGAAGGAGTCTTCAAGGGGTGTTCGAGAGCGTCCCGGATGGAAGCGGCAGCGCGCCACGTCTCCGCGAGCCAGGTATGTCATCGCAAGGCCGGGTTGCGGGTCCCAAGCAGCTTGGTGAGCGGCGATAAAAGCTTGCTCGGTGCCATCGAGATCTCCCATGCGTTGGCGAATGCGACCAAGCTTGGTCGGTGTTCGGTACGAAGACCGAGCAACTCTTCATAGACGGCCGCGCTCTGCTCCGCTCCTGGTTCCGGTAAGCGGAGGACTTCACCGTCGACGGCCTTGCTCACCTGTTGTATATGCAGCGCTTCCTTAACTAACCTTTCAGCAAGTATTCGCGCTCCAGAAAGGTAAGCACCCGACCACGGGACAGGGCGGCGGCATGGCGTACATAGGCGCCCCGGGCCCAGCAATTAAACCCGTGGCCGGCGTCATAGACGTGCACTTCGGATTCCGGCCGGCTGGCGAAGGCTGATTTCACTTGCTCGATCTGGTCTGGCGGGATCAGGTGGTCCTCTGCGCCCAGGTGGAATTGTACCGGCACGTTCAGGTTGTCGGCCTTGTCCAGGTGTCGGGCGATGCCCCCGGGGTAGAAGCTGACGGCCCGATCCACGCTACCCTGGGTGGCACAGAGGTAAGACAGGATGCCGCCCATGCAGTAGCCGATGGAGGCAATTGTTCCATTGCATTCCGGCCGTTGGCGCAGCGCCTCGGCGGCCGCGGCCAGGTCAGTCAGGCTTTGGGGGAAGTCTGCGGCCTGCATCAGGCTGAAGGCTTTTTCCATGTCAGCCCCCTCGTAGCCCAGTTCCACCCGGGGCTCCTGTTTCCAGAACACGTCCGGTGCCAATACCACGTAGCCGTCCATTGCGTATTGCTCCGCGATGGCCCGAATGTGGTGGTTTACCCCGAAAATCTCCTGAATTAACAGGATGCCTGGGCCTGTGCCTGCGGGCGGTAGTGCCAGGTAGCCCTGGTAATCGACGCCGTCGCCAAGGGGAATGTCGATCCACTGGGTGGTAACGGGTGATGTGGTCATGGTTGCCTCGTTTCCGTGTTGCTCGGGGATGGAACATCTGGCCCGTTGCCAGCCTGGTGATTCTGGCCCGGTTGGTAGCGGGGTTCAATGTCTGCAGGACTTCGTACATATCAGCACCAACGCTGGCGCGGGTCGCCACATCCTGCACCGGCCACGGGCCGGCTTGACACGTTCTCCGAACCTGGCGCCTAAACCGGAATGCGGCGACAGGCTGTTCTATTCTTTAAGGAAGTGCTGACGTATTCAAAGCGCAGTGCGCTTAAAAAAGAGCAAAAACAGCAGCGCGGAACAACCGCCTGTCCGGAGGATTACGATGGAGCCCCTGGAGCTGTATGCAAGCCGCCCATGGCTGAAGTCTTACGATCCCGGCATTCCCCATGACATCGACATACCCGACAAGACGGTCAACCAGATATTGGATGAGGCATGCCAGCGCTACGCCGGCAAGACCGCGCTGGTCTTTTACGGGCGGAGTATCAGTTATCGGGTGCTGGCCGATGACGTGGGCCGGTTGGCCGCGGCGCTGAGCCAACTGGGTGTCGGCAAGGGAGATCGCGTCGGCCTGTATCTGCTGAACAGCCCCCAGTTCATCATCGGTTACTTCGCCGCACTGCGCCTGGGCGCCGTGGTCACGCCCATCAGCCCGGTTTACACCAGTTCGGAGATTCGGCATCAGCTCGAGGACAGCGGCGCCCGCACCGTCATCTGCCAGGACATTCTGTACGACAAGGTGGCACGCTCCGGCGTCGAGCTGGACCATGTGGTGGTCACCGCGGTGGCGGACTATCTGCCGCCCCTCAGGCGTTTCCTGGCCAACACCCCAATGGCCCGATGGCTGCCCGGCGGCGCCGGCGCCCAGGCCAATATCCCTGCCTCGGACCGGGTGCACCGGATGTTGGAACTGATGGCGGAGCAGAGCGGCAATCCGCCGTCGGTGGCGGACATTGACCCCGCCAGGGATCTGGCTGTGCTGCCCTATACCGGTGGCACCACCGGCAACCCCAAGGGTGTCATGCTCACCCACCGCAATCTGATTGCTGCCCGCACCCAGGGCAAGGCCTTGTCGTATGTGTTCCGGGAGGGTGAGGAAACCCTGCTGGCCTTTCTGCCGTTCTTTCATATCTACGGCCAGGTGGTGATCATGCTTGGCGGCCTTGCCGAAGGGCAGCGACTGGTCCTGTTCACAAATGTGGACACTGAGAGCATCCTGCGCGCGGTGGAGGACTACCAGGTCACGGCCTTCTACGGCGTACCGACGCTGTACGAGTACCTGAGGACCCACAAGGACACCGACAAGGTGAACTGGAAGCGCCTCAAGCTGGTGTTGTGCGGCGCCGACACGCTGCACAAGTCCACAGTGGAAGGCTGGCACCAGCGCACGGGCACGCAGATCACCGAGGGCTATGGCCTGTCGGAGTCATGCGCCGCCAGCCACATCAATCCGTTGCAGCGGCCGAAAACGGGATCCTTCGGCGTACCCCTTCCGGGCATTCTGGCCGCCGTGGCCGATCCGGAATCGGACCAGTTCCTGCCGGTGGGCGAAGTGGGCGAACTGCTGCTCAGCGGCCCGAATATCATGCAGGGTTACTGGAACAACACGGAGGTGACCGCCAGAACCCTGGTGGAGATCCAGGGCCATCGTTGGTTGCGCACCGGGGACATGGTGCGGATGGACGAGGGCGGATACTTCTACTACGTCGATCGCCGCAAGGATCTGATCAAGCACAAGGGCTATTCCATCTTTGCCAAGGATGTCGAGGACGTACTCTACGCCCATGAGCAGATCAAGGCGGCGGGAGTGGTAGGCGTACCGGACCCGACCGTCGGTGAACACATCAAGGCCGTGGTGGTGCTGGAGTCCACCGCCCGCGGCAAGCTCTCCGAAGAGGAAATCCGCGACTACCTGCACCAGCATCTGGCTCCGTACAAAGTGCCCAAGTACATCGAATTCCGGGGTGAGCTGCCAAAGACCGACGTGGGCAAGGTGTCCCGGCGCGAGTTGCGAGAGGAAGCGGGGGAGGCGCGCTGATGACAGATCCGTTTTTTGTCGTGGACGGCGTGACCAAGCGCTTCGGGGGGCTCACCGCGGTCGATGCGATCAGCTTTGACGTCAAGCGCGACGAGATCGTCGGCATGATCGGCCCCAACGGCGCCGGCAAGACCACGGTGCTGCGGCTGATCACCAAGCTGCTGAAACCGGATAGCGGCAGCATCCGCTTCAAGGGCAAGGACATCACCGGGCTCAAGCCCTGGGACGTGGTGAATCAGGGAATCGCCGGCACCTTCCAGAACACGCGGCCGTTCCGCAACCTGCCGATCATCGCCAACGTCATGGTGCCCTGTCTGGGCCCACGGGCCCGGGCCAGCGGCGACTGGGTCAAGCAGGTGGAGGCGAAAGCCATGGATGCGCTGGAATTCGTCGGCATTTCCGACATGGCGCTGGAGCCCGCCTCGCGCCTGTCGCAAGGCGATCTCAAACGGCTGGAAATCGCCAAGGCCATTGCTACCGACCCCGAGCTGCTGCTGCTGGACGAACCCTTCGGCGGCATGAATTCTTCCGAGGCGGGGCTGCTGGCCAAGTCCATTCGCCGGCTTCACCAGGGCGGGCGCTTCGGGCGGCTGCACAGCGAAGGCCCGGCCATGCTGATTATCGAGCACAAGCTCAAGGAACTGATGGCCATTGTCGACCGGGTCATCGTCATAAACTTCGGCAAGATCCTGACCATCGGCAAGCCCGACGAGGTGGTCAAGGATCCACGCGTGATCGAAGCCTACCTGGGAGGACGGCATGACAGCACCGCTGCTGGACGTTGACCGGCTTTCGGTACGCTACGACCGGGCACAGCTGCTGCACGAGGTTTCGCTGCGCGTGGAGCCGGATCAGTTCGTGGCCGTGGTCGGGCCCAACGGCGCCGGCAAGTCCACGTTGCTGCGCGCCATCACCGGCCTGGTGCGGTGGGAACGGGAGGTCACCCGCGGCGTCCACGGCGACATCGTGCAGCAGGGCCGGATTCTGTTCGGCGGCGAGCCGGTGCATGAACTCCCGGCGCACAAGCTTGTTGGCCTGGGCCTGATCCACTGTCCCGAGCGGCGGCGGCCGTTTCGGGAGCTTTCCGTGCTGGACAACCTGCTGGCGGGCGCCTATCTGAACTGGGGCAAGTCGCAGCGGCAGCAACGCTTGCAGCGGGTGTACGCCCTGTTCCCCCGGCTCCAGGAGCGCCACGCGCAGATCGCCGGCACGTTATCCGGCGGCGAGCAGCAGATGCTGGCTATCGGCCGGGCGCTGATGTCGCAGCCGAGGATGTTGTGCATCGACGAGCCTTCCCTGGGCCTGTCACCGAAACTGCGGGAAGAAGTGTTCGAGGCCGTGGCCATGATCCGGGAGCGGGAAGGCATCCCCATACTGCTGGTGGAGCAGGAGATCACCCGCGCCTTCGAACTGGCGGATTACGCCTACGTGATTTCCCAGGGCCAGGTCATGGCCCATGGCAAGCCGTCACAACTGACCGCCGACGAAACCCTGCGCGAGAGCTACCTGGGCCTGTAGCAGCGTTCAGTCCGACAGGTCGGTCTGGCACACCCGGCAGCGCTTCCGCCCCCGGGTGTTGCGGTTCTTGCAACTGGGGCACACCTGTTCGATGCGATCGCGAACCCAGGGCACGAAACCGCGCGGCATGAACAGCAGCACCAGTAGCACGATCAGCGCGAAGGCCAGCAGCCGGAACTCCTGGAAGGCGGGGAAATCAGCCAGGAGTTCGGTCAGCGGGTAGAGAATGAACACCGCCGCCACCGGCCCCACGATGCTGACGATGCCGCCGACGATGCCGAAGATCACCGCCTCGAACGACAGTTGCACAGCCAGCACCGCCGGCCCCACCGAACGCACGAAATGCCCATAGAAGCCGCCCACAAGCCCGGCCACCACCGCGCTGATGCCGAAGGCCATGATCTTGTAGCGGGAGGTGTTCAGCCCGGCGGCCCGCACCGCCACCTGGTCCTCGCGGATGGCATGCAGAATCAGGCCGAAGCGGGAGTTGCCCAGTTTCCACAGGAAAAAGCACAGCACCAGCATCATGCACACGGCGATGTAGTAGTTCGCGACACGGTCGCGGGTAATGGTCTCCACCCGGCGGATACCCAGCTCGCCGCCGGTGATATCCGGTATGGCGAAAAACACGCTGACGACAATGATCGGAAGCACCAGCGTGGTGAGGCTCAGGTAGGGGCCGCGCAGACGCAGGCAGAGCACGCCCACCAGCACCCCTACCACCCCCGCCAGCAGGGCGCCGATGGGAATGGAGAGCAGTGGCGAGATGCCAAGGTTGACGTTGATCAGCGCCGAGCTGTAGGCGGCCGTTCCGAAGAACAGCGCATGACCGAAGTTGACCTGCCCGGAGTAGCCGGCCAGGAAATCCCAGCTGGCGGCGAAGGTGGCGAAGATGCTGGCCATGATCAGGATGCGAAGCAGGTAGGGGTCAGTGGTGAACAGCGGCAGCACCAGCAAACCCACGGCGAAGACCAGCACCACGATGCGGCTGGGCAGCACCAGCACCTCGGTGCGCAGCAAGGTCCAGCCACGGCGCATGGTTCGCACCACCATGGTCAGCGCTCCTCCTCGAATGCCACACCGAACAGCCCCTCGGGCCGGATCGCCAGCACCAGCACCATGATCGACAGTGCTACTGCCGCTTTCAGGAAGGAGCCGGCCGGCACCAGGAAGACGGTCATGGTTTCCACGTAGCCGATGATCAGCGCGCCGATCACGCTGCCCTTGAGACTGCCCAGGCCGCCCAGCACCACGATGGCGAGCACGATGATCAGCGGATCCAGCCACATCAGTGGGTCAACCACGAACAGCGGCGCCACCATGACACCGGCAATGGCAGCCAGGCCCACCGAAATACCCATGGTCCACATGGCAATACCACCAACATTCATGCCCATCAGGTTGGCCACCTCGCGGTCTCCGGCGGTGACCCGGATGGCCAGGCCCAGCCGGCTGCGAGTCAGCAGCAGCCAGATTCCGATCAGGGTCACGCCAACGATGGCCAGGGTCAGCAGCCGCTGGTTGGTGATGCGCACACCGGCCACCTCGGTGTAGCCGCTCACCAGGGCAGGAATGCTCAGGTAGTGACCACCAAAGAAGATAATCATCAGTTCCTGGAAGATCGCCGCCAGGGCAATGGTGCCGATCAGGACGGCGGTATCGTGCTCGCGTATCGGTTCGATCACCAGCTTGTAGGCCAGCACGCCCAGTGCCGTGACGGCCAGCACCGCCACCAGGATGGCCAGCCAGAACGGCAACCCCAACATGTGGCCGAGCACGTAAACCATGTAGGCGGCCACCATGTAGAAGGCGGTATGGGAGATATTGACGATCCTCGCAACACCGAAGATCAGGGAAAAGCCGAGGGCCAGCAGGGCGTAGATGCCACTGTTGATCAGGCCGGTGAAGAAGATGTCCTGCAGCATGACAGCGCCTTCTTCTTGTTATACCTGGAGTCAGGCAGGGCCCGGCCGACGGCAACCGGGCCCTGTCCAGGCACGGATTCTCAGTCTTCCCGCATTGCTGTCGGGAATCGGAATGGACGCATGCCTTCGTAGCTCACGCCCTGCCAGCCGTTTGGCCAGAAGGCCACCTTCTCACCATCCTGCCACTGCACGGCCAGGCCGGTAACGAAGCCCGGGCCCCAGGTGGGGTCGTGGCGTTCGTCGAACTTCAGGTTCCCCGCGGTGCCGCGGAAGGTGGTTTCCTCCATGTAATCGACGAGGGTGTCCGCGTCCAGCGTGCCAGTGGCCTCGATGGATTGCGCCAGAACACGAATGGCATCGTACGTGGCCGCGGTATAGGCCGGCGGCTCGCCGAAACGCTCAATGAAGCTCTCCACGAACGGAATGGTGTATTCCGTCACCTCCACCGGGGAGTAGGTGTCCAGCGTAGCCAGGTAATTGGCCTTGCCGTCGGTTGCCTGCCAGAAACCGGCTTTCTGCGCCTCCACGTTGATGCCGAACGGTACGGCGGCGAGTTCCATCTCGCCGGATTGGCGGCCGACCACGATGCCTACTGGCCCGGACAGCATGGTGAAGATGATATCGGCACCCGCCCGGTTGATCGCCGACAACTCGGCGGTGACATCAGTGGCCACGGCTGACGGCCGCCAGGTGCCCACAACCTCCATGCCCATGTTCGGCAGGTTGTGCTCGGCGGCCTGCACCAGCGGGTCTGCCCATACGGCCCGCTCGGCCAGCAAGGCAACCTTGACGTCGTCACGGCCCAGTTCGGTGCGGATCTGCTCTGCCACGGATGCCAGCACGGCGAACAACTGGCGGCCCAGGTCTGCCGACTTGGTGGGCGAGACCCGGAACCAGTACTTGTAGGTGTCGTAATCCTCCTGTACCCGTTCACCCAGCTCGCCATGGGCCGCACCGACACCCAGGAAGATCTTCTGGTAATCCATGGCCACGTCCTGCATGGCCAGCACGGCCTCGCTGCGGAAACCGCCGACGAGGAAGTCGGCGCGATTGCGGGTGATGGCACGTTCGGCCGCGGTGGTGGCGTCGGACACGCTGAGCATTTCGTTGGTTTCAATCTGGATCAGCTCGATGGGGCGGCGTTCTCCACCCAGGTCCACCCCACCGGCGTCGTTGATTTCGTCGCGCGCGATCTGGGCGCCGCGCCAGTGATGCTCGCCTTGCAGAAAGCCCATGGGCCCCAGCACGGCAACACGGATCGGATCGGCCGCCAGGGCAGATCCGCTGGAGAGAACAAGCACAGAGATGACCAGCCACACCAGGGTGGCCAAGAGGCGGGCTACCATGTCGAATCTCCTCATGTGATACCTGTTTGTTGTTATCCGTTGTTGTGCATGCTGGCGCCGGCCAGCGGGGGAGACACAAAGCGGCTTCCCTTAAAAAAAGATAGTCAGCGGCCCGGGGCTGCGCAAGAAGGATGAATGAAAAAAAATTCCTTTTGATCAGGTACATGCAGGGTTCGTCAGCGCTGGGGCGGGGGGCGTCTAAGGCGCGCCGAGGGCATGCGGGCGTCGAGGATGCGCCGGGCACAATCTCGGCTGGTTCGTTGCCTGAATCAGGTGATGGTCATTGTCGCGGATGGACGGCTGATGCGACGCTCAGAACGCATAGTTATTTGTGAGGCAGCACACTAGACTCACGTCACGCGGTTGCCGAAGAGGTGGGCGATGGACAGGGACGCAGCAAGGCAGGTGTTCGAGGCTGGCGAGTTCTCGGAGGCGGTGGTGGAGCCGGCTACCGTCGGGAATGGTTGGATGGTGCTGCTTTACCGTCGGACCGGGGAGCATATTGCCGTGACCGATCATGCAGGCCTGGAAAAGGTCTATCACGATCTCGACCAGGCCGTCGAAGTGGCCAAGAGTATCGGGTTCGAGGAGGTTCGCATCGCGGAGGCGTTCTGAATCAGATGTTGCCTCGCTATCCATCATAAATGGGGTTGGCGGGTAACCGCAAACCCCTTCAGTTTAATGGTCGGGGTGAGAGGATTTGAACCTCCGACCACCTGCACCCCATGCAGGTGCGCTACCAGACTGCGCTACGGCCCGAGGGGTCGCCCCGAAGGGCGGAGCGCGGAGTTAGCCGAGGGCCCCTGACCTGTCAACACCAGAAGTGGCTTCCGCGAGACCTCCCGAACATGGGGCTCGAGTGGCACGTCGATGCGGAGGGAGCGGCCTCTGCATGCCGGTGCGCGATGGCGCTTGACAGGACGAACGGGCCAGCTAAAGCGACTGCACGGTCCTTTTCATGGAGGTCGAGTGAATCCGTCCGTTTCCCCTGCACTCCTGCGTCGTCTCGTGGAGTTGGCCCTGGTGCTCGTCACGGGCTGGATGCTTCTTCACGCGTTTCTCGGGGCGTGAGAACGAAGGTCTGGCCAGCGTGGCAGTGCGTCGCTCCGGTGCGGTGCGCCGGTCCGGTGCGGTTCCCGTCCGTTACGGTTCGTCCTGACTGGCGTCTTCTGGTAGCCTGAAGGCGACTCTGGGTGCCCTGTTCTGCTGAAGAGGCGGCCGCCCAGCTCTCCCAGGCCAGGCTTGCGCTTCGGAGCGGTCCCGTTCGTGAACAGGCTGCGGCCGGAGGCGTCGAACCTCACCGTGGGAGGGGTTCCCTCGCTTCGGTCCATATCTGCATGTCCTTCTTGTCCCCACACGCCCTGCCCCTTGAACGGTATCGGCTGGTCCGAGTCCTCGGCGAGGGGGGGAGCGG
>JAFIFV010000064.1 GCA_020831845.1 Ectothiorhodospiraceae bacterium
TTGAGCCGCCTTTATTTTTTTTGTGCGCCCATGGGGGGCACTGCCCCCCACCCGACACCGTGAGTGGTCACTCGATTTCGAGTCTAGCACATTCGACCACTCTGTCACCTCTCCATGAAGGCCGCCGCGCCGACAATCACAGCGCATACCTTCGAGGCGGCGTAGTTTACAATAACTTGATCTCGGATTCGAAGGTTCATCGTCAATGCTGCGGATTCGCGCCCGGTTTCTGCTGGTGCTGCTGCTTTTCTCGGTCGCCCTGATGGCGGTGGCCGGGGTATTCTACAAGCCGACGCTGCTGGAACAGGTCAAACAATCCGGTGAGCTGCGCGTGGTCACCCTGGCGCAAACCGGCGAGCGCAATCGCCTGTCAGGCTCCACCAGTCTGGACCACGAACTGGTCATCACCTTCGCCGAGTCGCTGGGTGTCAATGTCACCTTCCTGGTGGTGAATTCGAAGACCGAGGTGTTCCGCGCACTGGCCAGCGGCGATGCCCATCTCGCCACCGCGGGGATCAGTTCCACCGAACGCCGCAAGCGACAGTTCCGTTTCACCCGCCCTTACCTGAAAGTGGACCGGCAACTGATCTACCGGTTTGGCAACCCCGCCCCCGATTCCATGCAGTCTCTGGTATCCGGTGACTATGGTCGGCTGGAAGTGCTGGCACAAAGCCACCATGCAGCGCGGCTACGGGAACTTCAGCGCTCCGAGTTGGGAGAGCTGACGTGGGACGAAATCCCTACCGGCAACCCTGAAGATCTCCTGTTCCGGGTCTGGAACCACGAAGTGGAACTGGCCATCGCGGATTCCATTGATGTGGAACTCACGCAACGCTATTACCCTGAGCTTCGCGTGGCCTTCACACTGGACAAGAACCTGGGACTGGTCTGGGCGGTAGCGAACAGCGATGACACCAGCCTGTATGACGCGGCCGATCGATTCATCCACGAGGCCACGTCCAATGGGGTGATGGCCCAGCTTGAGGAGAAATACCGCGGGCACCTGGGGCAGTTCGACTACGTTGCCTCTCGCGTCTTCCTGCGCCACGTGACCAAGCGCCTGCCGGATTACCGGGAAATGTTCCAGCAGGCAGCGGCCGAGAACGGGGTGGACTGGCGGTTGCTGGCGGCCATTGGCTATCAGGAATCGCATTGGAACCCAAGAGCAGTCTCTCCCACCGGAGTACGCGGGGTAATGATGCTGACCCAGCGCACCGCGGGCGAACTGGGGGTCACCGACCGCCGGGATCCCGAGCAGAGCATTTTCGGCGGCGCGAAGTACTTCCGCGCCCTGCACGACCGGCTGCCCGACCACCTGAACGAGCCGGTGAGAACCTGGTTCGCCCTGGCCGCCTACAATGTCGGCATGGGGCATCTGGAAGACGCCCGACGCCTGACGGAGAGCCGTGGCGGCAACCGCGACTCCTGGGCCGACGTCAAGGATACGCTGCCACTGCTGGCGAAGCCGGAATGGCACGAACAGACGCGGTTCGGCTACGCGCGGGGCTGGGAGCCCGTGATCTATGTCGGCCAGGTCAGAACCTACTACGAGCTGCTGGTACGCATCACCGAGGGCGAAGAGGATCTACCCCCGGCCGACCCGCTGCCGTGGCGCAGCATTCCCTACCAGGAGGTGCGCCGGGACTGGAGGCTGGGAAACCAGTTGGAATCCGCCCTGTAGACGCCCGCTGCGCTTCAGGCGGGCCGACGGCGGCGTTCGCGGAAAAACCCCTGCAGCAATTCGGCGCTACGTTCGGCCAGTACGCCGCCCTCGGCTTCCAGCCGATGGTTGTGCTGGCCCTCCTCGAGCAGCCGGAAGCGGCTTTCCACAGCCCCGGTCTTGGGCTCGCTGGCGCCGTAGACCAGCCGTTGGACACGGGCGTGAATCATCGCGCCCACACACATCACGCAGGGCTCCAGCGTGACATACAGTGTGGTACCCACCAGACGGTAGTTGCCGACGACGGAAGCCGCCTCCCGCATTGCCTGGATTTCAGCATGGGCCGTGGGATCCCGGGCTGAAATCGGCTGGTTGTAACCGCTGCCCAGCAGTTTGCCATCGCGCACCACCAGCGCGCCCACGGGAACTTCGCCGTGCGCCGCGGCGGCTTCCGCCATTTCCAGTGCGCGGCCCATCCAGTACACGTCCTCCTCGGAAGGAACCGGCATCAGTTCACCGGCACGCCGAAATGGGTGTCCAGCTCCGAGGCCCTGCGCTCCAGGAAGTGTCGCGCCCACCGCACCGCATCCCGGTGCGACGCCTCCATATCCCGGTTGTCGCGCAGTTCATCATCCGCGAGCTCAACCACGAGTTCCAGCGCCTCCGCGGGCGATTGTTCGATGCGCACGCCATTACGTAACCGCCAGACATAGCGCCGGCGTCCCGCGTTGTCGGCCTTGCGCTGGCGTCCTGGCCGCGACAGCGCGTCCAATTCTTCCCAGTGATCCATTAGCCAGTAATCCAGTTGCTCCAGCGCCGCACGTCCGGCAAGCCGCTGGGACTCGATCAGGTGACGGGCACGCTGGTTCCGCCGGAAACGGCGCTGCGCCAGTTCCAGCACCAGCTCCAGACTGTCCGACGGAGACATCGGACCCGGATCGTCGTCCGACAGGGAGTCGGTCATGATTTCACCCACCTCCGGGAGCGCTGATCACTCCCATTCGATGGTGGCCGGGGGCTTGCCTGAGATGTCATACACCACCCTGGAGATCCCTTCGATCTCATTGATGATGCGCCGTGACACCAGATCCAGAAACTCGTACGGCAGATGCGCCCAACGCGCGGTCATGAAGTCGATGGTCTCTACCGCCCGCAATGCCACCACGTACTCGTAGCGCCGGCCGTCGCCGGTCACTCCCACCGATTTCACCGGCAGGAACACGGTGAAAGCCTGGCTGACCTTGTCGTACCAGCCATGCCGGCGCAGCTCCTCGATGAAGATCTGGTCCGCCCGCCGGAGCAGATCCGCGTAGGTCTTCCGCACTTCACCGAGGATGCGCACGCCCAGGCCGGGTCCCGGGAACGGATGCCGCTGCACCATGTCCGCCGGCAGCCCCAGTTCGAGACCGATACGGCGGACTTCGTCCTTGAACAGTTCCCTCAAGGGTTCGACCAGTTTCAGCTTCATGGTTTCCGGCAGGCCGCCGACATTGTGGTGGGACTTGATCACATGCGCCTTGCCCGTCTTCGATCCGGCGGACTCGATCACGTCCGGATAGATGGTGCCCTGAGCCAGCCAGTCCACGTCCCTTAGCCTGGCGGCCTCTTCGTCGAACACCTCGATGAACAGGTTACCGATGATCTTGCGCTTCTTCTCCGGGTCTTCCTCTCCCGCAAGAGCGTCCAGGAAACGCTGCTCGGCGTCCACGCGGATGACCTTGACGCCCATGTGACGCGCGAAGGTCGCCATGACCTGGTCGCCCTCGTCCTGCCGCAACAGGCCGTTATCCACGAAAACGCAGGTCAGCTGGTCGCCGATGGCCTTGTGCAGCAGCGCCGCCACCACCGAGGAATCGACACCACCGGAGAGGCCCAGCAACACCTTGCCGTCTCCCACCTGCTCTCGCACGCGGGCGATGCTGTCCTCGATGATATTGCCGGCGTTCCAGTCCTCACCACAGCCGCAGATTTCGTGCACGAACCGCGAGAGGATACGGGCACCCTGGGTGGTGTGCGTCACTTCCGGATGAAACTGCAGACCGTAGAGGCCGCGCTCGTCGTCACCGATGCCGGCAATGGGCGCCGATTCGGTGCTGGCGATGACCTTGAAACCCTCCGGCAACTCGGCCACGCGGTCGCCATGGCTCATCCAGACATCAAGCATGCCGTAGCCTTCCGGGGTGGTGTGATCCTCTATATCCCGCAACAGGCGGGAGTGTCCCCGGGCCCGGATCTGTGCGTAGCCGAACTCCTTGTGGCTGGAGGCCTCGACACGACCACCCAGTTGCGATGCCATGGCCTGCATGCCGTAGCAGATGCCAAGGATCGGCACCTCCATCTCCAATACCACCGGCGGTATGCGCGGAGTCTGGTCGAAGGTCACGGATTCGGGTCCGCCGGAGAGTATGATCCCGCTGGGCCGGAAAGCGGCGATATCGGACGCCGCCGCATCACAGGCGTAGATCTCGCAGTAGACACCGGCCTCGCGCACCCGCCGTGCGATCAGCTGGGTGTACTGGGAACCGAAGTCGAGTATCAGTATGCGGTCGGCATGAATGTCCTGGATCATGGGGCAGATTCGCTCTTGCAGGGGCAAAATCAACAACGCCCGCCGCCATGCGGCGATGACGGCGAGCGTTCATGGCGATGCGTCCGGCTGTCGGACAGTGTATCAGTCAGTTCGGTAGTTCGGCGCTTCCTTGGTAATGGTCACGTCGTGGACATGGCTCTCCCGGACGCCGGCGTTGGTGATGCGCACGAACTCGGGCTTGGTTCGCATCTCCTCGATACTGCGGCAACCCACATAGCCCATGCTGGCGCGCACCCCACCCAGCAACTGATGAATGATGGCCACCAGGGAGCCTTTGTAGGGCACCCTGCCTTCGATGCCTTCGGGAACCAGCTTCTCCACCTCTTCCACCGAGTCCTGGAAATAGCGGTCGCTGGAACCCTGCTGCATGGCTCCGAGGGAACCCATGCCTCGGTAGGACTTGTACGAGCGCCCCTGGAACAGCTCCACTTCGCCGGGCGCCTCCTCGGTGCCGGCAAACAGCCCGCCAATCATGACCACGTGGGCCCCTGCGACCAGCGCCTTGGAGAGGTCGCCGGAGAACCGGATGCCGCCGTCGGCAATCAGGGGGACACCCGTACCTTTCAAAGCTTCCGCCACGTTGGATACAGCGCTGATCTGCGGCACACCGACGCCGGCAACCACACGCGTCGTGCAGATGGAACCCGGACCGATGCCCACCTTGACTGCATCTGCACCCGCTTCAACCAGGGCGGTGGCGGCATCGCCGGTGGCGATATTGCCG
>JAFIFV010000010.1 GCA_020831845.1 Ectothiorhodospiraceae bacterium
CCACCAGCACCGAGAGGGTTTGCAGCGCGCACATGAGGTAGAGACAGTCACGTCGCCTCTGGCACGAGCGGCCCTCCTCTGCTGAAAGCTACTTGTTGCGGTCTTGTGGCCTGCGACGCTAGCAACATATGGGGCGACGCCCAAAGTCGCCTCCTTCGTCGGAGGCGGGTTCAACCCGCCATCGATATGCCTCAACACCTCGCTGAAAAGGCACTTCACGAACGGCCCAACCCCGTGTCAGGTTCCTTTACAAGATGAAAAATAACGCGTGAGCAAATTTTCGGCGAAAAACGTGTAAACAGATGATGGGTAAAGGAATTGCCGCCAGACAGAAA
The DNA here is from genome assembly GCA_020831845.1 of Ectothiorhodospiraceae bacterium. Classification (GTDB taxonomy): domain Bacteria; phylum Pseudomonadota; class Gammaproteobacteria; order Nitrococcales; family Aquisalimonadaceae; genus LSCE01. Next base: position 336 of record JAFIFV010000010.1, read on the forward strand.
ACATGGCACGGCGCATGCTAGTGAATAGGAGCGTAGAGAGTGCCGCCCAAACAGCAACAATCTACAGCAAGAGTCGCATCAGCACTCACTTCAGCCAACGGCTGGGAGATCATCACCATGAAGACAAACACACTTGTATCTGCGGTCGCAGGATCCCTGCTTCTGCTGGGCACATCTCTAGTTGGAACTGTCAGCGCCGCCCCGATTCTGTGTCAGACGATCGAACTGAACCACATGCTGGTTGATGACAGCCAAGTCTCCGCCTGCCTGGACGCCGGCACCGGCAACCTGACGGGCAACCCGATGAACGACCTGTTCCTGACCGGCGAGGGCACCGATTACGTGCCGGCAGGGAAAAGCGACGAGCCGGCCAACAACCCGTTCATGATCCAGTACACGCAGAATGGCTCCGAAGGCACTTGGAGCTTTGACAGCTCATTCTGGGACACCTACGCGTCCGGCGCCATCGGCTTCAAATTCGGCACCGGCAACCAGCCTGACGAGTGGTTTGTGTACTCGCTGGTCAGTGGGGTTTCTTCCGGCGCATGGGAATTCGTTAACGTGTTCGGACGTGGGGGCGGCCTGTCCCACGTGAACCTTTACGGTAAAGGCACCCCGACAGCCGTTCCGGAACCCACCACGCTCGGCCTGCTGGGCCTCGGGCTGGTTGGCCTCGGCCTGGCCGCTCGCCGCCGCCGGCAGAACGACGCCTAAGGCACGATACTCCCAGCTAGACGCACGAGGCCCGCTACGGCGGGCCTCTTCTTTTGCCAGCACACCCGTCGGAAATTCTTACACCCGCCATCACCGCCCTCCCGCATCATCGATCTCTGGGAATGGGAACCTCGGGATGCCATACCGTTCGTATGGACCGCGTGTTGTTTGCTTTCATGTCACTTTGCAGACCCACAATGGTGTAGCTGGAAAGAAGCCTCTTCCTGCTGATAGCCGGCCTGGCTTTCATGCTTGTGATGATGCGTCGCCGGGCTAATACTTCAGCTAACGTGCGCAACACGCCTTATGATATAAATCAATGTCATGACTCAACAATTCGACGCGCACGACGGGTCATGAACATATCCATGGCTGGGCACGGCTTGCTCAGCTTTTTCCGTTCTGGTGAGGAGTGCGGGGATGAAACGCTGGCTGGCGTTATCGCTGGTGACCTGTATCGTGGTTGCTACGGTAATTGTTGCATGGAGCGCCTTCGCGCAGGCGGGCGTCAGGGCTGTGTACAGCACGGATTTCGGGCTGCTCACCGTGGAGGTGCTGGACCGCAGGCATGTCCGGTTGAACTCGGACGATGCGCTGGAGCTGCTGATTACCGATGGCGAGGGGTACGTGCTGCGCCGGCAGGGCGACGCCTGGCTGATTATGCCGTTGAGCGAGCTTCTTGCCATTACCGGCACTCATGCGGTTCAGGATTCGGACATTCGACTGCTCCGAACAGACCAGACCGAGAAGGTGGCAGGCTACACGGGCAGTCTGTATCGAGTGGAAAGCCGGAAAACGGCTGATGAAGACTGGGCCCCGAGTGGGGAACTGGTACTCAGCGATGATCCGGCAACGCGACAACTGGGCGCTGCCTTCGCCGCCATTGCCGAACTGGTCGGCGGGCACCCCAGCGTACTGCCCCTGATCGATGGCACGGAAAACACGCTGGCCCTGGAGGATTACGGCCTGCTGCGCTACGACCAGATCCGGCTGCAGTCCACTTCCCGCGTATCGCTTCAGGCGAGACATTTCCGACTGCCCGCCGGCGTGTCACTGAACACGGGCGGAAAACCCAAGCCGCTGGACAGTGTTCTTCTCACCAATGACGCTTCGCACGACCAGGCCGCCGTTCGCTAGGAACTGCAGGAGAGCATGGAGCAGCCTGCCCTGGTTCTGGCCCAGTCCGGACGCCTGGACGCCCAGCGCTGATACTCGGGCTGTTCGTCATAAGGCCGTCGCATGACGTCCAGCAGTTCGTGGACCAGAGCATGATTACCCTGCTCGCTGGCGTCGATGGCCTGCTGAGCCATGTAGTTGCGCAGCACGTACTTCGGATTCACGGCGTTCATGCGGCGCGCACGCTCCGCACGGGGCAGTTCCTGCTGGCGGACGCGCTGCGCGTAACGGCGTAGCCAGTCGCGCAAGGCGGGACCGTGCGTACCGGCGGCATGCGGCTGGTAATAGGCCTCCGATACCGGCTTCAATATGTCCTGCTGGGACGCACCTGCTTCCAGCACGCGCTCCTCATCCAGCCCGGCCAGGCCGCGGAAGAACAGCGTCATGTCGGTTTCCGTCAGCATCAGCGTCTGATGCAGATCCTGGATCAGCGCATCGTCCTCTTCGCCGCTGTGCGCACCCAGGCCAAGCTTGGAAGCCCACATCTCCGCCATTTTCTGCTGGAAGCCGCGCTGATGGCGTTCCAGCGCCTGTTCCAGAGGGTCCGCCTCGCCCACCAGCGGATAGAGCGCATTCGCCAACTGCAGCAGGTTCCACAAGGCCACCTGCGGTTGCTGGCCGTAGCGATAGCGGCGGAACTCGGCATCCGTGGTGTTCGGTGTCCAGTTCAGGTCGAAATCGTCAATCCAGCCGTAGGGCCCATAGTCGATGGTGAGCCCCAGCAGGGACATGTTGTCGGTATTCATTACACCGTGGACAAAACCGACGCGCGTCCAGTCCACGATGAGGTCCACGGTACGCTTGCACACCTCGTCGAACATGCGGGCGTAGGCGTCCGGACCGGGCTCGCCGAGATGAGGGAAGCTGTGTTTCAGCGCATAGGCCCCCAGCTTCTGCAGCAGCTCGTGCTGACCACGGGCGGCGAAGATCTCGAAATTGCCGAAGCGCAGGAAGTTGGGTGCAACCCGGCAGACCACGGCACCGGGCTCGGCCTTGGGTCGCCCGTCGTAGAACATGTCCCGAACCACCTGGTCGCCGGTGAGCACCAGGCTCAGCGCGCGGGTGGTTGGCACGCCCAGGTGGTGCATGGCTTCACTGCAGAGGAATTCCCGCACGGAGGAACGCAGTACGGCACGGCCGTCCGCCTGGCGCGAATACGGTGTGGGGCCGGCCCCTTTCAGCTGCAGCTCCAGGCGCCGACCGTCCGGCGTTACCGCATGGCCGAGATTGATCGCCCGGCCATCACCCAGTTGCCCTGCCCAGTGACCGAACTGGTGGCCGCCGTAGCACACGGCATAGGGCTCCATGCCCGCCAGGATCTCGTTACCGGCGAACACGCTGGCGAAACGGCTGCTGCGGCAAAGCGCCTCGTCAAGGCCGAGTTCCTCCGCCATTTCCGGAGAATACGCCACCAGCGATGGCGCAGCCACCGACGTGGGCTGCACGAAGGAATAGCAGCCATCCATGACCTGACGGCGGTGGTTTCGCGTTTCCGGATCGGCTGGCAGTTCGCGTACGAACGTGTTGTCGAACGTGAGCTGGTCGAGATCGCTGAGCATGACGACTCCTGCGGCGTGGCGTGGTCGTCCATGGTGAACCACTCAGCGCCGCAGTAAAAGGCGTTGGCAGAAGCTACCTGACCGCCGAAACGGCGGGTGCCTGCGTCGTGGGCTGGTCGATCCGGAAGCCTTGCTGCTCCAGCACGGCTCCGACGGTGTCGAAGCGGAAATCCCGCACCAGACGCTCCAACCGGGCCTCGCACTTGTCCAGGTTGTTGTAGTGGCGGAAGCGGGACTTCCAGCTCACCTTGACCCTCGGCTGGTCCGGGTCCACTTCCCATGGGTGCAGGTAGAAGATGAACGGCCGCTGATCCGCCTTGTTGACCCGACCCAGCCCCATGCGGCTGAAGGCGTAGGGGTAAAGGCGAAAATAACCGCCGCCGGCGATCGGCAGCGTCAGCCCGGCCATTTGCAGCGTGGTCAGCGGGAACTCCACCAGTTGGTGCCCGGACGGGGTACTTAGCAGATGCGGCCAGCGCTCGGCACCGGGTATGCCGTAGCGGTCATGCCGCACCGGGAAGATGCTGGAATCCCAGACGAACCCCTGCTCCGCCAGGATATCCAGCGCCCAAAGCGATTCCCGGGTGATGGAATAGCTGGCCGCACGGTAACCGATCACCGGCCGCTGGGCCTGGTCTTCCAGCACCGATTTGGAGCGGTGGGTTTCTTCCCTGAACACGTCCGGCGTCTGTGTATAGACCAGCTGGTGGCTGTAGCCGTGGCTCGCCAGCTCATGGCCCTGCTGGACGATTTCCCGGACCAGGTTCGGGCAACGCTCGGCCACCCAGCCCAGCACGAAGAAGGTGGCCTTCACGTCGACCCGCTGGAACAGTTCCAGCAGGCGCCAGGTGTTCTTCTCCACCCGCAGCGTATGCTTGTCCCAGTCTTCCGGGCGGATGGTCTCCGACAGCGCGGCAACCTGGAAGTAGTCCTCCACGTCCACGGTCATGGCATTGCAGATGGCGGTTGGCGCCGTCATGACCGCTTCTCCAGCTGCCGCACGACCTCGCCCAGTTGCTTCTCGATGCCCTTGAGCTGCTCCTGCAGGCCTTCGAACCCGGAACCCATCTTGCCGATGGCTGCCTGTATCGCCTTGCTGAATTCCGCGACTTCCTGCGGCGACGCCTCTTGCGGCGCGGCCGCTCCGTTGGCCTTCTTGTTCGGGCCGTGCCCCGGCAACACCCGCTTCTGCAGCTTGGACTGCCGCTCATCGAAAGACACCCAGGCCAGTTCCTTGGCGGCGGCCTGCACGGTCTTGTCCGTCACCAGGCCCTTGTCGTCGACGAAAGCGGTGAGCAGGGCCATGTCACACAGTGTGTTGATCAGGCGCGGGATGCCGCCTGCGTAATAACGGATGATGGTGTAGGCGCTGTCGTCGAACAGATCCAGTGAACGGGCGCCGGCCACGCTCAGGCGGTGCAGCACGTAATCCTTGATTTCCTGCTCGTTCAGCGGCCCCAGGTGGAAACGCAGGCGCACGCGCTGGGAGAGCTGTTCCATATCCGGCGCATTGATGATTTCCTCCAGCTCCGGCTGGCCCATGAGAATCACGCTCATGAGCTTGGTCTTGCTGGATTCGATACCGGACAGCATGCGGATCTCCTCCAGCACACCGCGCGTCAGGTTCTGGGCCTCGTCCACGGCCAGCACCACGCGCTTGTCCATTTCCGCCTGGCGGATGAGGAAGGTCTTCAGCCGGTTGATCAGCTCCACCTTGCCGGCGCCGGTGATATCCAGCCCGAAGGCGCTGACCACCGCCTGCAGGAATTCCAGCTCGTTCAACTGGGTCTGGTTGATATGCGCGAGGATCGTGCTGTGGTCCAGCTCCTTGACCAGCTTGTTCAGCAGCGTGGTCTTCCCGGCACCGATCTCACCGGTGATCCCCGCAAAACCATCACGGCTGACCACGGTGTAGTCCAGATAGGCCTTCGCCCGGGCATGACTTCGACTCATGAAGAAGAAATCGAAGTCGGGGGTCAGGCGGAAGGGGTGCTCCCGCAGGTGGAAGTGCTCTAGATACATTCAGGCGCTACTCGGGCGTTAGGCGAAAAATGACGAATGCCGGGCCACGCCATCCCTCGACCGGCATTCGCTGGCTGATTATCTCGAGCCGCGCCCCCAGAGTACCACCTCCACCGTCTGCATCATGATGGTGAGATCCAGGAACAGGCTGCGGTTCTTCACATAATAGAGATCGTACTGCAGCTTTTCCCGCGCGTCTTCTACCGACGCACCGTAAGGGTAGCGCACCTGGGCCCACCCCGTGATACCCGGACGAATGCTGTGCCGGGTGTGGTAGAACGGCACGCGCTGCGTCAGATCCTTCACGAATTCCGGCCGCTCCGGCCGCGGGCCAACGAAACTCATTTCGCAGCGGAACACGTTGATGATCTGCGGCAGCTCGTCGATACGCAGCTTGCGAATAATGCGGCCAAAGGGCGTGATGCGGTCATCGTCGGTGGTGGCCCAGCGGGCGCCGTCCTTCTCGGCGTCGTTGTGCATGCTGCGGAACTTGCAGATATGGAAGGTACGGCCGTGCAGGCCGACGCGCTCCTGCCAGTAGAACACCGGCGCCCCCATGGTGACACGGATGATCAGCGCGGTGATCAGCATGACGGGCAACGTCAGGACCATCAGCGTGGAGCTGGCCAGGATGTCGAACGTACGCTTGACGAAATTCCGCAGGACGCTCTGGCGGAAACCCTCGCCGAACACCAGCCAGCTGGCGTTCAGGGATTCCAGCCGTACCTGGCCGCGCTCGCGCTCGAAGAAGGAGGAAATATCCGTTACGTGGATGCCGTTCAGCTTGCACTCCAGCAGCTCGTCAATGGGCAGGCCGCCGTTCCGGCGGTCACGTACACCCACGATGATCTCGTCGATTTCAAGCCGGGTGGCGACGTCCCAGAGCGTTTCCTCCGGCAGGCGTTGCACGAGCCGCGCATCGCCGACATCGTGGTACACCTCGGTTGTGGGCAGATAGCCCACGATGTTCAGCTGGGGCCCGGCCGGGTTCACGTGGTTGAGCTCATCCACCTGGGCGGCTCGGCTGCCGCTGCCCAGCACCAGCGCCTGGGGGCGGAATGCATCGGAACCGGCACGCCAGCGGAAGAACGCCAGGCGCTCCACCGAGATGGCGCTGAGCGCGATGGCCACACTGAGCCCCAGGGGATAACTGAAGGTTTTCACCGGCCCGACATACCAGCCGATCAGCCCGAGCACGAAAAAGCCGACCCCGAACGCGACGAGCAGGCGCAGGATCATGCCCCGCCAGCCCTCTCCGGACGCATTCTCCTGCGTGTAGAGCCCCATAAGCATCATCGCGGCGAGCATGACGCCACTGAACTCCGCCAGCCGCAAGGACAGGCCGGTCGGGCCGCTGAACTCCTCGGACCCTGACCACAACAGCATTGCAAGATACATGGATGCGGCGAGTATCAGCGCTTCGAGCAAAGCTATCGCCAATGTGCCTCGCGGCACATAGTGATTGAAGAGGCGGACCATAATCCGTGCCACCCTCGGTTCTTGTTCCTTAAATGCCCAACCCCGGCCCCCGTGGAAGCCAGTGGATCCCTGCCATTCTTGTCAGGCCATTACCCGGCGCTGCTCCCCGTGTACCCGGGGTTGCGACTCGACTGGGCCAAGCTCTCAAATTGAGGCGCTCGTCACAGTTCCAAGCCTGCACATAGTATAGCGGGCATGACCTGACGCAAACGACTATTTTCTTCCGCGGCGTTGTTACGCCGTTCCATAGCCGATCATACGGCGCTTCAGCGTCAGAACTGTGACCGGATTACCGATTTCGTAGCACAGACAGCCCGTGACCTGACATAAACACTGACAGCCTCCCACTTACGCCCCAGCATGCGAGTCTGTTCCATTCGACCGAATGTTCATTGGCGCAGACTGGTACAAACGCCTCGGAAGGAAGCGCAGCGTTGGTTTCCCTGAGGTTCCTGCCAGCCTACCCGGCAGCTCAGGGAATTTCCGAGGCGCCAACTGGGCTTGGCGATGGCTTTCGGGAATCGGCGGACGAGGCGCAAGGCCCGCGCTTATGGTCCGCCAACGGTTGGCCGCCACTACCTACCCTCATCGGGATGATATGACTGCACGGCGGTCATTCAGGGCTCTGCCCACCCTGCTTCAGCGCATCCACGAGCGTTCGGGTGTTGTGCCGCATCATGTCCTCGTAGCTGGCGGCCGGCCCGTCGGGAGGCGACAGCGCGTCCGAATACAGGACACCGCCGATCACGCCGCCGCCGTCGCGGGCAATGCGCTCCAGCAATCGGGGATCGGAAACATTCTCCACGAACAGCACGCGCACGTTGTCCTCCCGCAGTTGCCGGATCAAGGCACCCACCGTTGCCGCCGAGGGTTCGGCGTCGGTGCTCCAGCCCACCGGATAAAGGAATTCCACGCCGTAGGCCTGGCCGTAGTAGGAAAAGGCGTCGTGGCTGGTAATGACGCGCCGCGCGCCCTCCACCTGCTGCAGTGACTCGCGCACCCAGCCGTCCAGCGCTTCCAGGCGCTGGTCGAGTTCCGCCGCCCGCTGTGCGTAAAGCTCCGCGTTGTCCGCGTCGCGTTGCATGAGCGCCTGGCTGATGTTTCGCACGTACACGCGCACCAGCGACACGTCGTGCCAGGCATGGGGGTCGACGTCTCCGTGATCGTGATGATGGTGGTGTTGATCGTGGTCCTGGGTTTCCATTTCCAGGGGCGCAATACCCTCGGTCGCGCGAATGACGGGGCCTGTGTAACCGGATGCGGCGATCAGGCGCTCCATCCAGCCTTCGAATTGCAACCCGTTGATGATTACGAGGTCGGCACCCTGCAGCGCCCGGGCATGCCTCGGGCTCGGCTCGAACACGTGGGCATCGGCATCGGGTCCGACCAGGGTTTCGACCACGGCCGCGTCACCGGCAATCTCGCGCGTGAGATCCTGCAGGATGGTGAAGCTGGTAATGACCCTGAGTGAATCGGCCTGCGTCGACGGGGCGAACAGCAGCAGAATCAGCGGCAACAGCAGATGGCATTTGCCAGAAAAACGCATGGTCAGGCCTCGAGATGTGAACGCGGGAAGAAACGTTGCTGTAGTCCGCCGCGGGGGCCGAACAGCACGGATACGATGTAGAAGGCCCCGGCGGTCAGGATGATCGCAGGGCCGGTGGCGTAATCGCCGTGATAGGAAACCAGCAGGCCAATGATTCCGGAGAGCATTCCTATCAGCATGGCCACGGCCATCAGCGACCAGACCTGGCCCGCCCAGTACCGCGCAGCGACCGCCGGCACCATCATCAGCCCCACCGACATCAGAGTACCCAGGGCATGGAAGCCGCTGACCAGATTCATGACCACCAGCACCATGAACAACAGGTGCCAGGTCAGCCCGCCGCCACCGACCGCCCGGACAAACCCCGGATCGAAACATTCGGCCACCAGAGGGCGATAGATGACCGCCAGCACCAGCAAGGTGGTCGTGGTCACGCTGGCCACCAGCAGCAACGAGGCATCGTCCACTGCCAGGATGCTGCCGAACAGCACGTGCATCAGGTCCATGCTGCTGCCCCGGCTGGAGATCAGCAGCACGCCGGCGGCCAGGGCGATGAGGTAGAACGCAGCGAAGCTGGCGTCTTCCCGCTGATCGGTGAACCGCGTGACCAGCCCGGCAAGCAAGGCCACGGCCAGTCCCGCGAGAAAACCGCCCAGGCTCATCACCATCAGCGAAAAACCGGTCAGCAGAAAACCGGCCGCCGCCCCGGGGAGAATGGCATGGGACATGGCGTCGCCCACCAGGCTCATGCGCCGGAGGACCAGCAGCACCCCCACCGGTGCCGCACCCAGCGCAATGGCCATGCAGGCGACCAGAGCCCGGCGCATGAAGCCGAACTCCACGAACGGGCCCCAGACCCACTCCAGCCCCGCCACTACGCCACCCGCCCCGGCGTCTCACAGGGGGCCGCGCGCTCATCCCAGGCTTCGGCCATGCTGCGGGCGCGCAGCAGATTCTCGCCGGTCAGCACGTCGCCCGTGCGGCCCCAGGCGATACCCTCGCGCGCCAGCAGCAGGGTTTCCGGAAAGTGCTCCCGCACTTGCGCGACATCGTGCAGCACTGCGATGACTGTCCGTCGCTCGCCGTGCCAGCGCCGCACAACCGCCAGCAGATCGGCGGTGGTGCGGGCGTCGATGGCGTTGAAAGGCTCATCCAGCAGAATGAGCGGGGCGTCCTGCAGGAGCATGCGGGCGAACAATGCCCGTTGAAACTGTCCCGCCGACAATGTGCCCACCGCCCGCCGGGCGAAGCCGTCCAGTCCCACCGCTGCCAACGCCTCGGCCACACGGCTCCGCAGGTCCGTGCGCAGCGCACGGAACAGGCCTACGCGCCGCCAGTGCCCCATGGACACCACATCGGACACCGACAACGGGAAACTGCGATCAATTTCCACCTGCTGCGGCAGATAGGCCACATCCCGCGTCCGCAGGCCCTGCCAGATGACACGGCCTTCGTTCGGTCGTATGACCCCGGCCAGGCCTTTCAGCAGGGTGCTCTTGCCCGCTCCGTTGGGGCCGATCACGGCAGTCAGGGAGCCGGACCGGAAGTGTCCGCTCAGGTGATGCACTGCGGGATGGCGACGGTAGCAGACCGTCACGTTCTGCAGTTCCACTGAAGGTGCAACCGGTTCCGAAGCCATGGTCAATCAGTGCAACGCCCAGAAGACGCCGGCCCACAGGGGAATCAACAGCAAGGCAACAGCACAAAGCCGCTGCAGAGCGGCCGTGGTAAACATGGAGGCTGGCGGCGGCATGATTGGTATCCCGTGTGACGGAAATGCAAATCGTGGATTTGAATTAGTGTTATAACATAACATTTGATTCTGATGAACGCGCTCGCATGTGAATTGCCCGGCGCTTCGTTCACACTGATAGGCCTTCTTCCCTTCTCCACCCCGCACGGAACAGTCATGCCTGACACCCGCATTCCCGTTACCGTCGTCACCGGGTTTCTCGGCAGCGGCAAGAGCACGCTGCTGAACCAGCTGCTGCGTCAGCCGGGCCTGGACGGCGTGGCAGTGATCATCAACGAGTTCGGCAGCGTCTCCGTGGACCACCACATGGTGGAGAAGATTGACGACAATATTGTCCTGATCGACTCCGGCTGCCTGTGCTGCACGGTACACGGTGACCTGGTGCGCAGCCTGAAGGACCTGTTCATGCGCGCCCTGCGGCGGGAGATCAAGGGTCTGCGGCGCGTGGTCATCGAGACCACGGGGCTGGCGGACGTGGCTCCGGTGATTCACACGCTGCTGTCGGACTTTTTCATCGAAGCGCGCTTTGTGCTGGACGGTGTCGTAACCACCGTGGACGCCTGCCACATCGACGAGCAGCTCGCCGGGAACATGGAGGCCGTGAAGCAGGTGACCATGGCGGATGTGTTGCTGGTGACGAAGCTGGATCTGGCCGGGGAAGATGCACTGGCCGGACTTGCCACCAGGCTCCGTGCGCTGAATCCCGGCGCCGACGTGCTGCCTTGCATGCATGGACGCATGCCCGCCGGGCGGATTCTGGCGCTGGGGGCTTACCGCGCATCGGCAAAGGCCCCCGAGGTGGAGCAGTGGCTGCGGGCGGAGCAGGACGTGTCCGGACACCATGACCATTCCCACCCTCACGACCCGGACAGGCACGACGCGAATGTGCACGCCTTCAGCGTACACATCAACGGCCCGGTGGAATGGGCTGCCGTTGCGGAGGCGTTCGACCTGCTGCAATCGGCCTACGGTGAACGCCTGTTACGCATCAAGGGCTTGTTGAGAGTGCGTGGGCAGGAACTCCCGCAATTGACCCATGCGGTGCATCACCAGCTCTACCCCACGGTGCCGCTGGAGCGGGTACCGGAACCCGCCCTGCTGGGACGACTGGTGTTCATCGTTCGCGGCCTGGCAAAGGCCGACATCGTCAAGCTGCTGCATATCGGACTGCCGGTCGAGTAACCTGACCATAGGGCTTTGAGCAGAGCGAGGGTATAGCCGTGAGTGAGGTCCGGCTGGAACAGTTGCGGGAGAAGCTGGAGCAGGAACTGGCAGTGGCCATCTGTATTGACTGCGCGGAGAAAGCGGAGCGGTGACGCGTTCGGAGCATGGTTGCGGTGGGGGAAGAAGGGTGCCGTTGGCTTGCCAAGCATTCGGGCTTTCGCCCGACGGTAGCAACCGCTGCGCGGTTACTCCCCTACGGCGGGGTTCTTTCGGACGTGGGGGGGTAATCGTCACACCGCGGGGGCTTCGGGCGTGGGGGGA
>JAFIFV010000115.1 GCA_020831845.1 Ectothiorhodospiraceae bacterium
CGTGGCGGTGTCGCAAACCACCACAGGTAGAACCACGACCTGCGGCGTCTTGCTCCTGGCCACGAACGAAAACCGGTCTCGAGCGCGACAACGTGAATATTTCAGCGCTTCCCTAGGCATGGAACGGCGGGGCCCGAGGGCCCCGTCTGTGTTTCAGGCTCCGGGCTTGGCCTTCTGATGACCGCCAGGTTGACTGGTCAGTGTTTTTTTCCCTGTTCCGGAACGACGCGATTGCGTCCCAGGTTCTTGGCGCGGTACATGGCTTCGTCGCCACGTGCAAACAGCGTTTCCGGCGTGTCTGTCTCGCGGAACACCGCGACCCCGAAGGAAATGGTTACCGGCACGCGCTTCTCCCCGGCGTGAAAGGGCTGACTCGCCATAGCCGAGCGCAGGCGCTCTCCCAACTGACTGGCCAGCGCCCGATCCGCGCCCGGCAGGATCACCACGAACTCCTCCCCTCCATACCGGGCGAGCAGATCGGTCTGCCGGACGTTGGCCTGTAGCACCGAGGCGACGCTGCGAAGTACCCGGTCGCCGGTCTGGTGGCCGAAACGGTCATTGATCCCCTTGAAACCGTCGACGTCCCCCACCAGCAGTGACAGCGGTACTCCTTCGCGGCGACTGTGCTCAATCTCCTTTTGCAGGCGGCGGTCGTAGGCTTGTCTGTTGGGCAGCTCGGTCAGCGGGTCCAGCTCGGCGAGCCGTTGTTCCAAGGCCAGATTCCGACGCAGGTTTTCCAGTTCTGTCTCCGAGCTGGCCAGTTGTCGGTTCAGGTCCTCCATGGCCGCGTCCAGCGTCTCCTGTCGGCTGGATCTGCAGCGCTCGTAGTAATCCAGGTGCTGGATGATGCCGCTGAGCTGTTCTCCGATCACCGAGCGCAGCGCCCATGGATCGCTGGCATCCTCCATGGAGGCCCGAATGGCCTCGACGCGGTTGCTGATGTTGGCGTTCAGCTCCCGGCACTCCTCGTCGTCCTGCCGGTTGTTCCGGTCATGGCTGTGCAGAAAGCGGTGGATGTGGTCAAGCTGGTCCGCCACCTCGCTGAGAAAAAGTTCCAGTCGGGTGCTTTCCAGCGAGGCCGCCTCGCGGATCAGGTCGGCGGTGGCCTTCAGCAAGGGCGGCAGTTGGTCCGGCCGCATCGGCTGGTCCGCAGCCTGGCGCAGCACGGCATGTCTTGCGTGCAGGGTTTCGGGGAGCGTCAGGGCGCCCAGAATCGCTTGAAGCTGTACGCGGAGGGCTTCACCTAGCCCGCTGTCGTTCATCTGCTCTCTTGAGGTGCCGAGCCGGCCGGCCAGGCGCTCGAGCCAGGAGTGGTCGGGAGCAGGGGGCGTGCTGGCCGCGGGCTCGGGCGGGGCATCCATCCTCAGCAGGGTGCTGCTCAGCTCCTCCAGCGCGGCTTCCAGGTCTGAGCGGTCCACCACCGCCTGCTTCAGGGTGTCCAGCGAACGGTCAAGCTCCGGGGAGCGTCCGCGGGCAGCCAGCGTCACGCGAAGCAGGCAGCGGCGCAGCAGTTCCTCGGCATGGTGGTCGGGCGTGTAGTCGGGCATTGAACCTCTCTGGCCTTGAGCGGCGCGTACACTGTCACTGATTGGCTACGCAGCCTTCGCCAGCATCCGGGCATGAACTCGGGAGGGTCCCGCTGGTCCGTGAAACATGTAGTACCGGGTTTATGCTAGGCTTCGCGCGGGCTGCGAGCCTTGCGTCAGGTCACAATTCGGTGAAGTAAGCGACGTCAACAAGGCGTCGGCGCTTTTCAGGGAGACAGCATGCGTTATCTGCTTCTGATTGCCCATGGCAGCCGCCGTGAGGCCTCCAATGACGAGGTGCGTGCCCTGACCCGCGCCTTGGCTGCGCGCGCGGGCCCGGCATTCGAGGGTGTGCGCTGCGGCTTCCTGGAACTGGCGAGCCCCGGTATCGGCGAGGCTGTCGACCAGTGTGTGGCTGCCGGCGCGACGGAAGTCGTGGTGCTGCCGTATTTCCTCTCTGCCGGCCGTCATGTCGTGGAGGACATTCCCGCCGATCTCGAGCCCAAACGGGGGCAGTACCCCCAGGTCTCGATCCGGCAACTGGATTACGTCGGCGCTTCCGACGCCATGCTGGATCTGTTGCAGCAGCTTGCCAGTCGCGAGCCCGCCTGATTCCGGTCCACCTCGGCAGGTCTACTGCTGCTGCGCCTGCGCCTGTTCCCGGGCGCGAAGCATTGCTTCGTACCCTTGCCGGAAATCCGGGTAGCGGAAGCTGAATCCACTGGACACCAGCAGCTTGTTGTTGCAGCGCTTGTTGCTGCCGCGGATGCCGCCGGCGGAGCCGGAGCGGCGAGGGCACGGCAGCAGGCCGAGGCGTTCCGCCAGCCAGTCTGTGACCAGGTGCATCGGTGCCGGCTCGTCGTCCACCCCCAGGTACACAGGCGCCGGTTCCGGCAGCGCAAGCAGGTGGCGGAGCACGCCCACTGCGTCGTCCCGGTGGATGCGGTTGGTCCACTGCGGTGGTTCCGCCACCACGGGATCTCCCTGCTGCACCTTGCGGATCAGGCGCTCCCGGCCGGGGCCGTAGATACCGCCGAACCGTACGATGGTGCCGGCTATGCCACTGTTGGCAAGCAGTTGCTCTGCTTCCAGCAGTCGGCGCCCGGAAAAGCCTGCTGGTTCCGTCGGCGTGGTTTCGTCCACCCAACTTCCATCGGAGATCCCGTAGACCGAGGTGCTGGAGACGAATATCAGCCTGTCCGGCAGGTGCGGCTGCTGTTGCAGTGCGTCCAGCAGGTTCTTCAGGCCCTCCACGTAGGCCATTCGGTAGGCCTCGTCCTCGAAAGCGCCCGGGGTAGCGATGTAGCAGACCTGGTTGATGCCCTCCGGCAGGGCGCGCAACGTGTCGGGTCGGGTCAGGTCGGCGGAAATAGGTGTGATTGGGGCCGGGATGCGGTCGGCGTTGCGGCGCAGACCAATCACCCGGTAATCCGGTCCGGCCAGTTGCCGGCCCAGACTGGTTCCAAGGTCGCCGCAACCGGCGATCAGCAAAGTCTTCATGGCATGCTCCAGGATACTGACTCCGGGTCAGGTACTGCTGTTAGGATAGGCGGCTTTCCGACTTTCCCTGTTCAGATGCCGATACCAGCATGACAGCAAACCGATACCGGCGATTGCAAACCGTTCTCGCCCAGCGCCAGCCCGATCTTACCGTGGCCATGGCGGGCGTTCACAAGGAACACAATGTGTCGGCCGTGATCCGCACCTGTGACGCGGTGGGGGTGTGGGAGGCGCACGCCCTGGGTCAGCACGGCCGGCTGGTGATCCGCCGCACCGCGTCGGCCGGCATAGGCCGACGCGTGCCGCTGCATTATCACGACACCGTGGCCGAGGGCTGCGCAAACCTGAAGCGACAGGGCTTCCGGCTGTACGCGGCCCATTGGTCCGAGCGTGCGGTGGACTTCCGCGTGGCGGACTATACCCGGCCTTGCGCCATTCTGCTGGGCCGTGAACTGGAGGGCATGCCGGAGGAGGCCGCGGAAGCCGCCGACGAGCACATCACTGTCCCGATGCTGGGGTTGGCGGAATCGCTGAACGTCTCGGTGGCGGCGGCCGTCATCCTCTACGAGGCGCAACGCCAGCGCCAGCAGGCCGGACTCTACGAGACGCCCCGCATCGATGAGGCGACTCGTACCCGCGTGCTGTTCGAATGGATGCACCCCCGCATCGCCCGCCACTGCCAGGCCCACAAGCTGCCCTACCCGGAACTGGATGACGATGGCCATATCCGCCGTGATAGCTGGGCACAGATCCAGGCTGGCCAGACCTGACGGTGGCGAGACGTTACTGAGCACAGCGACGCGCATCGTCCCCTGGTTTGGATGCTTCGTTCCGGCCGTTGGCGGGAGGTTTGCTTCCGGACACGCCGTGAACCCCTGCTGCGCTATGCAATCCATGCAACGCTTGCAGGACCGGGGCTGGCCATCCGTGGCCAGCCCGTTCAGCCGGGGAAAGCAGTGCTTTCCCTTGGTCGGCTTCACCCCTGGGGGCTTGTCGGCCGGGTCCCTCCGGCCGACAGTCCTCAAATATGTCCCCACACCCGACCGAATCGAAACCCGCAAACCAGGACGGTGCGCGTCGCTA
>JAFIFV010000135.1 GCA_020831845.1 Ectothiorhodospiraceae bacterium
GGCCCGCCGCCGGCCCCCCCGCCCCCCCCCCCCCGGCCGCAGTCGACTCATTCCTCGAGCAGGCCAGCCTCGATGAAGTAGCGCCGGGCGCCGTCGTGCAGCGGAGCGGAGAGCCCCTCGGAGACCATGGTCTCGCGATCCAGCACTGCAAAGGCCGGGTGCAGGCCGCGGAACGTGTCCAGATTCTCGAAAACGGCCTTGGTCACCTCGTAGACCACTTCTTCCGGAACATCCGCATGGGTTACGAACGTCGCCCCGACACCAAAGGTTTCGACATCGTTATCGTGGTTCGGATACATGCCGCCGGGGATGGTGGCATGGAAATAGTAAGGCGTGTCCTCCACCAGCTTGTCCACCACGTCGCCGGTCACGGAAACCAGCCTGGCATCACAGGTGGCTATCGGCTCCTGAATGGAGCCCGAAGGGTGCCCCACCGTGAACAGAATCACGTCGATGCGGTTATCGCAAAGGGCGGAAGCCTGCTCCCGGGACGGCAGTTCGGAGGCCAGCGCGAAGTCACGCGTGCTCCAACCGTATTCCTCCATCAACCGTTCCACCGTTCCGCGCTGGCCGGAACCCGGGTTCCCTATGTTGACACGCTTTCCCTTGACGTCCTCGAAACCGGAGATGTCGGCGTCCGGCCGGGCAACCACGGTGAACGGTTCCGGATGCAGGGAAAATACGGCCCGGAGATCCTCGTTGGCGCCATCGTCCTCGAACTGGTCGGTGCCATTGTAGGCGTGGTACTGCCAGTCAGACTGCACCACGCCGAACTCCAGGTCTCCCTCTGCGAGCGCGTTGAGATTGTAGATGGACCCGGCGGTGCTTTCCGCCGAGCAGCGTATCCCGTGCTCGCTACGGCCACGGTTCACCAGGCTGCAGATGGCGCCACCGGTGGGGTAATAGACCCCGGTCACGCCGCCGGTACCAATCGTGGTAAAGCGTTGCTGGGCATCCGCCGAGCCGGCTCCGAGCATCAGCGCACCGGCCACCAGGCTTCCCGCCAGCAGCATTCCACGGCGAGGTATGCGTGCTTCCGTCATTGCTCCACTCCTCTGGCATTCTTGGCTGTATGTAACATCATGCCGAAAAAGCGTCCGGGGCTCCACGGGAGGGTGGGCCCCTTGAGGACGCGCGAAACCTTCAGGACTTGCCCCAAGCAGTATAGGGATGAGCGCCCGCTGCCGGGGCAGCGTCCCATCATGGGAATTGATTAGCGCTTCCATTAGTGTATCCCCAAGGTCATGTGTGACAACGACACCGGGGAGGCAATGTGAGTCAGAAAACTGCACGCGGCCGGCGCAACAACGGCCCGGACGTCCACCTGAACCTGAACGTGCGAGGAATGGGTCAGTCTGCGACGCTGGCCATTAACGAGCGCAGCGCCGAGCTCGCCGCATCGGGCCGCCAGGTCTACCGCTTCGGTCTGGGTCAGTCACCATTCCCGGTTCCGGCGCCGGTGGAGGCGGAACTCAAGAACAATGCGCACCAGAAGGACTACCTGCCGGTACGTGGCTTGCGCGTACTACGCGAGGCTGTGGCTGACTTCCACCGCCGCACCCAGGGCGTGGAGTTCTCCGCCGACGATGTCCTGATCGGCCCCGGCTCCAAGGAGCTGATGTTCATTCTTCAACTGGTCTACTACGGCGACCTGGTCATCCCCACCCCCAGTTGGGTGTCCTACGCGCCGCAGGCGCACATCATCGGCCGCCAGATACGCTGGCTGGAAACCCGCGCCGAGAACGACTGGCGGCTGTTGCCGGAGGAACTGGAACGCCTCTGTGCGCAGGATCCCACCCGCCCCCGCATCCTGATACTGAACTATCCCAACAATCCGACCGGGGACAGTTACACCGCCGACGAGTTGCGGGCACTGGCCTCGGTTGCCCGGAAATACCGAGTCGTGCTTCTGTCGGACGAGATCTACGGGGAAGTACAACACCGCGGGCAGCACGTGTCCGTGGCCCGCTACTACCCGGAAGGCACTATCATCAGCAGCGGTCTCAGCAAATGGTGCGGGGCCGGTGGCTGGCGGCTGGGCACCTTTGCCATACCAGCCAATCTGCACTGGCTGCTGGACGCGATGGCGGTGGTTGCCAGCGAAACATATACCTCCACCTCGGCGCCCATCCAGTACGCCGCTGTACGCGCATTCCACGGTGGCCTGGAGCTGGAACGCTATCTGCAGCACTCACGGCGCATCCTGCGCGCCCTGGGCAACCATTGCTGGCAGCGGCTCAGTCAGCATGGACAGCTGTCACTGCCAAAGCCCCGCGGCGGCTTCTACCTGTTTCCGGATTTCAGTCACCACCGGGAGGCGCTGGCCGCGCGCGGAATCCACAGCAGCGACGAACTCTGCGATGCGCTCCTGGAGGACACCGGCGTCGCCATGCTGCCGGGGAGTGCATTCGGCCGGCCACGCCAGGAACTCACCGCCCGCATGGCCTACGTGGACTTTGACGGTGCCCGGGCGCTGGCGGCCCTGGAGGACAGGGAATCAGCCGCGGAGCTGGACGCCCAATACCTGAACACCTACTGCCCGAAGGTCATGGACGGCGTCGAGCAGATCGTGCACTGGGTGCAACGGCTGGCTGATTCGTGAGCGATCCACTTGACCCTCGACCTCGCGGGGGCAATGCGCCGTTTCTTTCAGACAACGCCGGCGTGTTTCCATCTCCAGCCATGTATTACCCCGCCCCGCCCTCTGCATCCCGCTCAGTCCGCGCCCGCGGGGCTGCTCACGGCCTGCACCAGGCCGCCCACAGCATCTGAGGCCGTTGGCGAGTCACGGTTCCAGGTCTCGTTGTAATCCGACGCCATCAGGTAAACGGGTGATGCGGCAGTGCAGCGTTACGGTGAACCTCGCAGTCGATAACATGGCGCCAGCGTCATGCAGGATGATGCTGGCACTGTCGGAAATATAACAAGGGGGGAGGTCGCGCATGAGCGCAATTGTCATACTTCTGCTGGGGCTTGCGGGGATGGCTCTCGGCTATTTCATCTACTCGAAGTTCATTGCCGAGCGCATATTCCAGTTGGACCCCAACTTCAGAACTCCGGCGCACGAGTTCGAGGACGGCATCGACTACGTACCCACCAACCGATTCATACTCTGGGGCCACCATTTCACCTCCGTGGCGGGCGCAGCCCCCATCGTCGGCCCAGCCATCGCCGTCATCTGGGGCTGGCTGCCGGCCTTCCTCTGGGTGATCTTCGGCACGATCTTCTTCGCCGGCGTACATGATGCCGGTGCCATCTGGGCCAGTGTCCGCAATCGCGCCCGCTCCATCGGCGCGGTCACCGGCGACGTCATCGGACCCCGCGCCCGAAGCCTGTTCATGATCGTCATCTTCCTGGTGTTGCTGATGGTTAACGCCGTGTTCGCGGTGGTGATCTCCAATCTGCTGATCGCCAACCCCTCCGCGGTGGTGCCCGCCTGGGGCGCCATTATCGTGGCGCTGATCATAGGCCAGTTGATCTACCGGCGGCGGGCAAACCTGCTGACCGTTTCGATTATCGGCGTCGCAGCCCTCTACGGCCTGATTCTCATCGGCCCGCAGGTGCCGATCGTGCTGCCGGAAACCTTCCTGGGGCTACCCCAGAACGCGCTGTGGATCGTCATCCTGTTCACCTACGCGGCCATTGCCTCGCTGCTGCCCGTATGGGTGCTGCTGCAGCCTCGCGACTATATCAACGGCCTGCAGTTGTTCATTGGCCTGGGTATCGTCTACGCCGCGATCCTGATCGGCAACCCGACCGTGGTGGCCCCGGCGATCAACCCCGAGGTGCCCGCCGGCACGCCGTCCATGCTGCCGCTGCTGTTCGTCACCATTGCCTGTGGCGCCATTTCCGGCTTCCACGGGCTGGTGTCCTCGGGCACCACGTCGAAGCAGATAAACAACGAACAGGACGTGCGCTTCGTTGGCTACTTCGGTGCCATCGGTGAAGGCTCGCTCGCGCTGGCCGCCATCCTGGCCACCACCGCAGGCTTTGCCACGCTGGCCGAATGGCAGGCGGTCTACCACGCCTTCGGCGAGGGCAGCGTGAATGCCTTCGTGCAGGGCGGTGCCGCCATTGTCGCCAACGGTGTCGGTCTTCCCGAGAGCATTGCCGTCACACTGCTCACCGTGATGGCGGTGCTGTTCGCCGGCACCACCATGGATACCGGCATCCGGCTGCAACGCTACATCATGCAGGAATGGGGGACCATCTATAACGTCCCCACGCTGAAGAGCATTCCGATCGCCACCCTGGTGGCAGTGGGTAGCTGCGTGGCGCTGGCCTTCGGCGCAGGCGGGCTCGATGGCAGCGGCGGCCTGCTGATCTGGCCTCTGTTCGGCACGACCAACCAGTTGCTGGCCGGTCTCACCCTGCTGGTGATCACGGTGATCATCGTGCGCATGGCCAGGCCCATGTGGTTTACCCTGCTGCCGCTTGCGTTCCTGCTGACCATGACCACACTGGCCCTGCTGATTCAGTTGGTGAACTTCTACAATAATGGTCAGTGGTTCCTGCTGTTCCTGGATGTGGTCATCCTGGTCGCCGCGATCATGGTGTTGCTGGAATGCGTGGGCGTGCTGCGCAAGCACCTTCGCGAGAACGCGGCAACCAGGACCGCTGAATGAGGAAGCGCTATGACAAACGGTGATCATCATGACAGGGACAACCCGCATGACGAGAACCGGCGCGACACGCTCCGGGCCTGGCTGGACCAGGCCCGGAGCGTCGCCGAAGAGCTGTATTTCGCCCGCTACCGTTCCACCATTGCCCGGGCCCGACGCGATCAGGACGACCTTTTCATGCTGCTGGTATTCTCGGAAATGATGGGCGTGCCAAACCCTGCCACGTACTACACTCTGGAACTGCAACCGCTACTGCTGGAGCGATTCCATGAGTGGCACACGCGCATGGGCATGGATCACTCACCTCTCGACCATTTCCGCTGCTGCTGATGAAACCGTTGACTCTGCGCAAGCTGACCAACAGGAAAGTGCTGTTTGTCGGCGGCAAGGGCGGCGTGGGCAAAACCACTACCGCGGCCGCCCTGGGTATGCTGGCTGCCGACCGCGGAATGCGCTGCCTGGTGGTCTCCACGGACCCCGCGCACTCGCTGGGCGATGCCTTCGACCGGGAGATCGGCGACAAGGTCACCGGGCTGACCGCCGGTCTCTGGGGGCTGGAGATCGACCCGGATGCACAAGCGGCCCGTCATCTGGATACTGTCACGGAGCACATGAAGCAGCTTGCCGCTCCCGAGATGCATCGTGAGGTGGAGCGGCAGATGCAGATGGCCCGGATGTCTCCCGGTGCCGTCGAGGCTGCGTTGCTGGAGGAGGTGTCCAGGGTCATGCTGGAGGGCTCCGACGAGTACGATCTGGTCGTTTTCGACACCGCTCCGACCGGTCACACGCTGCGTCTGCTGACACTGCCGGAAGCGATGGCTGCGTGGACCGACGGCTTGCTGGCGCATAACAAGCGTTCCGAGGAGCTGGGCAAGGTGCTAAAGCACCTGACGCCGAGCGGCAGTCGATCCGACGTGCCCACACCATTTGATGAACCAGACCAGGATCCGTTCGAGGGCATGGACCGGCGCACCCGCCGCATCGCCGAAACGCTGCTGAACCGCCGGCGCCTGTTTCATCGCGCGCGGCGAGTCATGACCAATCCGGACACCACCGGATTCGTCTTCGTACTGACGCCGGAACGCCTGCCCATACTGGAAACGCACCGGGCCATGCATGCGCTGCAGCAGTTCGACATCCCGCTGTGCGGGGCAATCATCAACCGCGTGCTGCCGGCCGATGCAGATGGGGAGTTCCTGCGCCGTCGCCGGGAACAGGAAGCCCGCTACCTGGCGCAGATTCCGCAGGCGCTGCACGGGCTGGAGACGGTACAGGTACCGATGCTGCCGGAAGACATCCAGGGTATGCGCTCACTTTCCCTGGTGGCTGCGGAACTGGATCGACTGGGGCTATGAGAACCGCTTCCGCGGAGGAAACACTGACCACGAGCGACTCAGGCGGTATGATGCAGCCATGGATACATTGCTGCTGATCATCATCATGATCGTCTCGCTCGCCGCGGCCTTCTACACCCACTGGCGTCTCCCCTACCACACTCCCAACGCCCGACAGCTTCGGATCGCCCGCATCGTGCTGATCTCGACCGGGCTGGCATTCGGATGGATTGCGGCGCGGGTTTACAGTATGGCCACGGAGTTGAACGTGGTACTGGTCTTCATTACCGCACTGGGCCTGATACACGTGCCCGCGGCGGGCGTGCTGTTCATCAAGAGTTTCCGGCCTGGGGAGTGAGGTCGTCCTGACGGGAGAGCAGAAAATGCCCTCTCGCCGTGGCAATAACCTGCTTCCGGCGGCTCTGCCAGGTTTCCACGGAGACGTTGGCAACCCGCTGTCCCTGGCGCACCACTTTGCAGACAGCATAGGTCTGCTCGGGACGCCCGGGCCGCAGGTAATCGATGGAGAAATCCACCACTTTCGGCTGCACCGCGCTTTCCAGATTCCACAGCAGGTGCATGATGGCGGCATGCTCCATGAAGGCGCCGATCACGCCGCCATGCAGCGCCGGCATGACAGGGTTGCCGATATTGCGCTCGCTGAAGGGCAGGCGAAACAGCAGCTCTCCGTCTTCCTCGCTGAACGCAATGCCCAGGAAACGGGCATAAGGAAAGAGGTCCATGGCTCCTGCGTAGTCACCGTCCCTTCGGGCGTTGGCGATGGCGTTCCTGATGCTGGTCATTCCCGGTTCCTCTCAGGCCTGATGAGCGGCTTGCCGGTCCTCA
The DNA here is from genome assembly GCA_020831845.1 of Ectothiorhodospiraceae bacterium. Taxonomy (GTDB): domain Bacteria; phylum Pseudomonadota; class Gammaproteobacteria; order Nitrococcales; family Aquisalimonadaceae; genus LSCE01. The sequence continues at coordinate 6,803 of JAFIFV010000135.1, forward strand.
TGAAACTGCTGACACTGGTGGCCACAGGCCGTTCCCGATCCGTCGCATAGGCCACGCAGCGCACAAAACAGATGTGCCGCGTTACCCGGTGGCATTCGGCAAAGGCATGAATGGGCACGCCGGCCTCGGCGACGCGCAGATGATCAATGCGCAGGTCGAGAGTGGCGACGCCTTCCGGCGGCAGACTGCTGAAAACGGCCGCAGCACCGCTGGTCTGGTCAATCAGCGTGGTCAGCACACCACTGTGCAGGTGGCCGGTGGCCGGGTTGCCGATGAGATCGTCGCGGTAGCGCACCCGGCTGAGCAGCCAGCCGTCGCCTCCGTCCACCACGTCCAGCCCCAGCGCCACGCTGTGCGGAATTCTGCTGAAAAAGCGCTGGCCAGCCCTCCTGTAGTCGAACTGAACCGGTTCAGCCATCAGTGCTTCGGCCGCTCTTCCGTTCCGGCGTCCAGCGCGCCATCCTCGTCGAGCGCAATGATCATTGCCTCCAGATCGGCCTGCAACTCCAGCGGCGGCACCTCCACGCCCTCCATCGACGGATCCCAGTCGGTCCCTACCAGGTAACCATCCTGGTGCATGCCTGGCAGCCAGTGTTCAAGCAATTCATCCAGCGGCACTGATTCCGGTTCGTACGCTGCCCAATCGTCTCCGGCACAGGCGCGCGCAGCCGCCTCCGACGACCACAACGGGAAAACAAGCACATCCTCGTCGCCTGCGGATGGGGACAGCGCCCAGCCCTCGGCATCCCGCAGCCCCCAGACATGGCCGCCCAGCACTACCTGCTGCAGGAACTGCTGCTGTGCTGGGTCCAGATCGGCGAAATCCTTCATTGACGTCAAAACGGTGCTCCATTGCCTCGAAAGCGCCGCGAAACGCACCCCGGGAGTGCTTGTCGCGCGCGAGTGCTGTACTGTACCCGCTGCTCGTATTGCTTGCCAATGGCAAGCAGGACCGAACCATGGAGCCCCGGATATGTTGCAGCAGCGGTCCCGTGAAATGCTTGCCTACACCGGCGTCGTCTGCGCTGCGCTGTTCTGGGCCGGCAACGCGGTTGTTGCGCGCGGCGTGATCGACACGGTGCCGCCCATGGCGCTGTCGTTCTGGCGCTGGATGGTGGCTTTCGCGATCATCGTGCCGTTCTCGCTGCCGTATCTGAAGGCATCACTGCCCGTGATCCGCCGGCACTGGCGGATACTGCTCGTACTGTCGTTCCTGAGCGCCGGCATGTTCAACACCCTGCAATACCTGGCTGCCCACACCACCACCGCGGTCAACATCACGCTGGTGAATTCCACCATGCCCATCATGATCGGCATCTTCGCCTTTCTCTGGCTGGGCGAGCGGCCGGGGCGACGGCAGGTACAAGGCATACTGATTGCCCTGGCCGGCATCCTGGTGGTGATCAGCCGAGGCTCCCTGGAGGTGCTGGCCAGTATCGGGTTCGCCGCCGGCGACCTGCTGATGGTGCTCGCCATCGCCTGCTGGGGCTTCTACTCGGTGCTGCTGAAGCGCTACGGCGTACCGCTGCACCCGGTGATGCTGATCACCGTGATCATCGCCATGGCCCTGCCCATCACCTTTGCCCTTTACCTGTTCGAGATGGGGCTGGGCTACTATTTCCCATTCCGCGCCGAGGTTCTGCCGCCGGTGCTGTACGTGGGCATTTTCCCGGCCCTGCTCTCCTATCTGGGCTGGAACTACGGGGTGACGGTGCTTGGCCCTTCCCGGGCAGCGATCTTCATTTACCTGATGCCGCTGTTCGCAGCCGTGCTGGCCACCGTCTTCCTTCAGGAGCGGCTGCATGTCTACCACGCGGCCGGAGGCTTGCTGATTCTGGTGGGGCTGTACCTTGCCACGCGCGCCGGCCCCCGCGCCATGGCGGCGGAGTCTCCCGCGGCGGGCGGCTCCGGGTCCCGGGATTGACCGCGGGCACGCCGCTCGGCGCGGACATCGCAGTGCTTCCCCGCGCAGTCACCTTGCTTTTTGGCGCGCTGATACCAATGTTAGGAATTCAGACAAATTCACGCAGGGGGGCCTAATGCGCCAACCGTTTCTTCTTCAAGCCGGCACCACGAATCCCCTGGTGCGGATACTGGGATTCCTGGCCGGGGCGGTGATGCTCGCCGCGGCCATGTTCGTCGGCGCGTTCGTCTTTCTTGCCTTTCTCGGCCTGGCAGTCATCGGCGGGCTGCTGTTCAGCATCCGCGTGTGGTGGTTGCGGCGGCAATTTCGCAAGGCTGCCGCGCGCCACCAGCGGGCTTCCGGGGGAAAGACGAACCAGCAATCCGGATCTGTGATCGAGGGTAGAGTCACGTCGCGTCGTGACGATTGATCGCCTCCATGGCCGGCGGTTGGAACTCCGCAGGCCAGTCGCTCCAGACCGGTTTCACCGTGCCCGGCATCTGACGGAGTCGGCCCAGTTCCACCCAGGGGTTCTCCGGGCCGTGAAAGTCGGAACCGACCGAGCCGCGCAGGCCATGCCGCAACGCAAAACCGGTGGCCTTCTGCACGCCTTGGGAGTCGGTGCTGCCGCTGACCACCTCGACACCCTCTCCACCTGCCGCACTGAATGCATCGAGTATGCGCCGCATCCAGGCACCGGTGTAGCCGTAAACCGTGGGGTGGGCCAGCACCGCTACGCCGCCCGCGCCGCGGATCAGGCGAACCGCCGTGTCCATCTGCATCCAGTCCACGCAGGCCCAGCCGGGTTTGCCACGACGCAGATAGCGGTCGAACGCCTGCTGGAACCCGGAGACCCACCCACCGTCCAGCAGGAAACGGGCGAAATGGCTGCGGGTGGGAATACTGTCACCGGCCCCTTCCACCACATCCATCGCACCCGGAATCCCGGCCCGCTCGAGCCGCTCCGCAATCGTACGGGCGCGCCTGCGGCGCTGTCCCTGGTTCCAGGCCAGACCATCAAGCAGATGACGATCCGAGGGGCCGACGCGCAATCCCACGATGTGGAGATCCCGCCCTTGCCATTGCGTGGAAACCTCTACACCAGGCACCAGCGTCACACCGGCGACGGCCGCCTCCCGTTGCGCTTCGTCCAGTCCGGAGACGGTATCGTGGTCGGTCAGGGCAAGCACCTTCACGCCCTGCGCGGTCGCCCGGCGCACCAGTGCCGCCGGACTAAGCGTGCCGTCGGAAGCCGTGGAATGGGCATGCAGATCAATGGGGGAAGGACTGGCCATGGGCCCTTGTATCAACATTACCAGCCAGGCGCAATTTCCATTTCCTCGGCCAAGCCGCACTAGGCCGCGAGAGCGCCACGGACCCAAATCGGTCCCGGGCAGCCAGCACCGCCCTTGCGCTATGGTAGTTTCCTGGGCAATGGCGGCGTCACGACAAGGGATGTAAGCTCGGGCAGGGCATGACAGAACACACAAGCGAAACACCTGACAAACCGGGTTTCACCATGGACGGCACCAGACTGGTCTGTCGCGGGGACTGGTCCGCCCCGCAGCTTGCCATGGTGGAACGGCGATTGCAGCGGCTCTCAGGGCGGGCCGGAGATAACTGGCAGCTGGATACGTCCGGGGTTAGCCAATTGGACTCCGCCGGCGCCTTTCTGCTGGACAGGCTCAAGCGGGATCTGGAGAAGCAGCAGGTGTCGCTTTCGATGGAAGCGCTGCCTTCCCGGCACAGGGCGCTGATCGACTTGATTGCCGAAACCGCCCAACCCGGCGCGGCGGTCGGAACCGCCCGAAAAGGGCCGTTGGTACGATTGGGTGAAAGCACCACGGAGATCGGCAGCCAGGCGGCGGGCTATCTGGATTTTGTCGGGCGTTTCGCGCTGGACTCCCTGCCCAGGCTGCTGACGCCACATCGCATCCGCTGGAAACAGGTGGTGGGGGAAATCGAGCACGCCGGCGTCAACGCCATTCCCATCCTGGGCCTGCTTGCATTCCTCACTGGCGTAGTGATCGCCTATCAGGGCGGTACTCCGCTGGAACAGTACGGCGCAAACATCCTGCTGGTGGATCTGCTGGCCATCACCATGCTGCGGGAAATGGCGCCGCTGATGACGGCCATCATCGTTGCGGGCCGCACCGGCTCTGCCTACGCGGCCCAGATCGGCACCATGCGCATCACCGAGGAAGTCGACGCCTTGCGCGTGATCGGCCTGACCCCGTACGAAATCCTGGCGCTGCCGAAAATGCTGGGCCTTCTGGTGGCGATGCCCCTGTTGACACTATTCGCGGATCTGATGGGTATGCTGGGTGGCATGGTGGTGGCAAACACCATGTTCGGCATCGGCTACGATGATTTCCTGCGGCGCATTCCGGAAGCGATCTACCCCAGCTCGTTCTGGGTAGGGATCATCAAGGCTCCGGTGTTCGCTGCCATTATTGTCAGCATCAGCTGCTATCACGGCTTCGCGGTGCAGGGAAGCACCGAGAGCGTCGGCCGGGCCACCACGCGCAGCGTCGTGCAGAGCATCTTTCTCGTGATCGTCGCGGATGCGATCTTCTCCGTGGTGTTCAATATCGTCAACCTATGAACGGGAACCAGCACGCCATACTGCAGGCCAAAGGGCTGGAGACGCGCCTCGGCGGGAACCTGATCCACCAGAACCTGGATCTGGATGTCCGGCCCGGTGAAATTCTCGCCATTGTTGGTGGTAGCGGCAGCGGGAAAACCGTTTTGCTGCGGGAGCTGATCCTGCTGCTCCGGCCGACGCGCGGCACCATCCATCTGTTCGGGCGGGACTGCTCCCATGTATCGCCGGATGCCATGCGCAAGCTGCGGGAACAGATCGGCGTCATGTTCCAGCACGGCGCGCTGTTCACCGGCATGAGCGTAGCGGAGAACGTGATGTTGCCCATGCAGGAGCACACGCGATTGCGAAGAAGCACGCTGGAAGAACTGGCCATGATCAAGATCCGCCTCGCGGGTCTGCCGCCGGAGGCCGCCGCTCGCAAGCCCAGCGAATTGAGCGGGGGGATGGTCAAACGGGCGGCGCTGGCCCGGGCGCTGGCGCTGGACCCCGAGCTGTTGTTCCTGGACGAACCCACAGCCGGTCTCGACCCGGTCAGCGCCGGCGCCTTCGATGACCGTATTCTGGAGCTGCGCGAACTGCTGGGGCTGACTGTGGTGATGATCACCCATGACATGGATTCACTCTGGCGGGCCACCGACCGGGTAGCATTCCTGGCTGACCGCCGGGTGGTCGCCAACCAGCCGATCGCCGAGCTGACGGCCAATCCGCATCCGGCGATCCAGGCCTATTTTGCCGGCCCCCGGGCTCGCGACAGGAGGATCGAGCAATGAACACCCGAGTCAGTTACGCCGCCGTCGGACTGTTCGTGATTCTCTTCGCGGTACTGCTGGTTGGCGTCGGGCTCTGGCTCAGCACCGACACCACCGACCGGGAGTATCAGCGCTACACGATCTACTCCGAGGAATCTGTCACCGGTCTCAGTCGCAACGCCACGGTCCGCTTTCAGGGCGTCACCGTGGGCCGCGTCCAGGCCATTGACCTGATGCCGGATCAACCCGGCAAGGTACGCATTACCGCCGACATCGCGGTCAATGCCCCGGTGCGCGAGGATACGGTCGCCCAGCTATCGTCCCAGGGGCTGACCGGCATCGCCCACCTGGAACTGCGCGGTGGCAGTGCCGACCGCGGCCCGCCACGGAGGCCGGAAGGCGAGCCCTACCCGGTGCTCACCATGACGCCCTCTCTGGTCAGCCGGGTGGAATCCGCATTGTCCGAGAGCATGCAGACGCTGGACGTGCTCTCCGACAGGCTGACCCGGCTGCTGGACGACGATAACATCGACAACCTCGGCGCCACGCTTGTGCACCTGGAGCAGCTCACGGGGACTCTTGCCCGCAACAGCGAACAGCTGGACGGGATGGTGCGGCACGGTGAGGAAATCATGGCGAATAGCGCCGAGATCAGCCGGGAACTGATGCCGATGCTGTCGCGCATGCGGGAATCGATGGACAACGTGGACGAGATGACCGCCTCGGTCACGCACGCCAGCCGCAGATTGGGCGCCGCGGGCGAGCAGATCGGTCAGGCCACGCAGGATGGTTCCCGCAGCCTGCAGACCCTGACCTCCACCACCCTGCCCCAACTCAGCGAACTGATGGTGGAACTGCAGGGCGTGGCTGCCAGCATGAACCGCCTGACGGACGAGATCGGCGAACGGCCGAACCTGCTGATATTCGGACGGCCGGAGCGCCCGCCCGGCCCTGGAGAAAACTGATCATGCGACTGCCGGCCCTTCTGGTGTCTGCCGTGACCGTGCTGCTACTCAGCGGCTGCATGGCATTGAACGCCCCTGATACCCATCAGCAGACATGGCAGCTGGTAGCTCCGGAGTTCGGTGAGCCATCCGCTGCCGGCCCATCCACCGACGGCGTTCTGCTGGTGGCACGCGTTCAGGCATCGCCGGCCTATGACTCCAGCGCCATGGCGTACCGTGAAACCGACTACGAGATTCGCTACTTCGCGTACAACCGGTGGGCGGAACGGCCTGCAAGGCAGTTGCAGCCCATCCTGGTGGACGCGTTCGAGCAGGCCGGGCTGTTTCACGCGGTACTGGCCAGTCCGGCAAGTCTGCCCAGCAACTACCGGCTGGAAACCGAGCTTCTGCATCTGGAACACGATCAGCGGAGCAGCCCTGGCCAGGCACGCCTGGGGCTGCGCTGGCGTCTCATCGATCTGTCCGCGCAGGAGGTGCTGCTTTCCGGCTCGCGCCGCTTCGGCACTGACATGGCAGAAGCCAACGCCTCCGCGTTCACCAGTGCGGCGAATCAGGCGCTGAAAGAGGCCATTCGTGAAATCGTTTCAGAGGTGCGCGCCGCCTTGTCAGACTGAGGAGCGGGAGGGCTCCGGCATGCTCGTCGGCTCCCGGCCCTGCAACACGTCAAGGAAGATCTGGCCGTACTTCCTCAGCCGCGCCTCCCCCACCCCCGGGACTTCCGCCATGGCCTCCAGACTGTTCGGGCGCCGGGCCAGCATTTCCATCAGCGTGGCGTCATGGAAGATCACGTACGGGGGCACACCCTGGGCCTCCGCCAGGCGTCGACGACAGGCCCGGAGAGCCTCCCAGCGCTGCTGGTCCACCTCCGCAACGAAGCGTTCGCCGCGGCTTGCGCGCTGGCGCCGCTTGCCGCCGGTACGCGGCTCATCCTTGCGCAGATGCAGCGTCTCCTCACCGCGCAGCAATGGCCGACATTGATCAGTCAAGGCCAGCGAACCGTAACCATCGGCATCCACTCTGAGGTACCCTCGCGCCAGTAGCTGCCGGAACAGCGAACGCCAGCCGCGGGCATCCAGCTCCCTGCCGATGCCGAACGTTGAAAGCTGGTCATGGCCGAGCGAGCGACAGCGCTCGTCATCCTTGCCCAGCAGCACGTTCACCAGGTGCGCCACACCAAAACGCTGGCCTGTCCGGTAGACACAGGAAAGCGCTTTCCGGGCGGCTTCTGTGGCGTCCCATGTCGCCGGAGGCCACAGGCAGCAGTCACAGTTGCCGCAGGGCTCTGGTAGCTGCTCACCAAAATAGCCCAGCAGATGCTGGCGCCGGCAGGCAGTCAGCTCGCAATAGGCCAGCATGGCCTCCAGTTTCTGCCGTTCGATGCGCTTCTGGGCATCGGCAGCGGCGGAATCGTCCAGCAACTGCCGCAGCATGACGACGTCCTGGTGGCCATACACCATCCAGGCGTTTGCTGGCAGGCCGTCGCGCCCGGCACGACCGGTTTCCTGGTAATAGGCTTCGAGGCTTCGCGGCAGGTCCAGGTGCGCGACAAAGCGGACGTCCGGCTTGTCGATACCCATGCCGAAAGCAATAGTGGCCACCATCACCATATCCTCGGCCGAGACGAACCGCTCCTGATGCTCCCGACGCTGCTCGGCGCCGAGGCCGGCATGGTATGCCAGCGCGTTCACGCCCTGCTCCCGCAACCAGGCAGCCGTTTCGTCCACGCGACGTCGGGAGAGACAGTAGACTATCCCTGCGTCGCCGGGGTGCTCGCGCTGGAGAAAGGCCAGCAGTTGCTTGCGGGCATTATCCTTCGGCGCCACCGTATAGCGGATATTCGGCCGATCGAAACTGCTGATGAAGCGTCGCGCCGAGAGCAACTGAAGACGTTCCGCGATCTCCTCACGGGTTCGTTCATCTGCCGTCGCAGTCAGCGCGATGCGCGGCACGCTGGGAAACCGCTCATGAAGCTGGGCAAGCTGCAGGTATTCAGGCCGGAAATCATGGCCCCACTGCGATACGCAGTGTGCTTCGTCGATGGCAAACAGCGACAGGGTGACCTGCTCCAGCAACGCCAGGTTCCGTGGCGTGAGCAGCCGTTCCGGCGCGACATACAGCAGATCCAGCTCACCGGCGAGCAGTTGCTGCTCCACCTGGCGGATTTCCTGTGAACTGAGGCTGGAATTCAGACAGGCGGCACGCACACCGGCCTGGATCAGGGCATCCACCTGATCATGCATCAAGGCGATCAGCGGCGAGACCACCACAGCGGTACCGGTGCGCACCATTGCGGGGATCTGGTAGCACAGCGATTTTCCACCGCCGGTAGGCATCAGTACCAGGGCGTCCCCGCCCTGCACCAGATGATGAACCACCTCGCCCTGCAACGGGCGGAAACTGGCGTAACCGAAAACGTCGTGCAGCACGTCCTCGGGAGCTGTTACTGGCTGATGCTGTAGTGACATAGACTGCAGTCCTGGCAATTGAATGCCCGCGTCGATCCCTGCGCGGGCCGGTAATCCAAGGGAAACGTGGCCGGGTGTCCCGGACCGCGCCTAAGGTAACACAGGCATCATGGCGCAAGCAGGCTCACCCGGGCCTTGATGCGTGCACGGAAACCGATCAGCACGTCACCTGATGCCTTACAGGCTCGCGGCGAGGCGCATTCCCTGGTCGATGGCCCGTTTCGCGTCCAGTTCGGCCGCGAGGTCGGCGCCGCCAATCAGGTGAACCGGCCGGCCCTGGGCGGCAAGCGGCGCCTGCAGCTCACGCAAGGGTTCCTGCCCGACGCAGACCACCACATGATCCACGGTCAGCAATCGGCTCTGCTGGCCGATACGCAGATGCAGCCCATCGTCGTCGATTCGCTCGTAGCTGACACCCGACAGCATCTCCACCCGACGGTTCTTCAGTGCGGTACGGTGGATCCAGCCGGTGGTCTTGCCGAGCCCGGCACCGGGTTTTCCCGATTTGCGCTGCAGCAGATACACCTCGCGCAGCGCAGGCATTGGGCGTGCCTGACGCAAACCGCCCCGTCGGTGAAAATCGGGGTCCACCCCCCATTCCCGCTGCCAACTGCCCACATCGGCACCGTTGACACCGGTGGCGTGTGTCAGAAACTCGCAGACGTCGAACCCGATGCCGCCGGCACCGATCACCGCAACCCGGCGGCCGGGTTCCACCCCGCCTTCCAGCACGTCCACGTAAGACACTACCGTCGGGTGGTCAATGCCCGGGATGTCCGGAATCCGGGGAGTCACGCCGGTGGCCAGGACGAACACTTCGAAGTCCTCGGCCAGCAACTCGCTGGCCGTGACGCGCTGGCCCAACTGAATATCCACACCGGTGAGCTTCAGCTGTACCTCGAAATAGCGCAACGTCTCGGCGAACTCCTCCTTGCCCGGAATGCATCGGGCCAGATTGAACTGTCCCCCTATCCGGTCCGACGCCTCGAACAGACTGACCTCGTGGCCCCGTTCCGCAAGCACGGTGGCGCATGCCATGCCTGCCGGACCAGCGCCCACGACAGCGATACGGCGCGGCTTCCTGGTGCGGACAAAATTGAGCTCGGTCTCGTGGCAGGCACGCGGGTTGACCAGACAACTGGCGCGCTCGTTGCGGAACACATGGTCCAGACAGGCCTGGTTGCAGGCGATACAGGTATTGATTTCCTGCGACCGCCCTTCACGGCTCTTCCTTGCCCAGTCCGGATCCGCCAGCAGCGGGCGCGCCATCGATACCATGTCCGCCTGGCCGTTTGCGAGGATACGCTCCGCCACATCCGGCATGTTGATGCGATTGGTCGCGATCAGCGGCAGTCTCAACTCGTGCTTCATCCGCGCAGTGACCCAACTGAAAGCGGCCCGAGGCACGGAAGTCTGGATGGTCGGCACGCGCGCTTCATGCCACCCGATACCGGTATTGATCAGCGTCGCGCCGGCGTGCTCCACAGCCCGACCCAGTTGAACCACCTCCTCCCGCGAACTGCCCTCTTCTACAAGGTCGAGCATGGACAAGCGGTAGATGATGATGAAATCGTGACCCACGGCTTCCCGGACCCGCTGCACGATCTCCACCGGAAAACGGATGCGGTGCTCGGCGCTTCCACCCCATTCGTCGGTCCGGGTATTGGTACGCGGCACCAGGAACTGGTTGATCAGATAGCCTTCGGAGCCCATGATCTCGACGCCGTCGTAGCCCGCCTCCCTGGCCAGCACGGCACAACGCACAAAAGCCCTGATCTGGCGCTCTACGCCGTGCCGGCCGAGCGCACGGGGCCGGAACGGGTTGATGGGCGACTTGATCGCCGAGGGGGCGACGCTGAAGGGGTGGTAGGCATAGCGTCCCGCATGCAGGATCTGCATGCAGATCCTGCCTCCCTCGTCGTGGACCGCATCGGTGACCAGGCGATGGCGCTCCAGCTCGGAGCGGTTGGTCAGCTTGCCGGAAAACGGCGCCAGCCAGCCAACCCGGTTCGGCGCGATCCCCCCGGTCACGATCAGCCCCACCTCCCCCCGCACCCGCTCGGCGAAGTACACCGCGAGCTTTTCGAAATCCTTGCGCCGGTCTTCCAGACCGGTATGCATGGACCCCATCAGCACACGGTTGCGCAATTCCACGAACCCCAGGTCCAGGGGTTCAAACAGGTGTGGGTAGTGGTTGTTCATCGCTGTCCCTGACTACTGTCCGAAGCCTGCGTGCCGGGCCGGTCTTTGCAGCACCACCCTCTACGCCTGAGGCCGTTCCCCTGATAGACTCGCGGCCATGCTGAATCTGGTCAATCTTTCGCTGCGGCGCGGGCCGCGCCTGCTGCTGTCCGGTATCACGCTCACCATCCATGCGGGCGAGCGGGTAGGCGTGGTCGGCGCCAACGGCAGCGGCAAATCCAGCCTTTTCAGTCTGCTTCTCGGCCGGTTGCAGCCGGATGCCGGTGAATACAGCCTGCCGCCACGCATCGTCATCGCCCATGTTGCCCAGGAGACACCGGCAGATTCACGCCCCGCCCTGGATTATGTCATGGACGGCGATGGGGAACTGCGCGAGGTGCAGCAAAGCCTGGAACGGGCTGAAGCCGCCGGGAACGGCGAGCTCATCGCCACGCTGCACGGACGACTGGAATCCATCGGCGGCTATGATGCCCATGCCCGGGCCGCCCGGCTGATGCACGGCCTGGGCTTCAGGCCAGGCCAGGAGCATCAGCCCGTATCCAGCCTGTCCGGTGGCTGGCGCATGCGTCTCAATCTGGCCCAGGCACTGATGTGCCGCTCGGACCTGCTGCTGCTGGACGAACCCACCAATCATCTGGATCTGGACGCCGTACTCTGGCTGCAGGAGTGGTTGTCTGCGTACCAGGGAACATTGCTACTGATTTCCCACGACCGCGACTTCCTGGACGCGGTCTGCGGTCGCATCCTGCATCTGGAAGGCGGCGGTCTGCAGAGCTACAGCGGCAACTACTCCGCGTTCCAGCGGCAGAGGCTCGCGCGCATGGAGCAGCAGCAGGCCTTGCACCAGCGGCAGTTGGAAGAACGCGCCCGCCTGCAGCAATTCATCGACCGTTTCCGTGCCAAGGCCACCAAGGCCCGTCAGGCACAAAGTCGCATCAAGGCTCTGGAGCGCATGGACATCGTGGCACCCGTGCAGCAGGACGCGCAGTTCGGTTTCCGTTTCCAACCGCCGCTGAAACTGCCGAACCCGCTGCTGCAACTGGAAGATGCCGCAGCCGGGTACGGAAACACCCCCGTACTCGAGGGCCTGAACCTGCAGCTCTCGCCCGGCGACCGGATCGGCCTGCTCGGGCCGAACGGAGCCGGCAAGTCGACGCTGGTCCGCACGCTGGCCGGCGTCCAGCCAATGCTGCACGGACACCGGCATGTGGCACAAGACCTGGTCATTGGCTACTTCGCCCAGCATCAGTTGGAGCAACTGGACCCGGCAGCCTCCCCCTTGCTCCACCTGCAACGCCTCGACCCGCGGGCGACGGACCAGCAACTGCGGGACTTCCTTGGCGGGTTCGCGTTCCACGGTGATGCTGCGGTGGCCGAAGTGGCGCCGCTCTCGGGCGGGGAGAAAGCGCGCCTGGCATTGGCCCTGCTGGTCTACCAGCGGCCGAACCTGTTACTGCTGGACGAGCCCACCAACCATCTGGACCTGGATATGCGGCAGGCGCTGGCCATGGCGTTGCAGTCCTTCGAGGGGGCGCTCGTAGTGATTGCCCATGACCGCCACCTCCTGCGCATGACCACCGATCAGCTCTACCTGCTGGCTGACGGGCGGCTGGATGAATTCAGCGGCGATCTGGATGACTACGCACGCTGGCTTGCCGGGCGCCGCCAGCAGGCGACAACCAGGGCAGCACCAGAGGAACCTGCCGGGGACCGGGTCACCGCCGCCGAGCGCAAGGAACAGCGCCGTCAGCAGGCGGAACGCCGGCAAGCCCTGCAGCCGCTACGGCAGTCCGTGCAATCGCTGGAGCGGCGTCTTGAGCGACTGGGGCAGCGACGGACGGAACTGGAGCAGCAGTTGGCGGAATCCGATCTGTACGAGGAAGCGAACCGCAGTGCGTTGCAGGCCCTGCTGCAGGAACAGGGGCAGGTGCTGCAGGAACTGCAGCAGGTGGAGGAGCAGTGGATGCAGGCCGCGGATGCCCTGGAGCAGGCCGAGAACGCAGTCAGGGAATAATTGCCTCGACCGGCGAGGCACCCAGCAGAAGCTTGTGCGGGTTCAGCCCCACATCGCTGGGGCTGACCACACGCCTGATGGTCCAGTCTTCCGCCGACCCGCCCCGCGAGCGGGCAGCAAGGTCCACCATGGCTGCGGTTTCCCTCACCGCGCCGTCATAATCCCGCACCAGCATGATTTTGGGCAGCAGGCGGGTATCCGTCCCTGCGTCCACCACTACGCCCAATGCTCCGCTGCCCAGTTCCACCAGGCTGCCCACCGGGTAGATGCCCACACAGCGGATGAATTCCTCCATCAGGCGCTTGCCGAAGGTATGCTCGGCATCCTCATACATGACCCGCAGGGCGACGTCGGTGGGCAACGCCTTGTGGTAGACCCGGTCGCTGCTGATGGCGTCGTAGACGTCGGCGATGGACGCCGCCATCAGCGGGTCGTTCAGTTCATACTCCGGCAACCGGGAGGGATAACCGTCGCCCGAGACACGCTCGTGATGGTGCCTGATGATGTGCAACGACTCCTCGGGCACGCTGCCCGCCGCCTTCATGATCCGGTAGCCGTCCTCGGGGTGGCGCTGCATGATCTTGAACTCGTCGGGCGTCAGCCGCCCCGGCTTGTTGAGGATCTCCAGCGGTGTCCTGGTCTTGCCGATGTCGTGCAGTAGCGCGCCGAGACCGATGGCCTGGAGATCCTGCTCGCCGTATCCGAGATGGCGGCAGAATGCCAGCGTCAACACGCAGACGTTCAGGCAATGCAGCGAGGTGTACTCGTCCTTGTTCTTCAACTGGGTGAGCCAGATGGCGGCGTTGGCGTCGGCGGAAATGGATTCCACCAACCCCGATACCACATCACGCGCTTCGTCGGTATCGACGCTGCGCCCCAGGCGCACATCGCTGAACACGTTCTTCAGATAGTCCCGCGAGCGGGCGCGCACCTGCGCAGCACGGTCGATCGCGCTACGGAACTCCGCCAGATCCCGCACCGGCGAGGGGTGAACGTAAGACTGCGCCGCCTTGCCCACAGGAACCGGAACGCTGGACAATTCGGCATCCACGAAAACATAGCGGCAGATGTCGCGCACCTGCTGCAATTCCTCTTCACTGCTGATCTTGAACCCCTGGAACAGAAACGGGGTTTCCAGCCAAGGGCGGTCCAGGCTGGCGACGTACATTCCGATTCGCAAATCGGCCACACTACACTTCTGTTGCAACAGCGAGCACCTGTTCTGTCCCCGGAAAACCGGCAGCATCCAATGCTGCGGGCTGCCGCCCAGCGTACTGGAAGCGGCTTCCACTCATTTCGTTGTCGAGCGTGTGTATTACGCACATCCGGGTATTACGCCCACGCCAGGCTCCCGGTTCCATGTTTCGGCGCATGCCGCGGAATCCGCTGCTGATGCACCGCTTCTCTCGATGCTAGACTAGCACACCTTTTTCCGTACATGAGACAACAAGGCTTGCTGCTAACCGCCCGAAATATATCCGTAAGCTTCGGCGCCGAGCCGGTGCTTGACCGTACCGGTTTCTCCATTGAACCCGGCGAACGAGTCTGCCTCCTGGGGCGCAACGGCGCCGGGAAATCGACGCTGATGAAAGTCATCGCGGGCGAGATTCGTCCCGACGAGGGCGAGCTGCTGCTCAAACCCGGCGCCCGTGTGGCCAGACTCCCTCAGGAACTGCCACGGAACTACCCGGGCACGGTCTATGACCTGGTCTCGGACGGTCTCGGTGAACTGGGCAGGCTGCTGGGCCGCTATCACCAGCTCTCGGCGGCCGTGGCGGACTCCGACTCCACCGCGGCGGTGCTGTCTGACATGGAACGCGTGCAGCAGCAACTGGAGGCGCTCGACGGCTGGACCATGCACCAGCGTGTGGACGCCGCCCTCAGCAGGCTCGCACTACCGGGGGACATGCCTGTCCAGCAGGCCTCCGGGGGGGTCGGCCGCCGCACGTTGCTTGCCCAGGCGCTGGTCCAGCAACCGGATCTGCTGCTGCTGGATGAGCCCACCAACCATCTGGATGTGGACGCCATCCGGCAGATGGAGGAGTTGCTGCTGGACTGGAATGGGGCCCTGCTTTTCATTACCCACGATCGCGCCTTCCTGCAGCGCCTGGCGACGCGTATCGTCGAGCTGGACCGGGGCACGCTGCGCAGCTACCCGGGCGACTACCAACGATACCAGCAGACACGCGAGGACGAGCTCGCGGCCGAGGAAAAGGCACAGCAGCAGTTCCAGCGCGAGTTGGCACGAGAGGAGACCTGGATACGCCAGGGCATCAAGGCCAGGCGTACCCGTAACGAAGGCCGCGTGCGCGCCTTGCAGGCAATGCGCCGGGAAAACGCCGCGCGCCGCGAACGCCAGGGCAACGCGAGTTTCGACCTGCAGAACGCCGAGCGTTCGGGCCGGCTGGTAATACGGGCGGAAGACATACACCACGGATTCGGCGGAGCGCCGCTGGTTGCTGGTTTCTCCACCACCATCATGCGTGGTGACAAGGTCGGGCTTATAGGCCCGAATGGCAGCGGCAAGACCACGCTGTTGAACATCCTGCTGGGGCGCATGACGCCCAATGCCGGCCAGGTCAGACTGGGTACCAATCTGGAGGTTGCCTATTTCGATCAGCTCCGGGAGCAACTGGACGACAGCCGTTCGGTGGCGGAAAACGTTTCCGGCGGCAGCGAGAACGTGACCGTCAATGGTCAGAGCCGACACATCATGAGTTATCTGCGGGATTTCCTGTTCACCCCCGAACAGGCACGCGGCCCGATTACCGCGCTTTCCGGCGGCGAACGCAACCGGCTGTTGCTGGCACGGCTGTTCACCTGCCCGGCCAACCTGCTGGTCCTGGACGAACCCACCAACGACCTGGACATGGAAACCCTGGAACTGCTGGAGCAGTTGCTGGTGGACTTCCAGGGTACCGTGCTGCTGGTCAGCCACGACCGTGCTTTCCTGGACAACGTCGTTGGCAGTTCCCTGGTCTTCGAGGGCGAAGGCAAGGTGCGTGAATATGTCGGCGGTTACAGCGACTGGGTGCGGCAACGCCCCCAGGCGGCAGAATCACAACCTAAGCCGGCACGGGCGGCAGCACCGTCGGCGGTTCCGACCAAGCCCACGCAGACACCCGCCAGAGCCAAGCTCAGCTACAAGGACAAGCGCGAGCTGGAACAGCTACCCGCGGTGATCGAGCGGCTTGAAGCCGAGCAGGAATCGTTGAGCGCGACGCTGGCCGATCCGGCGTTCTACCAGCAGGCGTCGGACGCGATACAGCAAACCACCGAACGACTGGCCGCCGTCGAAGCCGAGCTGGAGCGGGCATTCGAGCGCTGGGCGGAACTGGAACAGCCTTAGGGAAGCGCCCCCTCATCCGGATGGCATGCGGATTCAGGGTGCTGCTATGATGCAAAAGAAACAAATGGCGTTTATGTAGACACCAGTGATCCAGTACCGGTGGTTGCATCGTCCTTCGCATCACGGGCGGGACGATCTCATGAACAGGCAGGGAGCCTCGCGCAGATGAAGGAAGACAGCCTTTCCTTGGCCGGACAAGACCACTTAGCTGCACAGGGTAAGCAGAGCAAGCAGGCGCTGCGTGCATGGTTGCACCTGCTGAAATGCTCCAAGCGCGTCGAGCAGGTCATGAATGACCATTTCCGAACCGGCTACGATTGTTCGTTGTCCCGCTTTGACGTACTCGCCCAACTGGACCATGCAGGGCCTGGTGGGCTCAGCACCAAGGCGCTGGCCCAGCGGCTGGTGGCGTCCAAGGGCAATATCACGCGCCTGATCGACCGAATGGAATCGGACGGCCTGCTGCGTCGCACGCCCTGCAAGCAGGACCGCCGCGTAAGCCATATCGACATGACGAACTCCGGCGAGGCTGTCTTCCAGGCCATGGCGGGCGATCACGAAACCTGGGCCTCGCAACTGTTCGACGAACTCTCCGATGACGAACTGGAAACCCTGGTGCGCCTGCTCGACCGTGTTCGTGACAACGTGACCCGGCGGCAAAAGGAGCAACTGGCAGAGGAGCAGCGCGAGCACCGGAACCGCGCCTGAGCCCTCCACCGCGTCGCGTGCCCTACGCCGTGCCAACCGGGCTGATGGTAAGGTGGTCCGCCTAGCGGCTCAGGAAGCGCATCCCCTCTTCCAACCCCTCCAGCGTCAGCGGGTACATCTTGTCGCCGACCAGATCGCGGACGATCTGTATGGAATGCGTATAGCCCCAGCGCTGCTGCGGTTCGGGGTTCAGCCAGATTACCTTGGGCCAGGTCGCGCGCACGCGCTCGATCCAGACCGCGCCAGCCTCTTCGTTCCAATGCTCGACGCTGGCCCCCGGATACACGATCTCGTAGGGGCTCATCGTGGCGGCGCCGACGAAGATGACCTTGTAGTCCGGGCCATAGGTGTGAAGCACGTCCAGCGTTGGGATGGTTTCCTGGTGGCGGCGGCGGCTGTCCTTCCACACGGTTTCGTAAAGGCAGTTGTGGAAGTAGAAGTACTCCATGTGCTTGAACTCCATCCGCGCCGCGGAAAAGAGTTCTTCACACACCCGGATGTGGTCATCCATGGACCCACCCACATCGAAGAACAGCAGCACCTTCACCGCATTGTGTCGCTCCGGCACCAGCTTCAGGTCCAGGTGTCCGGCGTTACGGGCGGTGGATCGGATGGTATCGTCCAGATCCAGCACGTCGGCGGCCCCCTGCCGTGCGAACTGGCGCAGACGCCGCAGTGCCACCTTGATGTTGCGGGTGCCGATCTCCCGCGAGCTGTCCAGGTTTCGGAATTCCCGCTTGTCCCATACCTTCACCGCCCGACGGTGACGGGACTCCTTCTGGCCGATGCGCACGCCTTCGGGGTTATAGCCATTGGCCCCGAATGGCGAGGTGCCGCCGGTGCCAATCCACTTGTTACCGCCTTCATGGCGTTCCTGTTGCTCCTCGAGCCGCTTGCGCAACGTCTCCATGAGCTTGTCCCATCCCCCCAGGGATTCGATCTGGGCCTTTTCCTCTTCGGTCAGCATGCGCTCGGCCAGCGCACGCAACCACTCCTCCGGGATCTCCGCGGCCGGATCTTCGGAGAGCACTTCCAGCCCCTTGAAATAATGCCCGAACACCTGATCGAAGCGGTCGAACTGGGTCTCGTCCTTGATCAGCGCGGCGCGGGACAGGTAATAGAAATCCTCCACGCTGCAGACGGCAATGCGCTGCTCCATGGCTTCGAGCAGGGTCAGGAACTCGGTGACCGTGACCTTCAGGCCGGCTTTCCTTAGTTCGTAGAAGAAATCGATCAGCATGCAAACCTACCCTTGCCGCGGCAGACTGGTCGGAAAGACGCTCTGCGCTCAGGCATCCTTCCGCCGGGACATGAACATCAGCCGCTCGAACAACTGCACATCCTGCTCGTTCTTCAGCAGTGCGCCGTAGAGCGGTGGCAGGAGCTTGCGCTGGGTGTTCTCGCGCAAGGTGTCGGGGGAGATATCCTCGGCCATCAGCAGTTTCAGCCAGTCCAGCAATTCCGAGGTGGACGGCTTTTTCTTCAGTCCGGGAACCTCGCGCAGTTCGAAAAACAATTCCATGGCCTCGCGCAACAGCTCGCGCTTCAGGTCTGGAAAATGCACCCCGATGATCTGCGCCATGACGTCCTTGTCCGGGAAACTGATGTAATGGAAGAAGCACCGGCGCAGAAACGCGTCCGGCAATTCCTTCTCGTTATTGCTGGTAATGATGATCACGGGCCGGTGCCGCGCTTTCACCACCTGCTGGGTCTCGTAGACGAAGAATTCCATCCGGTCCAGCTCACGCAGCAGATCGTTGGGAAATTCGATGTCCGCCTTGTCGATCTCGTCGATCAGCAGCACCGGTTGAACGTCGCTATCGAAGCAGTGCCACAACGGTCCTTTCACGATGTAGTTGGCGATTTCGTTGACCTTGGGATCACCCAGCTGGGAATCGCGAAGGCGGGACACCGCATCGTATTCATAAAGACCCTGCTGGGCCTTGGTGGTGGACTTGATGTGCCACTCGTAGAACGGCAGCCCCAGGCCACGGGCCACCTCTTCCGCCAGCAGGGTCTTGCCTGTGCCCGGCTCCCCCTTGATCAGCAGGGGGCGGCGCAGCGTGGCGGCGGCATTCACCGCCATGGTGAGGTCGCCGGTAGCGACGTAGTTCTCGGTGCCTTCGAAACGCATGGTCAGAGTCCTGTGGGCTGCGGCAGCCGTTTCGACCACCGATCTCTATGGAAAACAGCGGAGCAGTATACTAACCATCCATCGGCCATTGCCATGTCCGGATGGCGTGACCTGTGCCTGGGGAAGGGGGCCCTTGGGAAGCGTTGATTGATCTCCCGCGCTCGCGTTACAGCTACTCGCCTTCGCGTTCCGGCAACAGGCCGTGCTCCATGGCGTAGTACACCAATGCAGCGACACTGCTCATCTGCATCTTCTGCATGATACGCGCCTTGTGGGTACTGACAGTTTTCACCGACAGCTCCAACTGGTCGGCGATCTGGCCAACGGTCAGCCCGCCGACCAGGCGCGTGAATACGTCCATCTCCCGCCGGGAAAGCAGTGTATGGGGCTCCTGCTGCTCCTCCGTGAGCATGTTCAGCGCGAGTTCCTGGGTCACCTCCGCGTTCAGGAAGACCTCTCCGACCGCCACCTTGCGGATGGCCAGGACCAACTGCTCCGCGGCAATGGTCTTTGCCAGGTAGCCCCGGGCGCCGGCGCGAATGCAGCGGACCGCGTACTGGCGCTCCGGATGCATGCTCAGCACCAGCACGGCCACTCCCGGACACTCCTGGCGAAGCTGGCGTATGAGATCCACCCCGTTCGGCCGGGGCATGCAGATGTCCAGCACCAGCACGTCGCACCCCTCCCGCTGCAGCCGCTCCATCGTGGACTGTCCGTCCCAGGACTCCCCCACCACGTCCATATCCGGCTCCCCCGAGAGAATCTGCTTCAGCCCGTCCCGCACGATCGTATGGTCGTCGGCAAGAAATACCCGGATCATCGCTCGGCCCACCCGCTAGAAAACATGACAAGGCATTCAAAAACCGCGGAGAGTGTACACCATGCCCCACCCCCGCGCCCGCGGGAAACCGGGAAGTGTTCCCGTAGTACGCCGTGCCGCAGTCCCTCGATGCCGCCGGGGAAGCGACACGCGGCCATCCGTAACGATCTCGTGGACTTGTAACACCGCGGACATGATGCCGACATCAACCGGACATCCTGGTCCTATAGCGTACCGGACAGGAAACGAGAGAGGAGTGATACCCATGGCAAGAAAGTCCCCCGTTGAACTCCACCGCATTGCGCTCTACATGCACCGCCGCGGTCACCCCCCCTGCATCATCGCCGATATGCTGGGGCTCCACGCGGGCGCGCTGCAGCGCTGGCTGGAGCAGAAGGAAATGCAGGGCTCCAAGCCTTCCCTGAACCAGCCCTACCCGCAGCCGACGAGACGCTGAGGAGGCGACCGCCAGAGCTGTACCGCCCGCACGTTTCCAACGCCTCCCAGTCACGACATGATGCGCCTCGTCGCCGGGTTGAGACAATCTGTCCAATGGTATGCCGTCGCCACAGGCATTATGATTCATGGGCCACGCTGATGAATCGACGAGTCAGATAAGGACGGTGCCATGGAGTTTGATCCGGTACTACTCTCCCGTATCCAGTTCGCGTTCGTCGTCTCGTTCCACATCATTTTCCCCGCTTTCACTATTGGGCTGGCATCGTTCATTGCGGTGCTGGAAGCGCTGTGGTTCAAGACCGACAATCCAGTATACGTCCAGCTCTCCAAGTTCTGGATCAAGGTGTTCGCCGTCTCGTTCGGAATGGGGGTGGTCTCCGGCATCGTGATGTCGTTCCAGTTCGGCACCAACTGGAGCGAGTTCTCGTACGCGTCCGCCAACTTCATGGGGCCGATTCTCAGCTACGAGGTGGTCACCGCGTTCTTCCTGGAGGCGACCTTCCTCGGGGTGCTGCTGTTCGGGCGGGACAAGGTTCCCCGCGGCGCGCACCTGTTCGCCGCCCTGATGGTCGCCATCGGCACCTTCATCTCCTCGTTCTGGATCCTGTCCGCCAACAGCTGGATGCAGACGCCTGCGGGTATCGAGATGGTGGACGGCGTTGTCCATGTGACCAGTTGGCTGCAGGCGATTTTCAACCCCTCCTTCCCCTATCGCTTCGCGCACATGGTGCTGGCTGCCTTCCTCACCACCGGCTTCTTCGTGATCGCCGTCAGCGCCTGGTATCTGCTTCGCAACAAGAGCCAGGAATACGCCAAGGTGATGTTCTCCATGACCCTTTGGCTGGTCACCGTGATGGCGCCATTGCAGGTGCTGGTGGGCGACCTGCACGGCCTGGATACGCTGGAGCATCAGCCTGTGAAGGTGGCGGCCATGGAAGGCAACTGGGAAACCCGCAGCAACGTGCCGCTGCTGCTGTTCGCACTCCCCGACCAGCAGGCGGAGACCAACCACTTCGAGGTGGGCATTCCCGGCCTGGCCAGCCTGATCCTCAAGCATGATGCCAGCGGCGTCGTGCCCGGCCTGAAAGACTGGGCACCCGAGGATCGCCCCCCGGTCGCAATCGTGTTCTGGTCCTTTCGCGTGATGGTCGGCATTGGCGTGCTGATGCTGACCGTGGCCGTGATCAGCCTGTTCCTGCGCTGGCGCGGAACGCTTTATGAATCACGCTGGTTCCTGAGGCTGTGTACCTTCATGCTGCCCATGCCCTTCATCGCCGTGCTGGCGGGCTGGATCACCACCGAGGTGGGACGGCAACCCTGGGTGCTGTACGAGATGATCCGCACCGAAGATGCGGTGTCCCCCGCCCTGACGGGTGAGGCGGCCTTCGTTTCGCTGATCTCCTTCATCGTCGTCTACGCACTGATCTTCTTCGCGGGCGGGTACTACATCAGCAGACTGGTGAAAAGCGGACCGGAAGCGGAGGACGCCCCCTCGCCTGGAAACCTGCGCCGTCCCTCGCGCCCGATGTCGGCGGCTGACCACTACATCGATGCTCGGGAGTGACCGTCATGGAAATCACCATTGACCTGACGTTGATCTGGGCTGCCATCATTGCGTTCGGCGTGTTCATGTACGTACTCATGGACGGCTTCGATCTCGGCGTGGGCATCCTCTACCCGTTCGCCCCGGACGAAGAGGCACGGGATATCATGATGAACACGGTGGCGCCGATCTGGGACGGCAACGAGACCTGGCTAGTGCTGGGCGGTGCCGGACTGCTCGGTGCCTTCCCACTGGTCTATTCGGTGGTACTGCCGGCGCTGTACTTTCCCGTGCTGATCATGCTCGTGGCGCTGATCTTTCGCGGTGTTGCCTTCGAGTTCCGTTTCAAGGCCAAGCAGTCGAAATGGTTGTGGGACCTGTCGTTCACGGTCGGCTCCACGGCCGCAACCTTCGCCCAGGGGCTGGTGCTGGGTGCGTTCATTCAGGGCTTTGAAGTAGAGGGAACCCGCTACGTCGGCGGCATGTTCGACTGGCTGACGCCCTTCAGCATCATGACCGGTTTCGGGCTGATGGCCGGCTACGCACTGATCGGCTGCGGCTGGATCATCATGAAGACCGTCGATGAGACGCGCGACTGGGCCTACAGTATCGCCCAGCGCCTGATGGTACTGGTGCTGGCCTTCATCACCGTGGTCAGCATCTGGACGCCGCTGATGCGAGAGAGCATTGCCGCTCGCTGGTTCACGCTGCCCAATACCCTCTATTTCGCGCCGGTACCCATTATTACCGTATTGCTGGCGATGCTGATGATCTACGCGATCCGGAACCGCAAGGATTATCTTCCATTCCTCTGCGCGCTGGGGTTGTTCGTTCTCTGCTATACCGGACTGGCCATCAGCCTCTGGCCAAACGTGATCCAGCCCGATATCAGTCTCTGGGACGCCGCAGCCTCGCCCAACTCGCAACTCTTCCTGCTGCTGGGGGTGATGTTCACCATACCAATCATCCTTGCCTACACCACCTGGAATTACTATGTGTTTCGTGGGAAAGTGACGCGGGACTCGGTGGGCTACCACTGACCCGCCTCCACGCCGCCTCCACGACCCGTCGCGGGACGGCCGTTATCAGCTTTCTCACATGACTCAGGCCACTCAAACCGAAGCGGACGTGACCGCCCTTGCCGGAGAGCCGGCGTCGGCGGACTCAGCCACTATCCACCGCTGTTTGCATGACTGGACCCGGCACGCCCGTCCCCGTCTGCTTTCCGCCACCCTTTGTGGCCTGCTCAACGGCTTGCTGCTGATTCCCCAGGCGTGGCTGATCGCCTTGCTGGTCACCGACATCCTGATCCGCGACGCCGGCGTCGATGCCATGGCGACCAGCATGGTTGCCCTGGGCGTGGTCATGCTGTCCCGCGTAGCGCTGCAAGCCCTTCGCGACATGCTGGCCGCCCGTGCCGGCCAGGACGTGACAACAGCGCTGCGCCGGAAACTGCTTGCCCACCTCCACACGCTTGGACCGGCACCTTTGCGTACCAGAGACAGCGGCCAGCTTGCCTCCGCCGCCCTGGAACAGATCGACGGCATGCAGCAGTACGTGGTCCGCTATCTGCCGCAGCGCTTCATCGCGGTTGCGGTTCCGCTGGCCATCCTGATCGCGGTGTCCACGCAGGATTGGCTGGCCGGATTGCTGCTCCTGCTGTCCGCACCGTTGATTCCGCTGTTCATGGGCCTGGTGGGCATGGGTGCGGCCTCGGCCAACCGCGACCAGTTCCAGGCGCTGGCGCGCCTCAGCAGCCGCTTCATCGACCGTATCCAGGGGCTGGCGACGCTGAAACACTTCGGTCAGGGAGAGCGCATCTCGAGGGAACTTGCCGACGGCGCGGATGAGTACCGCGTCCGCACCATGCGCGTCCTGCGTATCGCCTTCCTGTCATCGGCGGTACTGGAGTTCTTCAGTTCCGTGGCGATCGCCATGCTGGCGATCTATATAGGCCTCGGACTGCTGGACTTCATCACCTTCGGCCCTGCCCCGGCGCTCACGTTGCAGTCCGGTCTGTTCATCCTGTTGCTGGCTCCGGAGTTCTTCAACCCGTTGCGCGAGCTGGCGACGCACTACCATGACCGGGCCAGCGCGGCGGGTGCGGCAGCCGAGCTGATTCCACTATTGTCCCTGACCCCGCAAACCGCACCGCGGGGCACCCGGGCTCTGCGTACGGACAACGGGGTCACCGTGAAACTGCGGGGCATCTCGCTGGGCTACGGCAACGGGCGGCCAGTAGTGCAGGATGTGGATCTGACATTGCCGGCGGGTCGGACACTGCTGCTCGAAGGCCCCAGCGGCAGTGGCAAGACCAGCCTGTTGTACGCGGTCATGGGGTTGCTGCAACCCGCCTGCGGCGAGGTCCTGATCAACGACACCCGCCTGCAGGAACTCGCGCCGGACGAACTCGAACGGCAGATGGGCTGGCTCAGCCAGAGCCCGCAGCTGCTCCCTGGCAGCGTCAGGGACAATCTGCTACTGGGAGCACCAGCGGCCGATGACGCACAACTCTGGCGAGCCTGCGAACAGGCCGGCATCGAGGATCTGCTGAGACTGTTGCCGGAGGGTCTCGATACGCCGGTGGGAGAACGGGGGGTGGGCCTCTCGGGAGGCGAGGCGCAGCGGGTCGCCCTGGCGCGCGCACTGGTCCGCTCACCCGGGTTGCTCGTGCTGGACGAGCCCACCGCCAGCCTCGATCCGGCAAGCCGGGAACATCTGCTGGAGGCGCTTCGGGCGGCGGCCGAGACCGGCATGACGATGCTCATCGCCACCCACCAGCCAGCGCAGTTTCCCTGGGCGCACAACAGATTGCTCCTGGCCGCACCGGGAGCGGATGCGTGAACGAACTGCGCCCCTTCATCCGGCTGCTGGGCAACCGCAAGCGGTGGCTGCTGGCGGGTGCGCTGCTGATGCTCTGCACGGCTGCGGCCAACCTGGGACTGCTGGCGTTGAGCGGCTGGTTCATCACCGCCACCGGTCTGACCGGGATCGCACTCGCTGCCGGTGTACTCATTCAACTGGACATCTATCGACCTGGTGCGGGCATTCGCTTCTTCGCGGTCGGCCGCGCCGTCTCCCGCTACGGAGAACGGCTGGTCAACCACGAAGCGGTGTTCCGGGTGCTGGCCGATCTGCGGGTGTGGTTCTTCCGGCGCCTGCTGCCGCTGAACACCGCCGCCCTCGGACGCCTGCGCAACGGCGAACTGCTGAATCGCATCACCGCCGACATCAATGCGCTGGATCACCTGTACCTGCGGGTCTTTGGACCGGTGGCCGTGGCCCTGCTCGGCGGATTGGGAGGTCTGGTCTTCCTGGGCTGGCTGGCGGCACCGATGGCGCTGGGCGCTGTCGCCGCCATCATACCCGCCGCACTGCTGGCCGTGCTCATCACACGCCGCTACAGCACACCAGCCGCCAGCCAGAGCGGTGCACTCACCAGTTCCATGCGGGAGCAACTGGTCGGCGACTTGCAGGCGCTGGCGGAGCTCCGCATCTACGGCGCGGGGGAGCGGCGTTTGCGTCAGCTCCGGAATACCGATCGCCAGCGGCGCGACCGGCAGTTACGACTGGCGGATATCCAGGCAGTCAGCCAGGCCCTGATCATGCTCGGCACGCTGGGCGCCTTGTGGGCGGCACTTTACATCGGTGCCGGCCTCGTGGCGCAGGAAACCATCAGCGGACCGGTCATGGTTGCCGTGTTGCTGGGCCTGCTCGCGCTCAGCGAAATCCTGTTGCCACTGCCTCTGGCGTTCCACATGCTGGGCTCCGTCCGCTGGTCGGCAGCCAGGCTGCTGGCCGTGGCAGACGATCACGACGCGCCCGATGCCTGCCAGGACCGGGATCTGCCGGAGAGCGGCACGCCGCCTGTGCTGGCCTACGATCAGGTCGGCTACCGTTACCGTATCGGCCAGCCGAGCTGCCTGAATGCGCTGGACTTCCGTCTCGAATCAGGGGAGCGCGTTGCGATACTCGGTCCCAGCGGCACCGGAAAAAGCACGCTGCTGGCACTGGCCCTGGGTGAAATACAGGCCTCGCAGGGGGGCGTGACACTGGCCGGGGTGGACGTCCGCGAGTTGCGCCAGGAAGTGCTGCATCGGCAGTTCGCCTGGCTTGACCAACGCAGCACGCTGTTTGCCGGCACCGTCGCCATGAATCTGCGACTGGCCAATGCCAATGCGGACGACAACGCGCTGTGGAGCGTGCTGGAAGCAGTGCACCTGGCCGAGGACATCGAACAGCGTGCGGGCGGCCTGGACGCCTGGCTGGGCGAGGCCGGCAGTGGACTCTCGGGAGGGCAGGCGCGGCGCCTGACGCTGGCACGGACCCTGCTCAAGCCGGCGCCGATCCTGTTGCTGGATGAACCCACCGAGGGGCTGGACCGGGCAACCGAACGGAGGCTGCTGGCGGACATCGAGCCTTACCTGCGCAATCGCTCTCTGCTGGTGATTGCCCACGATCCCGATCGCCTGCCGCGAGTGGATCGCTGCCTTCGGCTCCAGGACGGCCAGCTCCGCGCTGCTTGACGGGGCAGCCGCACACCACGCCGGGAACTCCGGTGCGAAGGCAGGGTCTTCCGGAAATGCGACTGGCCCCATTCCTGCTGCTCCTTGCGCTGTTGGTTCCGATCAGTCCCGCGTTCTCCGATACGCCGGGCTGGGCTGCCTTGCGCGACGGCCGCCACGCGGCCCTTATTCGTCACTCCCTGGCACCCGGAGTGGGAGACCCCGGTGAGTTCCGGCTGGGTGATTGCGACACACAGCGCAACCTCTCCGAACAAGGCCGTGCGCAGGCCACCCGGCTTGGTGCAGCCTTCCGGGAGCAGGGCCTCGAAGCGTTGGCGGTCTACACCAGCCGCTGGTGCAGGGCCTCCGAGACCGCCGAGCTGATGGGCTTGGGGCAGGTAAGGCCCCTGCCCTTCCTGGATTCATTCTTCAGGGAGCGGGCCAATGGACCAGCCAGAACGCAGGCGCTGCGGAACTTCCTGCGGGAGGGTCGCGAGGGCGATTCGCTGGTCATCGTCAGCCACCAGGTGAACATCACCGCACTGTCAGGCGTTTTCCCGGGTTCCGGCGAAATCATCGTGGTCCGCATGCTTGAAGACGACGAAATCGCCGTCGTCGACCGTATCGCCGTCCCCTGATCACTGGAAAGCCCCCGACGGCGCCAGTATCCTGCTGAAGGGTACGCGGCACCGCGTCCGAATACCGCCAGCAGATCGGGAGCCGGGCATGCAGATCTCCGCCTCGTCCAACGAAACCATGAAGGAAGTCGCCTCGTTGCTGCGCCAGGCCGAGCGCGTGCTGTTCATCACCGGCGCAGGCATTTCCGTCGCCTCCGGCCTGCCCACCTACCGCGGCAATGGCGGCGTCTATGCCGGAGGCGTGACCGAAGACGGCATCCCCTATGAACTGGCGCTATCCGGGCAGATGCTGGAAACCCGTCCCGAGATCACCTGGCGGGAACTGATCCGCATCGCCCAGCGCCGGAGCACCCCTGTGGTCAATGCCGGTCACCGCGCAATCGCCTCCGTGCCGGGGGCCACCGTACTTACCCAGAACGTGGACGGGCTGCATCGGGCCGCCGGAAGCCAGGATGTGATCGAGATTCACGGCAACACCGGAACCTTGCTCTGCACCGGCTGTGGGCACCGCGATACCGAGAGCGACTGGCGCTCGCTACCCATCCCGCCACGCTGCCCGCGCTGCGACACCGTACTGCGGCCGGAGGTGGTGTTGTTCGGCGAGGCATTGCCGGAACGTGAACTGGACCGACTGGACGCCGCCCTTGCCCGCGGTTTCGACATGGTGTTCACCATCGGCACCACCAGCGTGTTTCCATACATCGCCGAGCCGGTGATCATGGCCTCGCGCCGGGGCATCCCCACGGTCGAAATCAATCCGGAGCTGACGGAAGTCTCATACTGCGTACAATATCGTCTGACCGGCTGCGCGGCGGACATGTTGCCCGGCCTCATCGCACGACCAGACGAACCATAGCGAACCTATCTCAATGCGGGACTGGCGGGAGAGACCTCATGCCCTACCTGACAATCGGCGGCGATGACATCCACTACATCGCCCATGAGCAGGATGCCGAGTTTAGCCTGCTCGGGATTCACGGCGCGGGACAGGACTGCAGAACCTGGCCGGCGTCGCTGGGCCAGTTGGAAGGCTGCAACTGCTACCTGCTGGACCTGCCCGGGCACGGCGAATCCGGCGGTTCGCCGCGAGAGGACATCACTGAATACGCCCGAGTGGTTACCGGATTCGTGCAGCAGAAGCAGCTGCAACGCGTGGTATTGATGGGGCATTGCATGGGCGGCGCCATCGCCCAGCAGATCGCGCTGGACCAGCCCCAGTGGTTACAGGCGCTGATTCTCGTTTCAACCGGCTGCCGCCTGCGCAGCGCGCCCGACTACCTGGACCTGCTACGGGATGACTACCCCAAGGCGGTGGAGCAAACCATCGCCATGATGTACGGCTCGCAGGCTCCGAGGCATTTGGTGGAGCAGGCTCGGGAGCGCTGGCTCGCCCTCCCGCAGGAGGTGCTCTACCGAGACATGACCGCCTGTGACGGCTTCGATCTGACCAACAGGCTGAGCGACATTCCGCATCCCACGCTGATCCTCAGCGGCGACATCGACCATATGACGCCGCTGAAGTATGCGCAGTTCATGGAAGACAGGCTGCCCGGCAGTCGGCTGGCCGTGATTGCCCCTTCAGGCCATATGCTGCCGTTGGAACAGCCGGGCGACATGGTCCGGCTGGTCCGCGAGTTCATCGCTTCACACCTTCGGCAATGACCCGCTGGCACCTGGGTACCACCGGATTCTCTCATCTCGACTGGGAGCGCAGTTTCTACCCCTCCCGCCTGCCGGCTGCCGGTCGCCTGGGCTGGTATAGCCGCCAGTTCAGCGCGGTGGAACTGGAGGCCGGCGGCAGAACGCTGCCCTCCGCCGAGCGAGTGGCCCACTGGAGAGAGGCCACGCCGGAGGGTTTCCGTTTCTGCCTTATCGCTCCCAATGCGCTGACCAGCCCGCCGGGCCGACTCGACTCGCCTTCCCGGCTGCGCCAGCTGGAGCGCCTGCTGGAAGTGCTGCAGCCGCTGGGCCAGCGGCTCGCCGTGTTGCTGCTGCACTTTCCGGCCGAGTGCCGCCACGACCGCTACGGCGAGCTGCAGCGCCTGCTTGGTGTAGGCAGTGCAGCCTCTGTCCCTTTCGCCATCCAGTTCGACCACGGAAGCTGGTGGCGGCCGGACGTTGCCGAACTGCTATCCGAACAAGGCGTGGGCTGGGCTTACGCCGACGAACCGGACCGCAGCGTGGCAACCATGCCCGTGGACCGCGTGGGCAGTTCTTCGTACCGGCCACGCCTGCCACCCCGCACCGCTGACTTCCTCTATCTCCGCTGGCTGGGAAGGTCGGGGCAATTCGGCGACCTGGGGCGGGAACATCTGAATCCCGATGCAAGGCTGCAATGGTGGGTGAGCCACATCGGCGAGGAGCTCCGCAGGCATCCCGCGCCCGCCGGGGTTTTCGGCTTTTTCAGCAACGGGTATGCCGGCCACGCGCCCGCCTCCTGTCGCCGCTTCAGACAATTGCTGGAGGGGCGGGAGACCCGGGAGGTCCTGCATGGCCAGGATCACCTGTTCTGACCTTGACGCTTCCGACAAAACCAACGAAAAGGCAGCAGTTCCGTGACAGCATCTCAAGACGAAGACACGCAACCCGGCAACCGGGAGCAGACCCTGCGGCGACTCGCCGCCATGGCCCGGATGCGTGAGCCCGACAGCGCGCAGACCGACTTTCTGGTCTTCTGCTTCCGTGCTTCGGACCCGGAGATCTACCAACATGCCGCCTATTGCCTGGGTTACTGGCTGCCCGCCATGCCCGCGCTGTTCGACTGGTTCGAGGAGTACTGCGAGTCACGCAATCAGCCCCTGTCCGAACCGCTACAACTGAACGGCCTGCGCAGCACGCGGCGAATGCTGCTGGCCCGCTGCGCCGCCGCCGTCAGCCAGCACCCGCTCCACCCTGATCTGCAGCCCCGGTGGCCGGGAATGGAGCGACTGATACCGGCCTTTCCGGAAGAGCCGGTGCTGCCCACCAGTGACGCGGATGCCGCGATACTGCTTCAGGCCCTGCTGATTCTGCGAGAGGATCCCCCGCTGCAGGGCCGCCTGGACCAGACCATCAGCTGGCTACTGGAGCAGGCCGAACAGCGCCCCTCGCTGCTGACCAACCCCGCCGTTCTACGGCACTGGACCCGCCTGGTCCTGGATCTTGCCCGCTCCGGCCACTCCAGCTATGCGCCCCTGCAGGGGCGAGTAAAGACCTTGCTCGGGCTTGCTGGTCGGGGAAGCGTCGGAGAGCGGCTCAGGGCGCTGAACGGTATCGACGTCATTCTGCACACGGTGGTCAGCACGGTGGGGCCGCCCACCTCCTCGGTACTGGGTTCCTACATGGGGGACGGCGGGCTGTGGATACAGCTCCGGCTCTACTGGTGGTGCCAGCGCCTGACCGGGTCGCTGCCCATGCTGCCCGACGGACGTCCGGCCTCGGTGACACTTCAAACCTACTACCAGGCAACGCTTGCTGCCGATACCGCCCGTCAGGGAAACATCCTGGGCTCGGACATGGCCGGCGGAACCGAGCAGCGGCTGCTGGCCTATGCCGCGCCGAACCTGACAGGCAGACAGCGCTGGCTCAGCAGCCCCGCCGGTGAACGGGCCTTGCAGCTCTTCCTGATCATGGATCTGATGGGGCGCGACGCGCCCCTGCCCGTGGACCCCTCCACCCTGGGCGTGGGGCTGCCCGGAGACGATCGGGACGCCGTGCTGCTGGCCATGCTCAATCGCATCGCCTCCTGGGAACAGTTGCCGGCCGCAGCTCTGGTCGACCCACGGCGCCTGCACGCGCTGCGCGACCCGGTTCTCGGGCTCGCCCTGCTGCCGGCGGCCGAAAGCTCCGGCGGCGAGCAGACGGAAGGGCTTGAAGCGCTTGCCGATGTGGTGGAGCAGCAGCTGCGGCTGGCGCTGGCCACCGACCCGGACTTCGACGCCAGGGGGTACCTGATGCTCAGCCTGGTCCGGCGTCCGCCTTCGCGGCTCTACAGACAATTGGCCGAACTGACACGGCAAAGGCAGTATCTGGACCGACAGGGGCACGAAATACCGATCACCCGGTGGATCCATGAACTGCAGCAAGTGACTGCCAGCCCGGATCAGGCTGGTGCCGACTGGCGACTGCTGGCTCCCCCACCTCAACCCCAGCAGGACCCTCAGGACGATCTGCTGGCAGTGCTGGAGTGGCTGGGCGCCGACCCTCACGTGCGGCCCAGGCCGCAGTCCGCCATGGCAGTGCTGCAGCAACTGCAACCTGCCGACCACTCACCGCTGGCCGTCGATGGCCATGAAGCCCAGCACGCGTCGCTGGCGGGCCTCCAGACACGAATCCACGGCATTGCCCGCCGGGTCATCGACCTGGCCCAGCAACTGCGCCCTGCCGCCGAAACCGACCTGGAGAGCGGCAGGGAGTTGGCTCGCCAGTTGAATGCCGCGATGGGCGACCTGCGCACGGAGTTCGCCGCCCATTTGCCCGCCCCCGATGCGCACAGCGTGGAACAGGCGCTGGGACAACGGCAGACGGCCATGCAGCGCTGGGCAGCCACGCTGGACGCCTGCCAGCGTTTGCAAGCCGGACACCGTGCGGCCGAGGACGTGCTGGTGGAACTCACCCGCCACGGCGATCTGCCGGATAACCTGGTTCCCATGCTGATCCAGGCTGTCTCCCCCGAACACCAGGGCCCGGACAGCGACCCACAGGCCATACTGGACTGGGCGCTGGACCAGCGGCACCGCCTGCCGGAGC
The DNA here is from genome assembly GCA_020831845.1 of Ectothiorhodospiraceae bacterium. Classification (GTDB taxonomy): domain Bacteria; phylum Pseudomonadota; class Gammaproteobacteria; order Nitrococcales; family Aquisalimonadaceae; genus LSCE01. Next base: position 38,590 of record JAFIFV010000135.1, read on the forward strand.
GAGTTCAGCAGGCCTGGATCCGCGGTCTTGTGTCGCACTGGCGGCAAGCGCTGGAACGGGCCATGGAACGCCAGGACGCGCATCTGGTCGCCAAGCTGGTTAGCGAGATGCGGTTCAGGCCCTTGCAGCAGCACGCCGATGCACGGGAAACCCTGCGGACCGTGCGCGACTGGTGTTATGCGCGGCTGATGCTGGGCACTGCCCGGCTGGCGGCACGTCACGGCGGCAACCGCAACCCGCTGCGCTGCATCGGAAGCTTTTTGCTGCACTACTCCGCTGTGTGGATCGGCCTGCTGGTCGGTGCCATCCTGATGCTCGATTTCGGCGATCCCTGGAAGGCGATGGCCGAACAAGGTGACATCGGCGGCATCGCCATGACCGGACTGCTCGGCCTGGGCGGCACCCTGCTCTACCTGCTGGTGGCCCAGCGCCGGCGCGTCAGTCCCGTGCAAGGCCAGGGAACTACCGGGCTATGGTGGCGCCTGATCAGCCGCAGTGTGGCGTTTCTGAGCATCTGCCTGGCGTTCACGCTCACAATCACATCCGGCCTCTGGCTGCTGCTTTCGGGAACCGACGAAGTGGTCCATGGTCCGATGGCCATCGGGCATATTGTGGTCTGGGCCGGTTTCGCGCTGTTCGCCGGCACCTTCTTCGGACTGGTGGCAAAGGACTCCTGATATGTATGCATCACCCGACCAGGCTGCGGATGCCTTCTACGCGGCGTTCGCGGCCCGGGATATCAACGCCATGATGGGGGTGTGGTCACAACGGGACGACATCATCTGCATCCACCCCATGAGCGATCGGCTGCAAGGCCGCGACGCCATCCGGCAAAGCTGGGCGGCACTGTTTCATGAAGCCCCGCCCATGCAATTCGCCAATCGGCGTCAGCAGATGGCCCTGCTTCAGGACGCCGCGCTACAGACGCTGGAGGAACGCATCGTCCTGCTGGACCGGCCCGACCCTGGCCCTGGCTCTCCTCTGCTGGCCACCAACGTATTCGTCCCGGAAGAAGACGGCTGGCGCATGCTGCTGCATCACGCCTCTCCGCTGGCTGCCGACGGCGAACCGCGCCGAAGCTCCCGGGCACCGTTGCACTAGATTCAGCGTTTCCCTGACAGAACACTCCGCACGCTTTCGCCCATTTTCATAGCAGACTTGTGTTTTATTGCCCGGGTAATCCATGATCGAATAATTCACTGGCAATCAATGCGCATCTGCATACCCCGATCATGGACAGCGCAGACTCCAAGACCTTCATGCCCCTGCTGCGGGAACTTGTAAACGCCTACCAGGCGTTCGAGCACTACGCGCTCCCGCATATCAAGAAACAGGGTCTGACGCCTGCCCAGTTCGATGTCATCGCGACCCTGGGCAACACCCCGGGTATGAACTTCAAGCAACTCGCGGAACGGACGCTGCTTTACAAGACCACGCTGACCAGCGTGGTAGATCGCCTGGAGGACCGCGGCTACGTACGCCGTGTACCCAGCCAGCAGGACCGCAGGAGTACGCTGGTACAGCTCACCCCGCAGGGCGAAACACTGTTCAACCAGGTGTTCCCCGCCCACCGCGCTCATCTGGCCAAGAAGTTCGGCCAACTCACCGAAGACGACATCGCCCAGGGCATGCGCTTCCTCGGTCGCTTGCAACAGATATTCAGGCAGCGCTGAGCCGCAAGGAACCAGCGGGCATTCATGCCTCCACGCCGGGCCGGGAGTTTACAAAGCGTTCATCTGTGCTATTAGTCCTAATTTGGACTATCCGATATTGGAGTGAACGCCAATGAAAGTTCTGATTCTCTACTACAGCACCTTTGGCAATGTGCACGAGATGGCGAAGCTGGTGGCCGAGGGAGTCAAGCAGGTAGATGGTGCCGAACCGGTTATCCGCACCGTCCCCGAGCTGATGCCCGATTCCGTCATTCAGGGGAATAAAGGGATGAAAGCCGGCAAGGAGAAACAGAAGGACGTACCACTGGTGACCGAGGACGACTTCCGGCAGGCCGGTGCCATCGCGCTGGGCACGCCAACACGGTTCGGTAACATGGCGGCGCAGCTGAAGAACCAGTTGGATCAGCTCAGTGGCTTGTGGATGAAGGGCGAGCTGGAAGACAAGCCCGTGGGCATGTTCGTGTCCACCGGCTCGCTGCATGGCGGCCAGGAGACCACCATACTTACCAGCCTTGCCCCCCTGCTGCATCTGGGGATGATTCCGGTCGGCGTGCCCTACTCCAACCAGGAACTGTTCGTCACCAAGGGCGGCGGGTCTCCTTACGGCCCTGGGCACGTGGCTGGCGGAGACAACGACCGCCCGGTCGACCCGGAGGAAAGCGCACTGTGCAGGGCACTGGGCAAGCGGCTGGCAACGATCGGCAGCAAGCTCCAGAGCGGCTGAGCGAGGGCGGAGTTACTTCGCCACGGGCAGGAAACGGTTCCTGCCCCGCTGCTTGGCCTGCAGCAACTGCATGTCCGCCCGATAGAAGAGATCGTCCAGGGAGCTGTCCCTGTCCGGCAGCAGCGTGGCAATCCCCAGACTCAAGGTGATGTGCAGCGTGACCTGCTTCCAGTACACCGGCAAGGCCGCCACCCGGCTTCGCAAGCGTTCGGCCACCTGCTCCGCCTGCTGCTCGGAGACGCTCGGCAACACGACCACGAACTCGTCACCGCCGAAGCGGCCAAGCAGATCGCCTTCCCGCAACAACTCCTGGCAGACCACGGCTACCTGGCGAATTGCGGCATCACCGGCGGCATGGCCATGATGGTCGTTGACATGCTTGAAGTGGTCGATATCCATCATGATGACGGACAGTGGTTGAGCCCGTGCCAGTGCCTGCTGGAATTCCCGCACGGCGAGATGGGTCAGGTGTCGACGGTTGTAGCAGTCGGTCAGGGTATCCTTGACGGCAAGTTCATGCAGCATCCGGTTCGCCGCCTCCAGCTCCCGAGTCCGCTCAGCCACCAGCCGCTCCAGCTCTTCCTGGCTTCGCCGCTCGGGCGCCACCTTGCTCAGAGTGCAGAAAACACGCTTGCCGTTTCGCCCCGGCTCGGCAACGGGGATAAGCAGCAGCTCCCAAGTATGCGGAGAATGACTGAACAGCTCGGAATGATTCAAGGACATGGAACTCTGCTGTTGCAGACATTCCGGAACGGCGGCATCAAGCGCCCGCGTCAATGCGCTCGGCAGGGAGCCGGAACGCGACCCTCCGCCGACCGCCTGGTCCATGGCCAGCAACGCCTCCATGGCCGGGTTGAGGCCGTCCACGCTCAAGCCGCCATCCAGGCGCTGGGAAACCAGAAACATGGGCGCTGTATGGGAGGACCACACATGCCGGAAGAAGGGCCACTTACGTTCCAGGCGTTCCGTCAGGCTTGATCGATGCTTCGGCATCCCTGCCACTCCTGTAACACACGATACACGAGCCGGCGAGGAGTACCCGCCATGCGACTTAGCCCGAATATAGCCCCGCCGCGCATCAGGCGCAATCGGCAGTCTCCTACATCGGGCTCGGATGATTCCTACACTGAGACAACCCAAGCGGGCACTGGTTCAACGTAGCACGGCACCATAGAGGTCGTGTGCATCGGCCTCTTCGATGAGCACATCCGCAAACTGCCCCGGCCTGATTCCGGCGGCGCCCCGCAGGTGCACCAGACCGTCGATTTCCGGCGCATCGGCATAGCTGCGGGCAACGGCACCGTCACCGTCAACCTCGTCCACGAGCACCTGCATGACCTGGCCGACGAAACGCGCCAGCCCCGCGGCACTGATGTCGGCCTGCAGTTCCATCAGTTCCCGCTTGCGCCGCTGGGCCACCTCCGTCGGCACCGCGTCAGGCAATTCATTGGCACGGGCTCCTTCCACGGGTGAATAGGTAAAGCACCCCACCCTGTCCAGTTGCGCCTCCCGCAGAAAATCCATCAGTTCCTGGAAGTCTTCTTCGGTTTCACCCGGGAATCCCACGATGAAGGTCGAGCGGATGACCAGTTCGGGACAGATTTCACGCCAGCGCCGTATGCGCTCCAGCACGGCCTCGCCGCCGGCCGGCCGGCGCATGGCCTTCAGGATACGGGGGCTTGCATGCTGCAGGGGCATGTCCAGATAAGGCAGGATGGCACCATCCGCCATCAGCGGAATAAGCTCGTCCACGTGCGGATAGGGGTAGACATAATGCAGCCGTATCCAGATCCCCAGTTCACCCAGGGCGCGGGACAGATCCGTCATGTGGCTCCGCCATTCCCGCTGCTGCCAGTGCGCCGCTTCGTAGCGCCGGTCGACGCCGTAAGCCGATGTATCCTGGGACACAACCAGTAACTCCCGCACGCCGTCCCGCACCAGCCTGTGAGCCTCTGCCAGCACCTCATCCACTCGCCGGCTGCCCAGCCGGCCCCGCAGATCAGGGATAATGCAGAAAGTGCATTTGTGATTGCAACCTTCTGATATTTTTAAATAAGCATAATGCCTCGGCGTGAGTTTTATGCCGCTGTCAGGCAGTAGATCCGTGAATGGATTGCGGGCGGGCGGGGTCAGTTGTGCGTGCACCGCCGTCATCACTGCCTCGTAATCATGCGGACCGGTGATCGCCAGCACTTCGGGGAAACGATCACGGATCACGGACTCCTTCACTCCCAGGCAGCCGGTGACCACCACCTTGCCGTTCTCGGTCAGCGCTTCACCGATCGCATCAAGCGATTCCTCCTGGGCCGCCTCGATGAAGCCACAGATGTTCACCACCACCAGATCGGCTTCCTGATAGCCGCCGACCACCTGGTAGCCCTCGGTTCTCAACTGGGTGAGAATCCGCTCGGAATCCACCAGCGCCTTGGGGCAGCCCAGGCTGACGAAACCGATACGTGGTGCGGCGTGCTGCTGAAGCTGATCGGAGCTGACGGACATGCTGATACCCTATGGCGGAGACTCACGGAGCGCGAGCCCGCGTATGCTACTGGTCGCGACCGCGCAGCGCAAATCCAGGCCGCCTGTTTATTCATCATGGTCAGCAACTTGCGAAAACTTCATCCAAGCCATGTCTAGAAAAGTGCTGATCGTCGGCCAGGGCCTGGCGGGAAGCCTGCTGGCGCACGAGCTCGACCTCCGGGGCGTGGATCTGTTGGTCATCGATCCAGGGCGCGCCGAAACCGCTACCCGGGTAGCCGCCGGGCTGCTGAACCCGTTCACCGGGCCCCGCTTCCAGAGCCCGGAGCCACCGCAGGCATGGTTCGCCAGCGCCGTTCGGGGCTGGCGGCGGATGGAGCAGCGGCTTTCGGCCAGGTTGCTGCAAGACATGAAGGTCTCTCGCCTGATACGGGACGCGTCCGAGCTTGAGCGGCTGCGGCAACGGCGCGCCGATCCGGGCAACGGGACACTGCTGGGGGAATGGCTGCCGCCGGAGGCGAGCAGCCCGCTCAACGACCCGCTGGGGCGCACAGAGATCCGTGCGGCACGCGTGGATCTCCCGCTTTTCCTGGACCGGACCCGGGACTGGCTGCACGAGCATGGCCGCCTGGTCTATGAAGAACTCGATTACGCCGATCTGGCGTTCACCGCCCATGGCGCCGGCTGGAAGCACCACGAACTGGCGGCCGTCGTGTGCTGCCAGGGCTATCAGGCGCGCACCAATCCCTGGTTCGCCACCCTGCCCTGGCGCGTATCCCACGGCGAGTCGCTGGTGCTACGCGCGGCGGACGGGTGGCCTGGCCGTGCTGTCAGCCGAGGCCGGAACCTGGTGCCGCTGGGCGGGGACCAGGCATGGCTCGGCGCCACCTATGGCAGACAGACAGAACCGACAACAACAGCAACGGGACGGCAAGTGCTCCTCGACAGCCTCGGCGAGTTGCTCAAGGCCCCCCCGAGGGTCGACGTCGTGGAGCACCGCGCCGGTGTGCGTGCCGGAAACCGCCACGGCTTCTATTTCTGTCATCGCCATCCTGACGAGTCACGGCTACTGCTCTTCGGCGGTCTCGGCTCCCGCGGCACACTGATCGCACCCGCATGCGCCAGCACGCTGGCGGCCCACCTGGCCGACGGCAGGCCGCTACCTGCATGTCCGGGACAACTGGCATGAGGCGCGCGCCCCTGACCCTGCTTGCCCAGGAATGGATCGTCCAGGCAATTGCTCCGGGTGACACGGTGCTGGACGCCACCGTGGGCAACGGCCACGACACGCTGTTTCTGGCAGAACGGGTGGCACCCGGAGGCTGTGTCTGGGGGCTGGATATCCAGCAGGCAGCGCTGGATGCAGCGCGAGAGCGCCTGGCGGCGGTAACGGATCTGCGACTGGAACTGAGATTGCTCGGGCATGAGCACCTGTCCAGTTTGAACACCGGCGCGCTGAAGGCGGCCATGTTCAATCTTGGCTACCTGCCGGGGTCCAGCCACACGGTGGTCACGCGGCCGGACACCACATGCCGCGCACTGGAGCAGGTCGTTGCGCGCCTGCGGCCCGGCGGCCGCTGTTCCATCCTGGCCTATATCGGCCACCCGGGGGGCGCGGAGGAAGCCGACGCGGTGAGGCAATGGTGCGCCACGCTGGAGCCCGGGCGCTTCCTCTGGCGGGCAGGCAATCCGCCGGGCACACCGGATACCGCGCCCCGGCTCCATCTGATCGAGCGCATGGAGTGACTACCAGGGGATGTCCCGACCATCCCAGGCGATGAATCGTCCGTTGTCCTCCCGACGGAGCCCACGGATGATGTCCAGCAACTGGCTGACGGTTCGCCCGGCACTGAACAGCTTGTCCCGCGGCACTCGCTGCTGGAAAGGCGCGGACAGCCCGGTGTCGGTGGTCCCGGGATGCAGGGCCACGCAGATCAGGCGACAGGACTTGCGGCCCAGTTCCACCGAAAGCCCCCTGGTGAACATGTTCGCGCGGCCTTGGCGCCTCGATACGCGTACCAGCCGCCAAGCCGGTTGTCCTCGATGCTGCCCACGCGCGCAGACAGGTTCGCGATCACCGCGTGGTCGGCGTGGACAAGCAGGGGTTCGAACGCGCGGGCAACCAGCAAGGGGCCGAAGGCATTGACCTGGAAGCTGCGCATCAGCGTCTCCGGCCGCACGTCCGAGAGCTGTTTCTCCGGAAACATGCCGTGATTGTCGTGCAGCACGCCGGCCACGTTGAGCAACAGGTGCAGCCTTTCCGCGCCATCCGCACGCACGCTTTGCACCGCCTGCTCCATGCTGTCGGTATCGGTCGTATCCAGGCTCAGCAGGCGCACCCTGTCCGGATCAGCCTGCCGCAGGCGGCATAGCCCTTCCGAGGCCTCCGGGTCGCGGGCACTGGCGTAGATGCGCGCGCACTGCGACCAATCAGCCAGTTGGCGGACGAACTCAAGCCCGATACCCCGTGACGCACCCTGGACCAGTACTTGTGTACCGTCCGGGAAAACCGTCGTCATCCTTGCCCCCCGCCCTTGAGGGCCGCGGCGAGAAAGCGGTCCAGCGCATTGGCGAAGGCCTGACGCTCCCGCTGGCCGAAGCCGGCTGGTCCGCCGCTGTGGACACCGCTGCTGCGCATGGTTTCCATGAAGTCCCGCATCGCCAGGCGCTGACGGATGGTGCCGGGCGTATACATCTCTCCCCGGGGATTCAGCGCGTGGCCACCCTTCTCGATCACCTCCGCCGCCAGCGGTATATCCGCGGTCACCACCAGATCGCCAGGCTGCAGGCGCTGAACGATGGTGCTGTCCGCCTCGTCGAAGCCGGCGGAGACCTGTAGTGCACGGATGCTGGGCGACGGCGGCACGCGCACCGGCTGGTTGGCTACCAGCGTGAGCTGCACTCCGGTACGCTGCGCGGCCCGGAAGAGGATTTCCCGGACCACCGCCGGGCAGGCATCGGCGTCCACCCAGATCTCCATCAGCCTTCCTCCACATTCAGGCTATCAGCCAGGCCAGTCCCAGCACGACAAGCAGCAATAACAAGGCCCCCACGGTGATGCCGGGCTCCGGCCAGGGTCTTCTTTCAGCAGGCAGCCCACTGTCATCCTGCGTTGAAATGGCGGACGGCGACCGCCAGCGTTCCAGCCGCGTACGCATCCATCGGCCACCGCCGATCAAGCGGCGTTCCAGCGGAGCAACCAGGTCGCCTTCCGGCAGGCCTGGCCAACGCGGCAGCAGGCGGCTGGCGACAAACGCCAGCAATCCGGCCAGTGCCAAGGGCCAGATACCATCCACCATGCTCGACCACTGCAGGCTGTAGCCGCGCAGATCCCCGGTAGCGAGCCACCATGGCAGCATCAACGACAACACAAGGACCAGCAGCCAGCTCAGGAGTTCGTGTCGGCCCGCGGGTTCCCGCGCCTGAGACTCAGGCCAGGCCACGCGCAGGAAACGCAGCAGCAACAAGCCGGTGGTCACCGATGTCAGCGTCAGCAGAAGGCTCAGCCCGTCGGGAGCCACAGTCTTGAGCGCCGATTTGGCCAGGATCCCCGACGTCAGCGGAAAGCCCGCCAACGCCAGCACGGGCAACAGGCTGAGCCACGCCACCGGTCTGACACCCCGCTGGATCATCGGCACGGCCAGAAACAGCAAGCCCTTGGCCAGACCATGATGGACAGCAAAAACAAGGATGGCCACGGCCAGCAGGCGATCATCGCCCTCACCGCCGAGCCAGGTGCCCACAAGCACGGCCAGCAGGCCCATCTGGCTGACACTGGAGTAGGCCAAGACGGTCTTCGGGCGCTGCTGGAAACAGCCCACCAGGGCCGCATAGTAGGCACCGAACAGACCCAGCGCGATCAGCGCTTGCCCCAGCGCGGGTACGGCGATTTCGCCCAGGGGCAGCAGGTGAATCCAGCCCAGCAGCCCCGCTTTCAGAATGATCCCCGAGAGCACGGCACTTGCGGGCACGGGCGCAGCGGGGTGGGCCAGAGGTAGCCAGACATGCAACGGCACCACCCCCATCTTCACAGCGAAGCCTGCCGCAACCAGTCCGGCGGTGATAGCCGGATGCGGGAGTTGCCGGTACACCTCTCCGATGGCCTCCACCCGGGTGTTCCCCGCCTGCGCCGCCAGCATCAGCAGGCCCGCCAGCAGCAGCACCTCGCCGAGCACGGCCAGTATCAGGTAGATCCGCCCCGCCCTCATCGCCTCCGCTTTCCCGCTGTGGACAACCAGTCCATAGGCGGCGAAGGTCATCAGAGCAAAGCCGAGATAGAAGGTGGCCACGTCCCGCGCCACCAGCAGCCCCAGGTTACCGGCCAGCGTGAGCAGGAAAAACACTGCGTAACGTCGACCGTCCTCCCCGGCAAGCAGCGTCCGCGAATGAATCGCGGCGGCACCCCACAGTACGCCCGCGAGCAGCAGCAGGCCGCGCGACAGCCCGTCCACGCCGAGTTCCGTGCCGAGCAGAATCCAGTCCAGCCGCAAGCCATCCGTGCCGAGCAGCGCAATCACGACCGCGAGCCCGCAGGCCAGTCCGGCCCCGGTCAGCGTCTTTGCCTGCACATGCCCGCCCAGGCCCAGCGTCAGGCCCAGCAGCAACGGAAGAGCCGGCATCAGCAGCAGCATCCAGTTCATGGTGCGTACTCCTGCCCGACGATAAATGTCACCCAGGACAAGGGGCTGAGCGGGAAGCCGGCCAGTATGCCCACGCCCAGCGCAGAAATCCCGGTGAGCAATGTTGGTACCAGCAATCCCGGGCCGGGCTCACCAGCGGTGGCGATCGCCTTCTCCCCAGACTCGCGAAACCAGGCACGGTGCAGCAACGGCAGAAAATAGATGGCATTAAGCACCGTGCTTCCCAACAACACCAGCAACACCCAGGGCGCTCCTGCCTGAAGCGCCCCCATACCCAGGTACCATTTGCTGACGAACCCCGCCAGCGGTGGCGCCCCCATCATGCCGAAAGCACCGATCGTGAACATCGCGGTAGTCCAGGGCATGCGCCGGCCTATGCCATTCAACTCGTCAATGCTGTGGATGCCGCTGTTTTCCGCGTAGTTGCCGGCACAGAAAAACAAGGTGATCTTCATCAGACCCTGGTGCACCAGGTGGACCAGGCCTCCGATGGTGGCCAGCGGGCTGCCCAGTGCCACGCCCAGTGTGATGTAGGAAACCTGGCTGACGGTGGAATAGGCGAGCCGTCGTTTCAGATCTGTCTGGGCGATGGCACGTACCGAACCGTAGATGATGGTGAACGAAGCGAGTAACGCCAGCACCGTGTTCATCTGCAGGTCGGCCACCAGCGAGGTGCCGAATACGTCGTAGACCACACGCACCACGCCAAAGGCTCCCGCCTTGACAACGGCAACTGCGTGCAGCAGAGCGCTGACCGGCGCCGGCGCAACCATGGCACTGGGCAGCCAGCCATGCAGCGGCACCAGCGCCGCCTTCACCCCCAATCCACCGATCAGCAGCAGGAAGATGGCGATCAGTGCAGTACGATGCTCCGGGGCCAGATGCTCCAGCGTGCCCCCCGCGACGAAATCGCCGGACTGGCCCAGCGCGGCCAGCCAGACGATCCCCAGCAGTAGCACCACGCCGCCGCCAAGGGTGTAGCGCAGGTACATGCGGCCCACAGCCATGGCCTTCGGCCAGCCGTTGTGCACCACCAGAGGCCAGGTGGCCAGCGTGAGCAGCTCGTAGAAAATGAAGAAAGTAAACAGATTCCCTGCCGTGGCGATCCCCATCGTGGAGGCTACGCACAGGCTGAAGAACCCGAAGAACCGCGCCCGGTTCGGGCGGCGTTCCAGGTAGGCGATGGCATAGATCGTCGTCACCAGCCACAGCAGCGCCGAGAGCGTGGTGAACAGCATGGTCAACGCATCGGCGTGCAACACCAGGTCCAGGCCCGGCAGAATCGGCATGGTGACCAGAAATGTGTGCCCCTGGAGCACGCCATAGCCCATGACCCCCACCAGCAGCAGCTTCAGCACGGCGGCGGCCAGGTTCACGGTGATGCGCAGGCGGTTACGGTCCTCCCCGGCCAGGAAAACCAGCAGCGCCGCCAGCAGCGAACTCAACAGCACCCACAGCGGCAGCGCTTGGTAGATACCTGCTCCCGTCAGCATCGCTCACCCGCCCCCAAGGGGAATTTCCCCGAGCAGTGTGAGCAACGGCCTGGCGGTAAAGCCAAGCACGATGGAGAGTACCGCCAGCGTCAGCGCAGACCAGACCATCAACGGTTGTGCCGGCGTCGGCGCGCGATCCACGCTTGGCCCAGCGTGCGCCTCCATGAACGCGTAGCGCATGACCCTGAACACATAGCCGGCAGCCAGCAGGCCGCCCACCAGCACGGTGGCCACAATCCACCAGAGCCCTTGCTCCAGCGCCGATTGCAGCAGCAGCCACTTGGCAATGAAGCCGCCGCTGGGCGGTAGCCCCATGATGCTGACCGAGGCAATGGCGAACGCCCCGAGGCTGAGCGCCAGCGGCCGCCCCATGCCGCGAAGTTCCGCAACCCGATCATGCCCCAGGTGGTACAGCATATTGCCGGCCGCCAGGAACAACGCCGCCTTGGCCACACCGTGGGCCAGACCGTGATACACCGCTCCCTGCCAGGCCGAGGCAACCGCCAGCGGGAAGAACAGCAGGATGTAACCCAACTGGGCGACGGTGGAATAGGCAACGACCAGCTTGAGGCGTGGCTGCCGCATGGCCTGGATGGAACCGAGAATGATCGCCGCTGCGCCCAATGCGCCCAGCAACTGGGCCACCCAGGGTGCCGAGAGAGGCAGTTGCAGGGGGCCGGCCCAGAGACGCAGCAAGAGGTAGACGGCGGCCTTGACCACCAGGGCTGACAACAGCGCACTGACTGGTGCCGGTGCACCACCGTGGGCCGGGGGCAACCAGAAATGGAACGGCACGATTGCCGCCTTCACCAGCAGTCCGGCCACGATCAGCGCCGTGGCCACCCCCACCGGCCAGCCGCCTGCCGGCAAGCGCTCGCCGATCAACTGCAGATCGAGCGTCCCGGTCATCCCATAGATCAGTGCCACGCCGCCCAGATAAAGCAGCGATCCGAAAAGCGCCAGCAGCAGATAGTTCAACGAGGCCGACACCGACTGCCGGCTACCGGCAAGCAGCACCAGCGGTATCGCCGCCAGCGTCACCAGTTCCAACGTCACATAGACGTTGAACAGGTCCGCCGACAGGAACAGGGCATTGAGCGACCCCCACAACAGCAGCCACAGGGTCCAGAACCGGTTCGCGATCTCTGACTTGCCGGCGAACTGCCCCACCGCATGCAACGACACCAGCGCGCCGACGACGGCTGTGAGCAGTATCATCAGCGCCGCGAGACCGTCCGCATGCAGACGGATTCCCAACGGCGGTTCCCAGCCGGCCAGCGCGTGGTCCAGGGTCCCCTGGCTGCCAACCGCCATGACCAGCAACAGGCTGATCGCCAGTGACAGCAAGACACCGCTCAGGGCGACCGGCGAACGCGCGCCGCCGCCGGACAGGAACACACAGACCCCGGCCAGCAATGGAACAAACACCGAGAGCGGCAGCAGGGCATCACTCATCGTCGCCCTCCTCGTCCCGCGCCTGGCGGCGCACCAGGGCCAGGCCAAACGCGGTGGCGCTGACCGCGATCACGATCCCGGTCAACACCATGGCATGGGGCACCGGATCCGGCCCGCCGGGCAGACGGCGGGCAATCACGATCAACGCCAGAAACACACCGTTACCCAGCACGTTGACCGCGAGCAGCCGCTTCAAGGGGTGCATCTGGACGATCAGCCCGAAAAAGCCCAGGCCGATCAGCGCAGCGGCCGCAAGGGCGTAGACATCCAGCCCGGCCATCATGCCGGCCCCCGCCGCAAGCCCCGGCTGCCCGTATACAGAAGCACCAGCGTTATCGCGATGGACACCGCGAGGCTGTATTCCACGATCAGCATCACTGGATAGATCAGCGTGGGTGGATACGCCATGAAAGCACCCTGCAGAGGAATCAGCAGCAGGCCTGCGAGCGAGAAGACGGTGAGCCCCAGCACCAGCAGCATACGCAACGGCAGGGAATCGCCGGTGTCACCGCGCAGTCGGCCGGCCAGCGCGAGCAGCACCCCGGCAGCGGCCAGCACCGCTCCACCCTGGAAGGCGCCGCCCGGGCTGTGGGTGCCGGCCCAGATCAGATAGGCTCCCACCAGCAGCATGACCGGAACGAACACGCGCAACGCCACCGGCAATAGCTCAGTGCCCCTGGAGGCATCGTCCCCGCTCAGCGACTCCATCAGCGGAACCCTGGCCAGCCATGTGCCCAGCAGTGCCATCAGCAGCACGCCCATCTCCAGCAATGTGTCGTAACTGCGGAAATTGAGTAGCACGGCGGTCACCGGTTGCTGTGTAGCGGCCTCGTCAAGCCGCTCCAGCGCCAGTGCGCCGGCAGCCTGCTCCGATACCGGCAACTGGTGCAGGGCGATACCGACCAGCACGGCCAGCACCATTCCACCCCCGGCGGCAATCACCTGCAGCGCCCTCCCCGGCTGTCGATGATCGCCGTCGGGACTGCCCATGGCGCGCCAGGTACCCAACAGCAGCACACCGAGCAGACCGGCGCCAATGGCGGCTTCCGCCAGCGCCAGGTCGGGCGCATCCAGCCGCGCCCACGCCAGCGCCATCAGCAGGCCGAACACTATGAACAGTACGATGCTGCGAAACAGATCCGTCAGCAGCAGGCAGCGCCAGGCCAGCACCACCAGAATCAGCGCCGCCAGTGTATCCACCACGATCATTCGCGGCGCCCCCTCTGCCGTTCCAGCAGGCTATGGCGGGCGATCAGATGACAACCCACGGTGGCAGCACCGATGGCCAACAACCAGACCAGGGCAAGCAGGGCGGCGATACCCCATGAGGAAGACAGCAAGGCGATGCCCAAGCACAGCAGGCCCAGACCCACATTGTCGGCCTTGGTGATAGCATGCAGGCGGGAGTAGACATCGGGAAACCGCAGCAAGCCAACGGTTCCGGCCAGGTAGAACAGCAACCCGGTCAGCAGCAAGGCCACTCCCGGCAACGTCATGCATCGCCCTCCCCGTTGCCGCGGCGTACGAACGCCACCGCCACAAGAAACGCCAGCAGGGCGAACAACAGGGCCACAACCATCAATGCCCGCTGCTGGAGCAATGCCCCCAGAACAATCAGAAGCCCGACGGTAGTGGTGCCCAGCAACTGCACGGCCAGCATGCGGTCCGCCTCGCCGGGCCCCAGGTAGACGCGCCAAAGCCCCAGCGCGAGCTGCACCAGCAGAAACAAGGCCGCGGCACCGAGCAGCGCGTTCATGCAGCGCCCTCCAGCGTCTCCCCGAACATGTCCGCCACCAGCGATTCGATACGCCGAAGGTCTTCGTCAACGCTGTCCAGGATGGCATGGATGCGGGCCTGGTCACCCACGATATCCGCGCCCAGCGTCCCTGGCATCAGGCTGATGGTTCCGAGGAAGACGGCCCGGGCCGACGCATCTTTCAGCCGCAATGGATAATCGAGCCAGTGGGGGTGCAGCGGCATCGACGGCCTCAGCGCACGCCAGGCCACATCAACCCCGCCCATCACCGAGCGTTGAAGGAAAACCGCAAAGAAGCGCAACACGGCAAGGGGCCTGAGCCGTGCCAATCGTGCCTGGACAAACCAGGCGCTAAACGCGGCGGCGAGCACCGAGACCAGCAGCCCGTGGAGCAGGGACTGCCCTTCTGCAAGCGCGGCCCAGACCAGGAACAAGCCCGCGATTGTTGTCAGGAACCACCCTAGTCGCTGCATGAAACCCGGCTTCGATACACCTCTCGCAGGTGCTCCACCTCCTGTTCGGAATAGGTCTCTTCGTCCTGCAAGCGCCCCCACACCGGCGCTGGCCAGCAAGGGTCGTCCCGGCGCCGCCCGATCACATGCACATGGAGCTGGGAGACCACATTACCCAGTGCCGCGACATTGACCTTGTGGAACTGCTGTCCTTCCCGAAGCGCAGCGGACAGCCTGTCCACCACACCGTCGAGTTCCCTGCGCAGCATGGGCGGCAGTTGATAGAGTTCTTCGCAATGGTACCGGGGAACCACGATCAACCAGCGCACGGCCGCATTTCTGTTCAGCAGAACCAGACAATGCCCGTACTCGAACAGCGGCCAGGTATCCGCCGCCAGCCGGCTGTCCAGGGAGAAGGTTGATCCGCCGGCGACCGGAGCGCCGGCGGAGCTGTTCGGCGGCCTGCTGTCTCTCACCGATCGTCTTCCGGCTCCTCCTCCGACTCCGGCTCCGGAACGGCATTCCTGGCGGCTGAGCGGTTGTCCAGCTTGCCATAATGCGTGGAGAGCACGCTCTCCAGGCGGCGCGAGGCGCCGCTGACTGCGGCGTAGGCATCTTCATGCAAGGACTCGGCAACCACAGGCCCCTGTCCCCTGGGTCGGGCCTCCAGCTTGCAAAGCTTGTTGGCTCCACCCTTCGGACCGTTGACATCGGTGAGGTAAACCTCGATTCGGGTGAGGCGTTCCCCGAAACGCCGTTCCACGCTCTGAAGCTGCTGTTTGATATGCGCTTCCAGCGCCTCGGAAAGTTCTACGCCCTGGCCTGCATTCAGTTGAAGTTGCATGCTGTCTCCTCGCTTGCTTGCCGTTGCAGACGCCGGGGAGCCCTTGGGCACCCCCCTATAACGTACATGAAGATCGCACAGCGTGCCTTTCAAGGGGAGCATCGGAGCTCCGCACGATCAGACAGCAGCCCTGCACAGAAGAATCAACTTCAAAAAAATCTCTTAAAGCTTGAATTCTTCGAAGAATTTTTTGGCCTTATCCAGCCAGGACTGGCTTTGAGGGTTGTGGCGGTCGCCGCCTTCTTCCAGCGTCTCCGCAAAACGCTCCAGCAACTCCTTCTGCTCCCGCGTCAGATGGACAGGTGTTTCAACCACCACGCGGCAGAGCAGGTCACCCTGCGGGCCACCGCGCACCGGCTTCACGCCTTTGCCGCGAATGCGGAATACCTTCCCGCTCTGGGTGCCTTCGGGAATACGCAGCGTGACGCGACCGTCCAGCGTCGGCACTTCCATCTCGCCACCCAAGGAGGCGATAACGATGCTGATGGGTACCTGGCAGCGAAGATGCTCGCCATCACGCACGAAGATGGGGTGGTCCTTCACCAGCACCTGCACATACAGATCCCCCGGGGGTCCGCCTCGTTCGCCGGGCTCGCCCTCACCGCTCAGTCGGATGCGGTCACCGGTATCGACACCGGCGGGAATCTCGATGGACAGCTCGCGCGTGTGCCGGACCTTGCCCTGGCCCTCGCAGCTCTGGCAGGGGTCGGTGACGATGGTACCGGTCCCGCCGCAGCGCGGGCATGTCTGCTGGATGGAGAAGAAGCCCTGCTGGACACGGACATCACCATGGCCGTGGCAGGTGGGACAGGTTTCCGGTTCGCCACCGTCCCGTGTCCCCTTGCCGTCGCAGGCGTCACAGTGCTTCCAACTGGGAACCTTGATACTGGTGCTCGTGCCGTGAACGGCCTCTTCCAGCGTCAGTTCCATGTTGTAGCGCAGATCGGCGCCACGGTAGACACGTTGCCCACGAGCACCGCCACCGAAGATATCTCCGAACACGTCGGAGAAAATATCCGAGAAGCTGGCGCCGCCGGGCCCGCGCGCGCCACCGCCCATGCCACCTTCCACGCCGGCGTGACCGAACTGGTCGTACGCCGCCCGCTTCTGCGGGTCGGAAAGCACCTCGTAAGCCGTCTTGGCTTCCTTGAACCGCTGCTCCGCATCGGCATCGCCGGGATTACGGTCAGGGTGGTACTTCATGGCCAGCCGCCGATACGCCCTCTTCAGGTCCGCCTCGGTGGCGTTCTTCTGAACCCCCAGGATCTCGTAGAAGTCGCGCTTTGCCATGGCTATCGCTTTCGTTTTCCGGCCTCGGCACTGCCCGGCGGAAGCCGGAACGGGCGGGCGGGTTGTCGTTGGTTACCGGGACGCAGACGGGCGCAGGGTGTGCCTGCGCCCGTCTGTCACTGCCGCTTCCGCACGGAACGCCTTACTTGCGCTCGTCGTCCTTCACTTCCTCGAACTCGGCATCCACCACATCGTCATCGGCCTTGGACTGCGTGGCCTCGGCATCGCCCTGCTGGCCCGGCTGTTCTCCGGCCTTGGCGTAGGCCTTCTCGGCCAGTTTGCCGGCATGCTCGGCCAGCGCCTGGGTTTTGGCGGTGATGGCATCCTTGTCGTCGCCCTTGGCCGCCTCTTCCAGTTCGGCAATGGCCTTTTCCACGGCTTCCTTTTCCGAGGCGTCGACGTTCTCACCCAGGTCCGTCAGGCTCTTGCGAGCGCTGTGGATCAGGTTGTCCGCCTGATTGCGCGCCTCCACCAGTTCACGCAGCTTGCGGTCTTCCTCCGCATGCGCCTCGGCGTCCTGCACCATCTTCTCGATTTCATCATCGCTCAGCCCGCTGGAGGCCTTGATGACGATGGACTGTTCCTTGCCGGTGGCCTTGTCCTTGGCGGCCACGTGCAGAATACCGTTGGCGTCGATGTCGAAGTTGACCTCGATCTGGGGCACGCCGCGGGGGGCGGGCGGGATATCGGAGAGGTCGAACCGGCCCAGCGACTTGTTGCCGCCGGCCATTTCGCGCTCGCCCTGTAGCACGTGCACAGTCACCGCGGTCTGGTTGTCCTCGGCGGTGGAGAACACCTGGCTTGCCTTGGTGGGGATCGTGGTGTTCTTCTCGATGAGCTTGGTCATCACGCCGCCCATCGTCTCGATACCCAGCGACAGCGGGGTCACGTCCAGCAGCAGCACGTCCTTGACGTCGCCGCCCAGCACGCCACCCTGGATCGCGGCACCCACCGCAACGGCCTCATCCGGATTCACATCACGCCGCGGCTCCTTGCCGAAGAACTGCTTCACGGCTTCCTGCACCTTGGGCATGCGGATCTGGCCACCGACCAGGATGACCTCGTCCACTTCCGAAGCCTTCAGGCCGGCATCCTTCAGCGCCACCTTGCAAGGCTCGATGGTTCGTTGCACCAGGTCGTCCACCAGCGACTCCAGCTTGGCGCGGGTCAGCTTGATGGCCAGGTGCTTGGGACCGGACTGGTCCGCCGTGATGTACGGCAGATTGATCTCGGTCTGCTGGGCGGAGGACAACTCGATCTTGGCCTTCTCGGCGGCTTCTTTCAGGCGCTGCATGGCCAGCTTGTCGCCGCTGAGGTCCATGCCCTGGTCCTTCTTGAACTCGGCGATCAGGTAGTCGATCACTGCGCGGTCGAAGTCCTCGCCGCCGAGGAAGGTGTCACCGTTGGTGGACAACACCTCGAACTGCTTCTCGCCGTCGACGTCCGCAATCTCGATAATGGAGATGTCGAAGGTGCCGCCGCCCAGATCGTAGACGGCCACCTTGCGATCACCGCCTTCCTTGTCCAGGCCATAGGCCAGCGCGGCCGCGGTGGGCTCGTTGATGATGCGCTTGACCTCAAGGCCGGCGATCTTGCCTGCATCCTTGGTTGCCTGGCGCTGGGAGTCGTTGAAGTACGCCGGCACGGTGATCACGGCCTCGGTGACGGTTTCACCCAGGTACTCTTCCGCCGTCTTCTTCATCTTCTGCAGGACACGGGCGGAGATTTCCGGTGCTGCCATCTTCTTGCCACGAACCTCGACCCAGGCGTCGCCGTTCTCCGCCTTGACGATCTTGTACGGCATCTCCCGCACGTCACGCTGCACCACGTCTTCCTCGAAGCGCCGGCCGATCAGGCGCTTCACCGCGTAGAGCGTGTTTTCCGGGTTGGTGACGGCCTGGCGCTTCGCCGGGGAACCGACGATCACCTCGCCGTCTTCGGCAAAGGCCACAACGGACGGTGTGGTGCGCTCGCCTTCACTGTTCTCCAGCACGCGCGTCTTGCCGCCTTCCATGACCGCTACACACGAGTTCGTGGTGCCCAGGTCAATACCGATGATCTTTCCCATGTCTATGCTCCATTCAATGCTTGGCCGTCTCGCGACGAAACTGAAACTTGTTGATGCTGACTAGATTAGGGCGCCGACGGACTTTTCAAGCCTGTTCGTCGATATGCCCGCCCTGCTGCTGGTCCGCTGCGCGGGACACCACCACCATGGCGGGCCGCAGCAAGCGATCGCTGAGCTTGTAACCCTTCTGCACCACATGAATCACGGTATTGGGCTCGTGCTCGGCGGATGGCTGCATGGCCATGGCTTCGTGCTCTTCCGGGTTGAACCGCTGACCCAGGGGGTTCACTTCCTGGATGCTGAACTTGTCCATCGCCTGAGTCAGCATCTTCAGCGTCAGCTCGGAACCCTCGGTCAGCTTTGCCACGTCCGCGTTCGCCTCGCGCGCCGCGGACAGGCCCATCTCCAGGCTGTCCCGCACTGCAAGCAGCTCGGTCGCCAGTTTCTCGACACCGGTCTTGCGTGCATTCGCCACGTCCCGCTCGGCCCGGCGACGCACGTTCTCCAGTTCCGCGCGGCTGCGCAGAAACTCGTTCCAGTTCTCTTCCGCCTTGGTCTTGGCCGCCTCCAGTTCCCGTTCCAGTTCCTGGATGCGTTCATCTTGCGGAGACTGATCGATGGGCTCGTTCAGAGCGTCCTCATCCAGCCAGGGCTCCTGGCGGCCGCTCTCCTCACCCGCCTTGCGCTCGTTATCGGACATGTCCTGACTCCACGATTTTCCTTTTCGCCATAACGGCAGTACAAAACCACCCGGCAGCGCGGGGCTGTCGGACAAAGCTGAAAACTATGTGGGGGATCAGTGCTGCTGATTCAAGGCGGCGCCCAGCAGCCGGGCGGTCATGTCGACAATGGGAATGACCCGGTCGTACTGCATCCGCGTCGGGCCGATCACGCCCAGCACGCCGAGCACCTGACCCTCCGCCGAGTAGGGTGACGTCACCAGGCTGCAGCCGTCGAACACCTCGTAGCCGGACTCCTGCCCGATAAAGATCTGGATGCCGTCCGCCGCCAGGCACTGGTCAAGCAGATGGAGGATGTCGCGGCGCTCGGAAAACGCATCGAACAGGCTGCGCAGCTTCTCAACATTGGCTGACAATTCCTGGAAATCCATAAGGTTTGTCTGCCCGGCAACCACGTAGCGGTCATCGTCCGCCGTGGCTTGGTCGAACACCGTCCCCCCGACGGTGACCACGCTCTGCATCAGCTCATCCATGCGCGCGCGATCGCGCTCCATGTGACGGCGTATCACCTCCCGCACATTCTCGATCGCCTGGCCGGCGAAATGCTGGTTCAAGTAGTTGGCGACGCGCTGCAGCTCGGCCTGGGAGTAATCCCGGTCCAGGTGGACCACGCGATTCTGCACCTCGTGCTCGTTCACCACCAGAATGGCGAGCGCCCGCCGGTCGGACAGCGGCAGGAACTCCACCTGCCGCAGCGCCACGCCGCGTCGGCGCGGCAGTGTCACCACGCCGGTCAGGCGCGTGAGGCCGGAAAGCAGGTTGGATGCGGTATCCACGAGCGTTTCGGAATCGGCGTCCTCGCGGACCTCCAGCTTCATGTCCACACCGGCATCGTCGGTGAGGCGAAGCGGTTGTACGGTGAGCAGGCTGTCGACGAAGAAACGGTATCCCTTGTCGGTGGGAATGCGTCCTGCGGAGGTATGCGGCGACTTGACGTAGCCCAGCTCCTCCAGGTCCGACATCACGTTGCGGATGGTGGCAGGGCTCAGATCCAGACCGGATTCACGCGTCAGTGTGCGCGAGCCCACCGGCTGGCCATCGCGAATGTGGCGCTGCACCATCAGCTTCAGCAGGTGCCGGGCACGCTCGTTCAACAGATGATCTGGCTTGCTGTGGCTCATGGCTGCTATGGTAACGCGGATTAGCACTCACGTCAGCAGAGTGCTAATCCGAAACTATCAATAGCCCTGAGAACTGTCAACTTGGCGGCACACGGCTTCTAAACGAACCGCCCTCTCCGCTACACTCAGCACTTCCTGGGGAACCGGCGCCCTCGATTGCGCCCCGGCAGGCACGAGAACCATGCTAAGCCACCTGCACATACGCGACTTCACCATCGTCCGGAAACTGGACCTGGAATTCGGCCAGGGGATGACGGCCCTGACCGGGGAGACCGGTGCGGGCAAATCCATCCTGCTGGACGCGCTGGGACTGGCACTCGGCGACCGCGCCGCCGCTGACACCGTTCGTACCGGCGCCGAAAAAGCCGAAATCTG
Source organism: Ectothiorhodospiraceae bacterium (assembly GCA_020831845.1). GTDB lineage: Bacteria > Pseudomonadota > Gammaproteobacteria > Nitrococcales > Aquisalimonadaceae > LSCE01. The sequence goes on from JAFIFV010000135.1 coordinate 59,699, forward strand.
CGTCACCTTCGATCTCACCGGGCTCGATGACCTCCAGCAATGGCTGGTGGAGCATGACCTCGATGCGGACGATGACTGCATTATCCGACGTGTGATCCAGGCCAATGGCCGCTCCAAGGGCTATATCAATGGCAGCCCCGCTCCCATGGCGCTGTTGCGCGATCTCGGCGAGCAGTTGGTGGACATTCACGGCCAGCACGAGCACCAGTCGCTGATGAAACGGGAGATGCAGCGGGCGTTGCTCGACACCTATGGCGATAACGAGGCTCTGCTGGAGCAGGTTCGGCGGATCACCGAGCAGGCGCGCGGCCTGGAGGAAGAGCGTCGGGCCCTGACCGGCGGCACTGACGATCAGGAAGCGCGCAAGGAACTGCTGCGTTACCAGGTGGCGGAACTGGAGGCGCTTCAGCTTGAGCCCGAGTCGATCGCTGAACTGGAGGCGGAACACCGACGTCTGGCCAATGCCGGCAGCCTGATCCAGAGCGCCCAGCAGCTGGTGGAAATGCTCTACGAGGGCGACCCCTCCGCCCAGGGCATGCTGGCCCACGCACAGCGGGAGTTGGAAAACCATCTGGAGGTGGACCGCGTCTTCGCCGAGGTCCACGAGATGATCAGCAATGCGCTGGTCCAACTGGAGGAAGGCGTGGACACGCTGCGCCGCCACGCCGACGGCATGGACATCGATCCGGCGCGGCTTGATGAACTCGAACAGCAGCTCGCGACATTGTCCGATCTGGCCCGCAAGCACCATGTCCGCCCTGAGGAGTTGCACGGCATCCGCGACCAACTCGGTGCCGAACTGGCGGACCTGGAAAACGCGGACAGCCGTCTGCTGGAAATCGACCGCGAGCTGCAGACGCTGAAACAAACATACGACGCACTGGCGGGGGAACTCACGGAGCGCAGGCGCAAGGCAGGTGAAGCACTGGCAGCTCAGGTGACTGCCTCGCTGAAGGAACTGGGAATGGCTGGCTGCGGTTTCCGTGTCGGCCTCTCTGCGGCCGAGGGCACGGGCTTTCTGCGCTACGGGCGGGATCAGGTCACGTTCGAGATCCGCACCAACGCCGGCCAGCCCTTCGGGCCGCTGGCGCGCATTGCCTCCGGCGGCGAGCTTTCACGTATCAGCCTCGCCATCCAGGTGGCGGCGGCAGACAGCACCCATATACCCACGCTGGTGTTCGACGAGGCCGATGCCGGCATCGGGGGCGGCGTGGCCGAGGTGGTGGGCATGAAGCTCCGGCAACTGGGTCGCAGCCACCAGGTGTTGTGTGTCACGCATCTGCCGCAGGTGGCATCCCAGGCGCACCACCACCTGCAGGTCAGCAAGAGCAAGGGGGGCGAAACCACTTCCACCAGCGTCACCGCGCTGGACAGGGAGTCCCGTGTTCAAGAAGTGGCGAGAATGCTGGGCGGCATGGAAATCACCAACGCCACCTTGAACCATGCCGAGGAAATGGTCGCCCGCGCGGAGGCGGGTTAAGGAAGCGTGAATACTTCAGCGCTTCCTTAAGAATCAGCTGCCCAGTTCTCGGGCGCCAGGTCGCCCTGCAGGTCGACCAGGCGTTCGCTGTCGTCGAACAACACGGTGAGACGCTGCGGTTCACCACCCCCGCCGGCCTGCTGGGTGTGGATATAATCCCAGCGGTTGTTCCGGAACATGTCCTCGATCGCGGGGGAACCCATCACGTAGCGCACCTGTCTTTTCGTCATGCCGGGCCGCAACTGGGACACCATGTCCTCGGTGATGATGTTGCCCTGCTGGACGTCCGGCTGGTACACGAACGGCAGGTTGGAGATGGAACAGGCTTGCAGGGTGAAGACGCTGCCCGCTGCAAGTAATAGAATGGTCATCAGGCGAAACATAGACGGGTTACCTAAAATCCACTAGGGCGTGCCGGGGCAACGATCATAACGCATGACCGGCCCGAATGGCACGAACACCGGGGGAAAGACGTGCAGACGAAAGATCTCAGAAAAGCGGGGCTCAAGGTCACCCTGCCCAGAATGAAGATTCTGGAGATGCTGGAAAGCAGCAACAACCGCCACCTGTCGGCGGAAGACGTCTACAAGGGGCTGATGGAGTCCGGTGAAGATATTGGCCTGGCAACGGTCTACCGCGTACTGACTCAGTTCGAGTCTGCGGGCCTGGTGCAGCGTCACCACTTCGAGGGCGGGCAGTCCGTGTTCGAGCTGGATGAAGGCGAGCATCACGACCACATGGTCTGCCTGCGCTGCGGCGCCATCGAGGAATTCTTCGACGAAGTCATCGAGAGCCGTCAGGAGAAGGCGGCCAAGGAACATGGTTTCCGGGTCACCGACCACTCCCTGATCCTCTACGGGCAGTGCAAGGAGTGCCAGAAGGAAGAGAACTAGGAAAGCGCTGACGTATTCACGCTTCCCTAGCCTCTCCGCTGCGCCCGTTGCTTGCGGACCTCCTTCGGGTCAACGAGCAGCGGGCGGTAGATCTCCACCCTGTCCTCCGGCTGTAGCGGCCGCTGCAGCTCCACCACCGTACCGTAGATGCCCACTGCCTGAGTGCGAAGGTCGATATCGGGAAACTGATGCAGGATGCCCGAGCGCATGATGGCCTGCTCCACCGTCGTCCCTCGCGATACCGTGAGCGGCAACACCACCTGCCTGTCCGGCAGTGCGTAGGCCACCTCCACGGGGAAATGCGCGGACGCGTCTGGGTCAGCCGGACTTGTGGCCATACACCTCTCTGGCACGTTGTACGAAGGAATCCACCAGCCGGTTGGCAAGCTGGTCGAACACCCGGCCGAAGGCCATGCGCACAATGGCGTTGGAGAACTCGAACTCCAGATCCAGCGACACTTTGCTGGCGTCCTCGCTCAGATCCTGGAACCGCCAGTAGCCGTCCAGCCGCCTGAACGGCCCCTCGACCAGTCGGATTTCCAGCATCTTGCCCCGCTGTACCCGATTCAGCGTGGTGAAGGACTTGCTCACCCCGCCCTTGCTGATGGTCACGAACGCCTTTCGCTCATCATCATTCGTCGACAAGATGCCGCTGTCGGAGCACCAGGGCAGGAACTCCTTGTAACGATCAACATCATCGACCAGATCGAACATCTCCCTGGCGGAGTAATTCACCAGGGCGCTTCGGGAAATCGTAGCCATCCAAACAAGCCTGTCAGATAAATCCGAAATTGGCGGCGACCACCAGCACGATCAGCGCCGGGACGCACAAACGGAGCAAACCATACCACACAAGGAAGCCCCAGCCCCGTTCCCAGCGCATGGTATAGCGCAAGGCCTCGGACGACAGCACCCAGCCAACGAACAGCGCAATCATCAAGCCGCTCAGCGGCAGCAGCAAATGCGTTACCAGCAGATTCACCAGTTGGAACGGGGTCAGCCCGGAGAGCCCCTGCCAGTTGAGTGCCTGCGAAAGCACCAGCAACAGCGCCAGCAACCATAGGCCGATACCTGTTGCAATGGCAGCCTGCCCCCGGGTTACCCCACGGCGCTCGATCAACGGCGTCACCACCGCCTCCAGCAGGGCAACCCCTGTGGTCAACGCGGCCAGGGCAAGTACCAGATAGAAAAGCGTGGCCATCTGATTGCCCCACTGCAGTTGCCCAAACGCCACCGGCAAGGCCTGAAACACCAATGTGGGGCCGCTCATCATGGCAACCCCGGCATTGCTCAGCAGCGCCACCACAATCACTGAAGCCATCACGGCCGCCAGCGTATCCAGTAACACGACGCCGAATGCGGCCGCCAGCGGCGAGGCGCGCTCCGGTAGATATGCGGCCATGGCGACTGCCGCGCCGGTCGCCACCGTCAAGGTGTAGAAGGCATGCTGCAGGGCGGCCACCAGTGCGGCCGAGTCGATCCTGGAGAGATCCGGGCCGAGCACCGTGGACAACGTTTCCCGCAGGTTGCCAGCCATCAGCATGAGCACCAGCAGGCCGAGAAACAGTGTCGGCACCAGGGCCAGCGTGGCCGGTACCAGGCCGTGTTTCACCCCCTGGGAGACCACGCATACCAGCACCGCGATGAATATGGTCACCCACAGCAGCGAGCGTTCCACGTCGCCCTGCAGGTTCTGGAACAGTGACAAGGTGTCGATGACGTCCAGTTGTGCCATCGCCCCCGTCATCGAACGAAATGCGTACCCCAGTGCCCAGGCACCCAGCAAGGTCAGCAGCAGCAGCAGCACAATGGCCGCACCCAGGCCGATGCGCGCCACCCAGGCCCATTGCAGGGTACGGCCATGCAGCTGCGCCAGGTCGGCATAGGCCGATACCGGGTTCTGCCTGCCGCCCTTGCCCACCAGTATCTCGGCCACCAGCAATGGAAACCCGAGCAACAGCAGGCAAATCAGGTAGAGCAACAGGAAGGCACCACCGCCGTGCTCTGCCATCAACGCCGGAAAGCGCCAGAGATTGCCAAAGCCGATGGAAGCGCCGGCCACGGCCAGCACGAACACTGTCTGTCCGGGCCATTCGCCCTGCAGGGAACGTCTTGGGAGGGGCACCGCGGCTCCTTCTCATTCTTCATCGGCCAGACCTGCATTCTCCGGTAGCCGGGGCAACGCGGCAACCGTGCCGCTGGTCGTGCCGCCTTCCGCTCGTTACAATGCGCGCCGTGAGCAAGAAGAAACCGAAAATCCCGGACAACACCATCGCCGTCAACCGCAAGGCGCGTCACGACTTCGCCCTCGAGGACACGCTGGAGGCCGGGCTGGTGCTACAAGGCTGGGAAGTCAAGAGCCTGCGCGCGGGCCGTCTGAGTCTGCAGGAAGCCTATGTGGTTATCCGGCGCGGAGAGGCGTGGCTGATCGGCGCCAATATCGCCCCCCTGCCCTCTGCCTCCACCCACGTCGTGGCAGACCCGGTGCGGACGCGCAAGCTGCTGCTCCACGGCAAGGAACTGGCGCGCCTTGCCGGTTCCGCCGACCGTGAAGGCTACACCCTGGTACCGCTGCAGATGTACTGGAAGCGCGGCCGCGCGAAGCTGAAGATCGGCCTCGGCAAGGGCAAGAAGCAACACGACAAGCGCGAATCAAAGAAGCAGCAGGACTGGCAGAGACAGAAGGAACGGCTGCTGAAGCACCGCGCCTGACGTTGTGAATCAGTTGCTTGCGACCACTTCCCGCAAAATCGCTTAACCCGCACTTGTAATCGGCGTATACTCGACCCATATCTGGACTGAACCAACAGATACCCCGGTTTCCGGGGGCGACATGGTTTCGACGCAGGTCGTGAATCCTGAGGTGCATGTCGAGGACGTCATCTACACCCTCGTTAAAAATGATGGCCAACTTAAACATAGTTGCCAACGACGAAAACTACGCTCTAGCGGCCTAAATCCCGCTAGCCGTTGATCAGTAGGTGCCTGTGCCTCTGTCCCAACGGTCGTAGATCACAGGATCGCAGTTGCGAGTACCGCCTGCACTCGCCTCTGTCAGATCAATCAGGCTAGTCAAGCGTGTTCCCCGGCCCGTTGGGAAGCGCTTGGCGAATGCAATAGACGGGCTAAGCATGTAGAGCCAAGGGTGGATCTCCTGCGGACGGGGGTTCGATTCCCCCCGCCTCCACCAATACGAAAGCCCGCCAGGCTTACCTGGCGGGCTTTTTAGTTTCAAGGGGTTGAGACATGGTTCTCAGGCAGAATCAGTCGTCTTCCTCGTCGTCGTCGTCATGCTCGAAAGCATGCTGCTGACCGCCGCCGTTTTCTTCGCTTTCCTCGTCATCCTCGTCTTCGTCGGCCTCTTCCTCGCCGATGTCTTCCCGGCCGATTTCACCGTCCAGGTCGTCGCGCTCCTCGGCCTCTTCGTCGGTGAGGAATTCCTCGTCTTCGCGGTCCGCCGTCTCCGGCGCCGGGCTGCCTTCAACGACAGACAGGATCACGGAGGACGAGGCTGAACCGGCCGGCGGCACAGGTACGGCCGCTCCAGCGGAACCGATCAGGAAGAGCGTGGCGACGGATACGGCAAGGACGGATCTCTGCGATTGCATGTGATCACCTCCTGTCACGAGGGATTTACACGAGCAGCCATAGCCCGAGACGTGGGACCTCGCGGGCAGCCTGTTCGCAGCGAACCCTTCCAGTATGGCTGCTCGATGCCACATTGACAGGGCGGGCGCCGCCCGACACCCTCGAACTCTGCCTGTCGCTGCAAGGAAATCCCATGGATCAGAGCGTGTATTTCTACGAGCCCACCAAAGGCCACGGCCTCCCCCACGACCCGTTCAACGCGCTTGTCGCGCCCCGGCCCATCGGGTGGATTTCCTCGCAGGACGCCAGCGGCTGCCTGAACCTGGCTCCCTACAGCTTTTTCAACGCCTTCAACTACCGCCCGCCCATCGTCGGTTTCTCCAGCATCGGCTACAAGGACAGCGTGCGGAACATCGTGGAAACCGGCGAGTTCGCCTGGAACCTGGTCACGCAGCCCCTGGCGGAGGCGATGAATGCCAGTTGCGCCACCGTGCCTCCCGACGTCGACGAGTTCGAGCTTTCCGGGGTGACACCGCTCGCTTCAAAAGTGATCAAGGCGCCGCGGGTGGCAGAAAGCCCGGTTTCGCTGGAATGCCGGGTATCCCAGGTACTGCAGCTGGAGAGCGCCGCCGGCGAGAAGGTGAACACCTGGATGGTGTTCGGCGAGGTGGTTGGCGTGCATATTGCCGCCCATTTGCTGAAGGACGGAATCTACGACACCGCCGCCGCGCAACCGGTGGTCCGTGGCGGCGGTCCGGCGGACTATTTCCGCATCGAGCCGGAGGACCGCTTCGAGATGTACCGGCCGAAGTGACCGGTCTCGGCGCTCAGCGCGAGAATCTCTCCGACACGCTCTCGAAGGCCAGCCGGAACGTGTCGCTGACACGCTGCTTCACATCCGCCTCGTCCGCAGGGTCCACCTCGAACTCGGCCCACCACTCGCCGAAGGTGTGGTTGCTCTGCGTCACGGGATGGAGGCGCATTTCCGCCACGTAGTTCCGCACCGGCAGCCCTGCCTCCAGGATGCGGTAGCAGCACAGGTGGTCGCGGTCTGAGAGCGACAGCAGTTCCTCGCGGATCTGTCCACCGTCGTGATCCTTGAAATTGCGCACACAGCCGATCCGGTCCGCCGGCTTGTCGTCTTCGATGTAGCTGGTGGCGAAGAACGGATGGTAATCCGGCAGGCCGTTGAAATCCCGCAACACGCCCCAGGTCTGCTCGACGGAGCCGTTCATCACCGCACTGACGTAAACCCTGATCATGTCCCCTCCGCTGTGGTTATTTGCCGCCGCCGATGGCCTTGAATGTCTCGATATGGCGGGTCATCGCCATTTCCGTTGGCATGCGCTCCATGCTGCTGGCGCCGTAGAACCCGTTGCAGTGTTCGCTGTTTCGCAACACGTAGTCGGCATCCTCGGGGCTGGAGATCGGCCCGCCGTGGCAGATCACCAGCACGTCCTTGCGAACCCGTCTCGCGGCCTCCGCCCACTCGTCAATCAGCCGCACGGACTCGTCCAGCGTCTTCGAGGTGCTCGCGCCAATGGTGCCGCCCGTGGTCACGCCCATGTGCGGCACGATCATGTCCGCACCCGCCTCGGCCATGGCCACGGCCTCTTCCGCCGAGAACACGTAAGGAGTGGTCAGCATGTCCATCTCGTGCGCCATGCGGATCATGTCCACCTCGGCGCCGAAGTTGATGCCGGTTTCCTCCAGAGCCACCCGAAAGGTGCCGTCGATGATGCCCACGGTGGGGAAGTTCTGCACGCCGGAGTAGCCCAGATCCTTCAGTTCCCGCAACAACCGCGGCATGATAACGAACGGATCGGTGCCGTTCACCCCGGCCAGCACCGGCGTCTTCTTCACCACCGGCAGGATTTCCAGCGCCATTTCCTGAACGATCTCGTTGGCGTTTCCATAGGCCAGCAGACCGGCCGCCGAAGCCCGCCCCGCCATGCGGTAGCGGCCCGAGTTGTACACCACGATCAAATCGATCCCGCCGGCCTCCTCGCACTTGGCGGATATGCCGGTCCCGGCGCCACCGCCGATGATCGGTTGGCCGCGTCGGGCCATGTCCCGGAAGCGGTCCATCAAGGTACTGCGTTCGAAGCGAACCATGCTGTTTACCCCTCGGATTTCGATTTTTCCAGCCTGCCCGGCGCCGGTGCCGCATCCGTCTGGAAATTGGTGTTCAGCTTAAGAATCTTGCCGAGCTTCCCGACGATGCCTTCCCGGAACAGCAGGACGCAGGACATGAAGACCAGACCGATAATCACCGTGACCCAGGCCCCGAACGGGTCCAGGTAGTGGGTCATGGCCGAAACAAGCACCGCCCCCGCAGCCGGGCCGAACACGGTGTTCATGCCGCCCAGCAAGGTCATCAGAATGACGTCGCCGGACATGTGCCAGTGCGCGTCGTTGAGCGCGGCGAGCTGGAAGATGATCGCTTTCATGGAGCCGGCAAGCCCGGACAGGCCGGCGGACAGCGCGAACACGAGCACCTTGTAGCGGGCCACCGGATACCCCAGCGAGACGGCGCGCGGCTCATGCTCGCGAATGGCACGCAACACCGCTCCGAAGGGCGAATTCACTGTCCGCCAGACCACCCACAACCCCGCCGCCACAATGCCGAACACGACGTAGTACAGCGTTATGTCGCTGCGCAGATCCAGCAGGCCGAGAAACGTGCCGCGGGGTATCTGCTGCAGCCCGTCCTCGGCCCCGGTGAACGGCGCCTGCAGGTAGAAGAAATACACGAGCTGGGCCATGGCCAGCGTGATCATGGCCAGATAAATGCCACTGCGACGGATGGCCAGCGCGCCGAAGATGACCCCCAGTGCGGCCGCCGCCAGCATTCCCGCCAGCAGCCCCAGATCGGTGGGCCAACCCAGGTATTTCACGCAATAGCCCGTGATGTAGGCGCCGCTGCCGAAGAAGGCCGCGTGGCCGAACGACAGGATGCCGGTATGCCCCAGCAGCAGGTTGAACGCGCAGGCGAACAGAATGAAGCAGAAGGTCTTCATCACGAAGATGGGATACACCACCTGCGGGAAGAACGGCACCGCCAGCAGGGCGATCAGGCCTACCGCGAGCACGGTCCAGGTCAGCAATCGCATGCCGCTACGCCTCCGTCCGTCCGAACAGCCCGGCCGGCCGCAGCAGCAGCACGGCAACCATCACCAGGAACACGATGGTGGAAGAGAATTCCGAATAGAACACACGGGTGAAACCCTCGACGATCCCCAGCGCCAGTCCGGTCACGATGGCGCCGATGATCGACCCCAGACCGCCGATCACGACCACCGCGAAGATGATGATGACCAGGTTGGAGCCCATGGACGGGTTGACGTGGAAAATCGGGGCCGCCAGCACCCCTGCGAACGCCGCCAGGCCGACCCCGGCGCCGTAGGTCAGCGTCACCAGCAGCGGAACGTTGATGCCGAAGGCCTGGGTCAGGTCCGGCCGTTCGGTGGCTGCGCGAAGGCTGGCGCCCAGCCGGGTGCGCTCGATCAGGAACCAGGTGGCCAGGCAGACACTCAGCGCCGCCACGATCACGAAGGCGCGGTAATAGGGCAGCACCATGAAGCCCAGGTTGAACACGCCGCGCAACAGCTCCGGCGTGGGGTAAGGTTGCCCGGACGAGCCGAACGCCACGCGGAAGCCACCCTCCAGCACCAGTACCAGGCTGAAGGTGAGCAGCAGGCCGTAGATCGGGTCCAGCCCGTACAGCCTGCGCAGGAACAGGTACTCGAAGACAATGCCGATACAGGCCACGACCAGCGGCGCGATGAACAGCGCCGCCCAGTAGTCGATACCCAGATAGCGGCCGGACATGAAGGCCACGAAGGCCCCCAGCATGAAAAAGGCGCCGTGGGCGAAATTGACAATCTTCAGCACGCCGAAGATGATCGCCAGCCCCAGGCTGAGCACGGCGTAGAAGGAACCGTTGACGATGCCAAGCATCAACTGGCCCAACACCGCCTGAATTGGTATTCCGAAAAAGTCCATAACCGCTACCCGCAATCGCCACCAGGGAAATCAACCGCCCGCGCCGTGGCGCGAGCGGCTGCGGTTCAGTCCTCCAGCAGATAGCAGGTGCTCTTCTCCAGCGGCTGGAACGCCTCCTCACCCGGAATCGTGGTCACCAGTTCCATGTAGTCGTAGTCGTACTCAGACGCGTCCGGCGACTTCACTTGCCACATGTACTGGTCGTGCACCATGCGGCCGTTGGGGCGGATGTAGCCGCCTTGAGCGAAGAAGTCGTTGATCTCCAGCTCACGCATCTTCTCGGAGACGGCGTCCGGATCATCGGTACCGGCCGCTTCCACCGATTTCAGATAATGCATGGTGGAGGAGTAATTGCCGGCATGCGCCATGTTGGGCATACGGCCGGTGCGCTCATAGAAGCGCTTGGAGAACTCCCGCGTCTCGTCGTTGGCATCCCAGTAGAACGCGTTGGTCAGCAGCAGGCCCTGGGCGGTCTCCAGTCCCAGCGCATGGACGTCATCGAACCAGAGCAGCAGCGCGGCCGGACGCTGGTTCGGGGTAACGCCGAACTCCGCCAATGCGTTGATGGCATTGATGGCATCGGCGCCGGTGGAGGCAATACCGATGATCTCGGCACCGGACGCCTGGGCCTGCAAGGCATAGGAGGAGAAGTCCGTGGTATCCAGCGGGTGCCGGGCGGCACCCACCACGCGGCCTCCGGCCTCCCGCACCACTTCGGAGACCTGGCGCTCCAACCCATGACCGAAGGCGAAGTCCACGGTCAGGAAGAACCAGGAATCGCCGCCGTCGTCCACGATGGATTTGCCGGTACCCTGCGCCAGCGAATAGGCGTCGTAGGTGTAGTGCGTGGCATACGGCGAGCAATAGTCGTTGGTGATGCCGATGGTGGAGGACGAGTTGACTATGGCGTGCCGCCGGCGCTCCTTGGCCACTGCGGCCACCGCGTTCGCCACCCCGGAGTTGGACAGGTCGTTGATCATGTCCACACCGTCGTTGTCGTACCATTCGCGCGCTCGGCTTGCACCCACGTCCGGGCGGTTGCGATGGTCCGCATGTACCACCTCGATAGGCACCCCATTGACCTCGCCACCGAAGTCCTCCACCGCCATGCGCACGGCTTCCACCGCTGCACGACCGGAAAGATCGGTGTAGATGCCGGACATGTCGGTAAGCACGCCGATGCGCACCACGCCGTCCGAGTAGTTGTCATTGGCCACGGCGGTGGAAAGGCCGCTCAACCCGATGCAGGCCGAAGTCAGCGCCGCGGTCATCAGCACTCTTGCGTTTCGCATGGTCTACTCCTCCTGGCGCCTTTCGCCGGCGCCTTGTTGTGATGAAACAGCGTTGTTGTCGTTGTGGCGTTGAACTCTGCTCAGACGCCCAGTCGGGCCATCAGTGTGTCGAAGTTGCGCTCGAATGAATCGCGGTCGTGGGACTCCACGACCTGCCCCTGGTCCAGAATGAAATAACGGTCGGACACGGTCATGGCGAAGCGCACGTTCTGCTCCACCAGCAAGATGGTGTAGCCCTGCTCCTTCAGCTTGCGGATGGTGCCGCCGATCTGGCTGACGATGCTCGGTGCCAGCCCTTCGGTGGGCTCGTCCAGCAGCAGCAGGTGGGCACCGGTGCGCAGGATGCGGCCGATGGCAAGCATCTGCTGTTCCCCGCCGGAGAGCTTGGTGCCCGCGCTACGCAGTCGTTCCCGCAGATTCGGGAACAGCTGCAGCACCTGCTCGGTGCTCATGCCGCCCTGGCGGACCCGCGGCGGAAGCTCCAGATTCTCGACCACGTCCAGCGTGGCGTAGATCCCGCGGTCCTCCGGACAGAACGCGACCCCGCAGCGGGCTATCCTGTGCGGACGCAATCCAATGCTTTCCTGCCCCTCGATACGGATGGAACCGGTCCGACGAGGCACAATGCCCATGATCGACCGAAGCGTGGTGGACTTGCCGGCGCCGTTCCGGCCCAGCAGCGTCACCACCTCACCGGGGTAAACGTCGACGTCCACGCCATGCAGCACATGGCTTTCGCCGTACCAGGCCTGCAGGCCGGAGATGGCCAGCATCGGATCGCCAGCCCTGGCGGCAGTCGTGGTCGCGATGGCATCACTCATGGCCACCTCCACCGATATAGGATTCGATCACGCGCTCATCCCTGGAGACCGTCTCGTAATCGCCCTCCACCAGGATCTGGCCCCGGGCCAGCACGGTGATGCGATCGCAGAGCTCCGAGACCACGCCCAGGTTGTGTTCCACCATGACCACAGTGCGCCCCTTCGCCACCGTCTGGATCAGGCGTGCAATCCGGCCCACATCCTCGGTGGCCATGCCGGCGGTGGGCTCGTCGAGCAGCATCACTTCCGGGTCGAGTGCCAACGTAGTGGCCAGCTCCAGCGCCCGCTTGCGGCCGTAAGGAAGTTCGGCCGCGGGCGTCTCCTTGTAGGCGGACAAGCCGACCGACTCCAGCAACTCCTCCGCCCGAGGGCGCTGATGTGCGAGCGCCCGCGGCGAACGCCAGAAATCGAAGGATTCCCCCCGGCCGCGCTGCAACGCCAGGCTCACGTTCTCCATCACGGACAAGCCGCCGAACACGGCGGATATCTGGAAGGAACGCACCAGGCCCAGGCGGGCAACCCTGTCGGGCTTGCTGCGGGTAATGTCTTTTCCCTTGAACACAATGCTGCCGCTGGTGGGCTCGAGGAACTTGGAAAGCAGGTTGAAGCAGGTGGTCTTACCGGCACCGTTGGCACCGATCAGGGCGTGGATACTGCCCTCCTCCACGTTCAACGTGACGCCATCGACCGCGTAGAAGCCCTTGAAGCTCTTGGTCAGCGCTTTCGCCTGGAGGATTCCCGGAGCCATCAGCGCATGACCTCGCGGAAGTTGTCCAGCAGGGCGCGCACGAAGGCGGCATCATTGATGTTGTGGGGCAGTCGGATCAGCCGCCGCCGGTCGGTCTGCCGCACCGTTTGCTCCAGCGCCTGGAAAAGAGCGGCGTCGGCTTCCGGGTCGTGGAAGGGCTGTCCCGGCGCATCGATCATGGACACGCCGCCCTCGGGTAGCAGGAACCGCACAGGACCATTGCAGCGATTCAGCTTCTCGCCGATCCACTCGCCCATGTGCCGGTTTTCCTCGGGGGTAGTACGCATCAGCGTGACCTGGGCGTTGTGCGCGTGCAGCTTGCGTTCGCGGTAGTGGGCCGGCACCGTTTCCAGCGCGCCGAAGTTCACCATGTCCAGCGCGCCGCAGGAGCCCACATAGGGGATCGACGTACGGGCAATGGCGCCCAGACGGTCCTCTCCGGCGCTGAGTAAGCCCCCCATGAGCAGATCGCAGACCTCGGTGGTGGTGATATCGAGTACACCGCTCACCAGCCCGCCATCCACCAGTTTCTCCATCGACTGGCCGCCAATGCCGGTGGCATGAAACACCAGGCAGTCGTAGTCCGCTTCCAGCTCACGGGCCACCGCAGTGACGCAGTCCGTGGTCACCCCGAACATGGTCAGTGCAATAGCCGGTTTTTCCCCATTCGCCTCGGGGATACGACCCTGAACCATGCCGGCCAGGGCGTTGGCTGCATTTCCTAGTACGCGGCGGGAGATGCGGTTGATGCCAGCAACGTCCGTCACCGAATACATCATGGCGATATCACTGGAACCCACATGGGGCCCCGTGTTGCCGGGAGGAACCGTGGACACCAGCACCTTGGGCACGCCCACGTCCAGCTCGCGCATCGCCGGGGCAATCAGGGCTGTACCGCCCCCGCCGCCCAGCCCCAGCACACCGCCGATATCGGAACGTGCGCTGAGGAAATGCCGTAATGCCTCCGCCATGGCCGTCACGGCCTTGCCGCGATCATCGGAGAATACGGCGTTGGCACCGTCGGGATGACTGGCCGCAACATCGGCCGGACGGATGTCGGCATCCTGGCTCTCACCCCGCGTACTCACGTCCACCAGTACGGTATCCACCCCAGCGGCCTGGATCAGGCCTCGGGCGTAGCGCAGTTCCGGCCCCTTGGTATCACAAGTGCCGATCACATAGGCCTTGCGCTGCATATCTCCTCCGGTGTCGGCACCTCATGGGGTACCGCCTTAGTTTCCTATTGCGGTAGCATCGGGCGTGCCAACCGGCGCAGCCCGCTGATGGCGCCGCTGATGACAGACAATATCGACGCGGTGGGTGTAATAATGGGGTGGCAATACTCGGAATTACCCGATATGACTCATGACGTACCCAGGACTGGAATCGGTTGGGATCGCGAAGACGGATGGTTCGTTGCCAGCCTTGCCGAAGCCGGGCAACGCAGCAGGGGGCCGTGCATCCTGAGCCCGCTCACCGCCGCCATGAATCCGAGGCTGGCGGACATGGCTTGCGCGATGCCTGTGGGGGATGCCAACGGCACCCTGCTGGCGGCTCTGCCAGGCATTGACAAGACACCCTGGGTCATTGCCGGGGTGCTGGCCAACGACCCCTTCCGTCGGTCGGAAGATCTGCTGGATGCGCTGTGCAAGGCCGGTGCCGGAGCCATCTGCAACTGGCCCAGCGTGGGTCTGCTGACAGGGGAACTGGCGGCCGCGCTGATCCATTCCGGCTTCACCTACGCAAGCGAGCTGACCATGCTGAAGCAGGCGCGCGAACGCGGCCTGGCAACGGTCACCGTCGTCAGCAACGCCGAACAACTGGATGCTGCGCTGGAGCAGGCGACGGACATGCTGCTTGTGGTGCCGGGCCTGGCCGGGGGCACCGCGGAGGATCGGGAACGACGGGCGGAGGAAACGGCGGCCTTGCTGCACGATGCCTCGGCCAGGGCCGCCGGGGTCGAACGATGGCTTTACCTGCACCCGGTATACGGGAGCACGCTCCTGGCTGTGGCCGCCCAGGCCCAGGGTGTCATCCGCCACCCGCTGACTGCCAGCACTCAACCCAGACCGTAGCGTCGCATCTTGTTGTAGAGTGTCTTCCGGGCAAGCCCCAGCTCGCGCGCCGTCTCCCCACGACGAAACCGGTTGCGGCGCAGCGCATCCAGAATCCATTCCTTCTCGCTGGCAGGTTCCAGTACAGTCGTAACCGAATCCATGGCGGCCGTTGGCGTTGTGGCCACCGCCGGCTCCGCCGCGGGCAACGCACCGGCCTGCAGGGACGGCAGATCGCTGCTGGTAATCACATCCTGTTCACACATGATCAGCGCCCGCTCCAGCACGTTGCGCAACTCGCGCACATTCCCGGGCCAGTTGTGACGCATCAGGGTGCGGTAGGCGGAAGCATCCATTTCCCGCACCCTCGGATTCATTTCCGTGGCGATGCGCGGCAGCATGTGGCGCACCAGCAGCGGAATGTCCTCGATGCGTTCACGCAGCGGCGGCAGGGTGATCTCCACCGCGTTCAAGCGGTACAGCAAGTCTTCCCGGAACGTGCCGGCCGCCACCATGCCCCGCAGCGAGCGGTTGGTGGCACACAGGATACGGGCGTTGGTACGGCGCGGCGTGTTGGTGCCCAGCCGCTCGAAGGTGCCGTCCTCCAGCACCCGCAGCAGCTTGGCTTGCAGGGACAATTCCAGGTCACCGATCTCGTCCAGCAGCAATGTGGTTCCGTGAGCCTGCTCGAAGCGCCCCAGCCGCGCCTTGATGGCACCTGTGAAAGCGCCCGCCTCGTGACCGAACAGCTCACTCTCCAGAAGGTCGCGGGGTATGGCCGCGCAGTTCACCGCCACCATGCGCTTGTTACTGCGCGGACTGCCGGCATGGATGGCCCGGGCCACCAGCTCCTTGCCTGTCCCGTTTTCACCCGTTACCAACACCGACAGTTCACTGTCCGCCACCTTGCGGATCATCCGCACCACATCGGTAATGGCCGCCGAACGGCCGATCAGGCCATATTCGTGACCATCTCCCAGCCATTCGCTTTTCAGACTGTCAATGCGCCGCTGAAGCGTCGCAACGGCCTTGTACGCAGACGTGGTTTCGGCAACTGCCGCCTCCAACGGAATGCGGTCGATGGTGGAGCCGCCGATATAACCGTCCGCCTGGGAGATCTCCGCCACGCGCTGAGCTTCCTCCGGCGTGGTGATCGGGCCGCCCTCCACAGCACACAGGGCTTTCGGATGCTTGCGTCGCACCGCCTCGAAAACCTTGCGGGCGTGCTCGGCGGCCTCCTCCAGCGTGTAGCGGCTGGGCACTCCGGAAACGCCGCCGGCATTCCAGCCGTAGTTGATGCAGACCAGGTTCACACCCGCATCCGCCATCAGCAATGCCTCTTCCACCTGGCGGACGTAGCCGCAGGTCTGCAGGCCGGACTCCCTGGCAAGCCGCATCAACGAGAGTTCGCGCTGGAAACCGACGCCCGCCGCCTCCAGGTTATCGCGCATCAGGCCGTCGAGGTGGGTCGCCGGAGGGAAATTGCAGATACCGTCGAAACCGGAGGCCTTCACTTCCGCCACCAACGCCTCCAGGCTGTGCTCGGGGTTGAACACGCAGGCGCCGAAGAACACCGGCAGTTCCACACGACCGAGGATTTCGGCACGGGCGAACTCCATGACCACGCGGTTGTTATCAGCCACCGGCAGCATGCAGGAAATGGACGGTGCCCCCATCACGCGGTAACGCCCGGCATTCAGCGCCAGCAGGAGATCCGCCCCACCCTGGGCAGCTGCCCGCGCCGTCATGCCGGTGCCGATGGCGGCTCCGACCAGGAAGCCCTTGTTCGAACCTGACAGCCTCACGGCGTACCTCGATACCCGGTTCCGATGGCATCGATTCTGACGCGATTGGCAAGTAATTGGAAAGCCCGGCTTTCCCAACCTTCTCGGAACCGTACCCGCTTCCCGTTACTCTGTAGGCATGGGATCACGCGACGAGGTAGAGATGGCATTCAGCAATCAGGCGGTGGAAACCAGCATGCTTCCACGGCTGGAATCCGTGGAGCTTCGTCCGATATCACGGCGCTTCGCTCCCTGCCGCGTGATCGGGCGACTAACCGTGCTCTTCCCGCTGCTGGCGCTGGCCATTGTGCTACCAGCCTCACAGGAACTCCCCGGCATGTTCCACCTGACGGCACTGGCTGCCACGGCCACCGTCGTCACCGGTCTGCTGACGCTGGCCTGGCTGGAGGCACGCCGCCGCGCCTATGGCGTTCGCGAACAGGACGTGATCTACCACAGCGGCCTGTTGTTTCATCGCACCACCGTGCTGCCCTTCATCCGGCTCCAGCATGTGGAGACCGCGAGCAATCCGCTGGAACGCGCGTTCGGCCTGGTGCGACTCACCTGCTTCACGGCCGGCGGCAGCAGCGGTGATCTGGTCATCCAGGGACTGGAACGGGAGACGGCTGAGCGGCTGCGCGAGTACCTCCTGCAACGCATTGCAAGCAGCACTGACGCGGCCCGGAGCTCGGCATGAGCGATAACGCCAATCCGGTCCATGGCTGGCAAAGGCTTTCCCCCTGGGCGCTCATCTTCCTCTTTGTCCGGGGCATCACCCGCTTCCTGCGCGAGAATCTGCCCCTGGTCCTGGGCGCCCGCGCCCGCGCC
>JAFIFV010000014.1 GCA_020831845.1 Ectothiorhodospiraceae bacterium
GGTGCGGCCACCGCGCATGTGGGTTTCTCCAGCCATGTACAGTTCACCCATCTGCTCCAGTTCGTACTTGTACTCGTTGATGATTGCGCGGATGTCGCTCAAGCGAGCAACGACCAGTTCCGTAGCGAGGCTGACGTCGAGGACGCGGGGTTCGTTGTTGACGGTGATGAATGTGATGAGGTCGTTCATGTTCGTTGTGTCCGTTGTAGAAGTTGAGAGGGTGGACGGAGTTATCCGATGGTGTGGGGTAAATCGCTGGATCTCTCCCGAGGCCGTTACTCGGCATGGGTTTGTTCCGTGCCGTGGAGGGTCGGTGATAAAGCGTCGGAAGCGAGCGTCTGCATACAGCCACGTGGCTGCTTGGCAGGCGCGCTGAGATCGCCGAGGGTGTCGGGTAAATCGGGGTTTCAGCGGTTGGCTCGCCAGCCCATCGCCAGAACGAGCTGGCTTACCGGTTTATCGAGCTGGGCTTCTCCACGGAGATATCCGAGGGTGGGCAGTAAAGGGATGGGCCTTCATGCCCGGGGACAAATGGCCCGGAATGCATGTCAGGCGTATTGGTCGAATGTCCGCGTAGCAGCATGAACTGGAAGCAAGGCAAGCACCGAGTAATACGAGGGTGTGTGGTAATTCGAGGTTCGGCCTTGAACCTCTTACCGTTGAAGGCTTTGCTCGTCATCGGCATGCGCCGGCTCAACTTTGCTGTCGCGCCAGTATCGGCGCCACAATGAAACGCGCGGTCGGTGCCAGGAGTGGGGTAAATGCGCTCCGGATAACCCCAGCTCGCTGCTTCCTCACGCTTCGGCATTCAAGACCCTATGAACGCTTCCCTTCCCAATCCCCAGCCGGGCCGCGATCTGGCCCATGCTCATGCCCTCGGAATGCAGCGCGCGGATTTCATCCGCCTTGGCGCGAGCGGTCGGCTTGCGGCCCTTATATTTCCCATCGGCCTTGGCTCGGGCGATCCCCTCGCGTTGCCTCTCCAGCATCATCTCCCGCTCGAACTGGGCCACTCCGCCGAGGACGTTGAGCATCAGTTTGCCGGTCGGGGTGCTGGTGTCGATGCCCATGTTGACGATGCGCAGTGCCACGTCCTTGGCTTCCAGCCGCTGGAGCACCTCCCACATGTGCGGGACGCTGCGGGCGAGCCTATCCAGCTTGGTGACCACGAGGGTGTCACCGGCACGGGTGTATTCGATGGCCTCCTCAAGGGCCTTCCGGGCGGCCACAGAGCTCGTCTGCTCCGCGAAGATCCGATCACAGCCGAGGGCTTCGAGGTCCCGCTTCTGGGCCTCCAGACCGGCTTCCTGTTCGAGGGTGGATGTACGGGCGTATCCAATGAGCATGATGAACCCCTGTCGTTCCAATGATGTCTAAGACGTCATGAGTCCATCTGTTCCGAAAGTCAATAGTATTCTTATGGAACGGCATCGATTAGGTGCTGGAACGTCCCGCTGGAGCAGGGTCTATGGAACGGCAAAGCGAGTAGGCACGGGCACATGGGTGTCATTGAACGGCGTAGTGGGAACCGCGCAGTGGGCTTGATCGAGGTGTGAAAGGGGGGCAACCGGGGGAAGTTTCGTTCTTAACAGATAGAATGGGTCACACACATATCTACGCAAATGCAAAGCGTTTATTGCGCACCGACAATGCCAAGCATAAGTGCTTTTTCACCTCTCTTGCGCTGTTCGTCGGCAGACTGACAATCACGACTCGGTGATCATAGAGGGGGCGAGGATGGAGGTGGCGCCACGCTCGTGACGGTCGAGTATGGCGTCGCTACGAAGCCGCCCGGCACTTACAGGTGATGCCTCACCAACGCGCTCCCCCCTTTGTCCGCAAGTACAAGTGCGAGCATCGAGGACAGTTCGAATCCTCGTATCTTCCTACTCTGCCGCCTCCGGCCTTGTGATGTCGAGGCCGTCGATGATCTGGTATTGCCGGGCAGTGCCCAGCAAATCGTCCTGCCGCAGAAAGTCGAGTTGCTTCGCCACATAGTCCCGGAACACAGGATCAGCGTCGGTGCAGATGCTATTCCGACCTTCCTGAATGGCGACTCGCGCAGTAACCCCGCTTCCGGCAAAGAAGTCCAGCACGGTGGAGCCGGGGTAGGAAAGAGCCCGCACGAGCCTCTCGATGACTGCGGCAGGCTTCTGCGTCGGGTGGCCGACACGCTCTAGCGAGTTGCCGTTCAGCCGGCTCATTCTCCATACGTTGGTTGGATTCCGGCCTTTCTCCACCGACTCTGGATTAAGACGCTTGTCCTTCATGTATGCCGCCTTAGTCTCCTCATCGTAGGGCTCGCGGACCGCATCGAGGTCAAAGTAGTATTTCTTGGTTTTGGCAAACCACGCGATCTCCTCGTGTCTGCTGGCAAAGAAGCGCTGCGCCGACGTCCCGTTTGGATAGTTCCAGACAATAAGGTTCGCGAGTAGCATCCGACTGTGCTGGCGCATGTGGGAGATTATAGAGAGCAAATCTCCTGATCCGGCCTCGCCCTGATATTGCAGCCCCCCAAAGATGACGATACTGCCGGTCGGTGAAAGGACGCGCTCCGCCTCGACCAGCCACTCCTTCGCCCACGCTATGTAGTCCAAGTGGTCGTCCCAGTCTGCCAGCAGAATGTTGTAAGGCGGATCGCAGACGATCAACTGGACCGACTCATCAGGGATTTTTGCGAGCACGTCTAAGCAGTCGCCAACGTCGAAAACATGCCGTGTTTTGGCGGCTATGCCGGTCGGCAGTGACGCCGTAGAAGAATGCTTCTGCCCCGCCTTGCGAAGCGCGTTCATTCCCCTGTGCCCAGCGTTTCTGTGCGATCTATTTCCCATCGTGAACCCTACCGAAAAACTGCCACGTTATATCCCACGATGCACGCCTCCTTATCGGAAAGCGAGACCTCACGCCTATCTTTCCACTGACTTTAAGTCGCCATCAAGGACGGCCAGCGAGGTCTTTGCCACCTCAAGCATGACAACAGCCATCTCGCCCGCACTCCAAGGCTCGTGCTTGCAATAGAGCGACGCGATCTGGCACATGTGATCGATGTGACCAGCTTTAATTGTAATATTTTCGCAGTAGTTTAAGTTAATATCCCGAGATAAATTACTAGCTGTTACTCTGTCGATGCGATTCAGGAGCCCCGAGTTGTGTGCGACGTGGACAACACGACCATCCGGACGAACAACATTGAAAGACTCTATGGCAAAATTTGAGCCTTGGAGAAAAACAACATAGGGAAAATGTTTTTCATCCAGCATGTAATTGCGGAGCTCCAAGACATTTTTGTGCATGCGCTCGATGGCATTTCCAGCGGCCATGAAATCTTGATCCTTATTCTTGCCTTGCATGATGCCAGCGAGGATCTTCTCGACATCGTTTCCCTGATGCTTAGACTCTCCCACGAGTACGATCCTCCATTGCCCGTGACGATCCAGAACCTCGGTGATTCCGCCATCGGGCTGAATGCTGGCGCGCTCGACGAACAGGGTCTTTCCAAGCCTCTCGTCAAAGCCGCGCAGCTTTGCGTTGATTTCGCTCTTGCCCACGGACGTTCGCTGGCGGAACTCCAAGTTAGGGAACTCAACCGCCAGCTCTGCCAGAACGCCTGCTGTGACTTCGCGTATAGAAAGGTCGTGCTTCTGCGCAGCTGCTCCGAAAATACTCAGGGGACCACCCCCAAGTTGCTGCTGTACACTCATCCGCAGTGCCTGCCCTTTTCCCTTAAGTTCTACCTCGCCCGCCATTCGACCCCCCATTTTGATTCGCTCCCTAGACTACGGCATTATCGCCCTGCCGAGCTAGTGGCCGCCCCCCTTCGTGATAAGCCCGCTTGAGAGCTGGTCTGCACCGCGCAACCGCGTTGAGCCATAGCGCTGATGCAACGGTGCGAGAGGACTACCGTACGCGGGGAGAAATGCGATGCGCCTAGAACACCAAGCTATGAGGACCGTCTATCGGACGAGCTATCATGAAAAGATCATTTTCATCAGCAAATTCAATAATTTGTGAGTGTGCGGCTGCTGGGGAAGGAGAGGGGACCGCACCCCACCGGGGGGAAGGATCGTAATCTATATCTGTCGAGAGGCGCTCGAAAATCTAGCCAAAATCAAGCCGACCCCCTTTGACTTCACCCGATAGCCGCAGAGAATGCGAGCCGGTTGACCCAGAGGACCAGAACAAACCGGATGGCTTGGATTATGGCTCGATACGACTGCATGTAGCCCAAAAGGTTGCCAACCTGCCCCATCGAACCCAAGACCAGTCCTGTGGCTATCGCGATGAGGAAACTCGCGGCGACGAACCCACCCAAACCGGCCAGCAATGCGATCACGATCACGACTTCCGCCTCCAGAACGACGAGCGTGAGTACAGCCATGGTCTTGGGCTGGCAAGCGCCAAAATCGCGGCGAAGGATCAAATTACCAAATGATGGTTTTGCCTACAGGCCTTGCCTACAATATGACGCAGGAGTCCTTAATTTAAAAGGACTTCTACGATTGACATCCCCCTCTCACGGCGAACGCGGGCCCCAGCGAGGGTCGATGGACAACGGTCTCAGAAGGGCGCTACAAAGACTGAAAACTCGTCAGCTGCGGAAATGACCGGAAGATCCACCTTAACTGGCATCTGATCTTCGCCCCGAAGCCCGTCCTCGAAGACGCAGTCTTCCACGCGCTCTGCCATCTGCGAGAGCGCAATCATGACCGCGCCTTCTGGAACCTCGACAGGTCGATTCTTCCAGACTGGGGGCCCGAAAGGCGTGGCTGGACCAAAACGAGTATGTGCTGGGTTGGAGGCGAATCGAGCCAGCTTGTCAATGAGAGCCTGATTGAGCTGAGAGACGGTCGCGCGGCGCCTGCAGTTGTCGTCACGGACGTGGGGCACATTTTCGGATTTTCTTGGGGCACACCCGCCTAAACGGCACCGCCTAAGCTCTTGCGATACAACAGTTTCTTAGGTGCTGAGGAAGATGGCGCGCCCGAAAGGATTCGAACCTCTGACCCCCAGATTCGTAGTCTGGTGCTCTATCCAGCTGAGCTACGGGCGCTTGCCACAGGCGCGGCATTGCCGCGTCGGTGGGCGGTGGATAGAACCTTTCGGGGGGGGTTGG
>JAFIFV010000144.1 GCA_020831845.1 Ectothiorhodospiraceae bacterium
GGGGGGGGGGGGGTGGGGCGCCCGGCCGTTGTAGGTGGCGGTGACGGCAATCAACACGCCCTGCGTCGGCCAGCCGTCCGCGAACTCGTCCAGCGCCTGGCTGCGGGCGTTGAAGCCCCGGCGCCGGGCCTGGTCGGCCAGTTGCTCGGCTAGCTCGCGAGCGGTGCCAAGGGTGGACCCGTAGGCGACGACCAGCTCCTCTCCCGCACCCTGGACGTTGGCGGCGGCCAGGGGCGTATGTTCCGGTGTCGGCGGCGTCGCCGGGCGCATGCGCTCGTGCGGGGCCCGACGCTTGACGTGGATGCGGAAATTGTCCGGCTTCAACGTCAGCGTTTCCTTGATGTCCAGCCGGTAATCGTACGGGTCGCTGAGGGCGAATCGCTGCAACACCATGGCCAGCGCCAGTTTCGCCTCGGTGAGCGCGAATTGGCGTCCGATGCAGGCGCGCTCGCCGTTGCCGAACGGCTTGTAGGCGTGCGGATGGATTCGTGCTTCCCGCTCCGGCAGGAAACGGTCGATGTCGAAGCTGTCCGGCTCCTGCCACACGGCCGGGTCGCGGTGCAGGGCGGGCAATTGGATGTTGACGGTCTGGTCTTTCCGGATGCGGTACCTGCCGCCGATCACCGTGTCCTCATAGGGGGCCACGGTGATGGCAGGTGCGGTGGGCCAGAGCCTCAGCGTTTCCTTCAGAATGCGCTCGATCACGTTCAACTGCGCGAGATGCCGGTACTCGGGCACGGTTTCGTCCGGCAGCACTTGATCCACCTCGGTATACGCTTGGGCAAGCACATGAGGATGGCGGAGCAGCAGGTAGATGGCGAACGTGAGCAGGCCGCTGGTGGTCTCGTGGCCGGCTACCAGGAAGGTAAGCACCTGGTGTCGGATGTTGACATCGTCAAGCCGCTCTCCGGTATCCGGGTCTTCCGCGTGCAGCATCAGGTCCAGCAGGTCGCCGGTGCCCGCGGGCCGCTCCCGGCGGCTGCGTATGACCTCGTCCACAAGCTGGTTCATCTGCTCGATGTCCCCCAGGAACTCCGGGGAGTCCTTGCTGATGCGGTTTAGCAGCGGCAGCCGGGTGAGCTTGCTCATGGTATGGCTGAGTACGCGCACCATGGCCCCCAGGAAAGGGTGCAACTCGGCCTTGTCGAAGGAATTGAAACGGTAGCCGAATCCCGCCAGGGAAATGGTGTCCAGCGTCAGGCGGGTCATGTCGTCCGCCACCAGGATGTCCTCCCCGGTACGCCTGTCCCAGCTGGCCGACAGTTGCTCGGCCACTTCCAGCATGGCACCGAAATAGCTCTTCATCGCGCGCTGGCTGAAGGCAGGCATCAGTACGCGGTGTGCCTTGCCCCAAGGCTGCTGGTTGCTGTGCGCAGTGAACAGACCGTCTCCTACCACCTTGCGCAGCAGCGACAACGGCGGCCGGATGACCTTGCGGAAGCGGGCTTCATCGCAAAGCTCTTCGGCCAGTGCGGCGGAGCTGACGAACGGTACGCAGATGCCGCCGAAATCCAGCTCGAAGATGCCGTCGTACTGTCGGCTCAGCGCCAGCATGTGGGCGCTCATCCTGCCCCGGGGGATCTGGAGCAGGTTGCCGACGAAGGGGCGGCGCGCAGGGCCGGGGATAGGGTAGAGTTCGTCTTTCATGATGCTGTTACCGCCACCGAGAGGGTTCTACAGTGTAGAATCGGCAAGCTACTCTACGGTGTAGAGTTCGTCAATGCTTTGATCATGGTCTGACTGATGGCGAGAAAACAGGCAGTGCGCCGGGAGCCGCTGGACCCCCAGCGCATCTACCAGGCGGCGCTGGATTTCATGGATGTCCACGGGGTGGACGAACTGAGCATGCGCAAGCTGGCAGCGTTGCTGGACGTGGATGCAATGGCGATCTATCACCATGTACCCGGCAAGCAGGCGCTGCTGCAGGGCGTGTACCAGGTGGTGCTGGAGGAATTGCCGCTGGAAGAACATGCGGAAGTGCGTTGGCAGGACGCGTTGCGCACGCTGGGCATGCGCTTCTACCGCCTGGCGCAGCGACACCCGCGCATATTTCCCTATCTGCTGAGTAGCCAGTACGGAACCCCGCGTGAGCTGGAAATCTACCAGTTCATCCAGCAGGCGTTGCGGCGCACGGGGCTGAGCGACCAGGACAGGCTCTACGCCACCAGGGCGCTGTATACCTTTGCCATTGGCCTGGCCAGTGCCGCGCCCACGGGGCTGCGCCTGCGGCCGCTGTATGGCGAAGACAGCCCGTCGCAACCCTGTCAGAGTTCCGAGGATGAGGTGGCCTTCAGCATCGACCTGCTCATTGCCGGGATCGAGCGCTGGCTGGAGGAACGCTGATCAGCGCTCCGCTCCCAGCGCCACGGCCCGCTCGCCGGTGGCGTCCGGCTCGCGCAGCGCGCGCGACTGTCCGCCTGCCTCGGGCCAGCCCTGCAGGTGGTCCATGACCAGCGCGGTCAGCATGTCCAGATGGTCCTGCCGCTCATTCAGCGCGGGAATGTAACGCAGGGTTCCGCCGCCGGCGTGTTGGAAGATCTCCGCGTTCTCGCCCTGGATTTCCTCCAGCGTCTCCAGGCAGTCGGCCGAGAAACCGGGGCAGATCACGTCCAGTGTCTTCATTCCGCCCTTGCCCAGGGTCTCCACCGTCTTGTCGGTATAGGGCTGCAGCCAGACGTCCTTGCCGAACCGGGACTGGAATGTGACCTGCCAGGCATCCGTCGGAAGACCCAGCGTCTCGGCCACCATCCGTGCTGTCTTGTGGCACTGGCAGTGGTACGGGTCGCCGTTCAGCAGATAGCGCCGGGGCGTGCCGTGGAACGAAAACAGCAGCTTCTCGCCCTGACCATGTTCCGCCCAGTGCTCGCGGATGCTGCTGGCCAGGCAGGCGATATAGGCAGCGTCGTCATGGTACTGGCCGATGAAGCGCAGTTCCGGCACCCAGCGCCATTGCTTGAGTTCATCGGCCAGCGCGTCAAAGGTGGAGGCGGTGGTGGCGCCGGAGTACTGCGGATACAACGGCAGTACCAGCAGCCTTTCAACGCCTTGTTCCCGCAGCGATCGCAGCGCGGCGGGCATGCTCGGGTTGCCGTAGCGCATGCCCAGTTCCAAAGCCACCTTGCCCTGGAGCGCGCGTTGCAGCCGCTCTGTCACGCCGGCAGCCTGCGCCTTGCCGATGGTTAGCAGCGGCGAGCCCTGCTCGGTCCAGACCTGTTCGTAGGCCTTGGCGGATCTGGCTGGTCGGGTACGTAGCACGATGCCGTGCAGGATGATGCGCCACAGCACCCGGGGAAGCTCCACCACGCGAGGGTCTGCCAGAAACTCTCCAAGGTAGCGCCGCAGCGCCGGGGCGGTGGGGGCATCCGGCGTGCCCAGGTTGGCAAGCAGGATGCCCAGCGCCGGTTTGTCGTCATGTCGGAAATGCTGTTTCGCGGTATACCGCGCCATGCGGGATCCTCCCAGGGGCTAGGGAAACCCGGTTGACAGCCGTTGGCCGCCCCGGTTCCCGTGGGCAGGGCGTTACTGTTGCGGCTGGGAGGAACTCAGCAGCAGGCGTAGGGCGGTGTTCGCGGGCTCGGGTTCGGGCTTGCGGCCACAGATCATGTCGCTGTAGACCACGCCTTCGCCGATACGCACGATGAAATATGCGAGGCTCTGGATATCCATCTGCGGGCTGATGTGCCCGGCATCCCGCTGTTCGCGCAGCAGCGTGATCCAGGCGTTGATCAGCCGGCTCTGAATCCCGCTCTCGTTCGAGGTCAGCACCTTCAGGGCCGCCTGGGGATCCTGCCGCAGGAAGTGGTGCAGCGGCTCCGCCTGCACCAGCACCTGATTGATCTGGGAATAGATTTCGGTGAGGTAGTCCACCCCTACCAGCCCCGGCTGCGCGTCGGCGCGGGCCTTGGCCTTGTCGAATTCATCCTTGTACAGCGACCAGAGCACCTCTCCCAGCAGCAGGTCCTTGTTGCCGACCCAGCGCATGATGGTGGCACGGCCCACGCCGAGTTCCTCGGCCAGTGCGGAGAGGTTGATTCGCTTGCCGTCCAGCCACCATCGCCGGGCCAGCTTGAATGCAGTCAGCGGGGTGGGACGCTCCTTCGCGGTTTCTTTTCCTAGTGCCAGTGCAAGGGGCGTCGCTTTGTCGGTCATGCCTGCATCCGTTGTCGTTGTAGGAAGCCAATCCGGAAGGCAGTGCCTGATTTGTGCTGCCATAACTTGGCAAATCAGGCACTTCCCTCAGCGACCGCATTATTCCAGTCGCAAGGCAGTTAGTATACCCGTGAAAGCGTTTGCGGCGCTGTCAGCGGCGGCTGGCGTGGATGACGTCCCTGACCACCGGGTAGATGGCATTGTTCCAGCGGCTGCCGTTGAAGACTCCGTAGTGGCCCACGTCCGGCTGCACATAGTGCGTGCGCATGTGCGGTCGCAGGCTGGAGCAGAGATCCTGGGCGGCAAGCGTCTGGCCCAGGGAGCAGATGTCATCACGTTCGCCTTCCACCGTCAGCAGGACGGTACGGCGAATGGCTTCCGGCCTGATCGGCCGCCCGTGCCAGGTCAGTTCGCCCTTGGCCAGCGCATACTCCTGGAACACCTTCTGTACCGTCTCCAGGTAGAACTCGGCCGTCAGATCGGTGACGGCGAAGTATTCCTCGTAGAAGCTGCGCTTGGATTCCGCCTTCTCCGCATCACCTTCCACCAGTTCGTTGAACAGGTTGCGGAAGGAATTGACGTGGCGATCCATGTTCATGTTCATGAAAGCCGTCAGCTGCAGGAATCCAGGGTACACCCGGCGCATTCCACCCGCGTAGCGCAGCGGGACGGTGCTGACCAGGTTGCGCGCGAACCACTCGATGGGCTTGCTGGTGGCCAGCTCGTTGACCTCGGTGGGGTTGATGCGGCAGTCGATGGGGCCGGCCATCAACGTCAGGCTGAGCGGGGTGTTGGGATCATTGTCCTCCGCCATCAGCGCCACCGCGGACAGGGCGGGCACGCAGGGCTGGCAGATGGCCATCATGTGGGCCTCGGGTCCGATCACCCGCATGAAGTCCATCAGATGATCGATATATTCATCAATGCCGAAGCGGCCATCCGCCAGTGGTATGTCGCGGGCGTTGTGCCAGTCGGTGATGTAGACGTCGTGTTCCGGCAGCAGGGTGCGCACGGTTTCCCGTAGCAGCGTCGCGAAATGCCCGGACATGGGGGCAATCAGCAGTACACGCGGTTGCTGCACGCTGCTGTCCTTGCGGAAGTGCAGCAGGGTGCCGAACGGGGTGGCATGCACCGCTTCCTCGGTCACGGCCACCTCCTTCCGCCCCACCTTGATCGAGCCGATGCCGAACTCCGGCCGGTGATGCGTAACCTCGGCGAGTGCGAACACCTCGTAGGCCGCGGCCAGCTTGCGCATGGGACCGTAGGCAATGTCGCTGAACAGCGGGAGATTGAACGCCGGAAGGGCAAGCTTGGCGAAGGTCCTGGAGGACCACATCATGTCCACGTGCGCCTGATAGGCCTGATACAGCATAGATCGATCCCGTGTGGTGCAGCAAAGTGCCGCTTATTGGTTATATCAGCATCCAGCCAGCCGCGTATATGACGTGGTTGGCAAAGCTGGGTCGACGGGCGCAGACTGGCCGCATGCGCGGCAAACCCAGGCGTTGGCTGCGATTTTCGTTTATCAGGGAAGCTCGATCCGATGAGAATCCGTGACGAGGTGCTAAATATGAACAATCCGTCATTAAGCATTAGTAGCAAGAACTATTCTTCCTGGTCAATGCGCGGATGGCTTCTGGCGAGGTTTGCCCGGCTGGATTTCGTGGAGGAGCCTGTTTCGGTGGACGACGCCGATGCGCGGCGCGAGCTGCTGCTGATGGCGCCATCCATCCGCGTTCCCTGTCTGACGCACGGCGGCGTCCGGGTCTGGGATACGCTGGCGATCGCGGAGTATCTGAACGAGATCTTTCCGGATAGCGGATTGCTGCCTGGCTCCGCGGCCACCAGGGCGCATTGCCGGTCCATCTGCGGGGAGATGCATTCTGGTTTCGCCAGCCTGCGCTCGGCGCTTCCGTTCAATGTCAAGGCGCATTTCCCGAACCACAAGATCTGGAATCGCGCGCAGGCCGATATCGACCGTATCGTGGAGATCTGGAGGGAGTGTCTGTCAGCCTACGGGGGGCCTTACCTGTTCGGAAAACATCGCACCATGGCGGAAGCCATGTACGCCCCGGTGGTGTTGCGCTTCATGACTTACGACGTGGCGCTGGATGACGTTTGCAGGCGCTATTGCGAGCACGTGCTGGCGTTGCCGGAGGTCGCGGAATGGGTGGAGGCAGCAAAGGCGGAAACCGACGAGATAGATGAGCTGGACATGGAATTCTAGCCAATCCCGCTTTCCTGGTGAGGCGCGACCGGCCCTGCGCACCGGGTGTTTACCTCCCCGGCTTCAGACTCTATGCTCATCCGCTCGGGGAAATACCGATTTATTCATGTGTCAATGTGAACAAATCAGTGTTTCCCCCGGGACAAGCGGTCGATGACAGACGGTGTCGACGAGGTTCATGGGGGGCACGTGGGGCGCGTTTCCAGAGGGGTTGCCGGGCGTGATGCTGTCATCAAGCTTGGCAGAGAAGTGTTTGCCGATTGTCAGCGGCTGGAGATGGGCGACCTGGCAGCCCGTCTCGGCATCAGCCGCATTACCCTGTACCGCTGGGTGGGTGATCGGGAAACGCTGGTTTCCATGGTGCTCTGGTCGTTGACCGAGGATCTGCTGGAAGCCGCCGAGCGCCGCGCCACCGTCAATGGCGAAGTGGTCTTCTTTGACGCCTACCAGAACTTCAATCGCTACCTGCTGCGTTCCACGCCGCTGATCCATTTCATCCGCGAAGAGCCGCAGTTTGCGCTGAAGACGCTGACGCGGCCGGATGGCATCATACGAACCAGGCTGGAAGCCGCCTTCCGCGCCATGCTCGAGCGCGAGGTGAAACGGCGGGGGCGGGCGCTGGAACTGGCGCCGGAAACGCTGGCCTACGTCATCCTCTGCCTGGGGGAGTCCTACCTGTATCCCCCCATCGTCCTGAACCACGAACCCGATCTCGCCAAGGCGGAAGAGGTCGTGCGACTGCTGCTGCGTTGATTCCAGCGCTTGTCCAAGTCACGCGAGCGGGGGTTCAGTCGGCGTTTTCCTGGCGAGCCACGCGCTGAAGGAAACGCGCCAGTTCATCCCAGGATTGCTCGTCCGCTTCCTGATCGTAGGCCAGGGGCAGATCAAAGGCTTCACCGAAGCGGTCGGCATCCGGGTTGGTGAATGCATGGGTGGCGCTCTCGTAGCCGACGAAGCGGTACTGGACGCCTGCCTGATCCATCTCCCGGCGGAAGGCTTCCACCTGCTCCGGCGGCACCATGGGATCCTGCTCCCCATGCAGTACCAGCACTTCCCCTTGCACAGCGCCCGGCCGCGCCGGTGATTCGGTGGCCAGCGCGCCGTGGAAGCTGGCGACTCCCTTCAGGTCGGCGCCCCTGCGCGCCATCTCCAGCACCACGGTGCCACCAAAGCAATAGCCAATGGCAGCCACGCGGCTACCATCCACCGTATGATGATTGCGCAGACGGGCATCGGCGGCGATGAAGCGCGCCATGGTCTGTCCAGGGTTCTCCCGGGCCTGCGTTGCCATGCGGCCGGCGTCACGGGGGTGATCCGCCGTGCGCCCTTCGCCATACATGTCCACGGCCAGTGCCGTGTAACCAAGCTCCGCCAGCATGCGGGCCCGCTGGCGGATGTAGTCGTTCAGTCCCCACCACTCGTGCACCACAAGCACGCCGGGCCGCCGTCCTTCGATGCTGGCGTCATAGGCGAGATAGCCACGCATTTCCTGGCCATCCACGGTGTAGTGAACGTGTTCGGTGCGGATCTCGGCAGAAGCGGGCGCGATCCATATCGCGAAAGCGAGGGCGAGTAGGACGACACGCGGTTTCATGGTGTTGGCATCCGGTTGGTTGCTGTTTCCGAAAAAGTGTAGCCGCAGCCCGCCGTTTTGTGTCGTGCGCGGGCTTGCGGCATGCTATTGGGCTCGGCGCCGGGCTGTTCCCGGCCAGCGAACACGGAGGAAGCATGAACCAGACCGACCAGATGCCCGATATGAGCCTGGATACCGCCAACCTGGTGCGGGAGGATACGTTCAGCGACGGGCGCGTGGGGACCATTCGGAGGCTGACCCCGGTCAAAGCGGACGGCAGCGATGATCCTGCGCGGACGGTCAGCTATTCCGGCCACACACAGATCATGACGCAGGCCGGCGCGTTGCCGCTGGCGTTCGAGATCGAGGCGGATAACCTGGAACAGGCGGTGGAGAAATTCCCCGAACTGGCGAAACAGGCGCTGGAGGAAATGATCCAGCGCATCGAGGAAATGCGCCGTGATGCGGCCACATCCATCGTCACCCCCGACCAAGGCGGCTTCGGCGGCATGGGCGGCGGCCAGGGCGGCGGCTTCGGTGGTGGCGGTCCCACCGGCGGGATCCGGCTGAAATAGCCAGGACGAGAGGCACCGGTCCGGTGCCTCTCGGGCGGGGCGGATTAGCCTGCGACCCGCAGCAACTGCACGCTGAACCATTCCTTCGGGTCGGTCCAGCAGCGTTCCACGGTGAAACCCGTGCGCTCGGCGAAGTCGGCGAGCCCACGCCTGCTGTACTTGTAGCTGTACTCGGTCACAATGGGTTCATCCTTTTCCAGCCGGAATACCCGGCCGGCCACGCGAACCTGCTGCCGGCAACGGCTGACCAGATGCATTTCCACTCGGCTCTCGGTGTCGTTCCATACCGCCTGGTGGCAGAAATCGTCCGTCGAGAAATCCGCTCCCAGTTCCCGATTGATACGTGTGAGCAGGTTGAGATTGAACGCCGCTGTCACCCCCTGCGCATCGTCATAAGCGGGCTTGAGTACACCCGGATCCTTGCGCAGGTCCACCCCCAGCAGCAAGCCGCCGCCGGGGCCCGCCACCCGGTGCAGGTTGGCCAGCAGTTCCTCGGCCTGCGGCGGGGCGAAGTTGCCCAGCGTCGAACCGGGGAAATAGACCAGGTTGCAGCGTGGGATGGTGCGAACCCGAGGCACCGGGAACGGGCGCGTGAAATCGGCGCACACCGGACGAATGTCCAGTCCAGGGTAGTCCCGCTGAAGTGCCGATGCGCTGGCCTCCAGATGCTCCTGACATATCTCCACGGGCACGTAGCCGGCCGGTTTCTCCATGGCATCCAGCAGCAGGCGTATCTTCACGCTGCTGCCGCTGCCCGGTTCCACCAGCAGCACGTTGGACCCCAGTGCCCTGCCCATGTCCTTGCCGTGCTGGGCCATGATCGCCAGTTCGGTGCGGGTCAGGTAGTACTCCGGAAGTTCACAGATGCGGTCGAAGAGCTGGGAGCCGAGGGCATCGTAGAAGTACTTCGGATGCAGGTGCTTCTCCGGAGCGCTCAGGCCGGCAAGCACGTCCTCAAGAAAGGTGGCATCCACCGGCTGCGGAGTCACGCTGGAAGGTGTCGCGTTCATTCAGAGGTCCCTGGCAAGCCGGACGCCGGCAAACTGCCAGCGCGCATCCGGGTAGAAGAAGTTCCGGTAAGTCGTGCGCAGATGGTCGCCGGGCGTGGCGCAGGAGCCGCCGCGCAGCACCATCTGGTTGCACATGAACTTGCCGTTGTACTCGCCCACGGCACCCGGGGGTGGGTGAAAGCCCGGATAGGGCGCATAGGCGCTGGCGGTCCACTCCCACACCCCGCCGTGCTGCACCGGCGCGCCCGGATCCCCGGCGCGCGGGTGGAAATACCCGTCGTCCAGGCTCTGCACCTGGTGCAGGTGAGTGCGCGCGAAACTCTCCCATTCCGCTTCCGTGGGCAGGCGGGCGCCGGCCCAGCGGGCGAAGGCGTCAGCCTCGTAATAACTGAGATGGCACACCGGCGACGACGGGTCCAGCGGCTGTCTGCCGGTCAGGGTGAATTCCGTTTCCAGATCCTCCTGCCAGTAATAGGGCCTGTCCCAGCCCCGTTGCTGCAGCGTTGACCAGCCGTCCGAAAGCCAGAGTTCCGGTCTGCGGTAGCCGCCGTCCCGGATGAAAGCCAGGTACTCGGCGTTGCTGGCCGGTCGGTGTGCGATGGCATGGGGCTGCAGGTAGGTCTTGTGTGCAGGCGTCTCGTTGTCGAAGTGGAACTCATCGCCGGCGTGACCCATGCTCACGACCCCTTCCTGGCCGGGAATGAAGCGAAGCGCCGCGGTGTCGCCGGCGGGCGCGGAGACCTCCACCGCCCGGTAGGCGGGGAGCAGAGGGTTCTGGAACAGCGTGTGCTTGATATCGGTGAGCAGCAGTTCCTGGTGCTGCTGTTCGTGGTGCGTGCCCAGCAGGACCAGCTCCAGTGCCTGCCGGGGCAGGTTCTCCTGTTGCAGCAGTGCCGTCAGTTGCCCGTCCACATAGGCGCGGTAGGCGCCGATTTCATCCACCGAGGGGCGGCTTAACATACCGCGTTGCGGGCGGGGGTGCATGCGCCCTACCGCATTGTAGTAGCTGTTGAACAGGTAGCCGTAGTCCGCGTGAAAGCGCTGGTATGCCGGCTGGAAGCGTGACAGGACGAATTCCTCGAAAAACCAGGTGGTATGCGCCCTGTGCCACTTGGTGGGGCTTGCATCCGGCATGCTCTGGATCGCCTGATCCTCGGCGCTGAGCGGTTCGCTCAGCCATTCCGTCGTGGCCCGGACGCGGAGCAATCGATCCAGCAGTCTTCTGTTGGGTCCATGATCCCCCTCCGGCGCCAGTTGATGCTGTGCAGCCATGCGGTATCCCTTGGTTTGGAAAGCCCCCGTGCCCGGGCATGAATTTCAGACTAGCAGCGCCTTCAAACACGTCAAACGTCATCTCGGTGACAGGGTGCGCTGATCACGAATATGGAACGGAAATCGCGCCAAGAGTTCACTGGTTCACACTTTGCGACCTTGATCCCCCCGCGTAACCCATATGGGCGATGCCGCCCCGGGACAATATTGCAACGCTGGCCACCGCACCGACGCGATCGTCTCGCTGGCGATGGGCCGTTTCGGGCGTTTTCGAATATCAAGAAGCTGGCTGTGTACTAGGGGGGATTACCGATGAAATTGCGACTTTGGGCCTGGCTCTCATGCCTGGCGTTGGCACTGGCCCTGACAACGGGGTGTTTCAGTAGCAGCAGTTCTTCCGGCGGAGGCGGTTCTTCCGGGGGTGGTGGAAACGGCGACCCCGGGATCGCAGCGTTCGAGGGTCAGGTACTGGTGCCGGGCGGTTCGCTGGCATTCCATCGTCCGGGGGCCACCGAGCAGTTGCTGACCTGGGTGGTTGCGGGTGCGCACGCGGAGATGAACGGGCTCCAGCCGGTCGGTCCCGGCATCGAGATCGAGCTGATAGAGGTGGATGACGAAGGCAACCGGGTGGGCGATGTCCTGGCCAGGGGCTTCACCACCGAGACGGGCCACTACTCGCTGAGGCTGGACGAGGGCGTCACCCGGGCGCCTGCCGCGAACCTGGTGATCCGGGTGGCGGACGGCAGTACCTCGCTTCGCGCCCAGGCGGTGTCCCAGGATGTGGATGTGGATCCGGTATCCGAGTACGTGTTGCGGAAGCTGATCGATTTCCAGGTGCCGCTCTCCGCGGTGAACAACGCCGAGGTCATCCGCATTCGCGGCAATATCTCCGAGCTGGGCATCGACGTCGGCATGGATGGTCTGGAAGGTGCCATCGCCGAGCTGGAGAAGTCCGCGGGGTCCTACATGGACGGCGAGGTGGAAGTGGTCGCAAGCGCGCCTGCCTCGGATCTGACCCCGGTACTTGGCGATTGGCACGTGTCGGCGATCCGGACCGAGATGGGCTGGCGCAACGGTGGGGTCGGCACGCTGGGGTTCTTCGCCGAGAACACCGGGTTCGCGCTTGAGGACAGCGACGGTGAGCTAGCCCTCCGGGGGGGCATAATCGACGGAGTAAGAGTCTTCTGGGAGCAGAGCGCGTTTTCGAATGGTTCCGGCCATCTTTACGGGCCCGAGGTGGAGCTCGACCCCGCCGGCGAGTACTCGGCCGAGACCGGGGTGCTGCGCGTGCTGGACGATCTGAGCCTGCTGGCGGAGCCCTCGATCGAGATTTTCGCGGACACCGAGGACGATTTCGCCAGCAAGCGTCTGGAGGGCGCCGTTCGTTTTCGCTACGCGGGTGAACATCTGCGGGTGGGTCTGATCCGCTCCTTCGAGGAACTCTATGGCGCGCTGGAGAATGACCAGCTCGATGAAGACGACTTCCGTGGCGAGCGCAGGTTGGCCGAGCTGGCTGTTGCTGGCCGGGCGCCGGAAGCGCTCACCGTTTCCGATGTGGCGGGTGACTGGGGCTTTGTCGAGTTTCGTATCGAAATCGAAGAGACGTACGCTGGTGTCAGCGCCTACACCATGAAGGTCGAGTTCGATGGTGTTGATACCGTTTCGCTGGAGGAGGATGCGCTGGAGGTGGAACACTGGTACGGAAGCGCGCCGGAACTTCAGGCCTTCACCGACACGGAAACCTTCTCTTACGCGGTTTCCGGCAACCAGTTGCTGCTGGCCGGGGAAGTGCTGCTGAACGTTACCCAGGACTATGGCGTCATCTTCGGTTCGGTGCTCGGCCTGGACGAGGAAGAGGCCGACAGCGAGGCTGCGTTGCTGCTGGGCGTGAAGCTGCCCGACAGCGTGCCGGACATGGAAGGCCGCCGCTACCGCATCCAGGGCATCAGCCTGCGCATGGCGGGCAATGGCGCGCTGGAGACGGAAACCCGGCAGTATGGCGAACTGGTCTTCGAGGGCGGCAATGTCACCTTCGAGAGCGAGCGACCCCGGATCCTCGCACGCCAGAATCCGTGGGACACCCCGGTTCTGGAGTCCTTGGACGAGCAGCAAGAGCCGGTGACGTTGTCCTACACGTTGGGCAGCGGCGGTGAGTTTTCTGTTGCCAACGAGGGCACGGCGGTGAGCGGGTTCGTGTCCGCCGATGGCGATGTCATGGTGCTGCGGGACTTCGTCGACGAGGGGACAGACGACGATTACACCGTCGGCATGTGGATTGGCGTCCGCGTCGACTAAATGCAGGCATGAGGGCGGACTTCGGTCCGCCCTCATGCTTGGGAAGCGCTGAAGTATTCACGCTGCTGCGTTACGGTGAGATTTTTCGCGAAGCTAGGCGCGGTGCGCAGCGCCGTGGTTATTCCACGGTCAAGCGCCGCAACAACGCAGTGCGAAAAATCTGACCATAACCCCTTGGGGCTCGGCCGGTTTTCGCCCGTGGCGGTGTCGCAAGCCACCACAGGTAGAACCACGACCTGCGGCGTCTTGCTCCTGGCCACGAACGAATACCGGTCTCGAGCGCGACAACGTGAATACTTCAGCGCTTCCCTTGGTCAATTCCCTATGCGATCTCGTGAATGCTTCAGCGCCGCCAGGCTCTGATCCAGCAATGCATTGAAGCGCTGCGGGTCTTCCATTTGCAGGAAATGACCGGCGCCATCCTGGATCCATTCCCTCACATAGGGAGCACATCGTTTTCGGGCGCTGTCCGGAATAAGACTGCCGTTGATCGCGTGGATTGGCGCCCTGATTTCGCGAAATGCTTTGTCCGGCGACCAGGCCAGCAGCGAGTTCCATAGCGGGAGCGCGCTTCCGGTGTCTGCTTCGCCCATCTCCCGTTTGAGTTTCTCCTTCAGTGAATCCGGGGTGGCGTCGGTGGAAGTATTTTCCACAAGGTCGGCAATCGCGCCGGGGAAATCACTGCCAAACGGTGCGGCAATGGCCTGCTGCGTTTCCTGGTCAAGTCCACCGTAATCAATCACAAAGGTATCAGCCAGAATGACGCCCTGGACTTGGCTGTCCGGCAAAGCCCGGGCTGCTTCCAGCGCGACCGCGCCACCCATGGAATGGCCGATCAGCACCACGGGCCCTTCCACGCTCTTGCGAACGGCCGAAATGACGTCCTCGGCACAACTCTCCACGGTGCGGGGGGCGTCCGGGACGGGGGAATCGCCATGGCCCGGCAGGTCCAGCGCCAGCACAGGGAAGCGTCCGCTCAGATGTTCGAGCTGGGGGTTCCAGTAGGTGCGGCGGCAGGTCCAGCCGTGTACCAGTACCACGGTGGGGGCATCCCCAGGGCCCGAACGAAGATCGCATTCCATGCTCCCGCCCTGGGCGTCCGGCAGGGCTTTTGAGATGGCTGTCATGGATTTCGGTCCCCCCTGTGGTTCAGTGTTCTAGAAAGAGCAGGCACCTGGTTCTGATGCATGCGCACTTGGCAAGCGTGCCCGATCTGTTTACGTTGTTTGAAACAGACTACATCAGCAGTTCGAGATCAGGGAAACGCAGTTCGAATTCCACGATGATGGCGAGGCGTCATTTGCCCGGCCAGGAACGGAATACGGACTCAAGCGCGAATACTTCGGCGCTTCCGCGAGAATAGGTCCGTCACTGACGCGGGCGCAGGGCTCAATTGGTGTTTCCCTGGCGGTGATTGGTCAATAGTGACCAGGTTTTTCGGGGTGGGGGCGATCGGGTGGACAATCTGACAACGCTGCGGGCGACGGAGAACGCTCGCAATGACGTGCTGGATGCGGTTTATCGAACCGCTGTGGATCCCGCATACTGGAGCGATCTGCTGGCCGATCTGGTGAGAATTTCGGCGTCCCGCTCCGCGCGCATGCTGCTCATGGACGGCGCAGCGGAGACGGTAAGACACAGCGCCAAGCACCAGATCGATGACAAGAGCCATGCCGATTACACCAACTATTTCGTGAATCTTTGCCCCTGGCGGACCGAGTTGCCCAGCAAACCCACCGGCCGTCTGTATTCCACCTACCTGGATTTCTCCTGCGATCAGAAGGCGTTTTACGGAACCGAATTCTTCAATGACTGGGCGGGGCCGATCGACATTCACCACGGCGTCTGCGGCACGGTCTACCAGAGCGATCAGATGACCATGCAGTTGCTGGTTCAGCGGACGCGGGGGCAGGGACCTTACGGCCGGCGCGAGACGGCCTGGTTCAATGATCTCATCCCGCATATCCGCAGGAGTCTGTTCCTCTCGCGAGAAGTGGCGTTGCAACGCGCCGAGGAAGAGGCGGCGGCAATGGCCGCGTCCCGCTCGCCGCTGCCTTTCATGCTTCTCGGGCGGGACGGCCGCATCTGCCGGATGTCACAGGAGCTGGAGCCGCTGACGGGGCCGGAAGGTGTGTTTGGTTGCCGGGAGGGGCGCCTGTTCCTGCGCAAGGGTGTGCATCCCGGGAAGTTGCGGCGCGAGCTGGACCAGATGCTTGCGGTGAATGACGATAGCCGTTCTGCAGACGGCGGCGGCGTGTTCCGTGTTCCTCGCGAGGGAGGGCGGGCGCCGCTGCAACTGTTGCTGTTGCCGTTGATGGTCACCTGGGCGGGGATGCTGTTCGAGGAAGAGCGCGCCTACGTCGCCATTTTCGTCCACGATCCGGAGCGGATGCCGGCACTGAACGAGCCGCTGCTGGTCAAGCTCTACGGTCTGACCGAGGCCGAAGCCCGGGTGGCCGCCGGTGTCACACTGGGGAACAGCCCTGAGGAACTCGCGGCCACCATGAACGTCAGCGTGCACACGGTGCGTTCGCAACTGAAGAGCGTATTTCGCAAGACCGGTACCTCGCGGCAGAACGCCCTGGCGCGGTTGCTGCTGACGGGGCCCGCAGTGCAATACGGAACACCGTTCGCGGATCAGGCGTGACGCGGCGACTCTGCCCGCCGTGCCACGCCCGATGTCGGCCTTATGTCTACTCGGCCTCTGTCCAGCTTCGCAGCAGTTCCTCGTAGGACATGGTGACCCCCTGCGGTTTCTCGTTGTCCAGCTTGGGCTTGGGTGCACCGGGCTGGCTCAGCCAGTATTCCGGGTCGCGCTCCTCGTTCATGCGTGGACCGAAATTGGGCTGGGCATTGGCGCGCTCAAGTCTGGCCATGATGTTGTCCTGCTCCAGCGCCAGTCGGTCCAGGGCCTGCTGGGGCGTCCGTTCGCCGCTGATGGCATCGGAGATGTTGGGCCACCAGAGCTGCGACATGCGCGGATAGTCCGGCACGTTCAGCCCGGTGTCCGTCCACAGGTCCCGGGCCGGGCTGCGATAGAACTCGATCAATCCGCCCAGTTGCGGTGCCCGTTCCGTGAACGACTCATGGAAGATGTCGGATTCCCGGATCGGGGTCAGGCCGTGGTGAGTCTTCGCCAGCGAGGTGGACTTGGCCACGGTGAA
Source organism: Ectothiorhodospiraceae bacterium (assembly GCA_020831845.1). Taxonomy (GTDB): domain Bacteria; phylum Pseudomonadota; class Gammaproteobacteria; order Nitrococcales; family Aquisalimonadaceae; genus LSCE01. Next base: position 16,266 of record JAFIFV010000144.1, read on the forward strand.
CTGGGCGAACAGCCACGCCGCCGCTCGGCGATCGGGGTCCGTGTGGTGCAACAGGGTCCATGAACCGGCATCCTGGTAGCCCACCTTCATGCCTTCTTCCCAGTACGGCCCGTGGGGCGAGGGTGCCATACGCCATTTCGGCAGGCCGTCCTCGTCTACCACCGGTAGATCGTCCGCCAGCATGGCTTCGGTAAACGCGGTGTACCAGAAGATCTGCTGGGCGATTCCGCCTTGGGCCGGGACCGGACCCGCCTCGGAGAAGGTCATGCCGCGAGCGGCCGGCGGCGCGTATTTGTCCAGCCATTCGATGAACTTGGTCAGCGCGTACACGGCGGCAGGGCCATTGGTGGCGCCGCCTCGAGTGACGCTGGACCCCACCGGATGACCGTCCTCCACCCGAATGCCCCATTCGTCTACAGGCAGGCCGTTGGGCAGTCCCTTGTCACCGGCCCCTGCCATTGAGAACCAGGCGTCGGTGAAACGCCAGCCCAGGGAGGGGTCGCGACGGCCGTAATCCATGTGGCCGTAGATGCGCTGACCGTCGATTTCCCTGACATGTTCGGTGAAGAACTCGGCAATGTCCTCGTAGGCCGACCAGTTCACCGGAACACCGAGGTCGTAACCGTAGAGTTCCTTGAACTGTTCCTGGAAGTCCTCCCGCTGAAACCAGTCATAACGGAACCAATACAGGTTGGCGAACTGCTGGGCCGGTAGCTGGTAGAGCTTGCCGTCCGGGTCGCGCGCCATGTCCAGGCCGATGAAGTCGTCCAGGTCCAGCGTTGGCAGGGTGATGTCCGCGCCTTCGCCGTTCATGTAGTCCTCGATGGCGTACGTGGCGTCGTAGCGGAAATGGGTGCCGATGGAGTCGGCATCATTGATGTAGGCATCGTAGATGGGGCGGCGGGACTGCATTTCCGTTTGCAGCCGCTCCACCAGGTCGCCTTCCTGGATAATGGAATGCTCCACGCGGATACCGGTCATGCGCGAGAAGTAGTCCGCCAGGATCTCCGACTCCCAGACGTGAGTGGGCAGTGATTCAGCCACCGTGTTGATGCTCATGCCGCGGTAGGGTTCCGCAGCCTCGATGAACCAGCGCATCTCCTCCAGTTGTTCCTCGCGGGTGAGGGTGGAGGGTTGCAGGTGGTTGTCCACCAGTTCCTCGGCAATGGCCATGCGTTCCTCCATGGTCATGCCGCTTGCGGTGGCGGAGAACAGCGCGGCCATGCCCAGGGCAGCAATGCCCGGGATAGCCGCCAGCTTGGCGTGTTTGAACAACATGATTCACTCTCCTCGATATTGTTGTTGGTCCGCAGTCACGGACCTGCTTCTGCGCAGTGGTTGCTCCATGGGTCGGCGGCTGCGCTCCCCGGCCGGCCCTTCACCGTGCGCCGGTGAACTCAGCCCCAACGCATCACCGTGATCAGCCACAGGATGCAGAAAGCGGTCATCCAGCCGGGGTGGAGATCCGTCAGGCCCAGCCAGAGCAAGTGAAAATAGGCACTGCTCAGCAGGCCGATAAAGAGACGATCGCCGGGCGTGGTGCTCAGCGGGAGCAAGCCGCGGCGCTCCGGCGAGGGCGCGGCAACCTGCCACAGCGTCATGCTGATCAGGATCACCGCGATGACGGCGAAGAAAATCGCGGTGGGAACGGTCCAGTACATCCAGTTCATGGTCGGCTCCCCCGTCATACCCGGCCCAGCGCGAAGCCGCGGGCCAGATGATTGCGTACGAAATAGATCACCAGTGCGCCGGGAATCAGGGTCAGCACCCCCGCCGCGGCAAGCAGACCCCAGTCAACGCCGGTGGCGCTGATGCTCCGTGTCATGACCACGGAAATGGGGCGGGCGTCGACGGATGTGAGCGTGCGCGCGAGCAGCAGTTCGACCCAACTGAACATTAAGCAGAAGAACACGGCGACGCCGATGCCGCCCCTGATCAGCGGGATGAAGATGGTGATGAAGAAGCGCGGGAAGCTGTAGCCGTCGATATAGGCGGTTTCGTCGATTTCCTTGGGTACGCCGGACATGAACCCCTCCAGGATCCACACCGCCAGCGGCACGCTGAACAGGCAATGCGCCAGGGCAACAGCGATATGGGTGTCGAACAGGCCGACGCTCTGGTAGAGATTGAAGAACGGCAGCAGGAAGACTGCCGGAGGCGCCATGCGGTTGGTCAGCAGCCAGAAGAACAGGTGCTTGTCACCGGTGAAGCGGAACCGGGAAAAGGCGTAGGCCGCCGGCAGCGCCACCAGCAGGGAAATGGTGGTGTTCATGAACACGTAGATCAGCGAGTTCACGTAGCCTGCCGCCCATCCCCGCTCGGTGAAGATGCGGGCATAGTTGTTCAGCGTGAAGTTCTCCGGCCAGAGGCTGAACGAGCGGAGTATTTCCGAGTTGTGCTGGAACGACATGTTCAGCAGCCAGTAGATCGGTATCAGCAGAAACAGCAGATACACGATCAGAGCGATATAGCGTGCCTTGAAGACCATGGGTTCAGCCCTTCTGCGAGCGCGTGATGATCGTGTAGAACACCCAGCTCAGCGCCAGGATGATCAGGAAGTAGATCAGCGAGAACGCCGCCGCCCGGCCCACGTCGAACTGGCCGATGGCCATGGTGGCGAGATACTGGCTGAGGAATGTGGTGCTGCTGCCTGGCCCGCCACCGGTAAGCACGAAGGGTTCGGCATAGATCATGAAACTGTCCATGAAGCGCAGCAGTACGGCGATGGTGAGCACGCCTGTCAGACGCGGCAACTGAACATGCCGGAACACGGCCCAGCGTGAGGCACCGTCGATGCGTGCCGCCTGGTAATAGGCGTCGGGGATCGCGCGCAGGCCAGAATAACAGAGCAGCACCACCAGCGACGTCCAGTGCCAGACATCCATGGCAACTACGGTCAACCACGCTCCCATGCGGCTGCCGGTGTAGTTGTAGTCGATGCCCATGGCGTTGATGGTGACGCCCAGCAGGCCGATGTCCTGCCGCGCGAACAACTGCCAGATGGTGCCCACCACGTTCCAGGGCACCAGCAGCGGCAGCGCGAGCGCCACCAGCGTGATTGCGACCCAGATGCCCCGGGTAGGCATGCACAGGGCGATGGCGATGCCGAGCGGAATCTGGATCAGCAGCACCGTAAAGGAGAAGACCAACTGTCTGCCCAGGGCCGCGTGCAGAGAGTCGTCGCGCAGGATGTCCCGGAACCACTCCGTGCCGACGAAGAACCGGGTGTAGGGGTCCAGAATGTCCTGCACCGAGTAGTTCACCACCGTCATCAGGGGGATGATGGCGCTGAAGGCCACGACGATCATGACCGGAAGCACCAGCAGCCAGGCTCTCTCGTTTCTTGTTCTTTCCATGGCGATCACTCCACCAGTTGTCCGTCGCGATAAAGCAGCGCGGCGGCTTCCTGGAATTGCAGATGCAGGGGGTCGCCGGGCCGGCCGGCGAACTGCTCCGGTGCGGTTACGGCAAGGCGATGATCGCCAATCCGGACCTGCAGCAGTTGGTAGTTGCCCATGTCGTCAACGCGCTCCAGGGAGGCCGGGAGGGAGCCGGGGCCGGTGCCAGGGGTGATGTCGATCAGTTCCGGGCGAATGCCCAGTTCCAGCGCTCCGCTCCGCTGGGCGGCGCGGTGTACGAGTACGGCAGGCACCGGCAGCACGGCGTCCCCGAGCAGCGCGCGTTCCCCGTCAATCCGGCAGGGCAGCACGTTCATGCCCGGGCTGCCGATGAAGTAGCCGACGAAGGTGTGTTTCGGGCGCTCGAACAAGTCCTGCGGCGAGCCGGTCTGCAGCACCCGGCCGTCATCCATGACCACGACCTGGTCGGCGAAGGTCAGCGCCTCGGTCTGGTCGTGGGTGACGTAGATCAGGGTGTGGCCGAACTCGGCATGGATCTCTCGCAGCTTCCGCCGAAGCACCCACTTCATGTGCGGATCGATGACGGTGAGCGGTTCGTCGAACAGTACGGCGGAAACGTCCTCGCGGACCAGGCCCCGCCCCATGGAAATCAGCTGCTTCTCGTGTGCCCCGAGGTGTCTGGCGCGGCGGGGGAGTAGCTGGCTCAGCTCCAGCATCTCCGCCACCGCCTGGACGCGCTTGCGAATGTGCTCCGCGGGTGCCTTGCGGTTGCGCAAGGGGAATGCCAGGTTCTCGTAGACCGTCATCGTGTCGTAGATCACCGGGAACTGGAAAACCTGGGCGATGTTGCGTTCCTGTGGTTGCAGCCGGGTCACGTCCCGGCCATCGAAAAGCACCCGGCCCTCGGAGGGGGCGAGCAGCCCGGAGGTAATGTTCAGCAGGGTGGTCTTGCCACAGCCGGAGGGGCCGAGCAGGGCGTAGGCACCCCCGTCATCCCAGCAGTGGTCCAGGCGCTTGAGGGCGTAGTCCTGATCGGCTGCCGGCGCGTCCGCATAGCTGTGCGCCAGGGAGGAGAACTCGATGCGTGCCATCAGCCCGCCCCCCGGGCCGTATCGCCATTGCGCGGCGCGCAGGCGAGGCCTCCCGTGGAGGAGAAAGCGAAGAGCTGGGAGGGATCCGCGTACACCTTGAGGCGCTCGCCGACGTCGGCGCTGAAAACGCCCGGAATCTGCGCCACCCAGCTTGTCTCGCCGTCGTTCACGTGGGTGAAGGAGAGCGAGCCGGTGATCTCGGTCAGTTCGCAATGCCCGTCGATCGGCAATCGGTCCCCGCTATCGTTGGCGGGGGAGAGATGGTGAGGCCGCAGGCCGAAGATGTACTTGCCGGGGGCCAGTTCGCTGAGATGGGACGGGACGGGAATCCCCCGGTGCTCGCCGATGCGTACCTCTCCGTCGATAACCCGGCCTTCGGCCAGATTCATTGGCGGGTCGTTGAAGATCCGGGCCACTTCGATATTTCGCGGATTGCGATACACGGCATGGGTCGGGCCATGCTGAATCAGCCCGCCCTCGTGCAGGACGGCTACCGAGCCGCCGAGTACGAGAGCCTCCTGCGGTTCCGTGGTGGCGTAAACCACGATGCAGTCTCGGTCGCGGAGGATGTCGCGCAGTTCCTCGCGGAGGCCTTCGCGCAGCTTGTAGTCCAGGTTGACCAGCGGCTCGTCCAGCAACAGCAGATCGGCTTCCCGGACCAGGGCTCGCGCCATCGCGGTACGCTGCTGCTGGCCGCCGGAGAGCTCGCCCGGTCGCCGATCCAGCAGATGACTCATGCGCATCATTTCCGCAGTGGCGCGCACCCGGCGGTCGACTTCCTTGCGAGGTACGCCGGCCAGCTTCAGCGGCGATGCGATGTTCTGGTACACCGTCATCGCGGGGTAGTTGATGAACTGCTGGTAAACCATTGCGACGTTGCGCTTGCGAACCGAGACGCCGGTGATGTCCCGGTCGCGGTCCAGCAACTGGCCGCCCGTGGGGCGCTCCAGGCCTGCCATCAGGCGTAGCAGCGTCGTTTTCCCCGCCAGCGTCCTGCCCAGCAGTACATTGAAGCTGCCGGGTTCCAGCCGCAGGCTCAGATCGTGGATGTGGTTTTCTCCTCCGACGACCTTGCTTATATTTTTCAGTTCAAGGCTCATGGTCGATCCGTTCTTCTTCTGGAAATCGTTGTGCACGCGCCGCATCGCGGGTGCCGGGTCAGCCACCAGATTCTGCCCTCCTTCGGCTGTTCTGCTCGTCCGGTCGATGCGCTTCGAACCACGCATGGACGGCTGCGCGGGTCTCGGCGCTGGTATGAAGGCCGAGGCGGGAGCGTCGCCAGAGCACGTCTTCCCCCGTTTCAGCCCACTCGTGTTCCCGCAGGTAGGTCAGCTCCGCTGCGTAGATGTTGTCGCCGAGGTGTTCGCCCAGGTCACCGAGGGCCCGCGCCCCGCCCAGTAATTGCTCCAGACGGGTTCCGTAGTTCCGCGCATACCGCAGCGCCAGTTCGCCGGGCAGGAACGGATGGCGTTGCCGTACCACCGCCAGATAGGCCGTGAAGTCCGCATGGGGAATGTCCCCGCCCGGAAGCGGCAAGCTGTGGGTCCAGTGACGGGTGTGCCGGCCAAGCGGGCCGGACAGGAGGTCCACCGCTTCTTCGGCCAGCTTGCGATAGGTGGTGATCTTTCCGCCGAAGATCGACAGTAGAGCAGGCTTGCCGTCGGCGGTGTCCAGGTCCAGCACGTAATCCCGGGTGACCGCGGAGGCGTTTTCCGCCGCATCGTCGAACAGCGGCCGAACCCCGGAGTAGCTCCAACTGATGTCTTCGGGACGAACTGCCTTCCTGAAGTAGCGGTTCACCGTGCTGCAGAGGTAGTCCACCTCGGCATTGGAGATGGTCACGTCGGCGGGATCGCCCTCGAACAGCTCATCGGTGGTTCCGATCAGGGTGTAGTGCTCCTCGTACGGGATTGCGAACACCACACGTCCGTCCGGGCTCTGGAAGAGATAGGCGTGATCGTGCTCGAACAGCCGGGGCACGACAATATGGCTGCCCTTGATCAGTCGCACCCGTTTGCCCCGGGTGGCCTGTGCAACGTCCTCCAGAAACCGGCTGACCCAGGGGCCTGCGGCGTTCACCAGGGCCTTGGCGTGCACCCAGCTGTGTTCACCGGTGCGGCGGTCCAGCAACCGTATGCGCCATCCCTGTTCGCCCCGTTCCGCGGCGGTGCACGCGGTGCGGGTGAGAACAGTCGCTCCGCGCTCGGCGGCATCCATGGCGTTGAGCACCACCAGCCGTGAATCCTGTACCCAGCAGTCCGAGTAGATGTAGCCCCTGGTCAGTTCTTCGCGCAGTGCTTCTCCCGTCACATGGGATCTGAGCGAAACGCCGCCGGACGCGGGCAACAGGCTGCGGCCCCCGAGGTGGTCGTAGAGGAACAGACCCAGTCGAATCATCCATCGCGGCCGCAGCCCGTCGCTGTGGGGCATGACGAAGCGTAGCGGCCAGATGATGTGCGGCGCCGCCCGGAGCAGAACCTCGCGTTCCCTCAGCGCCTTCCGCACAAGGTTGAACTCGTAGTACTCCAGGTAGCGTAGCCCCCCATGGACCAGTTTGGTGCTTGCCGAGGATGTGTGTGCTGCGAGGTCGTCCCGCTCACAGAGCAGTACCCGCATTCCCCGGCCAGCGGCATCCCTGGCGATGCCGGTCCCGTTGATTCCCCCGCCGACGATGAGCAGGTCATAGTTGGTTTCGTTTGTCATGCCAGCGAAGTTCGATATTGATGAATGATGTTCGATTCAGAACATAGCATGAACAAAACGAACGTCAAGGTGAACATGTTTTCGTTTCGATACGGCTATTGCCGCGCTGAAGTGGAGCGGTGGTCTGGCGGAGAACTGATCAGCGGTTTCTTGAGTTTGGGGAGGGTCAGGCTATTTCCAGGCGGGTGTCGGCATCCGCCAGCAGGTTGATCCACGTTTCGGGTGGTTTCTGTTCGGTGAACACCGCGTCCAGATCTTGCAGATGCCCCAGTCTCACCATTGCGTTGCGGCCGAACTTGCTGTGGTCGGCAGCCAGCCAGACCCGGCGGGAGTTCGCCATGATGGCTTGCACCACGCGGACTTCGCGATAGTCGAAGTCCAGCAGTACACCGTCCGTGTCAATGCCCGAAATGCCGATGATGCCGAAGTCCACGCGGAACTGGCGCATGAAGTCGATGGTGGCCTCCCCGGTGATGCCGCGGTCCCTGGACCGCACGACGCCGCCGGCGATGATGACCTCGAAGCTGGCGTTGTTGCTGAGTATCGCGGCGACGTTCAGGTTGTTGGTGATTACCCGCAGCCCCTCGTGCTCCAGCAGGGCTTTGGCTATTTCTTCGGTGGTGGTGCCCAGCGTCATGAACAGTGACGCCTGGTCCGGGATCTGCGAGGCGACCTTGCGTGCGATCTGGCGCTTTGCCTCCTGGTGCATGACCTGGCGGGCCTTGTAGGCCACGTTTTCCACGCTGGAGGGGAGGCCGGCGCCCCCGTGATAGCGCCTTAGCATGCCGATGCGGCAGAGCTCGTTGATGTCCCGGCGGATAGTCTGCGGAGTGAGGTCGAAGGCCTGTGCCAGGTCGTCGATGGAGACAAAGCCCTGTTGCCGCACGCGCTGCATGATCTGTTGGTGTCTTGGCGTCAGCTCTTGCATGGGGTGTCCCGTTGTTAGTTCGATTATGTTCGTTTACGAAAATAATCCTTGACATTAGAAATTGGCAAACGATCATTTTCGCAAGCGCAAAAACAATGCTAACCCGCTCGCCTCGCGCCACACTGCTGGTGAGCGAAGGTCAGTTACAACGGAGGATACTTCATCATGTCCGCTGCAGGTCGGCTGCTTGCCATCGATCAGGGTACAACCAGCACGCGCGCTATTGTCTTCGATGCTTCAGGGAACATCCTCGCCATCGAGCAGCGCGAGTTTCAGCAGTATTTTCCGGCCGATGGCTGGGTGGAGCATGAGCCCGACGACATCTGGGAGTCTACTGCAGAAGTCTGTCGCAAGGTGCTCGAAGCGTTGCCGGACGGCGCCGGGGGCGTCGCCGGGATCGGTATCACCAATCAGCGGGAAACCACGCTTATATGGGACCGAAGTACCGGCGAGCCCATCCACCGTGCCATCGTCTGGCAGGATCGGCGGACCGCTGCCGCATGCCGCAAACTGCGGGATGCTGGGCATGAGCGTACGGTGCGTGAACGCAGCGGTCTTCTGCTGGATCCCTATTTCTCCGCCACCAAGGCGGCATGGTTGCTGGACCACGTGGAGGACGCCAGAAACCGGGCGGAGAACGGCGAGCTGGCGTTTGGCACGGTGGATACCTGGCTGATCTGGAAGCTGACCGGAGGAAAGGTTCACGCCACCGATGCCACCAACGCGTCGCGCACCATGCTGTTCAATATTCATGAACAGCGCTGGGACCCGGAACTGCTCAAGTTGTTCCGGATCCCGGAAGCGTTGCTGCCGGAAGTGCGTGACAGTGCCTCCGATTACGGCACCGCCACCGAAGGGCTGGGCGGTGTGGAATTGCCGATCGCCGGTGTGGCCGGCGACCAGCAGGCGGCCTTGGTGGGGCAGGCCTGCTTCCAGCCCGGCATGGTCAAGAGCACCTACGGCACTGGCTGTTTCGCGCTGATGAATACTGGTGAGCAGGCGGTGGCTTCGCGGAACCGCCTGCTCACCACGGTGGGTTATCGCCTGAACGGGCGCACGACCTACGCCATCGAAGGGTCCATTTTCGTCGCCGGGGCGGCGGTGCAATGGCTCAGGGACAAGCTGGGCATTATCCGCACAGCCGCCGAGACAGAGGGGCTGGCACGCGGGCTTGAGTCCAATCGCGGGGTGTACCTGGTGCCGGCGTTCACCGGTCTTGGCGCGCCATACTGGGATCCGGATGCCCGCGGCGCGCTCCTGGGGCTGACGCGGGATTCGGGGCGAGCGGAGATCGCCCGCGCGGCGCTTGAAGCGGTTTGCTACCAGACGCGGGATCTGTTCAACGCCATGGCCGACGATGCCGACTTCCGGCCCGAAACGCTTCGCGTGGACGGCGGCATGGTCGTCAACGGCTGGCTGCTCCAGGCGCTGGCGGACATTGTCGATGTGCCGGTGGAGAGGCCATCCGTGGTCGAAACCACGGCGTTGGGCGCAGCCTGGCTCGCCGGCTTGCAGCTCGGCCTGTATAGCGAGCTGAGCCAGGTGGCGGAAGCCTGGAATTCCGATCGCCGTTGTCTGCCGCAGATGGATCCCGCCGATCGGGACCGCGCCATTCAGGGTTGGGAGCGTGCCGTGGCCAGGATCAGCTCCGGTGAGCAGTGAGGGGCTCCGCATTCCGGACCTGGAGCGACGCGTGGTGGTCATCACGGGCGCTGGGCGCGGTATTGGTGCAGCGGCGGCCAGAGGCTTCGCCAATGTCGGTGCGCGAGTCGTCCTCCACTGTCATCGCAGTACCGCCGATGCCGAAGCGGTGGCGGACGGGATCCGGGCATCCGGTGGCGATGCGTGGGTGATGGCAGAGGACTTTCTCGACCCAGGGGCGGCCCAAAGGTTGATCGCCCGCGTACTGGAGCTGGGGCACGGGTTGGACGTGCTGGTCAACAATGCCGGCGCAATGCTGGAGCGCCGCCGCCTGAAAGACCTGGACGACGTATTCATCGATCGGGTCTTCAATCTCAACGCCCGCGCCGTGGTTGGCGCCTGCCAGGCGGCGGCGCCGGCTCTGCAGCAGAGCCAGGGGAGTATCATCAACGTCAGCTCCATCTCCGCGCGCACCGGCGGCAGCGCTGGGTCCAGCATCTATAGTGGAGTGAAGGCTTTCGTTTCAACCTTCACCCGTTCACTGGCAAGCGAGTTGGCGCCGGTGCGCGTGAATGCAGTATCGCCAGGTACGGTCATGACCGATTTCCACCGCGCATACTCTACCCCTGAGAAGCTGGAGAAAACGCGTTGGGGCATTCCCTTGCAGCGTCTGGGGATCGCGGATGACTGCACGGGCACGTTTCTTTACCTGGCTTCGCGCCAACTTTCCGGCTATGTGACCGGGCAGGTCGTTGAAGTCAATGGCGGCCAGTTGATGGCTTGAACAGACCTCCTGGATAAAGGGTGGGAAATACAGAGGAGCATATGAGTCATGGCTTATCGAATCGCGATCAACGGGTATGGACGCATCGGCCGGCTTGTTCTGCGTGCCCTCCACGAAGGCGGGCACGGCCAGGACCTGAAAGTGGTCGCGGTGAACGATCTGGGAGATGTGGCAACCAACGCCTATCTCACCCGGCACGACTCCGTGCATGGCGGGTTTCCCGGTACCGTGGAAGTGGATGGCAACGATGCCTTGCTGATCAACGGTGAGCGTGTCCGTGTCTGTGCCGAGCGCGATCCCTCCCGGCTGCCGTGGAAAGAGCTGGAGGTGGATGCGGTACTGGAGTGCACCGGGCTTTTCACCAGCAAGGAGAAAGCCAGTGCCCACCTGGAGGCGGGGGCCGGCAAGGTGGTGATTTCCGCGCCGGGAGGGGGCGATGTGGACGCCACCATCGTGTACGGGGTGAACCACCAGTCCCTGAAGCCTGGCCACCAGGTCATTTCCAACGCCTCTTGTACCACCAATTGCCTCGCTCCCCTGGTGAAGCCGCTGCACGACGCCCTGGGGCTGGAGCAGGGCTTGATGACCACGGTGCACGCCTACACCAACGACCAGGTGCTGAACGACAGCTATCACAAGGATCCGCGCCGGGCGCGCTCGGCGACGCAGTCGATGATCCCCACCAAGACCGGTGCCGCTGCGGCGGTCGGGCTGGTGCTGCCGGAACTGAACGGACGACTGGACGGGTTTGCAGTGCGCGTTCCCACGGTGAACGTCTCCATGGTGGACCTGAGCTTCACCACCTCCAGGGCAACCAGTCGCGAGGAAGTGGACGCCATTCTTGACCGGGCTGCGGGCGGGGAGTTGAAGGGAGTTCTGGAGGTGGCACGGGAAGATCTTGTGTCGGTGGATTTCAACCACAACCCGGCATCCTCGATCTATGATCCTTCCCTGACGCGCGTATCGAAGGACGGTCGCCTGGTGAAGGTGTGCGCCTGGTACGACAACGAATGGGGCTTCTCCAATCGCATGCTGGATACCACCCTTGCCTGGCTGAAGCTGTAGGGCATCCGGAAGGACGCTTGCGGGCGCCGGAGGCCCTTTCCGGAACGCCACAGGACGTGCATGCCTTGTCATTCGAAACTTTCGCCGCAAGCCGCGACCAGCCCTGAAGACAGGCTGGTTTCCGCAGTATGAGATGGATCAGAGCCACATCCACCAACCAAACCTAATGGAAACCACCCATGCCTCGCAGAACCAAAATCGTCGCAACCCTCGGTCCCGCCACTGACGACCCGAAAGTGCTGGAAGCGCTGGTCAATGCCGGCGTGGACGTGGTGCGATTGAACTTCTCGCATGGAAAGCCGGAAGATCATCAGCGACGGATGACGGCGCTACGGGAGACCGCGGCCCGGCTCGGCCGGGACGTCGCCGTGCTGGGCGACCTCCAGGGGCCGAAGATCCGCATCGATCGTTTCAGGGAAGGGCCGGTCACGCTGAGGGAAGGGGCTCCCTTCTCGCTGGACGCCGAACTCGGCGCGGACGATGGTGACGCCACGCAGGTGGGCATCACCTACAAGGACCTGCCCAGGGATGTGGGGCCGGGGGACGTGCTGCTGCTGAACGACGGTCTGCTGGTGCTGCGCGTGGAGTGGGTCGAGGGTCCTCGCATCCAGTGCACGGTGGAGCAGGGCGGCGAGCTTTCCGACAGCAAGGGCATCAACCGGCAGGGAGGCGGGCTGTCCGCGGGCGCACTGACCGAAAAGGATCGCGAAGACATCGTTGCCGCGGCCCGAATGGGCGTCGACTACCTGGCCATCTCTTTCCCCCGGACTGCGGACGATATTCATACCGCCCGCAGACTGCTGCAGGAGGCGGGAGGCAAGGCCGGACTGGTGGCAAAGATCGAGCGTGCGGAAGCAGTGACGGCCATTGACGAGATCACGGTGGCATCCGATGCGGTGATGGTGGCGCGAGGCGACCTCGCCGTGGAAATCGGTGATGCCGAACTGCCCGGCGTGCAGAAGCACATCATTTCCCGGGCGCGCACCCTGAACCGGGCGGTGATTACCGCCACGCAGATGATGGAATCCATGATCAGCAACCCCAGTCCGACCCGTGCCGAGGTGCTGGACGTGGCCAATGCGGTGATGGACGGGACGGACGCGGTGATGCTGTCGGCGGAAACCGCCGCGGGCAAGTATCCGGTGAAGACCGTGGAGGCCATGGCGCGGGTCTGCGTCGGCGCGGAACGCCAGCGGGCAACCCAGCGTTCCGGTCACAGGCTGGACAGCCATTTCGAGCGCATCGACGAAGCCATTGCCATGGCTTCGATGTACACGGCCAACCACCTGGAAGCCAAGGCGATCATTTCGCTCACGGAGTCCGGTTCCACCACCCTGTGGATGTCCCGGATCAGTTCCGGGATCCCGATTTATGCGCTGACCCAGCATGAAGCCACCCGCCGCCGTGTGACGCTTTATCGCGGGGTCTATCCGGTGGCCTTCGACGTCATGCATACCGATCCCACGCATGTCATACAGGACGCCGTGGAAACCCTGAAGGAGCGCCAGGCAGTTGCTTCCGGAGATCTTGTCGTCATTACCAAGGGCGATTTTTCCGGGGTTCCAGGGGGGACCAATGCAATGAAGATCGTACGGGTGGATTGAGCAGGCGTCAGCTTGCCTGTTATGCACGTTTTTGGTGCAATTTGCGCATACAAGAAAACCATTGTGGTGCAGCCGGCTGCCCTGTAGCTCGCCTGCTACCGGAGTGGATTCGCTTAACTCTATGTTTTTTAAGAGGGTGCGGCGATTGGCCTTGTGTTTGCAAAAGGACTACCAAGCACGCAGGAGTTATTGCAGCCTTCTGGCCTTCGCGTTGCCCTACAATTCGGAACACCAATAGGTGACTAGGGTTCCGGTCCGCATGGCGGATGTCTGGTCCGAGAGTTACCGACCTCTCCCAGAGGGGTTACACGGCGGGACAAAAGCCCGGGAGGTCTACGTGATGCTCCTGTGCTGTGTTCATCCGGTAAGCCCGATGGGAGAGTGACCATGTCCAATAGCTCCATCCGCAAACGCTTCGCCGCGCT
>JAFIFV010000145.1 GCA_020831845.1 Ectothiorhodospiraceae bacterium
CCGGGCCTTGGGGGGTTGGGGGCTGGGCCCCGCGCGCCTAACGTCCGCATGTTAGGACACACCGCCAGCCTTACATGGGTAGGCTGTTCATGGTTGGTACCGTCGACCGTCCGATCGCTGGTTCGTGGAAGTCGACACCCAGGGTTGGAGGCCGTGGTGGGGTTGTCTCGCTGGACTGTCGGCCGCACGGATGCGGCCGTCAAGCCCCCATGGACGGGTTTACGGCGTGTCCGGGACCGATCTCCCGGCGCCCGCCGGATCGAAGCCCCCTGCCAGCGCCTCCCACCATTGTGGAGCACACGATGGATTTCGAACTCAATGAAGACCAGGTCGCCTTCCAGGACCTGGCCCGCGACTTCGCCGCCCGGGAACTGGCCCCCAACGCCGCCCGCTGGGACGCCGAATGCATCTTCCCGGTGGACACGCTGCGCATGGCCGGCGAGCTGGGCTTCTGCGGCGTCTACAGCCCCGAGGATGTCGGTGGCCTGGGGCTCAGCCGGCTCGATGCCACCATCATCTTCGAAGCCCTGGCCGCGGGCTGCACCTCCACCACCGCGTACATCACCATCCACAACATGGCCACCTGGATGGTCACCACCTTCGGCCAGAAGGCCCTGCGCGAGGACTGGGGACCGCAGCTCACCAGCGGTCAGAAGCTCTCCTCCTACTGCCTCACCGAGCCCGGCGCCGGCTCCGACGCCGGTTCGCTGAAGACCCGCGCCGAAAAGGACGGTGACGGCTACCGGCTCACCGGCAGCAAGGCCTTCATCTCCGGTGCCGGCGATACCGACCTGCTGGTGGTCATGGCCCGCACCGGCGAGGCCGGTGCGGGCGGCGTCACCGCCTTCGCCGTGCCCGGCGACACCGACGGCATCAGCTACGGCCGCAAGGAAGAGAAGATGGGCTGGAACAGCCAGCCCACCCGCGCCATCACCTTCGACGGTACCTACGTGCCCGCCGCCAACCGGCTGGGCGAGGAAGGCGAAGGCTTCAAGATCGCCATGAAGGGGCTGGACGGTGGCCGCCTCAACGTTGCCACCTGTTCCGTGGGCACGGCCCAGGCGGCGCTGGAAACCGCCCGCAGCTATGCCATGGAACGCCGGCAGTTCGGCAAGCACCTCGCCGAATTCCAGGCCATCCAGTTCAAGCTGGCCGACATGGCCACCGAACTCATCGCCGCCCGCCAGATGGTCCGTCTGGGCGCCGCCCGGCTTGACGCAGGCCATCCGGAGGCCACCACCTTCTGCGCCATGGCCAAGCGCCTGGCCACCGATCTCGGTTTCCGCATCTGCAACGAGGCGCTGCAGATCCACGGCGGCTACGGTTACATCCGGGAATACCCGCTGGAGCGCCACGTGCGTGACACGCGCGTGCACCAGATCCTGGAAGGCACCAACGAAATCATGCGGCTCATCATCGCCCGGCGTCTGCTGGCCGATGGGGCCGAACAGCAGATCCGATAGACAAGGGGGAACAGACTGCATGGCCTACGAGAACATACTCACCGAGAAACGCGGCGCCGTCGCGCTGATCACGCTGAACCGGCCCAAGGTGCTGAACGCGCTGAACAGCCATCTCACCGCGGAAATGGGCGACGCGCTGCGCGGCTTCGAGGCCGACGACGACGTGGCGGTGATCGTCATCACCGGCAACGAGAAAGCTTTCGCCGCCGGCGCCGACATCAGCGAGATGCAGAGCAAGAGCTTCGCCGACGTCTACAAGGAGGACTTCATCACTGCGTCGTGGGAAGAAGTCACCCGCTGCCGCAAACCGGTGATTGCCGCCGTGGCCGGCTACGCCCTGGGCGGCGGTTGCGAGCTGGCCATGATGTGCGACTTCATCATCGCCGCCGACTCCGCGAAGTTCGGCCAGCCGGAGATCAAGATCGGCGCCATCCCCGGCGCCGGCGGCACCCAGCGCCTGACCCGTTTCGTCGGCAAATCCAAGGCCATGGAAATGTGCCTGACCGGCCGCATGATGGACGCCGCCGAGGCCGAGCGCTCCGGGCTGGTCAGCCGGGTCGTGCCCGCCGACCAGCTGATGGACGACGTGATGAAGACCGCCGAGCAGATTGCCGGGCTGTCGCGGCCCTCGGTCATGATGGCCAAGGAATCCGTCAACCGCTCCTACGAGACCACGCTTTCCGAAGGCGTGCTGTTCGAGCGGCGGGTGTTCCACTCCGTGTTCGCCACCGAAGACCAGAAGGAAGGCATGAAGGCCTTCGTGGAGAAACGCAAACCGAAGTGGAGTCACCGTTGATGTCAGAGAACGTGCTGCTGATCCAGGAACTGCCCACCGCCGACGGCCAGCGGCTGATGCGCGTGCGCATGAACCTGGAAAAATCCCTGAACGCCCTGAACCAGCCGATGATCGACGACTTCCAGGCGGCGCTGGACCGCTGGGCCGGCGAGGACGATATCGCCGCCATCTTTCTGGAAGGGGCCGGCGAGAAGGCCGTCTGCGCCGGCGGGGCTGTGGTGACGCTGTACCGGGCAATGATCGAGGAAAAACTGGGTGACCCGGTGCCGGTGGCCGAGCGTTTCTTCAACACCGAATACCGGCTGGACCATGACCTGACCGTGTTCCCCAAGCCGGTGATCGGCTGGGGTACCGGCTATGTGATGGGCGGCGGTGTGGGGTTGATGGCCGCGTGCAGCCACAAGGTGGTCACCGAGACCTCCCGCGTGGCCATGCCGGAGATGCCCCTGGGCTTGTTCCCGGATGTGGGCGGCACCTGGTTCCTGAACCGCATGCCGGGGCGCGTGGGCTATTTCCTGGGCATTACCGGCATCCAGGCCAACGGCCTGGACATGATGCCGCTGGGCCTGGCCGATTATCCCATCCAGTCCGACCAGCGCGAGGCCGTGGTGCAGGCGCTGGCCGACACCCGCTGGGGCGGCAGCGATGCCGAACGGCACGAGACCGCCAGTCAGGTGCTGGCGCGTTTCCGGGACGCCCACGGCGTGCAGGGCGAAGCGCATCTGCTGGATCATTTCGACACCATTCATGCGGTGACCGACCACGCCACGCCATCGGCCGTGGCCGAGGCCATCCACCGCGCCGCGGAGAAGGACGAATGGCTGCAGCCGGCCGCCAAGGCGCTGACCCGTGCCTGCCCGGTGTCCATGGCCATTTTCGACCGGCAGTACCGGGAGGGGGCATTCCTGGGCCTGGGTGACGTGTTCCGCATGGAACTCGCCATCGCCATCGGCTGCTCGCGGCATGCGGATTTCCGCGAGGGCGTCAGGGCGCTGCTGGTGGACAAGGACCGCAAGCCGCAGTGGAGCTACCAGCGCATCGAAGACGTGCCGCAGTCGGTGATCGACGCCCATTTCAACATGCCGTCGGATTACCCCGAGCATCCGCTGGCTGACCTGTAGATTGCAGGATCTGTAGGGGAGTAACCGCGTCAGCGGTTGCTACCATCGGACGAAAGGCCGAACCGGAGCGCTTTTTCCGGCCTAGCGGCCGGATCGGTGGCAATCGCCTGCGGCGATTACCCCCCTACACCGGAAGGATTTGTAATCGGGTGTGCCCCGCGCTGCGATGCGCATCACCCCGGATCAAGGAACATAAAGGAGGAGCACCATGGCGACCATCGGTTTCATCGGTCTGGGCAATATGGGCGGCCCCATGGCCGTCAATCTCGTGAAGGCCGGGCACACCGTGCAGGCTTTCGATCTCAGCGAAGCGGCGGTGAAGCGGGTCGCCGAGGCCGGCGCCGGTGCCGCCGGCAGCGCCGCCGATGCGGTGAAAGGCGCCGAGATCGTGGTTTCCATGCTGCCGGCGGGCAAGCACGTGCGCGGCCTGTACATGGGGGAACAGGGGCTGCTGGCCTCCCTGGCCAAGGGCACGCTGATCATCGATTCCAGCACCATCGACGCGGATTCAGCGCGGGCGGTGGCGGACGCGGCGAAACAGGCCGGCTGCAGCATGCTGGATGCCCCGGTGTCCGGCGGCACGGCCGGCGCCGAAGCCGGTACGCTGACCTTCATGGTGGGCGGCGATGCGGCGGACGTGGACCGGGCGCGGGCGGTGCTGGAGGTGATGGGCGCGAAGATCTTCCACGCCGGTGGCGCCGGCGCGGGCCAGGTGGCCAAGATGTGCAACAACATGCTGCTGGCGATCAGCATGATCGGCACCTCCGAGGCCCTGAACCTGGGTGTGTCCGAAGGCCTGGATCCGGCCGTGCTGTCGGACATCATGCAATCGGCTTCGGGCGGCAACTGGGTGCTGAACGTCTACAACCCGTATCCGGGCGTGATGGAGAAGGCACCGGCCTCGCGGGGCTATACCGGCGGTTTCGGTACGGCGCTGATGCTGAAGGACCTCGGCCTGGCGGCCGACCCGGCGGGGAAGACCCGCGCGTCGACCCCCCGGGGTGGGCGGGCCCGGCCGCTCTACGCCATCCCCCCCGGCCGCGCC
>JAFIFV010000147.1 GCA_020831845.1 Ectothiorhodospiraceae bacterium
CCCCGCCGCCCCCCCCCCCCCCCCCCCCCCCCGCGGCTGCTACAGAGCATGGGCCAACCTGGTGTCCCGGAGAACTGAGAGCTATTCGGTCCTCTGGCCGTCCTCTGCACGGACAGCCGCGAAACTCCATGATTGCCCCAACAACATGAAACCAGCAACAAAGCCGCATAGGCACGTCAACCAGCGTGATCGGTTTCGGCAGCCGAGGCGAGTATCCAGCTACGGAAAGCAGAGACCTTCGGCCGTTCCTGCCTGCCTTCCGGGTAGACCAGGTAATACGCGAAATCCTCCAGCAGCGTGACCCTCGCTACTTTAACGAGTCGCCCCTCCGCCAGTTCTGGCGCCACCATCGCGGCGGGCAATAAACCCACGCCTTGGCCTGCCAGTACGGCTTTCAGCAACAGGCCTGAATCGTCGAACGATGGGCCCCGGGGCGAGCCGGCCTCATGTATTCCCTGCGCTTGGAACCAGCGAGCCCAGGCTTTGCGCTCCGCATCATGAATCTGCGGCCAGCGCGTCAGGTCGGCGGGCGACGTGCACTCGCCTAATCTGGCTACGAGCTCCGGCGCCGCCACGGGAACGACCTCCACTGCCAGTACACGGTCACTACGCAGACCCGGGTAAGAGCCGAGACCGTGCCGAATGGCCACGTCCACGCTATCTCGGGAAAAGTCGACCAACCGGTTGCTGGTCACAACGCGGAGATCGATGTCCGGATTGTCACCCTGGAACCGTGCAAGGCGTGGTATGAGCCATGCGGAAGCGAAAAAGGACGTGACGCTTACAGTCAGTATTCCCGCATCCACGGTGCTCACAATGCGGTTGGAGGCTTCGGTGATCTGCCGGAAGGCGTTGCGTACGGGCGGCAGGTAAGCCTGCCCGATGTCTGTCAAGAAGATGCCCCGGTTCACACGATGAAATAACTTCACCCCGAGATTGTCTTCGAGCGCCCTGAGCATCTGGCTCACCGCCCCGGGCGTGACGCAAAGCTCCTCAGCGGCCCTTTTCACCGAAAGATGCCGTGCCGCCGCTTCAAACGCACGGAGGGCGTTCAGCGGTGGCATTCTGCGCTCAATCATTTAGCTCACCTAATGCGAAATTGCCAGAATTTCTCGCTTGTTCAAGGTGTGAGGCGGGCGCACGATTTATTCAGCTTAGTCCCTCTGACGCGAATTGGAAAGATGTCGGTCGCGCACACTGGTTGCTTCATCGTGGAGATGATCGCTTGAACCCCCAATTTACGGACCTGCACTACCTTGAGCTCACCGAGCTGGCTGCCCTTATCAATACAGGCGAGATGTCACCGGTTGCGGTAACGCATGCGCAGCTGGATCGCATCGCCGCCATGGACGGCGAGCTCAACAGTTACGCATTGGTGACGGCAGATCTTGCCATGGCCCAAGCCGAGGCGGCCGAAGCGGAGATCGCGGCGGGTAGATATCGGGGCCCCTTGCATGGCGTGCCCGTTGCCGTGAAAGACCTCTGCTGGACCGAAGGTCTCCCGACCGCAGCCGGCATGCCGATCTACAAGGACTATTGCCCCACGGAAGACGCCACGGTGGTACGACGGCTCAAGAACGCTGGCGCGGTCCTACTGGGCAAACTACAGCTCACGGAAGGCGCCTACTCCGATCACCATCCATTGATCACACCGCCCAGGAATCCCTGGAACACCGACTATTGGCCCGGTATATCCTCCAGCGGGCCCGGCGCAGCGACGGCTGCGGGACTATGCTACGGCTCGCTTGCCTCCGATACCGGTGGCTCGATCCGATGGCCTTCCGCTGCTAATGGCGTGACGGGCTTGAAACCGACCTGGGGGCGCGTCAGCCGCCATGGTGTATTCGAGCTTGCCGCGAGCATGGATCACGTCGGTCCCATGGCCCGTAGCGCCGCGGATGCCGCCGCGCTCCTGGCAGCCATCGCCGGCGGCGATCCGAAGGATCCCACCGCGATACCAGGTCCGGCCCCCGATTACATGGCGGCTATCAGGCAAGGCATCCCGGGCATGCGTATCGGCGTGGACACCGAGTGGAACAGCGACGATGTCGACCCCGCTGTCCAGAGGGTGCTGTCGGAAGCGATGGAGGTTTTTCGCGCGCTCGGTGCCCGGATCGTTGACGTCGCATTCCCCGATGTAGCGCAGTCGGTCGCTGACTGGTCCCCCATTTGCGCGGTGGAGGCGGCCACGGCGCACCAGGCCACCTATCCCGTGCGCAAGGACGAGTACGGCCCGGTGCTGGCATCCGTTATTGAAGCGGGTGGCACCCTGTCCGGCATCGATTACCAGAAGCTACTGCTGCGACGTCTGGATTTTCGTGGCTGTGTTGCCACCTTTTTCAGCGCCGTCGACTTACTGCTTACTCCGGCGCACCCCTTCGCACCGCTGAGCCTCGACACAATACAGACGTTGGGTGCACAGCCTGAGCTGATACTCAAGCTGCAACGATACACCTGCCCTTTCAACCTAAGCGGCAATCCCACCATCACGCTGCCCGGCGGCTTCACCGAGTCGGGCTTGCCGATCGGATTCCAGCTCGTCTCCGGTCATCTCAACGAGGCGATGCTCATTCGTGCCGGCGTCGCCTTTCAGAGCACGACGGCCTGGCATCGCCGCCACCCGTGCGCCTAAAGGGAGTCCCATATGAATAACAACTCGACGCCCTCGCGCCCCTTCTATGG
Organism: Ectothiorhodospiraceae bacterium; assembly: GCA_020831845.1. Taxonomy (GTDB): domain Bacteria; phylum Pseudomonadota; class Gammaproteobacteria; order Nitrococcales; family Aquisalimonadaceae; genus LSCE01. The sequence continues at coordinate 2,683 of JAFIFV010000147.1, forward strand.
CTGGGTCGTGGTTGCTGCCGCGTTCGCCGTCACCTTCGTCGGATTCGGGAGCGCCTATACGTTCAGCGCCTTCGTCGCTCCCTTGCAGGCCGAGTTTGCCGCCTCGCGTGGCTCGGTTTCCCTGGTGTTCTCGCTGGCGGCCTTTTTGTATTTCGGCCTCGGGGTCCTGAGCGGGCCGCTCGCGGACCGCTGGGGTTCTCGCTCGCTGGCGGTCGCCGGCATGATTCTGGTGGGACTTGGGCTCGCGTTGGCGGGCTCGGCCCGCAACCTGACGGAAGTCTATATCGCGTATGGGCTTGGCGTGGGGCTTGGTGTGGGCCTCGCATATGTGCCAGTGCTGGGCACCATACAGCGATGGTTCGTCCGCCGCCGCGGGTTCGCATCGGGACTCGCAGTCAGCGGAATAGGGGTGGGCACACTCGTTATGCCACCGCTTGCCGTTCTGCTAATCGAATCCTTCGGGTGGCGCGGCGCCTACTTCCTGCTTGGCGGTCTCGCGGTGGTCGCAGGCGCGGGAATGGCGCTTCTGATTGTTAACAGCCCCCGGGATCGAGGCGTTGGCCCCGACGGCGATCTCATACGGGCCGGCGCCCCGTTCCAGCCACCCAGGGGCTTCTCCGTCGCCGCAGCCATAAAATCACCGCGCTTCCTCGGCCTATACGCCGCCTGCTTGCTCTGCTCATTCGGCGTATTCGTGCCGTTCGCCCACCTCGTCCCCTATGCGATGGACCACGGCGTCACGCCCTCGGCGGCAGTCTACCTTCTGGCCATGATCGGGGTCGGAAGCACGGGCGGGCGCTTCCTCCTCGGCGGTTTGGCCGACCGGTTCGGGCGGCCCATTTCCCTGCTGGCGATGTTCGTCGGCATGGCGCTTGCCATGATGATCTGGCTGATCGCAAAGGACCTCTGGCTGCTGATGATCTTCGCACTCGCCTATGGGGTCTTTTATGGCGGCTGGGTCGCTGTGCTGCCAGCCGTCGTCATGGACTACTTTGGTGAACGCAAGGTCGGCAGCCTTATCGGGATCCTATACACCAGCGTGGCATTTGGCACTCTGATTGGCCCCGCAGCAGCGGGGTTCGCCTTCGATCTGCATCAAAGCTACGCGCTACCGATCCTGGCGAGCATCTGCGCGAACATTACCGCCATCGTGATCGTGGCGGCCACATCCAGAACGCCCCTACACCAACTCAGCAACGCCTGACTCCACTCACAAGGGCTCACTGGGCACCCAACCTGTCAGCCCAGCTGACGCGATACGGCTGGCCACCCCTCTCCGGGTGAGGTGGCTGCCATTTCGGATCACGCTCTACATAAGAGGCACGTCGAACATGACATCCCTGCGCGAAGGAGCAGTTTATGGGTGTCCTCTCGTTCAAACCCTTGGGGTGCCGCTCAGCACACGACCCTGCACCGCGCCGCACCTGCACGTCAGGTGATGCATACGCCCTCTCTCGGAACACGTAACGCAGTGGTCCAATGACTGGAACCATCCCCATCACCGTGCCGCCAGGTCCGGCATCCCCAGGTTCCGGCATGCTGGAGATGTCCAGACCTCGAAACCGGTATCGTCCCCCCCGCTGGACCCTCACTCTGTATGCGCTTGTGCCCGCTCGCGAAACTGTGCCGGGCTGGAGCCCGTCCAGCGCCGGAACGCCTTGGCAAACGAGCTTTCATCGGCAAAGCCCAACGCCTTGGCGATCTCACGCAAGCGTTCGTTGCCGCGCAGCCGCTCGCGAGCCATGCGGTAGAGGGTGGCGTCGCGCAGCAGCTTGAAGGAGCTGCCCTCCTCCGCAAGACGCCGGTTCAGGTGCCGGCCGCTGATGCCGAGCAGATCAGCAATGCGATCCTTTCCCCACTGCGGATGGTGTCGCACCAGCGCCTCGACCTGCACCGCCAGGCTCTGGGCCGAGAGCGAAGCCAGCATCTGGTCCGCCGCCTGCTGCAGGTATGCTCGCATCGTCGCATTTGCCTGAACCAGCGGCTGGCGCAGATCGGCGGCGGCGAACAGCAGGCTGTAGTCCTCGGTGCGAAACTGCGGCGACTGCCCGAGCAGCATCCGGTAGCGCTCCAGCGGCCCCCGCGGCGCATGTTGAAGGCAGATCTGCAACGGCATCACGCCGCCGCCCGTCATCCAGCGCGACAGATGCACGGAGCAGCCAATGGCCGCCTCGCCACGTATCGCCTGATGCACGTCGTAGCCGGGCAGGTAGCGCACCCGCCAACCGTCAGTCTGCTTGCGCAGGTCGCAGACGCTCCCTTCGCCGATAATCGGGAAATACTCCTGCAGCGCCTCCAGCCCGTCACCCAGCGTCTCGCAGCTCATCAGCAGCAGCCCGGCGCTGTCCAGGTGGCCGACCTGCACCTCGAGCCCGATCCGCAGCCCGATCAACGGGTCGTCGCTCGCGCTGGCAATGGATTCCCACAACTCGTCCTGCAGCGGCAACGGCACCCGCGCCGGAAACGAGGCAAGCTCGCTGCGCAGCCTCGCGGGCAGCACGAGATTCAGCCGGTCACAGGCCTGCACGATGGCCTGGCTGAAGCGCAGGCTGACGGTCGGCGAGGTCGTCACCGCCCGTACCTCCGCACCAGGTCCCGAATTGACCGCGCCCCGGTCCCGTTTAAGCCAACAACGATCACGGCGGATGCCCTACTCTGAAAATAAAGAATCGCTATAACGATAATGGCAGAGAGGAGAGAGCGATGTACGCGGTCATCGGCGCCGGCCCCATGGGTCTTGCGGCAGCACGCAACCTGAGCAAACACGGCATTCCCTTCACCGGCTTCGAGTTGCACAGCGAAGTCGGCGGGCTGTGGGACATCGACAACCCCCACAGCACCATGTACGAAACCGCGCACCTCATCTCCTCCAAGCGCACCACCGAATTCGCCGAATTTCCCATGGACGAGTCGGTGGCGCCCTACCCGCACCACAGCGAGCTGCGCCGCTACTTTCGCGATTACGCACGCCACTTCGGGCTCTATCAGCACTACGAGTTCAACACCCGCGTGGTGGCCGTCGAGCACGACGGTGACGGCTGGCTGGTGACCACCGAACGCGACGGCACCCAACGCAGTCGCCACTTCGACGGCGTGCTGATCGCCAACGGCACGCTGAATCATCCGAGTGTACCCGAGTTACCGGGGAAGTTTGACGGCCGGGTGATGCACTCCAGCGAGTACCGCGCACCGGAGCAACTGGCCGATCAGCGCGTGCTGGTGGTCGGCTGCGGCAACTCCGGCGCCGACATCGCGGTCGATGCCGTGCACCATGCGCGCAGCGTCGACCTGTCGGTGCGTCGCGGCTATTACTTCCTGCCCAAGTTCCTGTTCGGCCGCCCCATCGACACCCTGGGCGGCAAACTCAAGCTGCCGCGAAGGCTCAAGCAAATGCTCGACGGCGGCCTGATCCGGCTGGTGATGGGCAAGCCTTCGGCCTACGGGCTGCCGGACCCGGACTACCGGATCTACGAGTCGCACCCGGTGATGAACTCGCTGATCCTGCATCATCTGGGTCACGGGGACATCCACCCGCGCGGCGATATCGCCCGCATCGACGGCGAGCGGGTGCAGTTCAAGGACGGCAGCGAAGGCGACTACGACATCATCCTGCTCGCCACCGGCTACAAGCTGCACTACCCCTTCATCGATCGCGCGTACCTGAACTGGCCGCAGAGCACGGGAGCGCCGCAACTGTACCTGAACATCTTCCACCCGAACTACGACAACCTGTTCGTGCTCGGCATGGTGGAAGCCGCCGGTCTTGGCTGGGAAGGCCGCAACGAACAGGCCGAACTGGTGGCGCTGTACATCCGTCAGCGCGCCGCCGGCGGGGCGGCCGCCGCGCGCCTGACCGAAGCCAAGCGGCGCCATGCCGCCAGCCGCATCACCGGCGGCTATCGCTACCTCAAGCTCGAGCGCATGGCCTACTACGTACACAAGGAAAGCTACCGCAAGGCACTGGCGGGGCACGCCCGCGAGCTGCGGCGGGGCCTGGCGCCGCTGCCGGCGGCGGGCCTGGTCTCTTCCAGCAGCGTCGCGTGAGGTCATCATGCCTACCGAAGCTGCCATCCAGTTCGACCCGGCCAGCCTGGTACTGCTGAACGCAATCCTGGCCTGCATGATCTTCGGCGTCTCGCTGACCCTGAAGACCGAGGACTTCAAGCGTATCGTCAAGGCGCCGGTGGCGCCCGTGGCGGGGCTGATCGCCCAGTTCGTGCTGCTGCCGTCAGCGACCTGCCTGGTCACCTGGTGGCTGGCGATCGACCCGGCGCTGGCGCTGGGGATGATTCTGGTCGCTGCCTGCCCGGGCGGCGCCTTCTCCAACGTCATGACCTGGCTGGCGCGCGGCAGTGTCGCCGTGTCGGTGAGCATGACCGCGGTGTCCAGCCTGGCGGCGATCGTGATGACGCCGTTCAACTTCGCCCTCTACGGCTGGCTCAACCCGCACACCCGCGAGCTGCTCACCAGCATCGCCCTGGACCCGCTGCAGGTGCTGACGCTCGTGGTGCTGGTGCTGGGCCTGCCGCTGCTGCTGGGCATGTGGGTCGGCCAGCGCTTCCCGCAGATGGCCGAACGCAGCGACAAGCCGTTCCGCGTCATCTCGCTGCTGGTGTTCATGGGTTTCGTCGCCATCGCCTTCGGTAACAACTTTGAACTGTTCCTGGACCGCTTCCATACCGTGTTCTGGCTGGTCGCCGGCCACAACCTGCTGGCCCTCTCGCTGGGCGCAGCAATGGCCTACCTACTGCGGCTCCCGGAAGCCGACCGTCGAGCGGTGACCATGGAGGTCGGCATCCAGAACTCGGGGCTGGGGCTGGTGATCCTGTTCACCTTCCTCCCGGGCGCCGGCGACATGATGTTGATCACCGCATTCTGGGGCGTCTGGCACCTGGTGGCCGGCAGCGCGCTGGCGCTCTACTGGTCGCGCCGTACTCCGAGTCCTGCCAAGGCCGCCGACATCGTGGCCGGCTCGCTGCCCAAATAGCCTTTGCCGGAGAACAACGACAATGCGCAAGAGAATCCTGATCACCGGTGCCGCAGGCTACATCGGCAGCCTGCTCGGCGAGCGCCTGGCCCGCGGCAACTTCGTGGTAGGCACCGATATCCGGCACCGCGAACTTTCCTTCCCCATCCACCTGCTCGACATCCGCGACCCGGCGCTGGAGCAGTTGCTGAGGGAGAAGCGCATCAGCCACGTGGTACACCTGGCCTCGGTGCTGGAGGCCAGCCGTGACCGCGCCCGCGACTACGACATCGACGTCAACGGCACCCGCAACCTGCTGGCCTGCTGCCAGCGCGCCGGGGTGCGGCATCTGACCGTAACCAGCTCGGGCGCCGCCTACGGCTACCACCCGGATAACCCGGAGTGGATCGACGAGAACGACCCGCTGCGCGGCAACGCCGTGTTCGCCTACGCCGACCACAAGCGCCAGATCGAAGCCCTGCTGGCCGACTACCGGCGCGAGCACCCGGAGCTGACCCAGCTGGTTTTCCGCCCCGGCACCATGCTTGGCAGCGCCACCGACAATCTGATCACCAACCTGTTCAAGGCCAAGCGGGTAATCGCCGTTCAGGGCAGCGATTCACCTTTCGTGTTCATCTGGGACGAGGACGTCATCGGCGCCATGGAGGCCGGCATCCGTGAGGATCGCAGCGGCATCTACAACATGGCCGGCGACGGCGCGCTCACCGTGCACCAGATCGCCGCCATCCTCGGCAAACCGGTGCGGGCACTACCGGCCTGGTTGATCATTGGTGCGCTATGGTGCGCCCGCCGTCTGGGAGTGGGCCGCTACGGCCCCGAACAGGTCAACTTCCTGCGCTACCGCCCGGTGCTGAGCAACCGGCGGCTGAAAGAAGAATTCGGCTACACGCCGGCCAAGACCTCCGAGGAGACCTTCCGCTTCTACGTCGAGCACGCCCGCGCGCGAGGGCAACTATGAGCTGCGTACTGATCACCGGCGCCGCGAGCGGGCTGGGCTGGGCGCTGGCGCAGGCCTGCTTCGCCCGCGGCGATAACCTGCTGCTCACCGATATCAACGAGCCGATGCTGCGCGAGCGGGCGCAAACGCTGAACGCGCCGGAGCGCATCGCCACCCTGGCCGGCGACATCTGCGAGCCGGCGCACCACCGCGCCCTGCTCGAGACGGCCGCCGCACGCTTCGGCGGCGTTGGCGTGCTGGTCAACAACGCCGGCATCACCCACCGCTCGCTCACCCAGAAAACAGACCCCGAGGTGCTCTGGCGCGTCATGCGGGTCAACTGGCAGGCACCGCTGGCGCTGACGCTGGCAGCGCTGCCGCAACTGCAGCAACAGCGCGGCAGCATCGTCAACATAGGCTCGATGGCGGGCTGGATGCCGGTGCTCGGCCGCAGCGCCTACTGCGCCGCCAAAAGCGCCCTGGCACAGTCGTTCGAGGTGCTGCGCGGCGAGCAGCTACAGCATGGCATCCATGTACTCATGGCCTATCCAGGCTTTCTCGCCACCCCCATCGAGCAGAATGCGCTGGGCTTTGACGGCGGCCCGGCCCGCCACGCGCGCTCCAGCGTCGGCAAGCCCAGGAGCGCCGAGTGGATGGCAGCCCGCATCGTCCGCGCGCTGGAGCGGCGCCAGAAGAGGGTGTACTCCGACCGCCTGGCGATGATCGGCAGCCTGCTCTGGCGCCTGCGGCCGGACCTTTACCAGCGCATCATGATGAAAAAGTTCGCCGTGGAGTTGCAGCAATGATCGATCCCTGGCTCTGGCTTGGGCTTTTCATCCTGCTCGCATACACGGTCGAGGCCATGACCGGCTTTGGCAGCATCGTCATTGCCCTGTCGCTAGGCGCGCTGCTGCTGCCCATTCCCGAGCTGCTGCCGGTACTGGTGCCACTGAACATCGTCCTGACCGGCTACCTGTGCCTTCGCCACCGCCGCCATATCCACCGCGCCACACTGCTCAAGCTGATCCTGCCGCTGATGACGGCCGGCACGGTGGTCGGCTATTTCGCCAGACCGGCCCTGGGCAACAACCTGCTGCAGACGCTGTTCGGCCTGCTGGTGCTGTGGTTTGCCGCTCGCGAGCTGTGGCGGCTTTGGCGCGCGCGCCCGGCTCGGGTTCACGGCCCGCTCGCTGCCCGCGGCCTGACCTTCGGCGCCGGCATCACCCACGGCCTGTTCGCCTCCGGCGGCCCGCTGCTGGTGTACGCCCTGGCCGGCAGCCCACTGCCCAAGGCGCAGCTCAGGGCCACACTGCTCACGGTGTGGTTCAGCCTCAACAGCCTGCTGACGCTGGTGTACCTTGCGGACGGAAGCCTGCTGCCGGCCCTGCCGCGCGTCGCCACCTATCTGCCGGTGGTGCTGGCGGGCATCGTGATTGGCGAGTGGCTGCATCGTCGCATCGACGAGGTGCGCTTTCGCCAACTGGTGTTCGCACTGCTTGGGGTGACGGGGCTCAGCCTGGCGCTGCCGCTGTGACCTTCAGGTCTTTTCCAGGCAGCCATGCCTGACGATGCCAACACAGATCAGACCCTGGGCCGCATAGTAGGTGGCCATGATGGCAACATTCGAATAGTCGAAAGGCGCGACGAACAGATTGATGGCAATCAGCGTATCGCTGACCATGAAGATCAGTGCGCCCACTGCCACCCATAGGAAGTTCTTGTCTGCCCGAAAGCCTGCGGATATGGCCATCAGACTGATCGCGATCATGTAAGCGGTTGTGACGGCCTTCATCCCACCGGTCTCTGGGATAATAAACAGGCTGCAGGCCAGTGCGTACGCAACAATCAATGCGGCCCAGGGCAATCGACTGATACGCCAACGAAACTGCGTCAGAAACAGCGCAGTGTAGACCACTTGCGCCAACAGAAAGGCGCCAAGCCCAGGAACGAACAGACCTTCCAGGGCCAGCAAGACATCGCCAATACCTGACAGCACCAGGCCCACAGCCAGAAGACTGCGGGTCTTTCCGTGGGCCTTTGTCAGCGCCAGTTGCAGCAGCAGGACAATGGGGATGATCTTGAAGAACCAGCCCGCGTGCTGTGGAATGAAATCCCGCAGGGCAATATAAAACAGACCGGAACCGGCAAAGGCGAGCAACCAAAGCGGGGAGATGATGTTAAGGCTGGAAGGGCGAGAAATATTATTCATATTTTATTGAGTCGAAGTGCCACATGATTTTTTTACTGCCTGCACTTCCCCAGTAGCCTATCCGCTGCCGCTGCTGCCCTTCAAGGAAGCGGAAAGCCTCAGGGCACCAGACCACCTCACCTTCTCCTTCACGAACTACCGGCAGCTTGTGAACTGGAGCGGTCGCGCCGTCCGCCACGCCCACGGCTGCGCCTGAGTCTGTCTTTACAAAGCCATTCCCTCATTGGAACGCGCGTTTACCGCTTCGAGAGGAGGTATCGGACGCCGCGGGCAGTTTATGGGTGTCCTCTAGTCCCTTCTCCCCGGCTGGCTTCCACAACGCCCCAGCCCGCCGCCTTCAGATCAGTTCTGCGCGGGTTTCCGCCTCATTGAAGGTGGCTTCATTCATTGATTTCCCCCGCCAGCATATTCATCACCAGACGAATCATGGTCTCCTTGTTGGCCGGGTCGGATTCGGCCACCAGCAGGGTCAGCGCCGCCAACCCCACATCATTGATCACCGGCTCACCAGCCTCATTCAGCAGGCGGCCATTGCGGAGCAAGAAATCCACGAAAAGAAAAGCGGCGCTGCGCTTGTTGCCGTCCGAGAACGGGTGATTCTTAATGACGAAGTACAACAGGTGCGCAGCCTTGGCTTCCACGCTTGGGTAGGCCGGCTCGCCAAACACACTCTGGTCCAGATTACCCAGCAGCGAGGCCAGACCGTCACCCCGGTCGCGGGCGAACAGCTCCGTGGCCTCGCCCCGCGCCATCAACTCGGTTTTCAGGCCCTCCAGGGCGGTTCGTGCCTCGGCCGGCGAAGGCAGGGTGCCGCCGGGCTGGGCCTGCGGGTCACTCAGCAGCCCCTCGTCGTAGCGTTGCAGCAGTAGAAAGGTCTGCGCGTAACGGCTGACGATGTCCACCAGCCCCCGGCCGCTGCCCATATCGAGTGACGGGCTCTGCGCCGCCTTGCGTACCAACGCCAGGGCGGCTTCCAGCTCCCGGGCGTTTTCCTCGAAGCGTTGGCGGTTCAGGGTCCAGCCTCGGATGAGATGCTCCCGCAGGACGCGGGTGGCCCATATCCTGAAGCGCGTCGCCCGCGCGGAACTGACCCGATAGCCCACCGAGATTACCGCATCCAGGTTATAGTGCTTGCGCTTGCGTCTGACCTCTCGTCCGCCTTCCTGCTGAACTTGTAAGAAATCCTTACAAGTTGCATCCTCCGCCAGCTCGCCCTCGTCGTAGACGTTCTTCAAATGCATGGTGATGTTCTGGGGCTTGACGCCAAACAGCTCCGCCATCTGAGCCTGCGTCAGCCAGACGGTTTCCTGATCTTTGTCCAGCCGTACCTCGACGGCCTTGTCGGCATCCTCAAAAATGACGATGGGGCTTTGGGCGTCCACTGTTACGCGACCTCCTTACCGGCAACGTCCTGCAGCTGGCCCAGGGTAATCATCTCGCGCCGCACCCGGCTGGCGCCCACCGCACCCCAGTCAGCTTCTTTTAGGGCCAGGTCGATCAGCTCGGCGCGGGTCTCGGCTTCGTTCATGCCAGCGCCGCCTCCCCCTTGTGCTCCACATCCGCCGCATCGGCGGTCAACTCGCCGGAGAAGGTTTTTTGCAGCAGGGATTGTTTCAGTTCGGCCAGAGCGTTGAGTCTTTGTTGATTGATCTTCTGCAAGCGTAAACTTTCTGTCTGAAGTTCATTAAGTTTGTCCGCCACACGTACGAGACGCCCATCTAGGCACTGCAGATCATGGGTGTTCCCCAGCTCCCGTTCCAGGCGCTCTTCTCGGAAGATCACCAACTCAGATTACCGCGTAGGTATTCCACGGTTACGAAGAACGCCCCAACCCCCACGCTCCATGCGAACATCTGCGTCTTGGTCATGCTGCGGTGGCCGAGGTAGTTGATCGCGAGCACTAGGCAAATCGCTGCGCCGATCAGTGTGATTGTCCCAAACATATCCTTACCAATGCTCCAATCGCGGACGGATTGTTATGACTCATTGCCCGAAGACGCGATAAGTGACTGTCCCATTGGGATCAATATCGAATCTCACCCTTCGGTCCCAGGTTTCCTTGTCTTCACTAATCCACACCAATACCCGTGCCGTTCCGCTCGCCGGGACCGGGGTTCCAACGATATCACCCCACAATGGGATAGCTTCCTGCGCAAAGAATAGCCCCGCACCCGCGACTACACGCCCGCCATCCTTTCCCGTTCGTCGATTAATCACATCAGCGATGCGGCTTAGGCCTGCGGTCTTTGTCACCGGCCGGGAGAGCGTATATGCACCAAAAAACTGCGCTGCCCGCTGCGTTGCCCCGGCGACATAGAAGTTCATCCGGCCCTGCCGTGCGTTCTGCGTGTAGTACCACAGCTTTTCGTCATCTAGAAATACGACAAACGCACCGTCCACCGCGACATAGTTCAGATCGACCCCGTACACATCTATTGTGTTCGGTCTGATCCCCAGAGCATCGAAATTGACCGACCGCCCCCGAGCCGTCTGCGTGTTCCCGCTGCCATTGCCCCAGCGAATCGACTCGGAGTCAAACCGCTTTTGCTCCCGATCCAGCGCCGCCCGGAAGGGACTGGGCAAAGTGCGGCGGTGTTCGTGCACAGCGGCGCGCGCGCGGCCGTCCAGATGGTGATAGAGGATAAGACCGGTGAGGGCTTCCACAGCATCCTGTTCGCTGACGCTAGCAAGATGGATGCAGTTGATTCCCGCCATCTCGGCAAGCTGCACCAGCTCTCGGCCGGGGCAGGTGGGAAGTGCGGCATGGGCGGTGTTCGGCATGGTGCGGCTCCTTGCGTTTCTGTTCCTGTCCTTGGACAACCTGACCTATCAGGCCAACATATGCGTTGTGGGGTCATATCCCACTGCGACGGGCGCGAGGGCCTTACCCTCATCGTCATATGGTGTGTACCGAAGCTCCATACACGTGAAGCTTACCGTGAGCTGCTCGGCGGGGCGGCACCGGGAGTAACGGCTTGCCATGACCTCGTAGCCGCTGATGATTGCGTTCTTCAGCACGTACTGGAGGTACGTATCGGCCCCGGCACCCGTGCTTGAGGTCTTGGTGAGGTGGAGGATCAGCTCCTTGCCGCGACCTTGACAGGCTTCCAGGAAAAGTGCCGGCGAGGCTTTGTCCATATGCCGAATGAGAACAATCTCGCTGAACTCGCTATTGGCGGATTCGCGGTCATGGCTGGTGGACGCCTTGGAGGTAATCCGCCGCTTGACGCCATCGAAGTTGATTTCCTCGATATCCAGCCAACCGGAGTGACTGGTGTCAGTCGTCTCGCCCTGGATTGATCCGTATTCCATGAGGATGGACATGGTGCTCTCTTCCCTGTGGCTTTTCCTTGTCTCGTCGCCGGGGACATCCCGGGATGCGACAGATCCCGTGCTATGCGGCGTGTGGGGAGAGGGGCGACCCTTCCTTGTGTCGTCTGACAGTGCGCCGTAAGTCCCTAGCGTAAGAAAAAGGGTACGTGGCTGGTGATTGATGTCAAGGTAGTGTGGGTGTCCGCCTATGGCCTGGGGAAAACCAGAAGACGCGGCGTATCACTGTGTCCAATTTCTGCGGGCAACGTCAGTCCGATAGAGTTCTGACGCTCACGTCGCAACTACGATAGCCCAACCCACGCAAAAAGCATTCAAGGTGTTTCCCTAGCTGCAGCAAGCTAACATGGCATCAATGACATCGGCGACACGACCTGCAGCGTGCCCCCGGACTCTGATGCCCAACTCCAGGGAGTAGCGCATCGACCAGCGGGTCATGTTGGACGACCCCACCAGCGCCATATGCCGATCGGCAAGAACGATCTTCGCGTGAAAGCTCTCGTTGCCTCGTTCTGGTAGCGGGAGGTAATAGCGATGTATCTGCACCCCGAGATCCAGCAACTCGCCCTGGGCTTCGGAAAGCGCCTCCTGCACTCCATCTTTGTCGTTCCGGTATATCAGGTGCTTATCCGGGGCCGGCGTCTGCCGAAAGAAGTTCAGCACCCGCTTGATACCGTAGTCATCAATGAACGGTGAAACGATCACAGCCCGCTCACGGGCCGCCTGTGCAATCGCGGGAAGAATTGACTCTGTATTGAGCAGGCCCCAGTCTGAGCGCAAGCTGCTCATAAGCTCTTGAGTGAAGACGCTCGGTTCAGGGGGACGGGACAGAACGATCTCAACCGCGTTGATAGTTTCATGCTCGGCCTTGAGAGTTAGCGCACCCTCAAGACGAGCAGCCCAGCGCTCGAAGTCCACGGTTGGAGCTGGCACCCAATCTCGGCCATGCTGTTCCACCAAGCCTTTCTGCCCCAGATCCTTTAATAGTTCATGGAGCGCATTACGCTTCGTGCTGGGCATGCCCATAGCCTGGCAAAGGTACGCCAAGTCCATACGGTGCGTCCAGCGCCTCTCTGCGGCTAGCGTACACAAGCACCAAGCCAGAGGACCTTGGCGCATCAATGCCTGGAAGATTAGGTTGTCGTCACTCGACAGCATCAAGCAGAACTTCGAAAAAGCCGGGAATGCGCTGATTGGCGTGAGCCTGGTCAAAAGTCGGGGCTTTGCCGCCGATCAAGGTTGAGCGTGACAACAGATTATTGGAGGCAATGCAGGAAGTTTCCGGGATCGTGATGCAATCGGGACAGGATCCGGGGCACAGCTGACCGGAATTGCAGCGATTCATTTTCGGATCAGTTAGGCGTTCCAAGAAGCTGTTGTTGTCATTGCGCCAAAGTGCCGACAGATTGCCCAGATCCATAGTAGTGCCATTGCGGTAAACAACAAATGCGAGGTCTGCGGGAAAGATGTACTCACTCAGCGAGGACAGATCCAGGCCAGAGTTCTCTGCGACCGCTTTCATCAGCACATGGGAATAGGTATGCAGAAGGGTATAGATGTACCGATACGTTCTTGCAGGGCCCGGGGTGAGTAGCGAGAAGAAGCGCCCGAAAGGCTGCGCCACCTCAAGTATTTTTCCGCCGATGTCGATACCACCCGGTGTCCAGTCCGGCAGATCCACCAAATCCATCTGTTCCAGCCAGGCATATACAGAAGAGGGATTCAGGCGTACGTAGATGGCCTCGTTCGCTTGGGTGATGGTATAGATGGGACGACGTGATCCGTCCTCGGTCCGCACGCGATCAAATACTCGCAACTTTGTCGGGTATATCTCGCCGCTAATCTCTGCCTGCGGGCCCGAGGCTAGCCGGGAATAGCCGTATGTGAACTGGCATAGATCAAACTCGCGGATCAAACCCATGTCTTCGATTCCCATCTGGCCCATGAGGCGCCGGGTTTCTTGTTCCTGGGCCGCTTTTTCTGCTGGGTCCTTGGGGGAGAGATCGTTGTCCATGGCAGTAAAGCGCACAAACGTCTGCTTGTTTCCTGCGTCGCCAACCTTCAGTTTTCCGCGCTCTAGCGCCTCATGCTCCACAGCCAGCACAAACGGATCAAAGCGACCAGTAAACGCATCTCGGTTGGCAACTCCCATCCGCACTGAAGCTGGCAGTTCATAACGAGACTCCAGAAGGGGCGGATCACCCCTCGTGAAGCTGTCCAGCTTCTCCCGTGCCATTGCGAGCATGCGCTCAGCAGTGTCCGGCTGTTCCTTCATCACTTCGGCCATATCAAGGAGGGACTTGTAGTTCCGCCATTCCTCGCTCCTGCCCGCCTGCTCCAGACGCTCTTGAATTTCTTCTTCGGTGTACTCCTCGCCGGGATAACGGAAGCGCTTGGCCAGAAATTCGTGCATCAGCTCCGGATTCGAGCTATTGATGATATTTAGCAGCTGCTGCTGCGAGGTCGGCACCAGAACGAATCGCTCCATTTGAGCGTAGTGCACCATACTCGCCCGATAAGAGAGCGGGACCATGCGGCACTCATTCACATGGCTACCGGCCGCTTGGTCGCGATAATGGCCGGTCAGGTAAGCCGAGTATTGGTGCCAGTGCCGGTGAGAGCGCTGGCCGATACAACCCGGCTTGGCGCAGTAAAAATACCACTTTCCGATCTGGCTGGAATTGGTGTCCAGGCAGAACCGATCGCCTTGGCAGTGCTCGCAGGTCTTGTGCCAGCGCTGCACCTCCCCAGCGCTCTGGGACCAGGTGTGCCGGCCCGGCTGTGGGACCTCGACTTCGCCCGTGTGGCTGACAAATACTACATCGAGCTGGCGCCAATGGCATTTCACGTCACGATCCGCGCACTTGCCGGTCAAGCGATGCCTTTTGCGATCGAACTCGCGAATGCTCTCGAAATGCTCAAAGCGCTTACAATGCCGACATACGAAGGCCAAGGGCATAGGCTCATAGGTCACTGTGTCAGGCCGAAGGAACACCAGCGAATCAATTGAAGGCAGTTCCAACTGACCATCCTTGAGCAGAGCATCGTCCATGCATAGGCTGTCCGGATCAGCTCCGGCTCGGGCTGCCCGCGCCCGGTCTAGCCAGCTGCGCAAGGCTTCATTCAGCCGAGCGATGACTTGTTGCTGATGCTCGCGTTGCAGGATCTTTTCATGCCCCGACGCGTTCGGGTTCACCCGGCTCATACAAGCGCCGCGTCCACCCTCAAATGTGAAGAATGCGCCCGGTGCGTAGGCATTGGCGAGCTGCCCCTGAGAACGTTTCATGCTGGGCGGCTTTCTTGCTGGACCGTTTGGTTCTGCATTGCGTGCCATGTGCGCTCCTAGCTGTGCTCACTTTCTTCTATGTTGGCTGTGCCGCCGCGAATGAAATCCATGGCATTTAGCAAATGCTCCACGGGCTGATTGGGCTTCAGGCTGCCGGAGATGGTGCCCATCTCGTCCACGTCGCGTAGAGACATCATCGGTTTGAGGATGGTCCGCGTCTGATTACGGAAATAGCCTTCCACTGACTCTGTAAGGGTGGTCTGATTGCTCCAATCATCGTTTACCCGCACTCGAACCCAGCTCTCGATCATGTTCCGGTAGTAGTCTGGATCATTCGGGGTATAAGGCTCGACCAAGCCGATGGCTTGCTGGATGAAGCCCACGATGCGATCCATGTAGGGCTTGCCTCCTTTGCGGTAGGCTTGGTTGATCTGACCCAACTGAAACGGCATCTCAAGTTGGTTCTTGTTGGGGGTGCTCAACATCGACACGCAAGGAACGACACCAAGCAAGTAGGTCTGCATGACGCTTGGCAGTACCCGCATGACCGCTTTCTCGGCATAGCGATCAATGGCCGCAGGTTGGACCATCCGTTCCAAGAACCGGTGATAGCTATCAAATATATGGACGATGTGGCGGTCCCGGCGCTGTTGTGGTGTTGGAACTAACAGTACGAAGCCAATGTGGGTGCGCCCCACGCGCGAGGAAGCCTGAATGTATTCATCGATGCCTGATGGCATGCCCGCGAACACCATGGAGTTGAACTCATCCACGTCCACTCCGTGCGAGATCGCTGAAGTCGCTATAACCGAACGCAATTCTTCATCGATTTCCTTGAAGGCAACCCCCGGAGGAACGCGATCTTGGGCATCTTCAATCACCTTTTGAATCTCACCCTGATCCACGGCACCAGAGATCAAGCGCGTATCCAGATCCTGAATCGGCTGGCTTTCCCAATCATGTAACTTCCGAGTTTCTTCGGCCTGAGCCGCCAGTAGCTGGTCACCCCCTTTCTTATTAGTCACGTAGGTCAGATTGACCCGATGCAGATCGATCAGAGTAGCCAACTGATTGGCGTCGGCATTGGCAATGGCGGCCTGGTGCAGTTGAGCCAGTGGTCCATCGCTTACATGGTTGGACAGCTGAATCTTCACCGCATCTATCTGGTCATCATCGGCGCTGCACAACGCACGAAAGTTTCGAGTGATCACCAAATTAAAGTGGGCCAGAACCGCAGTCGTCACGGACGTATGGGGCCTGCCATTGGTCATGAATGCCATGTACACTCGAGCCCACTCGCTGGACACCTCTGGGTTAGTGTTGCCATTCCTGCCAGCGCCCTGTCCGGGGCGCGGACTGTAATAGAAACTCTCGTAAAGGGACGGACCTGGTGCAGGGAACTGCATCGCGGGTATGCTGCGCTGATACAAATGCTCCAATTGTCGATCCGGCTCACTCACAGTCGCGGAAGCCGCAATGACCTTCGCTCGACGGAAGGCCCCATCCGGATCTCGGGCAACGCGCTGACCCAACGGAATAGCCAACTGACGCAGGACAGATTCAAGGGTGGACTCGAACAGGCCCGAGAATGACCCCAGCGACTCATTCAGCAGGTGAGCCTCGTCTTGCACAATCAGAGCGGGGAATGGGTCGTGAAACACCTCGATACCGCCTGGGTAGGCTGGCGCGATGCCTTCCAGATTTTTTTCGCTTGGTTGACGTCGATAATCTTGGGTATCTCGCGGCGTGACCAGCCGCTCATCATTAGCATTAATCCAAGGCGCTGCCCCGAACATGCCCATGATCCGCCGGATTGTGTTACCGCTATGACCAATCAGAGCCAGCTTGTCCACGGTGCCCAGTAATACAGAAGGTGCCCGGGCATAGATGTTCTCGTCTACGATGTAAAACGGCAGTGGCGTCATCCCGCTTTCGTTAAACATGCAGGCGGTATTCATGCAAAAATGCCCCAGCATCGTATCGCCATGTGCTACGTATTGCCGAAGTGCAGTTTCTGTATGGCACTTTGGACAGGTCGGCAGCTTGCGCCAAGCGGTCCTGGCCGCGTGGTACTCAGTGTGCAGCAGACGATTTTCAGTGGTTTCATCCGCTGGCTCATCGCTGATCTTGGGAACGTCTCGCATGCCCTCTGCTTTCATGTAATTGGGGCTGCCAGAGCTGCCGACCCAAAAACCGATGGAAAGCGGATGTCCGCCATAGGCGTGTTTGCGCCGCACCTCCTCGGCATACGCCAGCACCTGGGCACAACGTTGGGCCTGCTGGATGGTGAGCAGACGCAAGGGGTAGCGCACCAGTGCGGTCACTCCCAGCCTTTTGCCCCTCAGTCGATCGAACAGCAGGGCAAAAACCAAGAGGCCAAAAAATGCCTCGGATTTGCCGCCGCCGGTAGCGAAGTACAGCAAGGTCACGGCATCGTCGCGCTTGGGGTCATAATACTTCTCCCACTCTGGCATGCGAGAGGCCAACGCAGGGAGGCTCGCCAATACGAAGGCGACCTGGAACAGCCGCCACTCTACGTCATCGGTCTTGAGCTTGTTCTCCATGAAGTTAGCCATCGTCTCGTTCATGGCCAGCCACGCTTCGAACACGTATGCCTTGGGGTCGGTTTGCGGCCCCCGACTCGACCAAGCTTTGCGGGACTCCTGCAGCAGCTTCAACCCCGTATCAATTGCATCGCGCTCCCGCTCCCAGTTCTCAAGGTCTTTTGAAAAGGCTGCTTGCTCTTTTCCCCTGGCTTCCATTTCGGTCGGCAGCAGTCCTTGTGTCGGGTCAGTTTCTGCCCGTGTCTGCTGAAGCCACCGGGTATAAGCCGGCACAAGCGGAATCAAACCGTCGACACCCTCCGGCTTAGACAGTGCGCGGATCTTACGTGATACTCCGTCGGGCGAGGTTGGAACAATGCGCGGCTGGACATAGCGCGGGCGCCAAGTGGTCCGAAGTGTGATCCTATCCTCATCACAGGCGACCAGTTCCATGCCGTTATTCACGCCCATTGCGGGATAGTTGAGATACGCGTTATAGCGATAGCTGGGCTTAATCCGTGCAAGCTTCAGGGGGGCGTGCAGCGTGTGGGGCAATTGCATCTGGAAACCGGTCAAGAACAGGCTGTGCTCTGTATCAGTAACGCGGGCCTGATAGTCGCTGACGTTTTCCAACGTGATCTTGATGCTGTTGCGACTGGGGTCGAGAAAGTTCCGGGTGCGCTCTACCTCCCACCTCAGATTAATGACAGGCAGTGCATCTGGCTCCTTCCAAGCTCGAAGCGAATCCAAAGTCTGGGCCCAGTCCAGAGCCGCCGAGATCGGTAGGTTAGGGCGAGTGCGAAAGCCCCAATTCTTGCCTTCCTCACTGGCTGCCCAAGCAGCAAGTTGCTGCACGATTGCTCTCTGCATCTCTGTTGTGGCCAGAGCAACGCTGGATTCCAGACCCCTATCGGATTGATTAAAGTCCAGTTCAAGATCCGGCAGAGCAAAGTCCAGCCGCTGCCATTTGTCCGGGATGCGCAGCGGTTCCAGCAGTGCCTGATATGTGAGCACTTCCCGGCGCAACTCCTCCTCGTCCTGTTCACGTAGTTGGATCGAGACGCCGTCACCATCTGGCTCTTGATCATCCGACTCCTCTTGGACGCCTTCGGTTTCAACGAGCACCTTTCGCAGACTTTCTGGCACCCCTGCATGGTTCCAGGCCTGACTCTCGATTTCTTCCCAGCGAGCACTCCAGTCCGGATGACTTTTGTCGCCCAGCTCGCTCCGCAAAGCCCTGCGCAACTCCGCGCGGCGTAACCGATAACGTTGCACGATCTCCTGGCGGATTTTCAGATGACTGCCTAAGGACGTTCGCCCGAATTCTTCTATGGTTGGCAACGTCCGTACGTACACACTGGCACGCGGGGTCAGCTTCACAACCCCTGACGATCGGGCGATGACCTCGAACTGCGAACCCAAGGAGGAGATCCAAGTCGGCGAGGTCACTTCATCATCACCGCTGGTGCTGCGCTGCGGGAGTAAAAAACCAGAGTTCAATGCTTGCCGAGGTTTCAGCCCATATATTGCACGCCCGTTCTCACCCTCGCCGCTGAGGCGGGCAAAGGTTTGACCGAGTAGAGCATCAGTCACGGCCTCCTTGAGCAGGCCGGGGATTGCCGCAGGGTCGACACGAGTTATGGGATCAGTCATTTCGTCGCTGCCCTCTTTGAATATCCTCCACGGCGAAAGTGTGCTCGCGGGCATGGGTGGTTAAGGATTCGATCTCGCGCCGGGCAATCTGGCCTAGCGACATAAGGTGTTCAGGTTCAAGCAGCAGGGTGGTGTAACCATCTGAGAGCTTCTTGCCGCCGGTGCGCCGCGCGAAGCGAAACGGCTGAATGACTCGGCTCCAGAACACCGCCGCCTGCGTTTCATCCATACCCAGTGTCTGAGCAAAGACTTTGAAATGGGCCTCGCGAGCCGGAGCAAACGGTCGCAGCTCCTCAATAGGCCGGTCGAGGTAATCCTTCAAATTGATCCAGGCTCGCATGGCTGCGGGCTGCGGGTAGTGCTCAGCGCACTGCGGATTCTGGACCAGAATCTGGGACCGCAATTTCCTAACCTGGTCAGCGAGTTTTAATCCGGGAAACCTTTCGTTAAGCAACTCATGGGCGCGTTGGTGATAAGCCCGAAGCTGCCCCTCAAAGATCTCATCGTCGACGCGCAGTTGAATGCCATGTTTTCGCAACAACTCATCAAGCTCGAAGCGCAGCTCTACGGACATAACAAACAACTGATGGCCAACCTGAAGGTCACGAACCTCCCTTTCCTTGAAACCGTGCCCACTACTGCTTTCGGATAATGGGTCGTAAATAAATACTCGCTGTTCCGGCAGCCGCCGCAGCGTGCGGTAATCATCCAGCCGAATCAGCCAAACATTGGGTTGGTCCGCCGGATCGTGGTCATCAATCACGGCATCGCTAAGCTCAATCCGAAGATCCGGCAATTTAACGCTGGACTGGGGCATGAGCGGAATGGATTCACTACCGTCTGGTGTTTGGTTGATGAGTGATTCGATTCGTGTTTTCAGAGGGCGGAAAGTGTCTTCGAAGTGCTCTAGAATAGTGCGCAGCTCCCCCCGAAGGAACAAGGCTGAGCGGTGTGTACTCAGAATTGTAGTGTGATTAGGAATACTATTGCTGCACATAATGATCTTGGTCGCTTCTTTGTCCAGACCTACGAACACCACGCGCGCCTCTGGATGCTGCGTCAGTCCGCGCTCCAGGTCTTGGCTCATGATGAAATGAAGACGTGGGCTTAGCTGCTCAAAGCGCAGCTCTTTGGGGTAATCCGCATAGCGGGATAAAAATCGGCGAGCGAGCCGGCGCCGAAATTCGGATTCAAAAACCAGCAAAACGTGCGTTGAGCGGGCGGCATTCGCCGCCAGCTTCGCCAAACGCAATGCGAAATTCGTAGCCTCTTGGGCTCGGCCCATCAATTCAAAGATTTTATGCAACGCCTGCTGTAGCGTGCTGGCATCAACTTTTAACGGTGCGGTTTTGAGGTGCTCCTGTAAGACCGCCTTAACGTCGAGCCAGCGATACAAACGAGCGGACCGCTCGCTGATTTCGCCCTCTTGCATCTGATCATTCAGATCCCGCAAACCACAAGGCAAGGAAGATACCCGGGACACCAGACCGATAACTTCGGCCAGCGGGTTGCTATCGAGTGTGTCCAAGCCATTGTTTTTCGCCAATCGATAAATGTCACGACACAATCTATCTGCATCGGAATCCACCACCTGGACGTCGAAGGTGAGTGGTCGTGTCGCCGAGATCGGGGACTGTTCGACAACGAGACCGTCGCCACCAACCCGGCTGGCAACAGCATGGAGCTCAAATGGTATTGACCCAGACCGACACGCCGTGTCATATAGCTTGTTGCGCAACTCAAATCCGGCGCGCGGGTCATCCGTAAGGCAAACAATCCCCGGACGATTCTCGCCAGCGGCCTGGTCAATAATCATGACCAGCTTGGCTGTAACTGCTTTCCAGTTCCGGTACTCCAGGCGCGACGTCAGCGGCCAGGCAATCAGCACCACGTCGGGCTGGAAATCGTGTGTGTACAGGTCGGCGACTGCCCGTTTGAGCTCGGAGTCCGAGAGGCGGCCATCAATTGCGAACAATGCATCCGGCGCCGAAGATGGGCTACCCATAACCTCGCCTGCGGTCATGCGGAAAGCTTGACTGACCTTGCGACGCCGAGTCCGCGCGAGGATGTTGCCCAGTAACCGACGGGAGCAATCCGCCCAACCGCTGTAGCTAGGCCCGGAATAGAAGTGGGGCATCAGATCTGTCAGGGCCGGACGTAGATTAGGATCACCAATTTTTTCTAATTCCGAAACGGAAAACAGAAAGGGATCTTTATTCCGGTGGCCGCGTGTAATCCAGCTGTTGTAGCCGATACCGACCTCGGCATTGCGTCGAACCATGCCTAGCATATCGTTCGTATCCCAGCCCAGGTGATTCAAGGCATGAAATATGTTAGATTTGCAGGGAAATAAAGCGCCTCGAATTCCAATTTTGTCCCCATTAGCCTGATTCTTCATGGTAGCCAGCGCGTGGATCAGCCCAGTTTGACCTGGTACTGCTGGCCAGCACATCGCAATATGTCGGCTACGGTGTTCTGAGGCATATCGATAAAGCTCCACCAACGCGCCCAGCCCATCGGACGGCTGAATCGGCTGTTTGTCCTCTTCTCTGAACAACATGGGCAAGGATGCCTTGCTTGCCAGTGCTGGCGGCAACGCGCTGGCCCGAGGTTTCGGCGTCGGGCGCAGATCCTGAGGCGGTGGTTTGACCTTAGCTGGCTTTCGGCTATTCTTTTTTTTCTTAGGCTTACTGGACATTTTCTCCAGTAGCTTTTTGTTTCGCACTAGCTTGTCTTCGCGCGCCGCTTTCAGCTGGTCGAGATCTGGTCCGAACTTCATGCCGCCACCGCGCTTCGAAGGGCCTGGCTCACACTGGTGTCTGCGTTGATCGCCGCATGCAGAATGTCGGGGTCTGGCAGACGCAGGTGGCTCAGTTCGAATACTGAGATATTAGCCGAAGCGGACAAACAACTCAGCTGCCGATTAACCCAGCTCGTGCTGAGCAATTCAGCTAATTGACTCGGAGAAAGGGAGGTATTTTCAGACGTTTTCTCGAGGATCACCACATGATTCTCGGCAGCGAAACCTTTCCAGCGCGAAATAAAATCATGATTCACAGGCGCCGCAACAATTCGCATTTTCTGATTGTTATTAGTTACCCTCTGAATCACAACAGCCGGGCTTCTGGTGCATTGATCCACCTTATCACCACTGCAATCCAGCACCATTTGGACGCACTCAGGCGCATTGCCCCAGGCCGGTTTGAACGGGCGCATCGGGGCAATCTGATCAGCCCAGATGAGCGGGACTACACTGGCTCCGGCAGCAAGGACGTCTTCAGCACTAGTGTATTGGGGGCGTCGATGTCCATCACGATTCCAGACATGATGCCCGACGCGCGCACGATAACCGTAGTTAGCCAATTTCGCCGGACAGCGTGCTGCCTGCTCTAGAATTAGCGCATCATCCGCATTGCGTGGGAGCGCCCAGATCTGTCCCCCGTCTGGGAGTTTAACCCTGTTCAGAACGTCGGTCTGGGTCGCTCGGCAAAGTGTTTCCACATTAGTCTTTGGGCGGCGCCTTGGGCGGCGCCCTCTCACAACGTGGGTAATGGCCACTTCCTGCTGTACATCGATGAACAGCGCAGCGCGTTTTGGACTAAGCGCAATGTTGCGCACCGTATTGTGTGAAGCGAGTTCCTTTCGCAGAGGCGTGAAGCTATGGCCCGACAAAAAGCCTGACGGCGTGATCATGGCCGCCATGCCTCCGGACTTGAGCATGTCCATACATAGAGCCATGAAGTAGCCGTAAAGGTTGGCTTGCCCCTTCATCCAGTGCCTGTAAATCTCCGGGATCTTGTGTTTTTCTTGCGCGGATACTTTGCGGAAAGGTGGATTACACAACACCAGGTCCAAATCCATGAAAACGCTGGACCCGGAGACCAGTGAGTCATGAAGCCGCAGCGAAAACTCTGGGAGTATTCCGCTTTCCCGAGCTTCCGCATACAGAGCCATTTGAAGGAAATACGCTGATAATCGACCCAAGGTGTTATCGATGTCACCGCCGGAGATATGTGCTTGGAGGTGGACGATTCGATCGCGAGCCTTCACGCCGCGTCGGGCCAGCAGCTGATTAATGCGAATGGCAACCGGCAACAGTAATGCAGAGCCTCCGCAGGCCGGATCGGCTATTCGCGTCGCGGTCAGGTCAACGCCGAGTTTCTCGCAGGTTGCAAGCAGTCTATTTGCCACCTCTGGCGGCGTGAAGAACATCCCTGCTGTCTTGCGCTCCTCGTGGTCAATCAATTTGCTGTAGGTGACCGATAAATAATAAGCACCACGTTCAAAAGGAAGGCTTCGGATGAAGTTGAGCATTTCACCCACTGCGGAGTGCCGAAACCAGTGCGTTTGAAAAGTGACGCCTTCCAAGTCAGGGTAGTCTGTCTCGATCCACTGGCCAAGTAGGGCTAGGACGATGTGCCGGGCGCGAGCCGGTTCGCCAACCGACAAGGGCCTGATGGCGTTGAGGCGCGATCCGTAGCGCGCACGCTCGCTGTTCTGTTCCTTGTTCCTAATTGTCGGCGCTGGCATTTCCCCCCCAAGCTAGAGCTGCTCGACTATGCGCAGGCACCAGCGTTTGTTTGAGCGCACGAACGGGCACGCCTTGATACGGCGTACCGATTTTGGCTGTCTTTCTGGGGGTGGCAACTGAACCGCGCCGGAAATCGCGGGCACTCGTTTACCTTTGCCAGATGGACAATACCTGACTCTCGAGCTGCGGAGAGTAGATATAGAGAAAATAAACACCATACATTTCTTGTTTGCAAATGATCCCTCTTCAATTTGACAGGAAACTGGACTAGAATAGGTCCCACTATGAAATGGGTCGAAAAACGGCTTTTCACCCCTGCTTCGAGGATTAAAACAATCACAAACGCTTAAAGCTAGTAACGTTTATCACCTTAGCAACCTTGTTATTTTTTTAAAATGAATAGAAAGTTGTGATATCTTTCTTAAAAGGCTCATTGTCTTTACGAGAACCACAACCAGTCAAAAAATTCGATACATTCTATCCAGATAAATCAACATATGGTCGCTTTTCATAACTGCCTCATTTAACGCTAACAAGTACTTCATCCAAGAAACCGCGACCGGGACAACGCTATAGCGCGCCATGAGTTACCCAACATGCGACGCGCCCACACTCGCGCAAGCGATGCAGTTTAGGCAAGGCCTCCCAACGCGATTCCTCTGGCGAACGGGAACCCAAAGCCAAGAATTCGCTTAGGGAGACACTGATTTATTCGCCTGCTGCTGTACCGCGGGCAGGCCTGAGTTGAGATACTACGCCCTGGCACACGGCAGCGAGTCCGAGACCGATGCAGCGAAGCTTCTCCGATCTTGAATTTGCCGGTAAGAAGAAGG
>JAFIFV010000149.1 GCA_020831845.1 Ectothiorhodospiraceae bacterium
CCTTCTTCTTACCGGCAAATTCAAGATCGGAGAAGCTTCGCTGCATCGGTCTCGGACTCGCTGCCGTGTGCCAGGGCGTAGTATCTCAACTCAGGCCTGCCCGCGGTACAGCAGCAGGCGAATAAATCAGTGTCTCCCTAACTGAAAAACTTAATCGGCATCGAGAATTAGAGAAATGATGAAAGAATTCCCAAAATGCTCCTCTTTGCTTCTGAAGCAAATCGGCCCGCATTTGCATATCACGCTGAACCGACCCGACACCCGCAATGCTTTGAGCGAAGAGATGGTTCAAGAGCTATTGCTGGTCTTGGAACACATAGAAGGCGACAGAGGCGTACGAAGCATCATATTGAGGGGTGCCGGCGGCACTTTCTGTGCTGGCGGTGATATCAAGCGCTTCAAGGCTAACGTTGACTCACAACCTCCCCCCACCGGCAAACCGGACCCAGTGGCAACGCGCAACCAGCGATTTGGAGAATTTCTGAGCCGCGTGAATCAGCTCCCACAAGTAGTGGTCTCGGTCGTTGAGGGAGCCGCCTATGGCGGGGGCCTTGGCCTTATCTGCGTCAGCGACGTAACACTCTGTCTTGACGATTGTCGGTTCGCACTGTCTGAAACCAGCCTCGGCGTACCTCCCGCCCAGATTGCCCCATTCGTTGTTCAGCGGATCGGCCTGACGGAAGCTCGGAGACTGGCTTTGACCGGAGCTAGGTTTTCGGGAACCGAGGCTGGCCCCCTAGGCCTGATCAACTTCGTATGCGCCGATGTCGACTCTCTGGAACAGCGACTGGAGCAGGTGCTTCACGACGTGGGGCGTTGTGCCCCGGGAGCTGTCGCCGCCACCAAACAGATTCTGCTGGGCAGTAGCAATCAACCCGGTAGCGAGGTGCTGGCGCAAGCGGCAAGAGCCTTTGCCACGGCACTGAGGGGGCCGGAGGGACACGAGGGCGTTGCCGCGTTCATCGAAAAGCGCCGGCCAGCCTGGCGCCCGGATCACGGTTGAACCTTTGGAGAGTCCCATGTTCCAGACCATTTTGGTAGCGAATCGCGGCGAAATCGCAGCAAGAATACTGAAAACAGCCCGGCACATGGGGTTTCGTACCGTAGCCGTGTATTCCGATGCCGATGCAGCTTCTCCACACCTGATGCTGGCAGACATCTCCATCTGCTTAGGCAAAGGCGCCGCTTCGGAGTCATATTTGTCTGTGGAGCGCCTGATCAGCGCAGCAAAACAAACCGGGGCTGACGCAATTCACCCCGGGTACGGTTTCCTGTCCGAAAATGCCGAATTCGCCGCCGCATGCGCGCAGGCCAGCATCACCTTCATCGGCCCATCGCCGGATGCCATTTCGCTCATGGGCAACAAGGCCACGGCAAAACGACGCATGTTGGAAGCGGGCGTTCCCTGTGTTCCTGGCTATCAGGAGGCGGAGGCTGACGACGAAACACTGCGCCGGGAAGCGGCCCGCATTGGCTACCCCATCATGATCAAGGCTGCTGCTGGAGGTGGTGGCCGAGGAATGCGCCTAGTCAACGATGAAAAGGCATTCGCTTCCGCACTGCGCTCCGCTAGGTCAGAAGCATCAAGCGCTTTTCGCTCCGATGCGATGATACTTGAGCGGGCAATCTCCAATCCGAGACACATTGAGATCCAGGTATTCGCCGACAGGCACGGGAACATCCTCCATCTGGGAGAGCGAGATTGTTCCATTCAAAGACGGCATCAGAAGGTCATTGAAGAAGCTCCTTCTCCAGCCGTCACCCCGGCACTGCGGGAAAAGATGGGTGAAGCGGCAATCGCGGCAGCCAGGGAGATCGGCTACGAAGGCGCCGGCACGATCGAATTTCTGCTCGACGCCGATGAGCATTTCTACTTCATGGAAATGAACACGCGGCTCCAGGTCGAACATCCCGTGACGGAGATGGTTACAGGAATCGACCTAGTGGAATGGCAAATCAGAGTTGCGGCTGGAGAACCGTTACCAAGCAAGCAAGCCGAGATCAACTGGCAGGGTCACGCCATTGAGGCGCGCCTGTACGCTGAAGATCCGACCGACGGCTTTCTTCCTCAGGCGGGCGTCGCACAACTATGGTTACCTCCCAGTGGAGAAGGCATCCGGGTGGATCACGCGCTCGCGTCGGGGTCGGAAATCTCCGCCTACTATGACCCCATGATCGCCAAGATCATCTGCTGGGGCGGGAACCGGGAAGAAGCGCGCCGAAAGCTGATTCGGTCGCTGGAACAGACGGTATTGCTTGGGGTTACCACCAACAGGAATTTTCTCGCGGACTGTCTCGAGCATCCCGAGTTCGCTCGAGGCGGCGCCACAACCGGATTCATCCCCGTCCATTTCGCCAATGGAATGCTACGGGGCCGTCCAAACGATCAAGTCACGCGACGACTTGGCGCCTGCCTTATTCACCACTCCGCAGGCTCAGCATTTGCGGATCTCCAGAACTGGAGCAATACGGCAGCAGCGCGTGTTCCGATTTCGCTTGCCATTGGAGACATCGAGGAAAACGTAACGATTCAGGCGACCGGTTCGGCCAAATACCTGGTTAGAGATACAGTGGGTGAAAGCGCAGTCCACATCGTGTCCGTCGATGGCCATGAAGTTCAGTACGAACTAGACGGTATCAAGGAATTTGCATACTTCCATCTGAACGGCACCAAGCTTCAACTCTGCCGGCAGCGCCAATACATCGCCATGGAAGACCGATCTCTTGCACTTCCCGCCTACGCAGAAAATGAGGGACGAAGCGGCAAGGTGACCGCTAACACCAACGGCACAGTCATCGCCGTTCACGTCTCCGCGGACCAGCCCGTCAAAGAAGGAGATCCGCTACTGGTCTTGGAGGCAATGAAAATGGAACACACCATTCTCGCCCCTATCTCGGGACGCATCAGCCGGATCAGCATCAGCGTAGGCCAACAGGTGGCCGGGCGCGACCTGCTTGTTGAACTGGAACCTGCCTGAACACCTACCAGCGAAGGATGAGAAATGAGTGATGAGAAAGTTGTGAGAATAGGTGGCGCATCCGGCTATTGGGGCGATACAAGCACCGCACCCCGCCAACTTGTGGAGTCCGGTAGGGTTGATTACCTGATCTTCGATTATCTGGCCGAAGTGACCATGTCCATTCTTGCCCGGGCGCGCTCAAAGAATCCGAATAGCGGGTTCGCAGGAGACTTCATAACAACAGTCATGGCGCCCTTGGTCAGGGAGATTTCCGAAAAAGGTATTCGTGTCATCGCCAATGCGGGTGGAGTCAATCTCGAAGCTTGCAGAAAGGCTTTGGCTGCAGTAGCGGAGGCGCAAGGTGTGCAGCTTCAAATTGCCACCGTCGAGGGTGACGACCTTATGGGCAGGTCCGATGATCTCCGCCGGATGCCTGTACGGGAAATACGATCAGGGGCTCCGATGCCGGGAAACGTCCTGAGCATCAACGCCTATCTCGGGGCTTTTCCCATTGCTGCAGCCTTGGATGCAGGCGCAGATGTCGTCCTAACAGGTCGCTGTGTTGATAGCGCACTCGCTGCTGGGCCTCTGATCCACGAATTTGGGTGGAGGCCCGATGACTACGACAAGCTCGCGGCAGCCGGGTTGGTAGGACACCTGATCGAATGCGGGGCCCAAGCAACCGGAGGCAATTTCACCGATTGGGAAGAGGTCTGTGCAGACTGGGAAAGCATGGGGTTTCCTATTGCCGAAGTAAGCGCCAACGGCGATTTCGTACTCAGCAAGCCAGAGGGCACCGGCGGACTTGTATCACCGCTGACGGCGGGCGAGCAACTGCTTTATGAAATTGATGACCCCAAGCGCTACGTACTGCCTGACGTAATCTGTGATTTTTCCCGCGTGACAATGGACCAGGTTGGACCGAACCGGGTTATGGTCCGGGGCGCTCAGGGTTACCCTCCCACTGATACGTACAAAGTGAGCGCGACATACGCTGATGGCTTCAGTTGCGTGGGCTCAGTGGTACTGTTCGGCCTACAGGCAACAAGCAAAGCAAAAAGGCTGGCTGAAGCCATTCTCGCCAAGGCCGGTGCCGTGCTTAAAGCCAACGGGCTGGAAGGATTCCTTGAGTCCGAAGCCCAGATTATAGGATCTGTCTCCCCGCATGACCAACACCAGATAACGAACGGGCAGTATCCGGAAGAAATTGTTCTTCGCCTAGCGATTCATCATGCGCAACGCGAGGGAGCTGAAATTTTCTCAAAGGAGTTCGCAGGCTCAGCTTTGGCTATGGCGACTGGTCGCACACGAATCCACCCCGGACGTCCCAAGTCGTCTCCATCCATCCGGTTGTATTCCTTTCTGCTGGCCAAGCAGGAAGTTCCAGTTAGCGTGACGCTGGATGGCAAAGCGGTTCATGTTCCTCATACGGTGACCGCCGGTTCGCCATTCAGCACATCTTCGTCGCAGGAAAGTCCATCGGTCGAGATCACACCGGCTCCAGCCGACACCCGCGTCCCGTTGATTGCTCTTGCCGTCGCCCGAAGTGGAGATAAAGGCGACGACAGTAACATTGGAGTAATCGCGCGTGCGCCCACTCTACTCCCCTACATTAGGCAGGCACTGACTCCCGACGCTGTTGCCGCGTGGTTCTCCCCGCTAGTGAAAGGGACGGTGCACTGCTACGAGGTTCCGGGAATTCATGCCTTGAACTTCGTCCTCAAGAATTCCCTAGGCGGGGGGGGCACAAGCTCTCTACGTCTGGATCCTCAAGCGAAAACCTACGCGCAGCGTCTGCTGAGCTTTCCTATTCCGGTTCCTGCCACCATTGCGAACAAATACTCTCAACGGACAACACAGGCACCAAGGGATATCCCGACATGCGAGTGATCGACTTCTTCGACCGAGGTGCGCTGCTGAACCCGGACGGGCTCTGCCTCACCGACGAGGCCGCGTCCTACACCTACCGGGAGGCGCAGGCATTCAGCCACCGCGTGGCCCGCATGCTGATGCAGCGGGGCATCCGGCCGGACGAACGTGTTGCGGTGCTGAGTCCCAACGACGCCAGGGGCTACGCGGCATACCTGGGCATCATCCGCGCTGAAGCGGCACTGGTGCCATTGAATGCCCGGAACACGGTCGAGGACAATCTGCACCATCTACGCATCGGCACCCCCCGGATACTGTTCTACCATTCCGACTTCAGCAGAGATGTGCAGGCCTACCTGGACGCAACGCCGTCCCTGGAAGGCGCCATCTGCATCGACACCGATGACGGCCACCACCCTTCCCTGAACACGCTGCTGGCGGGCGTGGACGACAGCCCGGTGCCACCGCCGGAGCGCTTCCGCGACCGCGATGGCCTGTTCCGCATCTCGTGTACCGGCGGCACCACGGGCACGCCCAAGGGCGTGATGCACACGAACCTCTCCTACGAACTGAATACGGCTGCCTTCCTGGCGCTGTGGCGCTTCGACGAGCCGCCGCGCATGCTGCTGGTGGCGCCCATGACCCATGCCGGCGGCGGGCTGGCGCCGCCGATCTTCGCCATGGGCGGCACCATCCGCATGCTGAAGAAGGCGGATCCGGTGCGGATCATGGAGGTGATCCAGAACGAGCGCATCCACACCACCATGCTGCCTCCCACGGTGATCTACATGCTGCTGGATCACCCTGAGGTGCGGAAGTTCGACTACTCCTCCATGCGCTACCTGTGTTTCTCGGCCGCGCCCATGGCGGAGGAGAAGATCCGCCGCGCCATCGAGGTATTCGGCCCCTGCATCACCCAGTTCTACGCCCAGACCGAGGTCGTGATGACCATGACCTACATGTCGCCCGAGGAATACGCAGAAGCCGCCCGAGACCCGAGCAAGGCGCACCGCCTGGGCAGCGCAGGACGGCCCGGCCCGTTCTCGGTGCTGGGCATCATGGACGAGGACGGCAGGCTGCTGCCCGACGGCGAGGTGGGCGAGATCGTGGTGCGTTCCAACCAGGTCATGGCAGGCTACTGGGACAACCCCGACGCCACCGCCCAGGCTTCGGCCCACGGCTGGCACCACACCGGCGACCTGGGCTACCGCGACGCCGACGGCTATTACTATCTGGTGGACCGCAAGCGGGACCTGATCATCAGCGGCGGCTTCAACGTGTTCTCCAACGAGGTGGAACGCGTGCTTTTGGCCCACCCCGCCGTCCAGGAATGCGCGGTGATCGGCCTGCCGGACGAGAAATGGGGCGAGGCGGTCACGGCCTTTGTGCAGCTGGCCCCCGGCCACACGGCCACCGAAGAGGAGCTGCGCGACTGGTGCCGCCCGACCTTGGGCGGCGTGAAAACGCCGAAACGCATCGAGTTCCGGGAGGAACTGCCGCGCAGCCCGGTGGGCAAGGTGCTGAAACGGGTGATCCGGGATCAGTACTGGAAGGACAGGAACCGAGCCATATGAAAGCGCTGATCTGCGAGAGCTGGAGACCGTTCGACGAACTGGAGCTGAAGACAGTGCCGGAACCTGCTCTGGACGGGCCGGGGGATGTGCGCATCCGCATCCTGCATAGCGGGGTCAGCTTCGCCACCACGCTGGTGGTCCAGGGCAAGTACCAGCGAAAACCGCCCCTGCCGTTCGCCCCCGGAACCGAGATCGCCGGCGAGGTGCTGGAAGTTGGCGCGGAGGTCCGTCACCTTGCCGTGGGCGACCGTGTCTGCGCCGTGCTGGACTGGGGCGGTTACGCAGAGCAGGTGGTGGTACACGCCCGCCATGTGCTGCCGGTACCCGAATCGCTGCCGCTGGAAGCCTCGGTGGCACTGCCAATCTCCTACATGACCGCCTATGGCGCGCTGGTCTGGCGGGCCAAGGTGCGTCCCGGCGAGCGCGTGCTGATTCACGGCGCCGCCGGCGGCGTCGGCCTGGCGGCGGTGGAGATCGCGCTGGCGCTGGGCTGCGAGGTCTACGCCGTGGTACGCGGCGAGCGCAAGGCCGCCTTCCTGCGGGAGCGCAGCGCCCAGCACGTGATCGACAGCTCCGCCCAGCCCTTCCGCGACGCGGTGGAATCACTGACCAGGGGAGAAGGCGTGCACGTGGTGCTGGACACCATCGGCGGGTCTGTCTTCAGGGAATCCCTGCGCTGCCTGCAACTGGACGGCCGCCACATCGTGATCGGCTTCGCCCAGGGCGAGATCCCGCAGGTGCCGGCCAACATCCTCCTGCTGAAGAACATCTCCGTCAGCGGATTCAATGTCGGCCAGTACATCGGCTGGGGCGTGGTGGACGAACGCGAGCGCTACGCGGGCACCTACCGTCGTGGCATGGAACAACTGATAAACTGGTGGGCCGACGGGCGCATCGCGCCCAAAGTGCACGCGCGCCTGCCGCTGGGGCAGTTCCGCGAAGCCATGGCCAAGGTCACTGGCCGCGAAGCCATCGGGCGTGTCGTACTGGATATCTGACAACTGGTGAATAATGGCCTGGACAACTGAAGACGAAATCGCCTGGAACCTGACCAACCCGTTCCGCCAGCACCTGGGCATCCAGGTGGAATCGGTGAAACCCGACGGCAGCGCGGAAATATCGCTGCCGGTAACCGAGAACCTGTTGCAGGCATACGGCATGGTGCACGGCGGTATCTACTGCGTGCTGATCGACACCGTGCTGGGCACCAGCGTGCGGGCCTACTTCCAGCGCGACGCCGGGCCGATCACCGTGGACCTGAACGTCAGCTTCCTGCGCCCAACAGGCCTCGGCCGCATCTATGCCCGCAGCGAGATCGTCAAGGCCGGCCGCAAGGTGGTGGTCGGGGTCGGTGACGTGGTGGACTCCGACGGCAAGAAGGTCGCCACCGGACGCGGCTCGTTCCTGCTGAGGGAAGGCGGCAAGGGCGGGGATTGATCAATCCCCGCCACGGGCCGGTGCGCAGAGCCTGATCACCGGTCCGACCGGGCCACCTGCAGCTTCCGGCCTGGCGGCCGGATCGGTGGCAATCGCCTACGGCGATTACCCCCCTACTCCACACCGCCCACTCCCGGACTCCATCCCGCCGTAGGGTAGTAACCGCGCCAGCGGTTGCTACCGGCGGGCGCAGGCCCGAATCAACTGCCCAAGCGAAACCATCACGACTGTTCCGGCCTCGTGGCCGGATGCCACCGTTCCACCGAATGGCCGGCGAACGAGAGAAGTAAGTCTGCGTTTCCCTTGGGAAGCGCTGAAGTATTCACGTTGTCGCGCTCGAGACCGGTTTTCGTTCGTGGCCAGAAGCAAGACGCCGCAGGTAGTGGTTCTACCTGGGGTGGCTTGCGACAC
>JAFIFV010000155.1 GCA_020831845.1 Ectothiorhodospiraceae bacterium
TTCTGTTATTCCCACCCTGGTGGGGCATGGCGGGAGTTGGTTGGTGTAGCCGGTTAACATGACCGACTAGAAACGCAGACCAGGGCTGTGTGTAAAACACCCGGAGGGCGCCGTTGTATGGTTCGCCGTCAGCGTTGTGCTTGCTTGACGTGGAATCACCACGCCTGCGCTCCCACGCCTTGCCGGCGAACCATACAACGGCGCTGAATCATGGCTTTACCGCCTGAAGGGTTAGTATACTCTGCCGCCATCGAACCCCAGCCGGATGCGGACATGAGCAAGAAAGACACCAGCCAGCAGTTGTGGACCGGGCGCTTTACCGAAGCCACCGACGCCTTCGTGGAAGCCTTCACCGCTTCCGAGCATTTCGACCGCCGCCTCTACCGGCAGGACATCCGCGGTTCCATTGCCCATGCGCGCATGCTGGCAAAGGCAGGCGTGCTGACCGCCCAGGAACGCGACGCCATCATCCAGGGGCTGGAGGAGCTGCGGGAGGAGATCGACCAGGGCGATTTCAACTGGTCGCCGGCGCTGGAAGATGTCCATATGAACATCGAGAAACGGCTGACCGACCGCATCGGCGAAGCCGGCAAGAAACTGCACACCGGCCGTTCCAGGAACGACCAGGTGGCCACCGACATCCGCCTTTACCTGCGCGACGAAATCGACCACATCCGTGCGGAGCTGATCCGCTTCCAGCACGGCCTGGTGCAACTGGCGGAGCAGGAGCTGGACACCATCCTCCCCGGCTTCACCCATTTGCAGGTGGCGCAGCCGGTCAGCTTCGGCCACCACATGCTGGCCTGGTACGAAATGCTGGTGAGGGACCAGGAACGCCTGGAGGACTGCCGCAAGCGCCTGAACGTGATGCCGCTGGGCTCGGCCGCGCTGGCCGGCACCAGTTTCCCCATCGACCGCGACATGACCTGCGCAGAACTGGAATTCGACCGTCCCAGCCGCAACTCGCTGGACGCGGTCTCCGACCGGGACTTCGCGATGGAATTCACCGCCGCCGCGGCCATCCTGCTGACCCATACCTCGCGCATGGCCGAGGAAATGATCATCTGGGCTTCGCCGCTGGTGGACTTCATCGATCTGCCGGACCGCTTCTGCACCGGCTCCAGCATCATGCCGCAGAAGAAGAACCCCGATGTGGCGGAAATCGTCCGCGGCAAGACGGCGCGCGTGAATGGCCACCTGATAGCGCTGCTCACGCTCATGAAGTCACAGCCGCTGGCCTACAACCGGGACAACCAGGAAGACAAGGAACCGCTGTTCGACACCGTGGACACCGTCCGCGACTGCCTGCGCGCCTTCGCCGACATGGTGCCGGCGATGCGCGTGAAGCGGGAAAACATGTACGCCGCCGCCCGCAAGGGCTTCGCCACCGCCACCGACCTGGCGGATTACCTGGTACGCAAGGGTGTACCGTTCCGCGACGCCCACGCCATTGTCGGCGCAGCGGTGCGGCACGGCGTGGAGCAGGGCATGGACCTCGCCGATATGGATCTGCCGACGCTGCAGGGCTTCTCCGACACCATCGGCGAGGATGTCTACCAGGTACTCACACTGGAAGGCTCCGTGGCCGCCCGCGACCACCTGGGCGGAACCGCGCCGAATCAGGTGCGAAGCCAGATCCGGGCTGCCAGGGAACGGTTGAGCAAGCTCTCGTAGCGCTTCTCTTGAGCGGGCCTGTACTCCTGGCCCGGCTCCGTGGGCGGAGCTGGTGGGCTGTCGATCAGTCGGCAAGTACCCGCTGCAGCCAGGCGCTGATGTCCTCGATTTCCTCCATGCACACCTGGTGCACCATCGGATAGTCGTGCCACTCCACGTTGTAACCCATGGCCTGCAACTGGTCCCGGGAACGCTCACCCATGCTCATGGCCACCACCGGGTCCATGCTGCCATGGGCAATCAGGATCGGCGTACGCGCGTTCGCCTCGCTGCGCTCCGCCTCCACGGTATCGCCCAGCGGCAAGTAGGTTGACAGGCCCATGATGCCGGCCAGCCGCTCCGGATGGCGCAACCCGGTGTGCAGCGCGATCGCCCCGCCCTGCGAGAACCCCGCCAGCACGATCCGCTCGGACGGGATGCCGCGCGCGTGTTCACGCCGGATCAGCGCCTCCACCTGTCGGGCGGACTCGCGAATGCCGGCA
The DNA here is from genome assembly GCA_020831845.1 of Ectothiorhodospiraceae bacterium. Taxonomy (GTDB): domain Bacteria; phylum Pseudomonadota; class Gammaproteobacteria; order Nitrococcales; family Aquisalimonadaceae; genus LSCE01. Next base: position 2,157 of record JAFIFV010000155.1, read on the forward strand.
TCGTCCTGGCGCGCACCGCCGCCCAGGGCGATGATGTCGTACCACGCCCGCATGGCCATGCCGTTGTTCAAGGTCACCGGGCGCACCGGCGCGTGGGGAAACAGGAAGCGGACGGGCAGGGACGCGGGCAGGCGCAGTTCCGGCACGATGGGTTCGAAATCGTGGCCATCGGCTCCCAGGCCATGCAGCCAGATCACGCTGGCGGTGGCATGCTCGCCGGCACCGACCTGCACACAATCCAGTAGCTCCTCGCTCATCGATCTTGACTCCTGTGGCTGATCCTCGGGCGCGGGGCGGTCAGCATAACGCGCACACCGGCGGTTGGCCACGCCCGTATCCTGGCCGCTATAATGGGGCCGAATCATCTGGGGAGCCAAACGTCCGACCCTTGCCCGATACCAGGCTCCTGGGCGGCAGTTCCGCGGTTACAAGGGCGAGGGCAGGACAACGCCGAGAGCGACATGACCAACGAGCATCGCAGCCACGGGCGCAGCGAACACCAGCCGCCGGGCACACGCCTGCCTCCAACGGGTTGCGCGCGCCTGGCCGGCTTGCTGCTGATCGTCCTGCTGCTGGCCGCCTGCGGCCAGAAGGGCGATCTGTACCTGCCCGCGTCCTCGGCCGCCAGCACGGCGATCGCCACAACCGTGGCCTGACACGTATCCATACCCGATAAGCGCTGGAGCCCGCATGGAACCGTTTTCCACCCGCGGCGGCGAGTTGTTCGCAGAACAGGTCCCGCTAAGTCAGATTGCCAGTGAATACGGCACGCCCGCCTATGTTTACAGCCGGGCGGCGGTCGAGCAGGCCTGGCGTGCATTCGACGAGGCCTTCGCGACGGTGGACCACCTGGTCTGCTACGCGGTGAAGGCGAACTCCAACCTGGCGCTGCTGAACCTGCTGGCACGGCTGGGGTCCGGCTTCGACATTGTCTCGGAAGGCGAGCTGGAGCGCGTGCTGCGCGCGGGCGGCCGGCCGAAGCGCATTGTTTTCTCGGGGGTCGGCAAGAACCGGCATGAAATCGCCCGGGCGCTGGACGCCGGCATCGCCTGTTTCAATGTGGAATCCGAGGCCGAACTGCAACGCATCAGCCACGTGGCGACCCACATGGGCGTGGACGCCGCGGTTTCGCTGCGGGTGAATCCCGATGTGGACGCGGAAACGCACCCCTACATCTCCACCGGCCTAAAGGAAAACAAGTTCGGCATCCCGCTGGAGGAGGCAGAGGCGCTGTACCGCCGCCGGGCCGACTTCCCAGGCCTGCGCTTCGTCGGCGTGGACTTTCACATCGGCTCCCAGCTCACCCGCACCGCGCCGTTCCGTGATGCACTGGAACGCGTGGTCGCCATGATCGACCGCCTGGCGGAAGAGGGGCTCAGGCTGGAGCATATCGACATCGGCGGCGGCCTGGGGGTGCGTTACCGGGACGAACAGCCACCGTCGCCGGCGGATTACGCAGCGGAACTACTGCCTCCGCTCCAGGAGCGGGGCCTGAAGGTACTGCTGGAGCCCGGCCGTTCCATCGTCGCCAATGCAGGCGTGCTGCTCACCGAGGTCCAGTACCTGAAGCACGCGCCGCACAAGAATTTCGCCATCATCGACGCGGCCATGAACGATCTGTTGCGTCCGGCACTGTATGCCGCCTGGCAGGCCATCGAACCGGTAAGGCCGCGGAAAGGCGAGGCCCTGCGTTACGATCTGGTGGGACCTGTCTGTGAAACTGGCGACTTCCTCGGCAAGGATCGGGATATGGTACTGGAACAGGGTGATCTGCTGGCGGTTCGCTCGGCAGGCGCCTATGGTTTCGTCATGGCCTCCAACTACAATACGCGGCCTCGCCCGCCGGAGCTGATGGTGGACGGCGACAAGGTGCACCTGATCCGTCGGCGGGAGACACTGGAACAGTTGTTGGAAGGCGAACGGCTGTTGCCGGAAGACTGAGGGTCGAGACGTTGAGGCTGCCATTCACCAAGATGCAGGGCATCGGCAACGACTTTGTCGTGCTGGATGCTGTGCGCCAGCCCCTGGAGCTGTCCACCGAGCAGGTGCGCCGTCTGGCGGACCGGCGTTTCGGCGTGGGTTGCGATCAGGTTCTGCTCGCCGCACCGGCCACCGAGCCGGGCATGGACTTCCGCTATCGCATCTACAATGCCGACGGCAGCGAGGTGGAGCAGTGCGGCAACGGCGTGCGCTGTCTGGCCGTGTTCCTGCAGGAGCAGGGGCTGACCGACCAGCGGGAACTGATGATTCAGACCCTGGGGGGGCCGACGCAGGTCTTCCTGCAGCCGGGTGGGCCGGTCACCGTGAACATGGGGGCTCCGCGGCTTGAGCCCTCCGAAATTCCGTTCCTGGCGGAACGCCAGGCGCTTCGCTACCCGCTGGAAGTGGGCGGGCGGACCCTGTCCATCGCCGCGCTGTCCATGGGCAACCCGCACGCCGTGCTTGCCGTCGACAACGTGGCCGATGCGCCCGTGGACACGCTGGGGCCGCTGATCGAAGGCCACCGGCTGTTTCCGCGGCGTGCCAACGCCGGGTTCATGGAAGTGGTCTCACCCAGCCGCATCCGGCTGCGTGTTTACGAACGTGGGGCCGGCGAAACCCTGGCCTGCGGCACCGGCGCCTGTGCGGCGGTGGTGGCCGGACGGCTCTGGGAACGGCTCGGGGAGTCGGTGGACGTGGACCTGCCCGGGGGGCGTCTGCGCATCCGCTGGCAGGGTCCCGGCCAGCCGGTCTGGATGACAGGCCCGGCGGAGACCGTCTTCCGTGGAGAAGTTGAGTTGCCGTGAACCGTTACGCCAGCGTATTTATTCGATAAACTGTGATCAATCCCGGGGCCCTTCCGGGCCGATGGCAACCCGGGTGGGGAAGGAGCACGCATGAGTACGCAGCAAAAGGTCAGACTGCAGGAACCGCTGACGGACGAGGCGATTGCCGATTTCCTCGAGGCAGATCCCGATTTCTTCCGTCGTCACCCTTCCCTGACCCGCCAACTGCGTATCCCCCATGAGACCGGCGAAGCGGTATCGCTGATCCTCTATCAGGTGCAGCTGCTACGCACCGAGAACCGGCGCCTGAAACAGCGCCTGGACGACCTGCTCGATGTCGCCCGGGACAACGACCGCCTGGCCGAACGCATGCATCGGCTGACCCTGGAGTTGCTCAACCCATCCGATCTGGACCATACGCTGCAAAGCCTGAAGGACGGCCTGCGAAGCCAGTTTCAGGCCGATCTGGTCGGCATCAGGCTGGTGGATAGGACGGGCACCCAACCGGACCATCAGGATTTCGTCGCCGATGGCGAGCCTGCCCTGGAGCATGTGGCGCAGATTCTGCGGGACGGCCGTCCGGTCTGTGGCCAATTGTCCAGGGATCAGCTGCAGTTCCTGTTCGGGGACAGCAGCGAGAGCGTGGCTTCGGCTGCCATGGTCGCGTTGCGCCACCCCGCTGCCACTGGCGTGCTGGGTATCGGCAGCCAGGACCAGGACCGTTTCCATGCCAGCCAGGGCACCATCTTCCTGAACCAGCTCGGCGAGCTTGCCGCACACGCGCTGGCCCGGCACCTCGCTGCCGCATGAACCCACAGGCCCTGGCGTGGGTGGAACGGTTCGACCGCCACCTGTCCGCCGAGCGCCGGCTTTCGCCACGGACCTGTAGCAGCTACCACCAGGATCTTGAAGCGCTGGTGCAGTGGTGCGTACAGCAGGGCATCGCCGACTGGCCGGCTCTGGATACCCACCACGTGCGGGCCTTCGTCGCCCACTGTCACCGACGCGGCCTGTCCGGCGCCAGCCTGCAGCGGCGCCTGTCCGCATTGCGGGGCTTTTTCGATTATCTGCTGCGCGAGGGCCTGCTTCCCGCCAACCCGGCCCGGGACGTGCCCGCCCCGCGCAGCCCGAAGCGCTTGCCGCGCACCCTGGACGTGGACCGCATGAACCAGCTGCTGGATCAGCCGCCGGCCAGCGATGACCCGGCATTGCAGGCGCGGGATCTTGCCATGGCGGAACTGTTCTATTCCTCTGGCCTGCGGCTCGCCGAGTTGGTGTCGCTGGACCACCAGGACATCGACATGGCCGAAGGTCGGGTAGGCGTCACCGGCAAGGGGGCGAAGCATCGCATTGTCCCGGTGGGGCGCAAGGCGCGCGAGCGTGTTCAGGCGTGGCTGAAGCTTCGACCGGGCATGGCAAGGGCTGAAGAGAAAGCGCTGTTTGTCAGCCGCCAGGGTCGGCGCCTGAGCCCTCGCAGCGTGCAGCTTCGGCTTGAGCTGATGGCACGCAGCGCCGGCATTCCCGGCCAGGTCCACCCACACATGCTGCGCCACGCCTTCGCCAGCCATCTGCTGGAATCCAGCGGCGACCTGCGCGCCGTGCAGGAACTGCTCGGCCATGCGGACATCAGCACGACCCAGGTCTATACCCACCTGGACTTCCAGCGCCTGGCCCAGGTCTACGACGCCGCCCACCCGAGAGCCCGCAAGAAGCGAAATAGCTGACGCCGCACCATCGTCTGTTTCCGTTCTCCGCCGGTATAGGGGCTCCGTTCCGGCCAAGGGGCGACCGGCTCTCCGTCGGCGGATTCCGCCCCACGGGGAGCCTCAGCATGGTGGCCTGGCGCCGCCACCGCTCAAGCTCTGAAGCGGGATCATGTCTACGGACATGCCGTGAATACGTCCCTGTAGGCTTGTCGACCCGGAACGAAGCCCCATACCCCGCGGCATCAAAATGCAGCCGAGCCTTTTAAAATCCACAACGAACCCCAACCTCCAGAATTCGGCCCCAGACAGCACTATTCGGAGTACGCATGGAACAGTTCAGAGGCACGACCATCCTGGCCGCCCGGCGCAACGGGCAAGTCGTCATCGGCGGCGACGGGCAGGTCTCCATGGGCAACACCGTCATGAAGGGCAATGCCCGCAAGGTAAGGCGGCTGTTCCAGGATCGGGTGATCGCCGGGTTTGCCGGCGGCACCGCCGACGCCTTCACGCTGTTCGAGCGCTTCGAGGGCCAGTTGGAGAAGTATCACGGCAACCTCACCCGTGCCGCAGTCGAACTGGCCAAGGACTGGCGCTCCGATCGTGCCCTGCGCCGACTCGAAGCCCTGCTGCTGGTCGCCGACCAGGAGAATACGCTGGTGATCTCCGGCAACGGCGACGTCATAGAGCCGGAGCACGATGTGATTGCCATCGGCTCGGGCGGACCGTTCGCCCAGGCGGCCGCGCTGGCGCTGCTGCGCCATAGCGAAATCGGCGCCCGCGACATCGTCGCGCACTCCCTGGGCATTGCCGGCGACATCTGCGTGTACACCAACCATCAATTGACCATCGAGGAACTGGGCTGAATCCGCGCCCCGCTCCCGAAGCCAGGAAAACAGCCATGTCCGAAATGACCCCCCGCGAGATTGTCCAGGAACTGGACCGGCACATCATTGGCCAGGCCAAGGCCAAACGCTCAGTGGCCATTGCGCTGCGCAACCGCTGGCGCCGCATGCAAGTCGGCGAAGAGCTACGCAACGAGATCACGCCGAAGAACATCCTGATGATCGGCCCCACCGGCGTCGGCAAGACCGAGATCGCCCGCCGGCTGGCCAAGCTGGCCAACGCGCCGTTCATCAAGGTGGAAGCCACCAAGTTCACCGAGGTGGGCTATGTGGGCCGCGACGTGGAATCCATCGTGCGGGATCTGGTGGACATGGCGGTGAAGATGAGCCGCGAAGAGGCCATGGAGAAGGTCAAGTACCGGGCCGAGGAATCCGCGGAAGACCGTCTGCTGGACATTCTGCTGCCCCGCGCCTCCACCAGTTGGGACCAGGAAGAAGAGCCGCAGGATCAGGCCACCCGCAACAAGTTCCGCAACAAGCTGCGGTTCGGCGAACTGGATGAAAAAGAGGTCGACATTGAGGTCTCGGCCGCACCGATGGGTGTGGAGATCATGGCTCCGCCGGGCATGGAAGAGATGACAAACCAGCTTCAGAGCCTGTTCCAGAACATGGGTGGCGGCAAGACCAAGACCCGGCGCATGAAGATCAAGGACGCCATGAAAGTACTGCGGGAGCAGGAAGCCGCGCGCATGGTGAACGAGGAGGAGGTAAAGGCGCTGGCCGTGGAACGCGTGGAGCAGAACGGTATCGTGTTCCTGGACGAAATCGACAAGGTGGCCAAGCGCGCCGAGTCGGGCTCCGGGGCCGATGTCTCCCGCGAGGGCGTCCAGCGCGATCTGCTGCCGCTGGTGGAAGGCTGCACCGTCTCCACCAAGTTCGGCATGGTGAACACCGACCACATCCTGTTCATCGCGTCCGGTGCTTTCCATCTGTCGAAGCCCTCGGACCTGATTCCGGAGTTGCAGGGCCGGCTGCCCATCCGTGTCGAACTGAAAGCACTGGCGGTGGAGGATTTCGTTCGCATCCTGACCGAGCCCAGCGCGTCGCTGACCACGCAGTACAAGGCCCTGATGGACACCGAAGGCTGCACGCTGGAATTCACCGAAGACGGCATTGCCCGGATTGCCCAGGTGGCCTGGGAGGTGAACGAGCGCACCGAGAACATCGGCGCCCGCCGGCTGCACACCGTGATGGAGCGGCTGCTCGAGGAGCTGAGCTACCAGGCGCCCGACCGCAGCGGCCAGACCCTCACCGTGGATGCCGCCTACGTGGACGAACACCTGGGTGAGCTGGTACAGGATCAGGACCTGAGCCGCTACATCCTGTAGCACAAGGCACAGAGGCCCCCGGAGCGCACCGGCGGTCGGCCTAGGGGACGTAGCCACCAATCTGGCAAAGCCGGATAACCGCGGAGCCTCCGAACCCAGGCCACCGTCGGGAAGTACGCCCTGCGCCTAACGTGCGAGAATGGCGGCCACGTTTCCAACGCGACCGAACGAGAGACACGCCATGCCGACGCCTACCGAAATCAAGCTCCACCGGCAATCCCGCTATCTGGAACTCACCTATGATGACGGCAGTCAGTTCCAACTCTCCTGCGAGTATCTGCGCGTGCACTCGCCTTCCGCCGAGGTAAAGGGGCACGGACCCGGGCAGGAAGTCCTGCAGGTGAACAAGGAAGACGTTAACATCAACCGCATCGAGCCCGTGGGCGAGTACGCGGTCCGGCTGGTGTTCGACGACGGGCACGACAGCGGGCTGTATTCCTGGGACTACCTTTACGAACTGGGAAGCAACCACGAGGAATACTGGGGGCGCTACCTGGAGAAACTGGAGGCGGCCGGTTACCAGCGCCGCCCGACCAAGGGGAACTAGGTCTTGAGCGATCAGGGAACAGACAAGCAGACGGACTTCGGCTACCAACAGGTGCCGGTCGGCGAAAAGGCCCAGCGCGTGGGCGCCGTCTTCCGCTCGGTGGCCGCTCGCTATGACGCAATGAATGACCTGATGTCGCTCGGGCTGCACCGGCTGTGGAAGCGGCAGACAGTCGCCATGGCACGGCTGCGCCCCGGCCAGCGTGTGCTGGACCTGGCCGCCGGCACCGGCGATCTGAGCCGGCTGATGGCCGACCGGGTGGGGTCGGAGGGGCTGGTGGTGATGACCGACGTCAACGACGCCATGCTGGCCCGCGGACGGTCCCGCATGCTGGACGAGGGACGGGTAGGCAATCTGCAGTACGCGCTGGTCAACGCCGAGACCCTGCCGTTCCCCGATCGCCATTTCGACCGCGTGACCATCGGTTTCGGGCTGCGCAACGTAACCGACAAGCATCGCGCCCTGCGTGAGATGCACCGGGTGCTGAAACCCGGCGGCTTCGCTCTGGTACTGGAGTTCTCGCGGCTCTACCTCAAACCCCTGCAGCCGCTGTACGACACCTATTCGTTCCAGGTGCTGCCTCGCATGGGCCGCCTGGTGGCGGGGGATGCGGAAAGCTACCGCTATCTCGCGGAATCCATCCGCATGCATCCGGATCAGGAAACCCTGCGTGACATGATGCAGGACGCCGGCATGGAAGACTGCGACTACACCAATCTCATCGGCGGCGTCGTGGCAATTCATCGGGGCTACCGGTACTGACCATGCACTGGCTCGACCTCCCCCTGCAGGCAGCCTCCCGCGGCATCAGCCAGCTCATCCGTCTGGACCCGGAAGGGCTGGAGCGGCTGGCTGCGCTGGACGGCCGCTCGCTGGCGATCGACCTGGAAACCACCGGCCTGCGCCTGCTGGCGACCTTCGGGGCTGACGGCCTGCAACTGCGCGCGGCCTCGGAGGAAGACCATCCCGATGCCACCATCCGCGGCAAACCGGCGGACATGCTGGCCCTGGCCCGCGATCCGGAAGCCGGCGGCGGCGCAGTCCATTTCTCGGGAGACCTGGGGCTGGTGCGCTCGGTACGGACACTGTTCGCCCGGCTGGACGTGGACTGGGAAGAACAGATCGCCCGCGTGCTGGGAGATATTCCGGCTCACCAGTTGGGAAGACTGGCACGGAGCACACTGCAGTGGCTGCGGGACAGTCATCGCTCGCTGGAAACCAATCTGGCGGAGTATCTGACCGAGGAACGGCGCACCCTGCCCACCGCCGCCGAGGTGGAGATCTATCTCTCCGCCGTCGATCGCCTGCGTGAGGACGCGGACCGGATGCAGGCCCGTATCCGGCGCCTGGAACAGCGGCGGGGAGGCAAATGATCAGGCCGCGCCACCTGTTCCACCTGGCCCGCATCAACCTGGTGCTGCTGCGACACGGGCTGGATGAAATCATCCTGGCCACCCGGCTGTTCCGTCCCCTGCGCTGGAGCATCTACCTGATGCCCTGGCACTGGATCCGGCGACAGCAGGGCTCCCGGGGGGAGCGTATCCGCCGCGCCCTGGAAGACCTTGGGCCGTTGTTCGTGAAATTCGGCCAGATCCTGTCCACCCGGCGCGATCTGCTGCCGCCGGACATCGCCGACGAACTCTCCTACCTGCAGGACCGCGTGCCTCCGTTCCCGGCCTCGGACGCCCGCCGCATCATGGAGCGCGCCTACGGCCAGCCGCTGGAGAACCTTTTCCACCGCTTCGATGACCACCCGATCGCCTCGGCGTCCATCGCCCAGGTGCATGGCGCGCGTCTCCATGACGGGCGCGAGGTGGTCGTGAAAGTGGTCCGCCCCGACATCGACAAGGTCATCCAACGGGATCTGGACCTGATGCGCACCTTCGCCGCACTGGCGCAGCGCTACTGGCCGCTGGGCCGGCGGCTGCGCCCGCTGGAGGTGGTGGCGGAGTTCGAGAAAAACCTGGCCGACGAGCTGGACCTGATGCGGGAAGCCGCCAATGCCTCCCAGCTGCGCCGCAACTTCCTCAACTCCGACCTGCTCTACGTCCCGGAAGTCTCGTTCCCGGAAACGCGTACCGATGTCATGGTCATGGAGCGCATCAGCGGCATACCGGTAAGCAACATCCAGGCGCTCAACGAACGAGGCGTCAACCTGCGGAACCTGGCGGAGAAGGGGGTGGAAATCTTCTTCACCCAGGTCTTCCGGGACAGTTTCTTCCATGCCGACATGCATCCCGGCAATATCTTCGTGGACGCCACCAACCCCGAGAACCCGCGCTATGTGGCCGTGGATTTCGGGATCATCGGCACATTGAACCCGGTGGACCACCGCTACCTGGCCGAGAATTTCCTGGCTTTCTTCAATCGGGACTATCGACGCGTGGCCGAGCTGCACGTCGAATCCGGCTGGGTACCCGAGGGCACCCGGGTGGACGAATTCGAGGCCGCGATACGGACGGTCTGCGAACCCATCTTCGAGCGACCGCTGAAGGACATCTCCTTCGGAGCAGTGCTCATGCGGCTGTTCCAGACCGGTCGCCGCTTCGATATGGAAATCCAGCCGCAGCTGGTGCTGCTGCAGAAAACCCTGCTCAACATCGAGGGTCTGGGTCGGCAGCTCTACCCGGATCTGGACCTGTGGCGTACCGCCAAGCCGCACATGGAACGCTGGATGCGCGATCAGCTGGGGCTGAACGCCGTCTGGAAACGCGTCAAGCAGGAGGCTCCAGGCTGGGGCGAGCAGTTGCCGTTACTGCCCGCACGGCTGTGGCAGGCCACGGAGGATCTGACAGCCATGCGCCGCGCGATGGAACAGCAAAAGCAGGAGATGCAACAGCTCCGCGAACACTTCCGCGCAGCGACCACGAGCCGGCTCAGCGAGATGTCCGGTGCCACGCTGGTGCTGGCCGCCGTGCTGCTGGCCGGCGTCGAACCGCTGGCCGCATATACGCTGGGGCCGTTGCCGGTTGCCACGTGGGTGATCGGCGGCACAGGCGTGCTGATGATGGTCTACGGCCTGCTGAAACGCTTCTAGGGAAACACTGATCAATTCCCGCGCTCGCGTTACAGCTGTATTTTCGCGAGGCGCCGCCAACCCCCGTGCCGCCTGCCCGGGGGTCTGATATGCTTCCCGGCCTGTTGTGCGAGGCAACAGGCGGCGCCCGTAGGGCGGAGAGAGGAGATCGATCATGGATAATCTGGTGGAGCGACTGATGACGCTGCTGGACCTGGAGCGTCTGGAGCTCAACCTGTTCAGGGGCGAGAGCAGAAACATCGTCGGTCAGCGCGTGTTCGGGGGGCAGGTGCTGGGCCAGGCGTTGGTCGCCGCCGGCCGAACGGTAGCGGAAGAACGCACGGCGCATTCCTTGCACGCCTACTTCCTGCGCGCTGGTGACGCCGAGGCGCCGATCATCTACGAGGTGGAGCGCGCCCGCGACGGCGGCAGTTTCAGCACCCGGCGGGTTGTCGCCATTCAGCACGGCCGGCCCATCTTCAACCTGTCCGCCTCTTTCCAGATCACCGAGGACGGCCCGGACCATCAGGCGTCGATGCCGGATGTGCCCGGCCCCGACGGGCTGCCCACCGAACTGGAACTGCTGGCCCGCTACAAGGACGAGATGCCGCCGGGCTCCGAGTCCGCGCTGGAAGCGTTGAAGCCCATCGAAATCAAGCCCATCGACCCGGAACATCCGCTAAAACCCGAGCCGAAACCGGAAGCGCTGCGCCACGCCTGGTTCCGCACCGCCGGCAAGCTGCCGGACGACCCGCTGCTACACCAGGCATTACTGGCGTACGCCTCCGATTTCCGGCTGCTGGGCACGGCGCTGCTACCCCATGGCAAGACGGTCTACCAGGGTGGGACACAAATGGCGAGCCTGGACCATGCCATGTGGTTTCATCGCCCCCTGCGCATGGACGACTGGCTGCTGTATACCATGGAGAGTCCCAGCGCCTCGAATGCCCGGGGCTTTACTCGCGGCCGAATCTATTCCCGCGACGGCGTACTGCTGTCATCCGTGGCGCAGGAGGGTCTGATCCGCCCGGTGGAAGCTCGGCGGAAACCGCGGCCCCAGGAAGAAAGCCTGCCGCAGGGCGGGTAGTGCGGGGTGCCGTGCCACTGGCGTGGCATGGTCGGCGGGCAGGCTGAGTGATCGGGCCATGGCCCGCGCCAGCTTTTTCCTAACGATTCCGGATGGTGAGGCTGAGGCTGTAGCTGCCTTCTTCGCAACTGGCTTGCTGGCCATTGCTGACGACGCCGAACATCTGGTGACGCCCTGCGCCATCGCAGGTCATCGGCATGATCGGCCCCATTGCGAAATTGTTCCTGCGCACCGGCGCCTGACCGTGGGTCAACATCCCGCGGTCGGCATCGGGGAAACGGACCTGCGCCTGCGCGGCCAGTTCCGCCAGTTCGTCATCCAGTTCCAGATTCAGCGCAGCCTGCTCCGGCGCGGCTGGCAGCCCGCTGGCCGATGTCAGGATGCAAGCAAAAAAGAAACCTGTGAGACACATAAGCGGCATCAGTCCTTGAATGATGGTCTCAGCGGCGGCCCGCCAGCCGCCAACTGTCGCAGAATGGGTTCAGCCTAACGGGATTAGTGTCTCAGAACACGTGCAAAGTTCACGTTTCTGCCGGTACTGCCAGACAATCGCCGGAATTCAGTGATCGCTGTCTTCCCTGGGCGGCAGTTGGACGTGGCAACCCTGCTGCAACAAGGCGCGCATCAGCTCCGGTGCGGTCAGCCTGGCCAGCGGGCGCTCCGGGGTGAGCACCAGGTCCATGACGTGCTCCAGCGGGCCGAACCGGTCCAGCACCGGCTGCGGCACGGCGCTGAAATCATCCCTGCGGGGCAGGAACAGGTAGTGGTCCGGAGCCTTGGCGCCCTTGTAGACGGAACAATGCATGAGTGTCTCCGCAAACAGATCCTGAGGTGGTGGGGCACGCCCCTCGCCACGCTGCAAGCGCCGTAGTTTAGGGCGCCAGGGGCAGTGCCGTCATCTATTCCGGGGCACGAACCTGCCAGACCACCGCGCCCACCAGCGGGTAGGCGCCATCGGGGTGAAAGGCGCTGACGGGATGGTGGCTTTCCGCCTGCTCCAACCCCTCGGCCTGCACCGAAATCCGCCCTGCCGTGGTGGTCTGAAGCCGCCGCACGGTATAGCTCCCGCCCATTTCCAGCACATAGAGACCCTGCATCCTGGGCACCGGCGGCTGCAGTTTGACCAGCAGCATCTCGCCCGCTGCAACCACCGGCGCCATGGCGTCGTCTTCCACCACATAGAGGCGCAGCCGCTCGGCGGGAAGGCGCTGGGCATCCACCCATTTCCGGTGCACGGATACCGGGGAAACACCTACGCCACCGCCCCGCAGCAGCGGCGGGCGAATGTAGTCCTCCGCCGCATCCGGTTCCAATGACTCCGCGGCCCCCAGCAGGGATTCGGCTGCGACCCCGCAGAGATCGCACAGGCGCCGGATCAAGGCCGCGTCCGGCATGCGCTGGCCGGTTTCATAGCGGGCCAGCGTATTCTTGTGGATGCCAAGTTCAGCCGCGAAGATGTCGCGGGATCGGCGACCCCGCAGTTCACGGATGCGTTGGCCAAGAGAACGTTCGAAATGCCGATCAGCGCCGTCCAAGTTGCGTCTCCAGATTGTCACGCACCCAAACGGGTGTTAGTGTCCGAACAGACTGAAAGCACATCCCGAAAACGGTTATCGTCACCAACGCCCGGTCCGCCCCACCGCCGACGGACGATGCGGTGGTTGGCGTCATGGAATGCGAACCTCTGGATGAGGAAATGATCCAAGGAGAGCGGTGTCCCTGTGGCTCACGAAGCGATACCCAGACCATGAACACGAGCGATATCAACGCAATCCCCAATGACCCGGCGGTTCGTCGGGAGTGGATCAAGTTCCAACTGGCCATTCGAGGCTATACGCTGGCCGCGCTGGCCCGGGAACACGGGGTAACACGGCAGCAGCCGCAGGCGGCGCTGAATCGGCCCTATCCCAAGTGGGAACGAATCATTGCCGATCTGCTCCAGCTCAAGCCGGAGCAACTTTGGCCGGAACGGTACAATTCGTAGACTAACTAATTTGGCCGAGAACTGATTGTCGGGGTGCCGGCGGGGTTTGCTCAACCTGTCAGAACTGACAGTCAGACAATTCCTACAATTCCTCTCTGTGAAGCACCAGTTGCACGCGACGGTTGCGGGCACGGCCCTCCACTGTGGCATTATCCGCCAGCGGCCGGGTATCCGCATACCCGATCGCGCGTAGCCGCTCCGATTCGACGCCGCGGGATTCGAGATACCGAAGCACCACGGAGGCGCGGGCCACCGACAGCTCCCAATTGCTGGGGAACCGCTCGGTGGCAATGGGCAGGTTGTCGGTATGCCCTTCCACCGACAGCGGATCGGCACTGGCGCGCAGCGTCGGGACCAGGCTGTCCAGCACCGCATACCCTTCCGCCGTCAAACCCGCCTCCCCGGAGGAGAACAACAGGTTGTCGCGGATGCGGAAACTGATGCGGCCGGCCTCCACCTCCACGTCGATACCGTCGGCGAGATCGGGCAGCTCCAGCGCAGGTACGGGCTCGGCAACGGGGTCGGGTTCCGACGGTGCGATCACCGTCTGCGCGGGAGCCGAAGGCAGCTCCAGGACGGGCAAGACCGGCGGCTCCAGAAAAGCTTCCACCACGGGGGTTTCCGGGCTGCGTTCCACGGCATCGAACTCGGTGAACGCGAGCAGCACGACGAACAGCGTGAGCATCAACGTGATCACATCGAGATAGATCAGCAGCCATCCATCGCCCTCGGACTGTTCGCCCCCAGCTACCGAACTGCCCGCCAGGCTGCTGCGAAACCGCCCCGGTTCGCTGCCCGTGCGATGGACCAGGGCCTCAGCCACCGCTCGGCTTCCTTACCGGCGTCGGGCGACCGCGGGTCGCATCCGGTGCATCGCGGATCTCGTCACGATACTGCGCCATGAAGGAACGCAGGGTTTCCTGGACGAATGCCGGGTTGCGCTTCTGGCTGATCAGCGCCACACCCTCCAGCACCATGTTCATGGAAATCAGCCGTTCCTCGGTACGGCGCTCCAGCTTCACGGCGATGGGCTTGAACAGCAGGTTGGCCAGCAGTATGCCGTAGAAGGTGGTGAGCAGCGCAACCGCCATGTGCTGGCCGATGATGGCCATGTTGCCGCCTTCCAGCACGTACAGCATGTTGATCAGCCCCACAAGGGTGCCGATCATGCCGAATGCCGGGGCATAGGCCGCCATGGTGCGAAAGATCTGCGCCTCTGCCTGCTCCCGTACCTTCAGTCGCGCGATGCGCCAGCGCAGCAGGTCCAGTATGTCCTGCTCCGGGGTGCCGTCGATGACCAGCTGCACCCCGGTACGCAGGAAGGGGTTGTGGGTCCGTTCCAGGGAACGCTCCACGGCGCGCAGATCATCCCGGAACCAGAGCCGCGCAATGCGCACCAGCTCCTCCATGTCATCCCGGGCATAGGTGTTCTCGTTGCGCAGCACGATCAGGAACAGCCCGAACACGCGGAGTACTTCCCGCAGCGGGTAGCTGATGAAGGTGGCGGCCAGCGTGCCCACCACAACGATGGCGAAGCCGGGCAGATTCAGGAACGTGGCCGGCTGTTCGGCGGCAAACACCAGAACCGTGGCCAGCAGGATCACCCCAGCAACCATGCCGATGACTGTGGACGGATTCATGTCGTTTCACTCTGAGCCTGCGTCGGCCCTGGTCCGGAAGCCGCCCGTGGCGGTCTGGTGGGCATGCAACCGGCTCAACGGCACAAGCTCCACCCCGTAGTTTCTCTGCAACCCGGGCAGTTCGCGCTCCAGCACCGCCAGCGTCTCCGGGTAGGGGTGCCCGATTCCCACCGCTGCGCCCCGCTCCCGCGCCAGCGCCACCAGTCGGAAAAACTGCTCGGTGATCGCGTCCTCGTCCCGGTCATGGTCCAGGAAGACGTCGCGCCGCACGTTCGGCACATCCTGTTCCTGGGCCATGCGCTGGGCCACCGTGCGAGCGGTGGTCCGGCTGTCCACGAAGATCATGCCGTCCTGTTCGGCGAGCAGCTCCATCAGCCACGTCATGTGGCCGGGGTGCTGGGTGAGCAGGCTGCCCATATGGTTGTTAACGGCAATGGCATGGGGAACTGAAGCCAGGCTTTCTTTCACCCGAGCGCGGAAGCTGTCGCGGTCCATGTCCAGCTTGACTCCCCCCGGCCCCATGGGGGCACCGTTCATGGCCTGCATCGGGAGGTGTAGCATGACTTCCTTGCCGGCATCGTCACAGGCATCGGCCAACGCCCGGACGTGGCCGGTGTGCGGAAGCATGGCGCACACCACCGGACCTTCCAGCGCTGCCACCCGACGCCCTTCCGGCAGGCGGTCGCCCATGTCGTCGATGATGATGGTCATCATCGGCGGAGGGTCACCCGCCTGCAGTGCGCTGGTGGCGACCAGCAACAGCGTCGCCAGCAGCAAGCGCATCAGCGGCTTCCTTGCAGGATATTCAGCCCCTTCAGCAGATTCAGCGCCTCGAACAGCGCGAAATCGCTGCTGGCCAGGCTCTCCGTCCGCTCATCCCGTTCCGGCGCCGGCGCGCCGCTTTCCAGATGGCGGCTCAGGTCACGCTCACTGACTTCGCCGGAGCGCGAATCCTCGTCGCGGGTGACGCGCAGCCGATCCAGCTTGATGTCCGGAACGATGCCCTCGGCCTGGATGGAACGCCCGCTCGGCGTGTAGTAGCGTGCTGTGGTCAGCTTCACCGCGCCGCCGTTCTGCAACGGCACGATGGACTGGACCGAACCCTTTCCAAAGCTTTCACTGCCCATGATGATCGCCCGCCGGTGATCCTGCAGGGCGCCGGCCACGATCTCCGAAGCCGAAGCCGAACCACCGTTGATCAGCACCACCATGGGTGCGCCGTCCAGCACGTCGTTCGGGTTTGCAGAGAACCGCATCTGGGCCTGCTCCAGCCTGCCCTGGGTGTAGACGATCTCGCCTTCGGTCAGGAATGCGTCAGAAACGGAAACCGCCGCCTGCAGCACGCCGCCGGGGTTGTTGCGAAGATCCAGCACCAACCCTTGAAGCGAACCGCCGGCTTCCTGCCGCAGCTTCCTTACCGCATCCTGCAACGAAGAGCCTGTGCGGGACTGGAACTGGCTGATGCGCACGTAACCGTAACCATCCTCCAGCATGCGTGAGCGGACGCTGGTCACACGGATCACGTCCCGCGTCAGCGTCACGTCGAACGGCCCGTCCTCGCCATCCCGAACGATGGTGAGCACGATGTCGGTGCCCGGCTCGCCGCGCATCATGCTCACGGCCTCGTTCAGGCTCATGTCCCGCGTCGGTTTGCCATCCAGCCGGATGATCAGATCGCCGGCCCGGATGCCGGCCCGCTGGGCGGGCGTATCGTCGATGGGGGCAATCACCTTGACGAAGCCGTTTTCCTGGCCGATTTCTATGCCGAGGCCGCCGAATTGTCCACTGGTGCCTTCCTGCAGCTCGCGGAATTCCCGCTGGCTCAGGTAGCTGGAGTGCGGGTCCAGCCCCTGTAGCATGCCGCGGACGGCATCCTCCAGCAGTTGGCTGTCGTCGAGCTCCTCCACGTAATCGGCCTTGATACGGGAGAACACCTCGCTCAACGTGCGCAATTCCTCCAGCGGCAACTCCGCAACACCGGTCTGCTGTCCCGCCGGCACCGCCCCCGGGCCACCCATCATCAGCACCAGCAGCAGCGCTGGCAGGGGTCGGGCAAGGATGTTCGTGATACGCATCGTGGTCTCCCGAGTGCACCGGGCCACCATGCCCGATCGCGTGAAACGCCGCCCAAGCGGCATGTTGCCTTCAGCCGCGCCGCCGCAACCAGGTAATGGGGTCCTGCGGCCGCCCCTGGACACGGAGCTCGAAGTAGAGGCCTGGCTGCTCTCGGCCGCCGCTTGAACCAGCTGCGGCGATAGTCTCACCGGGTTCGACCCAGTCCCCCACTTCCTTGTAAAGACTGTCGTTGTAGCCATAGAGCGTCATGTGCCCATCGCCATGATCGATAATCAACAAAAGCCCGTAGCCGCGCAACCAGTCGGCGAACACCACGCGGCCATGCGCCACCGCCGTTATCGCCTGGCCGTCGCTGGCGGCCAGCAGTATGCCCTGCCAGTGCCCGTCCATCCGGCCTTCACGGGAACCGAAGGCCACGCGTATCCGGCCGTCCACGGGCCACCTTAGACTGCCACGCTGGCTGGCAAAAGGCTGCCGATCCAGTTCACGTTCCGGAATATCCGCCAGTGCCTCCCGCAGCCGATCCAGCATGGACTCCAGTTCAGCTTCGTCCTCATTGAGCCGGCGCAGCCGCTCACCGTCACTGTCGATCTCCGCGGTCAACCGCGACAGCACGCTGGCCCGCTCACGACGGGCCTCTGCAAGTTGTTCCCCGCGATCCCGCTGCTCGCGCTCCAGCGCCTCCAGTTGTTGCCGTTCGCCGTCCACCGCTCGGCGCAGCTCCGCCAGTTGTTCCAGTTCGGACAGCGCCTGCTGGATACGTTCCCTGCGCGCTCGTGACAAGTAGTCGAAATAGGCCAGATTGCGGTCCAGAGAAGCCGGATTCTCCTGGTTCAGCAACAATTTCAACAGTTGCTGGCGACCCAGCGCATAAGCACTGCGAATTTCCTCGCGCAGGTAGTCTCGATGGTTTTCCACCGCATGGTCCTGTTAGACGGCCTCTGCCTCCACGGCCTCCAGGCGGCGCAGGTTGCGTTCCCGCTCCTCACCCAGTTCCCGCAACCTGCGTGTCGCGTCGCTCATCCGGCGTTCCACGTCCGCCAGTTCGGTGCCGACCCGGTCCGCCTGCTGCCGGCGCTGCTGCAGCGAGCGCTCGATGGTCTCGATTTCCTCGCGCAGTGCCTCCAGTTCCTCAGCCCGGCGCTCGTAGTCGGAAGCGGGTAGCGCCGGGGCGATAACCAGTAGCAGGGCAGCGATCACTAGCGGGTAAGGGAGCATTCGGCGTTGGAATCCGGAACGGAAGCGGGCGGTTGGTCATTCACTCGGCGGTGGCCGCCTGTATAATACGGGGTTTGCCGCACGGGGGGCCACCCCGTCCGGAGCGGTTCCTCGCCATGCCGATCCGTGATGGCCGGCCCGGAATCCCCGTTTCGTAGTCCAGACCAGAGTGAGTCCCAATGGAACGTCTGCCCGAGTTCATCGCCAACAACTGGTACCTGTTTGTCGCCCTGGTGGCGGTGTTAGTGTGGATGTTTGCCAGTGAATTCTCCCGTGTGGTGTCGGGGGTGAAACCCGTCGACGCGTCCCAGGCCACCCGCCTCTACAACAAGGAGGATGCGCTGTTCCTGGACGTCCGCGCCGAGAACGATTTCGGCAAGGGGCACATCCCCGGCGCCATCAATATCACGCCCGGCAATCTCGACAAGAAGAACAAGCGGCTGGAACGCAACAAGCAGAAGCCTGTTATCGTTTACTGCCAGAACGGCATGAGTTCCGGCAAGGCCGGCAAGCAGTTGAGGAACCTCGGGTTTGAGCAGGTCTATCAACTGAAGGGCGGCATCGCCAGCTGGGAAGCCGCCAGTCTCCCCATCGAAAGCAAGTAATCCAGGAGCAGAACATGGCCGAAGCACAGGCACCCGGCGCAGGAGCAGGCGCCCAGCAGCAGGGACAGCAGTTCGCCATCCACAAGATCTACCTGAAGGACATGTCCTTCGAAGCGCCCAACGCGCCTGATATCTTCCGTGGCGAATGGAAGCCCAAGGTCAACCTGGACCTGGGCATCGAAAACCGGCAGATGGACGAGAACACCTACGAGGTGATCCTGAAGACCACTGTCACCACCACACTGGACGACAAGACCGCCTACCTGTGCGAAGTGCACCAGGCCGGCATCTTCAGCGTGAAGGGATTCGACGAGAACACACTGGGCGCACTGTTGGGCAGTTACTGTCCCGCCACACTGTTCCCCTATGCCCGGGAGGCAGTCTCCGACCTGGTGGGCAAGGGCGGTTTTCCCCAGATCGCGCTGGCACCGGTGAATTTCGACGCGCTCTACATGCAGCAGAAGCAGCGTGACCAGCAGCAGGCCGCGCCCGCTGCCGGCACCGGTAACGGGGCCAACTGAGGCCGATGACCGACCAGGCGTCCCCGTCCACTCCCGTCGGCGTGCTCGGCGCCGGCTCCTGGGGCACGGCACTGGCCCTGGTGCTGGCGCGTAACGGGCGCCCGGTTCGCCTCTGGGGGCACGACCCTGCGCATATCCGGGCGCTGCAGCGGAACGGTGAGAATCAGCGCCATCTGCCGGGAGCGGCTTTTCCGGACAATCTCCGGGTAACGGCGGATCTGGCCGCTGCCGTGGACGCCGCCGACGATCTCCTGATCGTCGTGCCCAGCCATGCGTTCAGGGAACTGGTGGAGCAGCTCGCCGGCCTGATCACGTCCCAGGCCCGCATTCTCTGGGCCACGAAGGGTCTGGATGCGGAATCCGGCGGCCTGTTGCACGGTATTGTCGAACAGCATTTGCCGGGGCGCGCAATGGGACTGCTGTCCGGCCCCAGTTTCGCCCGCGAGGTGGTGGACGGGCTGCCCACCGCGGTCACCATCGCCTCGCGGGACGCCGCGTTTGCCCGGGACATGGCCGAGGCGTTCCACACCGGCAGCTTCCGGCCATACACCAGTAGTGACCTGATCGGCGTCGAGCTTGGCGGCGCGGTGAAGAACGTGCTGGCCGTGGCCACCGGGATCGCAGACGGCCTGGGCTTCGGCGCCAACACCCGCGCCGGTCTGATTACCCGCGGGCTGGCCGAGTTGGGCCGGCTGGGGGAAACCATGGGTGCGGACGCACGGACCTTCATGGGGCTGTCCGGGGTTGGCGATCTGATACTCACCTGTACCGACGACCAATCGCGTAACCGTCGCCTGGGGCTTGCCCTCGGCCGCGGCTTGGGGCTGCAGGAGGCAGTGAAGCAGATTGGTCAGACCGTGGAGGGAGTGCGCACCGCCGCGGAAGTTCACGCGCTGTCCCGTAAGCGCGGGGTGGAAATGCCCATCAGCGACCAGGTCCACGCCGTGATCCACCACGGACGCTCCCCCCAGGAGGCGCTGGAGCAGCTGCTGGCGAGGTCACTGAAGGACGAGTTCGAGTAACACCCCTCACCTCCCGCCGCTGAACCCCAGTTGCCGCCAGGCTTCGTAAACGGTGACCGCAACCGCGTTGGACAGGTTCAGGCTGCGACTCTCCGGCTTCATCGGCAGGCGCAGTATGTGATCCTCGCGCCACGCCGCCAGCAACTCATCCGGCAATCCCCGGGTTTCCGGGCCGAACAGGAATCCATCCCCCGCGTGGATGTTCTGCGAGAACACGGAGGATTGCCCGCGCGTGCTCATCGCAAACAGACGTCCCGGCTGTACCGCCTGAAGATAGTCTGTCAGGGAATCATGGACCCGCACGGCGGCCCATTCGTGGTAGTCCAGCCCCGCCCTCCGCAGCTTGCTGTCCTCCAGTGTGAACCCCAGCGGGCGGATCAGATGCAGACGCGCACCGGTGTTGGCGCACAGGCGGATGACATTGCCAGTGTTCGGAGGGATTTCCGGTTGCAGCAGAACCACATCGAACATGCGCATCAATCCCATCAGGTCGGCATGGTGCATCTTGCAAGCGCTCTGGCGCAGCAGTGTCCCGGCATTCGCCGGCCCAGCGTCTAGTATTTAGGGAAGCGCTGACCCAGGCATGCTGGCACGTCCCGGTCAGGTTTTTCGTTCGCGGCTTGCGCCCACCCCACGGGCGAAGGCCAGCCGTAACGCGATAGCGTGACTACTTCAACGCTTCCTTCAGGAAATGCGGACATGCAAGGGGGGCATTATGTAGATCCAGGGGCTTCCGGGGAAGTTCCGCTCCGACCAGGCCCGAGATCGGATTTGCGTTCCGTGAGGCCGGCGGCTTCAATGGGGCTGCCGGAACGATCAGCGCAAAGAAAGTGACTACAACAATGCAACGCCGTTTCCGGCGGATTGTTGCGAACAACCAAATCATTCATGGAAGAACATAACCAGGAGGTAACTACATATGCGTCGTCTCGAAAATCAGGTTGCTCTGGTGACCGGCGGGTCCCGCGGCATCGGTCGGGCCATCGCGGTGGAGTTGGCACGGCTCGGTGCCGACGTTGCAATCAACTACCGGGGAGGAAAGGACGAGGCCGAGGAAACCGCGCGGCTGATCGAGGCGGAGGGGGGTAAATCCTTCGTCGCGCAGGCGGATGTCAGCGACAAGGATCAGGCAAGAGGCCTGGTTAAGCAGGTCGTTGACCACTTCGGTCGGCTGGATATCCTGGTCAATAATGCCGGTATCACCCGGGACAAGACCCTGAAGAAACTCACCGACGATGACTGGGATGCGGTCATACACACCAATCTGAACAGCGTCTACTACACCGTTTCCGCGGCACTGCCGAGCATGCTCCAGCAGGAACACGGACGCATCATCAACATCAGTTCGTTCGTCGGGCAGGCGGGCAATTTCGGGCAAAGTAACTATTCCGCCAGCAAGGGCGGCATCATCGCTTTCACCAAGAGCGCCGCCCAGGAGCTCGCCCGCAACAACATCACTGTCAACGCCATCGCGCCTGGTTTTACGTTGACCGAGATGCTGGCGCAGGTGCCCGAGAACATCCAGGAGAAGATCCTGGACAAGATTCCCATGCGGCGTTTCGGCAAGCCTGAGGAAATTGCCCGGACAGTGGCCTTCCTTGCAGCGGATGGCGATTACATCACCGGCCAACAGATCAACGTCAACGGCGGCGTGTACATGTAACGCCGACGGGGACCGGTCAGAAGTGTTGTGATAGGGTGAGAGGATGACAAGAATACCTCTCACCCTGTTCTTTCTCTTGCTGCTGCTGCCGGGCCTGTCACACGCTTTCACGCGTGATACCTACCCGTTGCCCACACAGGCGTCTGCGGGTTTCAGCACCTTCAACGATCTGCTCGGTGTTCAGCTGGAAGTAGCCAACCCTGTGGGCAGCGTCTACCTGATGGTGGGAGGGCATCTCAGCCGTATCGGCATCGATGACTGGGCCGAGGGCTCGCCGGCCGGTTTCGTGGCCGGCTTCCGCTTCTTCGCCGACGGCTATGGTCTGGACAGCAGTTGGTACGTCACCGGTTTCGGCGGCACGCTGGGCGTGGAGCGCCGACGAGAGGACGGCGAACGCAAGGCCTACCAGCGGCTGGGGCTGGGGGGCGGCCTCGGCTACCAGCACGTGACCGAGCGCGCCCGCCTCGGCTTCACGCTGGGCGTGGCCAGGCTCGAGCCGGTGGACACCGACGACGGCGATCGGGTGGATCGCGATTTCTTCCCCACCGTGGAGACCTACGTCGGTTTCCGCTTCTAGCTGTTAAGGAAGCGCTGAAGTATTCACGCTTCCTTAAGAAAACCCCGCGCTAGCAGTCCAGATCCAGTTCCTTGATTTTGCGGGTGAGGGTATTGCGGCCCCAGCCCAGCAGTCTGGCAGCGTCCTGTCGCCGGCCACCGGTGTTGCGCACAGCCACCTGGATCATGATGCGCTCGAAGCTGGGCAGCGCCGTCTCCAGCAGCCCATGCTCGCCCTTTGAAAGAGCACGTTCAGCCCAGCGCGCCAGCGCCTGCTCCCAGTCCTCGCCCGGCTCCTCCGAGCGGTCCGGCTCACGCAGCTCCGGCGGTAGATCGCTCATGTGGATTTCCTTGCCATTGGCCATGACCGTCAGCCAGCGGCAGGTATTCTCCAGCTGGCGGACATTGCCAGGCCAGCTCATGCTCATCAGGTAACGCTCCACTTCCGGACGCAACAGCTTGCGCTCGGCATTGAGTTCGTCGGCCGCCTCCATCAGGAAGTGCTGCGCCAGTTTCGGCACGTCCTCCCGACGCTCACGCAGGGCCGGAAGCTGGATGCGAATCACATTCAGGCGGTGAAAGAGGTCTTCCCGGAACTGGCCGTTGTTGACCCGGACCTCGAGATTCTGGTGGGTGGCAGCAATGATGCGTACGTCGACCGTGATCGGGGTATGTCCCCCGACACGATAGAACTGGCCGTCCGCCAGGACACGCAGTAACCGGGTCTGCAGTTCCGCCGGCATGTCGCCGATTTCGTCCAGGAACAGCGTGCCCCCGTTCGCCTGCTCGAACCGACCCTGGCGGCTGGTCTGTGCGCCGGTAAACGCCCCTTTCTCGTGGCCGAACAGCTCGGATTCCATCAGGTCGCGCGGAATCGCCGCCATGTTCAGCGCGATGAACGGTTGATCCCGCCGGGGACTGTGGCGATGCAGCGCACGGGCGACCAACTCCTTGCCGGTTCCGGACTCGCCGTTGATCAGCACGTTGATGTTGGAGGTGGACAAGCGTCCGATGGCCCGGAACACCTCCTGCATGGCCGGAGCTTCGCCGATGATCTCGGGAACGCGCTGGGCCGAGCTGTCGGGATCGCTCACAGTGGCCTGCTGACGGCTTTCGAGAGCGCGGCGTACCAGTTGGACTGCGTCGTCCACATCGAACGGCTTTGGCAGGTATTCGAATGCGCCTCCCTGGTAGGCGGAGACCGCGGAATCCAGATCGGAGTGCGCGGTAATCACGATAACCGGGAGATCCGGCCAGCGGTCCTGCACCTGGTTCAGCAGTTCCAGGCCATCCAGGCCCGGCATGCGTATGTCGGTCATCATCACCGCCGGCTGGCTGCGGCCCAATGCCGCAAGGGCGGCATCACCGGTTTCAAAACTGCGCACCGTCAGGCCCGCCTGCTGCAGTGCCTTTTCCAGCACCCAGCGTATAGACCGGTCGTCATCGACCAGCCAGATCTGTTCGCTATCCGCCATTCTCTCTCTCCAGGGGGAGCCAGATGGTAAATACGGTATGACCGGGTTCGCTCCAGCACTCGATGAGACCGCCGTGCTGGTTGACCAGGGTCTGGGCTATGGACAGTCCCAGCCCGGTTCCTTCCGGCCGGGACGTCACCATCGGGTAGAAGATCCGGTCCATCATTTCCGGTGGTATACCCGGACCAGAATCAACGATGTCGATACGCGCCACCAGTTTGTGGGTGACGTCGGAAATCGTGAACTGGCGCTGGGTCCGGGTTCGCAACGTGATGCGACCCACTTCCCCCACCGCCTGCAGGGCATTGCGCACGATGTTCAGTGTCGCCTGGATGAGCTGGTTGCTCTCCGCCATCAGCGGCGGTATGGAGGGGTCGTAGTCGCGCTCTATGGTGACGCCCGACGGAGCCTCCGCCTCTACCAGCTGCCGCACGCGCTCCAGGATTTCGTGAATGTTGATCTTGCGCTTGTTGGGCCGGCTGTTCGGTCCCAGCATTCCATTGACCAGCGTGCGCAGGCGGTCCGCCTCCTTGATGATGACCTGCGTGTACTCCTTCAACTCGACATCATTGAGTTCCCGCTCCAGCAATTGCGCGGCTCCACGCAGACCGCCCAGCGGGTTCTTGATCTCGTGGGCAAGCCCACGAAGCAGATGGCGTGTGGCCTGGTTCTGACTGATCAGGTGCTGTTCCCGGGTGATGCGCAGCCGCCGGTCCAGGTGCGCCAGTTCCAGCAGCACGTCGCCGTCCGTCAGCGGCGTAACGGCCACGTCGACGGTGATATAGCGACCAACGGAGACTTCCAGCCGACGCTCCCGCTCGGTGAACGCCTCGCCGCTCTCCAGACCCTGCTGCGCGGCACGCTCGAGCAGCTTACCTGCCGGCGAGATCGCGGACAGCTTCTGTCCGGTCACCTGACGGGTGCTGATGGCGAACAACGCTTGTGCGGCGGGGTTGATGAAGCGGACGCAAAGCGATTCGTCCATCAGCAATACCGCGGAACTCAGGTTCTCGATGACCCGCTGAACCAAGGCTGGATTAGTGTCTGTGGGGACCATATCTGTTAGTAAGCAAAAACCAAACCATCGGCGTGCGTGACCCCGTCAGGCGCGTTCGTTCCACTGCCATTGCCTTTACCACAAGGCTCTACGCTGGGCGGTCGTGGTGCACGCTTATACAAAGCAAAGA
Source organism: Ectothiorhodospiraceae bacterium (assembly GCA_020831845.1). Lineage (GTDB taxonomy): Bacteria > Pseudomonadota > Gammaproteobacteria > Nitrococcales > Aquisalimonadaceae > LSCE01. The sequence continues at coordinate 27,454 of JAFIFV010000155.1, forward strand.
AAGGGAATCGGTACTATGCACCAAAAGAGTGCGCCCCGCACGAGTTTGGAGCACCCAGATCGGTGCGTCGCGGTCAGCGATTGGGGAAAAGCCGGGAGGCTTGATGCATGTAGAAGGTGCTCGATTCGGATTCCGCGACGATACGGCCACCGGAGCCGAGCACCCGCACCTTGAGATGATGCTCGCCGCGGTGCACGTTCTCCAGTTGAAAGCGGTTGGTGCGGCCGCGAGCCACGGGTTCACCGTCGAGCAGCAACTCGACCTCGTGACCAGGGCGCAGTTCGGGGCTCAGTGCGACCATGACCTGAACCAGCCCCTGATTGTCACGCACTGTACCCTCGTGCGGTGGATCGGCGATGGCCAGTCGCGTGTAGGAAGGGCGTTCCTCCTGCTGCTCCGCGGATGCCCTGCTACGGGCAGGGGGCGTCGAGGGGGTCTGATAGGATGAAGGGGCCTGGACATCCACGCGTTCGGAACCAGCCTGCTCCCGGTCACTGAACGACACGTTGCCGTCGGCATCCACATGCCGATAGATCTGTGCCCCGAGGGCGAGCGGAAAGCACAGGACCAACAGCAGCAGCAGACGCATTTTCATGGCTCCAATGTAGTGCAGCTCCCTTCTTGCCACAATAGACAACAATCAGCCCGGGAATTGTTCGCCGTTCATAAAAAAAGAGGGCCCGTTCGTCGGGCCCTCCGGTTAGCGGGACGGCGAAGGCCGTCCTGGGCTTCAGCCCTCAGACGCTGTAGTACATGTCGAATTCCACCGGGTGGGTGGTCATCCGCAGACGCTGCACCTCATCCATCTTCAGCTCGATGTAGGCGTCGATGGCATCATCGGTGAACACACCGCCCTTGGTCAGGAACTCGCGGTCCTTGTCCAGCGCGTCCAGGGCTTCCTCGAGGTCGAACGCGACCTTCGGGATGTCCTTTTCCTCTTCCGGGGGCAGGTCGTACAGATCCTTGTCCATGGCCTCGCCAGGGTGGATCTTGTTCTGGATGCCGTCGAGACCGGCCATCAGCATCGCGGTGAAGGCGAAGTACGGGTTGCCGGTGGAATCCGGGAACCGCACCTCAATGCGGCGCGCCTTCGGGTTGGAGATCCAGGGAATCCGGATGGACGCGGAGCGGTTGCGGGCGGAGTAGGCCAGCAGTACAGGAGCTTCAAAGCCCGGAACCAGGCGCTTGTAGCTGTTGGTGGACGCATTGGTGAACGCATTCAGCGCCTTGGCATGCTTGATGATGCCACCGATGTAGTACAGAGCAGTCTCGGACAGGCCACCATACTGGTCACCGGAGAACTGGTTCTCGCCGTCCTTGGAGAAGGACTGGTGAACGTGCATGCCGTTGCCGTTGTCGCCCACCAGCGGCTTCGGCATGAAGGTCGCCGTCTTGCCGTAGGCGGAGGCCACGTTATGCACGACGTACTTCAGCTTCTGCACTTCGTCGGCCTTCTTCACCAGCGTGTTGAACTTCACGCCGATTTCGCACTGACCCGCGGTGGCCACCTCGTGATGGTGCACCTCGACTTCCAGGCCCATTTCTTCCATCGCCAGGCACATGGAGGTGCGGATGTCGTGCAGCGAATCCACCGGGGGAACGGGGAAATAGCCGCCCTTCACCTTGGGACGATGGCCCATGTTGCCATCTTCATAGACGCGCTCGGAGTTCCAGCCGGCTTCCTCGGAGTCGATCTTGTAGAAGGTGCCGCTGATATCGGCGCCGAAGCGCACATCATCGAACACGAAGAATTCAGGCTCCGGGCCGAAGAATGCGGTATCGCCCAGGCCGGTGGACTTCAGGTAAGCCTCGGCACGCTTGGCGATGGAGCGCGGGTCGCGCTCGTAGCCCTGCATGGTGTTCGGCTCGATGATATCGCAGGTGATGTTGATGGTCGGCTCGTCGAAGAACGGATCCAGCGTGGCGGTGTCCGGATCCGGCATCAGGATCATGTCGGACTCGTTGATGCCCTTCCAGCCCGCGATGGAGGAGCCATCGAACATCTTGCCGTCCTCGAAGGTTTCCTCTTCAACGGTGGATGCCGGCACGGTCACGTGCTGTTCCTTGCCCTTGGTATCGGTGAAGCGGAAGTCGACGAATTTGATGTTTTCGTCTTTGATCATGTTGAGAATGTCAGCTGCAGTGCGGGACATGCCTAACCTCCAGTTGGGTCGAGACGTCAATGCGAATTCCACTCCGGAAAAGCAGAAACCATGCCAGCACCAAAATACAGCAGTTTACGGGCCCAAGTGGTGCAAACAAGGCTAAAAAACGCATACAGAGCGCACTAAAATAGTGCAATCAAAGAGAGGAGCGCACCATAATCGGGCATTCAGGCCCGGGCGCCTCCTCCATAGCTGTGAATGGTATACGTCCTGCGCGGTTTTGCCAGCCCTTTGGAAACCATCGGGCCGTCAGGCCTCTTGCCGGCTGACGAACGGCGTCGTGCCTCCGCTACTGCAGCAGCCGTTGCTCGGCCACGGCCTCTTCCGCCTCGAGCGCGCCGTCCACCCGCGCGTCCAGCGTCCGTAAGGCCTGCAGTACCGCAATCAGATCCGGATAACGCCGTGCCAGGTCGCCGTAGAGTGATTCCTCCGGTGTGTCGTCACTCTGGGCACGCCAGTGAAACGCGCCGCGCCCCAGGTCCACGAAATACTGCAGCGCGACCCGGCGCCTGGCCGCCTGACCAGGAAACAGGCCAGCCAGGATCAGGCACTGGTCCCCCACATCCTGCAGGCGCTCCTGGCGTAGGCGTCCGGCGGAAAGCATGGCCTTCAGGTATCCCATGGCCATGACCCTGCGCACGAGGTCCGGCCGGCGCAGATAGCGCATCAGGAGGAATACCAGGTAGCTTTCACTGTCCTCCGACAGGTGTCGCCGGCTGCGCTCCTGTGCGTCCATCAGCAGGCCATGCCATTGGGCCGTGCTGGTGTACTGAACGATCAGTTCCGCCATCGTTGTGTCACCTCGTTCATTCTTTTCGTTTGACACCACCGCGCGCGCCAAGTCACCGCATGTTTGCCGCACTCCCGACTCAGACTGCGCGAGGTATCGGCCGAAAACCGTTATCTATTCGGCATTTCCGCCGGCCGGCACCTTATACAAGGCGGCAGTTGACAAGGTATACTCCCCGGCTGTCAGGCCGGCACCGGGCGTGTTCCGGCGGCTCGGCACCTATCAGACGGTATAGCATGGGGTGTGTCTTGGCTGAAGCAGCGGCGAACCGTAGCGGGCACGACGTCCAGACCTTTCAGGGGCTGATTCTGGCGTTGCAGGAGTACTGGGCGGAGCAGGGTTGCGTGATCCTGCAGCCTCTGGACATGGAAGTTGGAGCCGGGACCTTCCATCCCGCCACCTTCCTCCGCGCAGTCGGACCGGAACCCTGGAATGCGGCCTACGTTCAGCCTTCCCGGCGCCCCACCGACGGCCGCTACGGCGACAATCCCAACCGGCTTCAGCACTACTACCAGTTCCAGGTGGTGATGAAACCCTCGCCACTGGATTTCCAGGAACTGTATCTGGGTTCGCTGCGCCACCTGGGGCTGGATCTGAACGTCCACGACGTGCGCTTCGTCGAGGACAACTGGGAATCTCCCACGCTTGGCGCATGGGGGCTCGGCTGGGAAGTCTGGCTGAACGGCATGGAAATCACCCAGTTCACCTATTTCCAGCAGGCCGGCGGGCTGGATTGCGAACCTGTGATGGGGGAGATCACCTATGGCCTCGAGCGGATCGCCATGTACCTGCAGGCAGTGGAGAGCGTCTACGATCTGGTCTGGACCCGCGGCACCGGCCGGTTGGTGACGTACGGCGATGTGTATCACCAGAACGAGGTGGAACAATCCGCCTACAACTTCGAGCATGCCGACACCGAGGCATTGTTCGCCTGGTTCGAGCAATGCGAGCGGGAAAGCCAGGCGCTGATTGAACGTGGCTTGCCGCTACCCGCCTACGAACAGTGCCTGAAGGCCTCCCACACGTTCAACCTGCTGGACGCCCGGCACGCCATCTCGGTTACCGAGCGGCAACGCTATATCCTCCGCGTACGCGCCCTTGCGCGGGCCGTGGCGGAACTCTATTGCACGCGTCGCGAGGAGCTGGGCTTCCCACTGCTGCGGCAACAACAGGGAGACAAGGCATGAGCGGCACCCGCGACCTGCTGGTGGAACTGGGCACCGAGGAATTGCCGCCAACAGCGCTGCGTGGCCTGAGGGATGCATTCCACCAGCACCTGATGCAATCCATCGACAAGGCAGGCCTGGCGTTCTCCGGGCACCGTGCCTACGCCACTCCGCGCCGCCTGGCAGTGCTGGTGGAAGGGCTTCAGGAACGACAGGCGGATGAAACCGTCGAGCGCCGCGGACCAGCGCTGCAGACCGCCTACGACGGAGAAGGAAAACTCACCAAGGCCGCTGAAGGCTTTGCCCGCTCCTGCGGCGTCGATCCCGGCGAACTGGACGTGCTCAGGACCGACAAGGGCGATTGGATGGTCTACCGCGGCGTTCGGGCGGGAAGAAGCGTCACCGAGCTGCTCCCGGAGATGGTGGAACAGGCGCTGAACCGACTGCCCATTCCGAAGCGTATGCGCTGGGGTGCCGGCCAGGCGAGTTTCGTGCGCCCGGTACATTGGCTGGTCCTGCTGTTCGGCGATGAAGTAATACCCGCCCGCATTCTCGGCATCGAGAGCGGCCGCCTCACTCGCGGTCATCGTTTCCATGCGCCGGAGCCCATCACACTGGATTCGCCGGCCGACTACGCCCGTGTACTGGAAGCCCAGGGCCACGTGATCGTCGATTTCGAACGTCGTCGCGAAATGGTCCGCCGGCAGGCGGAAGCAACAGCGGATGCATTGAACGGCAAGGCAATCATCGACGAAGACCTGCTGGACGAGGTCACTGCGTTGGTTGAATGGCCGGTCGCCATCTCCGGAACCTTCGAGGAACGCTTCCTGGACGTGCCGCCGGAGGCACTCATATCCAGCATGCAGGGGCACCAGAAGTACTTTCCGGTGGAGGATAGCCTCGGCCGGCTGATGCCGCGCTTCATCACCATCGCCAATCTGGAGAGCAAGGACCCGCGGGAGGTGGCGAAGGGGAACGAGCGTGTAATCAGGCCGCGGCTGGCCGACGCCGCATTCTTCTGGGAGCAGGACCGCAAGCGTCCGCTCTCCGAACGTGTGCAGGGGCTGAAGGACATCATTTTCCAGCGCCGCCTCGGAACACTGCATGACCAGGCTTTGCGCGTCGCCGCCCTGGCCCGTCTGCTGGCAGAGGAGTTCCAGGTAGCCCCGTCCGCGGCAGAGCAGGCGGCAATGCTCGGCCGCTGTGACCTGTTGACCGAAATGGTCGGGGAGTTCCCCGAGCTACAGGGCGTGATGGGCCGCTATTACGCGATGCACGATGGACTCAAGGAGGGTATCCCCGAGGCGCTGGATGAGCAGTACAGTCCTCGTTTCGCCGGGGATACCATCGCCCGCTCTGCGCTGGGACAACTGCTGGCGGTGGCCTCCCGGGCCGACGTACTGACCGGCATCTTCGCCATCGGCCAGGCGCCCACCGGGGACAAGGATCCCTTCGCTCTGCGCCGTGCCGCCCTCGGGCTGATTCGGACACTGATCGAAGGCGAGCGCTCGCTGTCACTTCGCGCATTGCTGGATGCCGCCGCCACACACCAACCGGATGACGTCAAGGCCATGGCGCGGGTGGACGAGGTGTTCGCCTTCTGCATGGAGCGCCTGAGAGGCTACTACCACGAGCAGGGTTACCCGGCGGAGTTGTTCGAAGCAGTGCGCTCCACGGTGGTCGCCGACGCTGACGGAGACCTTCAACCAGTTGATAATCCTGTTGATTTTGACAGGCGCCTGCGAGCCGTCGCGGACTTCCGCAAGCTGGAGGACGCCAGCAGCCTGGCAGCAGCGAACAAGCGGGTAATCAATATACTTCGCAAAGCCGAGTATCAGGGTGAAGCGGGACTTCCTCAGCCCGCGCTGTTTACGTCGGAGGAAGAGCGTCGCCTCTACGAGATCGTTCAGCCCCTGCGGGAGGAAGTACGGAAACTGGTCGGTGCCGGTGATTACAAAACAGCGCTGCGTCAGCTCGCCCGGGCCCGCGGCCCGGTGGACGCGTTCTTCGAACAGGTCATGGTGATGGCGGAAGATCCGAAAGTCCGCGCCAACCGGCTAAGCCTGCTCCGGCAGCTGGCAGAGCTGTTCTCCAGCGTCGCGGATATCTCCAGGCTTTCACCAGCCTGAGTGCACCATGCCGGCAATCATGCTTGATCGGGACGGCGTCATTAACGTGGACTCCGTCCATTTCATTCGGCGCCTGGAGGAATGGGAGCCCATTCCCGGCAGTATCGAGGCGATTGCCAGGCTTTCCCGCGCCGGCTGGACGGTCGCTGTCTGCACCAACCAATCCGGGCTGGCCCGCGGGTATTTCGACCAGGATACGCTGGATGCCATGCACAGAAAGCTACATGACCTCGTCCGGGCCCATGGCGGTGAGGTGCATGGGATCTATGTTTGCCCCCACGGGCCCGACGATAACTGCGAGTGCCGGAAGCCCAGAGCCGGGCTGCTGGTCCAGGCGGCCGCCGAACTCGGCTTCTCCCTGCCGGGCACGCCATTCATCGGTGATTCCGCCAGAGACCTGCAGGCGGCCAGCAGCGTGCGGGCCCGTCCCATCCTCGTGCTGACCGGCAAAGGGCATCACACCCTGGCCACCAACCCCCAGGCCGAGCACTATAACGACCTGAGCGAAGCCGCTGAAGTGCTGCTGGCTGAACAGCAGGCCGCTCGCTGACCTCCGGACCTCGCCTCCTACGCCAGATGTGCATCATAATGGCAACAGCACACCGTTAGCTGATCCAAAGGCTGACGGAAGAATAATTCCTTTCAAAAGGAGGAGACAGACACCTTGGCTTCAAAATCCCCCTCCCGGGTCGCGCTGGAGCGTCCCCTTGCACAGCGCTTGCTGGCGTGGCCTCGATCCATCGTCTGGTCCGTGGGTGCGCTCGCTGCCACGCTGCTGTTCGGGACGATCGGCATACTCCTGGCCATGTTGCTCCCTTACCGCAAGCGCTACTGGTTCTTTACCCAGTGGAGCTTCTTTCTCCTCTGGCTTGCTCGCGTTGTCTGCGGCATCCGTTACACCGTGGAGGGGACGGAGAACGTGCCGACGGAGCCCTGCATCGTTATGTGCAAGCACCAGTCCGCATGGGAAACGCTGGCTACGCAGTACTGGTTCAATCCGCAAACCTGGGTTCTGAAGAAGGAACTCATCAGTCTGCCGATGATCGGCTGGGCGCTCCGGCTACTGAATCCGATCGCGATCGATCGCGGCGCCCGCAAGGAGGCTGTCCAGCAGATGCTCGAACAGGGCGTGGAGCGTCTAAAGGGGGGACGCTGGATCATCATATTCCCCGAAGGCACCCGAGTTCCCGCCGGACAGACCGGCAGATACCGGCGGGGAGGAGCGATTCTATCGGTGGAAACCGGAACGCCGATTATACCCGTAGCACATAACGCTGGAGAGATGTGGCCGCGCAACTCCTTCCTGAAGTATCCGGGAGAGGTGAAAGTGCGTATTGGTCCACCCATTCTTCCGGGCGATCGCGACGGGGAAGCGGTGCTCGCGGAGGTCAAGCACTGGATCGAAACCAACGCACGTGAGGTGAGCCGGGTTTACCAGGATGACGGGGACCAGAAGAACTGATGTTCCACGTGGAACAAACGGGCTACGACTGTTTCAACCGGCCAGGTCCGCCGATGGTGTTCCACGTGGAACAAAAAAACCGGGGGTTTCCCCGGTTTTCTTGGTTGCGGATGAGAATCAGACATCGAGATTGCTGGCCGCCAACGCGTTTCGCTCGATAAACTCCCGCCGAGGTTCCACGTGATCCCCCATCAATGTGGTGAACACTTCATCCGCGGCAACGGCATCCTCGATTCTCACTTGTAGCAAGCGACGGGTATCCGGATTCATCGTCGTCTCCCACAGCTGCTCCGGGTTCATCTCACCGAGCCCTTTGTACCGCTGCACCGACTGCCCCCGCTTCGCCTCTTCCAGTAGCCAGTCCACGGCCTCTCCCAGACGGTTGACGGGCTGCGTGCGTTCACCCCGTTTCACGTAGGCACCGTCCACCAACAGACCGTCCAGCACCAGAATCAACTCCCGCATCGTTTTATACTCGGGGGACAGGAAAAACTCCGGCGTGAAACGGTAATCATGACGAATCCCGTGCATACGCTTGGAGATCATTCCATCCTGGAAGCCCCCATCAGGACCGGTGCTGACCGTCGCCTGATACCGGGTGCCCGTAGGCTGGTGCGGATTGACCGCATCCACCAGTTGCTGAAACCAACCCTGTACCCGCTCGGCGTCCTGAAAATCGGTTTCCGAGAGCGGCGCAAGACTCAGCATCGCTTCAAGCAGTTCACGGTCATGGTGCCGCGATAAGCGATCAATGATATCCATGACCTTGAGATACTGCCTTGCCAGTGTTTCCAGACCCTGTTCCTGTATTGGCGGCACCTCGGTGCCCGGATGCAAGGAGGCATTGCTCAACGCCAACGTCAGCAGATACTCCGTGAGCTCCTTCTCGTCCTTGACGTAGTGTTCCTGCTTGCCGCGCTTCACCTTGTACAGCGGCGGCTGAGCGATATAAACGTGCCCACGCTCCACCAGCGTCAGCATCTGCCGGTAAAAGAAGGTCAACAGCAAGGTCCTGATGTGGGAGCCGTCCACGTCGGCATCCGTCATGATGATGATCCGGTGGTATCGGAGCTTGTCCGGATCAAAATCCTCACGACCGATTCCACAACCCAGCGCTGTGATCAGCGTCCCGACTTCAGCTGAGGAGAGCATCTTGTCGAACCGGGCCTTCTCCACGTTCAGGATTTTGCCTTTCAACGGCAGGATCGCCTGGGTACGCCGATCCCGACCCTGCTTCGCGGATCCGCCAGCGGAATCACCCTCAACGAGATAGATCTCGGATTGCGTTGGATCCCTTTCCTGGCAATCCGCTAGCTTGCCGGGCAGGCCGGCAATGTCCAACGCACCCTTGCGGCGTGTCATCTCACGTGCCTTCCGAGCGGCCTCCCGAGCCCTGGAGGCATCGACCACCTTCTCGACGATAGCCTTGGCGTCCTGCGGGTTCTCCACCAGAAAGTCGCGCAGATGCTCTGCCATCGTGGATTCCACCGCGTTCTTCACTTCGGAGGACACCAGTTTGTCCTTCGTCTGGGACGAGAACTTAGGATCCGGCACTTTCACCGACAGCACAGCGGTCAGCCCCTCGCGCACATCATCGCCGCTTGGGGTCACCTTCATCTTCTTGCTGTAGCCTTCCGTATCCATGTACTGATTCAGGCTGCGTGTCAGCGCTGCACGGAATCCGGCCAGATGGGTGCCACCATCCCGCTGAGGGATGTTGTTCGTGAAACAGAACACGTTTTCCTGGTAGGAATCATTCCACTGCATGGCGATATCGACCCCGATGTCACCATGCCAGGTCGTGATGTAAAGCACTTCCTTGTTCAGCGGTGTCTTGTTCTTGTTCAGGTGTTCGACGAACGCCTTGATACCACCGACGTACTCGAACACATCCTGTTTGCTGGTTCGTTCATCCAGCATCTCAATCCGAACACCGGGATTAAGGAAGGACAGCTCCCGAAACCTTTTGGCCAGGATGTCATAATGGAATTCGATGTTCGTAAAGATCAGCTCACTCGGACGGAACGTCAAAGAGGTACCGCTGTCTTCGGCCTCGCCGATGACCTTCAAGGGTTCCACCGGTTCACCGAGGCGGAACTCCTGGTAATGGATACGCCCGTTCTTCCGAATCGTGAGCTGTAGCCGGTCGGAAAGCGCGTTGACCACGGAAACACCAACGCCATGGAGTCCGCCTGAGACCTTGTAGGAACTGTCATCAAACTTACCGCCGGCGTGCAACACCGTCATGATGACCTCGGCCGCAGAGCGGCCTTCCTCCGGATGGATATCCACCGGGATTCCGCGACCGTTGTCACTGACGGTGATGGAGTTATCCGTGTGTATGACAACCGAGATAGCTGTGCAATAGCCGGCCAGTGCCTCGTCGATGGAGTTGTCCATGACCTCGAACACCATGTGGTGCAGGCCTGTCCCGTCGTCGGTATCGCCGATGTACATGCCGGGTCGCTTGCGAACAGCGTCCAGCCCCCGTAGAACCTTGATATTGGCGGAATCGTAACTTGGAGTTGCGCTCATAGCCTGTCCTTTCCGGTTAACCGACGCATTATATCATTTCTTGCAGCCGGCCTCCTTCTACCTGCATCCACCGCTGCACTTCCACGGACACGGTGTCCCGTGTGATCGCTGTCACGAAAGTCTGAGCGGGGGAGGCTGCAATGGCCTGCATGACCTGCTCTGCATGGCCGGCGTCCAACTCCGCGCCGATGTCGTCCACCAGCAGCAGAGGCCGCCAATCGCTGGCACCGGCCAGCCGCTCCACCTGCGCAAGCAACAAAGCCATTACGAGCACTTTCTGCTGGCCGCGAGACAGCCAGTGCTGGGCTTCCACACCTTCGGCCCTGATGACCAGATCGGCCCTGTGGGGGCCATACAGCGTGTGCCCCAGTTCCCGTTCGCGCCGCCGTGCCTCGGTGAGCTGTTCGGCCAAGGGCCGGTCCTTGGTCCAGCCGCGACGGTAACGGAGATCCAGCGCAATACCCGGCAACCAGTGGTGGACACGGGCCTGAAGTTGAGTGGCAAGTTGACTGACGAAGCGCTCTCGAGCCTCTGTGACGGCATCTGATGCAGAAACCAGCTCCGGCTCCCATGCACTGCACAGGCGAAGGTCGCCGGTGCGAAGAGCCGCGTTGCGCTGCCGCAGCGCGCGATCGAACCGGCGCCAGGCTTGATAATAATCTTGTTCCACGTGGAACACGCTCCAGTTCAGGAACGCTCGCCGTACCTTGGGACCATCCTGCAGTAGCCTCTGGCTCTCGGAATTGATGACCTGAATCGGAAAGTGCCGGGCCAGCGCCGACAGACTTCGGGCGTCCTCTCCGTCGATACGGACCCTGGTCTTCCGCGGATGTCGTTGCACGCCGATATGATGAAGGCTGCCTGCGTGCTCCAGTTCGCCGGAGATAATCAGATCCCCGGCGTCATGACGGATCACCTGGTCAAACTGATTTGTCCGGAAACTGGCCGCCCGGGCCAGGCAATGGATCGCTTCCAGGACGCTCGTTTTACCCGCCGCGTTCGGGCCTGTGATCAGGTTGAGACCAACAGCAAATTCCACAGCCTGGTCTACAAGGTTCCGAACCCGATACAGGCTTAGCTTGCGTAACGCCATGCTGTCCTTCAGCCCACCCCACATCGGGGTGCTGTGCCAGAGAAACAGTCGAGGGTACGCCAGGTTCTGGCCGACAAGCCTCGCCGGACCCAGTCATGTAAATCCACCAACACCTGCCTTACAGACGCATTGGCATCACGACGTAGCTGAAGTCCCGGCTTCCAGCATCGTGAATCAGACAACTGCTGTTGGCATCGACCAACCCGATTGTCACCTGTTCGCCGTCCATCGCGCCCAGGGCATCCAGCACGTAGCTCGCATTGAAACCAATCTCCAGCGCAGTGCCGGGGTAGGTCACCGATAGCTCCTCGTCGGCCTGTTCCTGCTCAGGGTTGTTGGACTGGATTTTCAACGTATCCGGTTCCAACGTGAACCGTACACCCCGGTACTTCTCATTTGACAGTATGGAGGCCCGGACCAGCGCCTGCCGTAGCGTTTCCCGTTCGGCGACCACAACATTGTCTTCGACGTTGGGTATCACCCGTTGGTAGTCCGGGAAACGCCCGTCTATCAACTTCGAGGTAAACCGCAACTCTGGAAGGGTGACACGGATGTGGTTGCTGCTCAGCTCCAGGCGGACCTGATCCTCGGTGTCATCCAACAGCCGCAACAACTCCTGAACGCCTTTCCGGGGAACAATCACCTGTTGTGTGTTCTGCACCTGCACGTTGCCGGACAGTTCCCCCATGGCCAGCCGGTGACCATCGGTCGCAACGGCCCTGAGCCGTCCTGGTTCCAGTTCCAGCAGCAGACCGTTGAGGTAGTAGCGCACGTCCTGAAGAGCCATGGAAAAGTGCGTTTTTTCAATAAGTTCCCTCAAATGACCTTGCGGTAGCAAGACCGGTTCGGTCTCTCCGATATCCTCTACGCTGGGAAACTCGGAAGCGGGGAGTGTGGCCAGCGAAAAGCGGCTGCGTTCAGCACTGACGATTGCCCGGTCCTGTTCCACCGAGAGTCGCACTTTCGCGCCTTCAGGCAGGTTACGAACGATGTCCACCAGCTTCCGTGCGGGAACGGTGATCTGACCGGCTTCCTGAACGTCCATTTCTGCGCGAGCCACCAGTTCCACCTCGAGATCGGTGGCGGTGAGGGACAGGCCGCTTTCATCTGCCACCATCAGCACATTGGCGAGTACCGGCAGTGTCTGACGACGTTCGACCACACCGATGACTGCTTGCAGAGGGCGAAGTAGCGTTTCTCGTTCGATCTCGATCTTCATGGTGACCTGTCCAACTGTTAATAAATTAATTCCTTTAAACCCTGTAGTTATTATTAGGCACAGGGTCCGCGTCTGGATAACTCAAAAATTCATTTTTTTATCAACGTATTAGATACAGTAAAGCCTATGCATGACTGGTGGTACAGAGTAGCTGACAGCCTGGAGACAAGTTGTGGATAAGTTTTGACCCCGGCTAGCGGTTCTGTTTGCAAACAGTTTATCCACATCATGTCGTCAGCGTTCTCAACAGGTTTCCGTAATCTTCCGCGATCCGTGCATCGCTGTCCCGAAGTTCCACAACCTTGCGGCAGGCGTGCAGTACCGTCGTGTGATCACGTCCGCCGAATGCGTCTCCGATCTCGGGCAGGCTGTGGCTGGTCAGTTCCTTGGCCAGAGCCATCGCGATCTGCCGTGGGCGGGTAATGGACCTGCTGCGACGTTTCGAGAGCAGGTCGGCTACCCGGATCTTGAAGTAGTCCGCAACCGTCTTCTGGATATTTTCCACTGTCACCAGTTTGTCCTGCAGTGCCAGCAGGTCCTTCAACGCTTCCTTGGTGAAATCCACGGTGATCGGTGCGCCTGTGAACTGCGCATTCGCCACCACCCGCCGGAGGGCGCCCTCCAGTTCGCGGATGTTCGACCAGATGCGCTTGCCGATGAAAAAGGCCACCTCGTCCGGCAGCTCGATGCCCTCCTGCGCGGCTTTGCTCATCAGGATTGCCACCCGGGTTTCCAGTTCCGGTGGCTCGATGGCCACGGTGAGGCCCCAGCCGAAACGCGACTTCAGGCGTTCCTCCAGTCCGTCCACCTCCTTCGGGTAGCGGTCGCAGGTCAGAACGACCTGTTGCTGGCCCTCAAGCAGTGCGTTGAAGGTGTGAAAGAACTCCTCCTGGGAACGCTCCTTGCCTGCGAAGAACTGGATATCGTCGATCAGCAAGGCATCGGCGCTGCGGTAGTGCCGCTTGAATTCGTTGATCGCGTTATGCTGCAGCGCCTTCACCATGTCGCCAACGAAGCGCTCCGAATGAAGGTAGAGCACTTTGGCGTTGGGATTGTTGCGCAGCATCAGGTTGCCGATGGCATGCATCAGGTGCGTCTTGCCAAGACCCACTCCACCGTAGAGGAACAGAGGATTGTAGGAACCGCCCGGGTTCTCCGCCACCTGGGTGCAGGCGGCGCGGCCCAGTTGATTGGATTTGCCTTCCACAAAGGTATCGAAGGTGAAGCGCGGGTTGATATTGGAAGGGGTCGAGATCCGAGCGGGCTCAGGTGACGCCGGAGCCGGAGCCACGGGCGCCCTCCTGGCGGCCGGAGCCGCGGAGCTGCCGATCTCCAGGATCACGTCAGGCAGCTCGCCGTTTGTGCGTTGACCGACCAGTTCCTCGATACGTGCCATGTAATGCTCCCGTACCCAATCGAGCACGAAGCGGTTCGGAGCCAGCAGGCGCAGCTCGCGCTGCCCTTCCACCGCCTGCAGCGGCCGGATCCAGGTGTTGAGTTGCTGGTCCGGCACCTCGCCTTCCAGCCGATCAAGACAATATTGCCAGACAGAGCCGTCCACCCGTGGACCTCGTATCGTATGTGGTATTTCTGGACAAGCCGGCGTCGGATCGAGTCCGACGCCCAAAACAACCCCGACCCTGACGGCCACAGGACTGCCCAGCGCAAGACCGGAGCGTTATCCGTCATCAGCGAATGACGGCAGGAAATAGTGCCGAGTCTATACCCCTGGCGCCTTCCTATCCACAGCCATTCCGGCTGTCCTCGTCGTTGACAAGGCCCCTGCTAAGCGGGTAGATTCGCGGGCTGATTTGCGCCCGGCGGGCGTGCCCCGATTACAACATTGACCGGATATCACCATGAAGCGGACTTTCCAGCCCAGCGTTATCAAGCGCAAGCGTACCCACGGTTTCCGTGCCCGCATGGCCACCAAGAACGGTCGTGCCGTGATCAAGGCGCGCCGGGCCAAGGGCCGCGCTCGCCTGTCGGCCTGAGTTGTCTGAGGAACGGCCGGGGCGCTATGCCTTTCCGCGCACCGCGCGGTTGCTGAAACCGGCGCAGTTCCGTCACGTCTTTGCCGACGCCGAACGGGTAACAGACCGCTACTTTACCGTGCTCGGTGCAGGCAATAGTCATGGTCAGGCGCGGCTTGGTCTGGCAATATCCCGTCGTGCCGCTCGGAGGGCGGTCGCCCGAAACCGGATCAAGCGGGTTATCCGGGAATCCTTCCGCCAGCGGCGGGCCAGTCTGCCGGCGATCGATATCGTTGTCATGGCCCGTCCGGTGGCGGCGGACGTCGAGCGCGAGGAATTGCGCCGCGCTCTGGACAAACTCTGGCAGCGACTGGTGAAACGATGCGCCACATCGTCATCTTCCTGATTCGTCTGTACCAGCTGGTCATCAGCCCGCTGCTGGGGCCGCGTTGCCGTTTCTACCCGAGCTGTTCCCATTACACGATGGAAGCCGTGCAACTCCATGGCGTGTTCCGCGGGTCGTATCTGGGACTGCGTCGAATCCTCAAGTGCCACCCCCTGCATCCGGGTGGGGTGGATCCCGTTCCTGAACCGCGTTCGAAAGACTGACTTCGTCCATGGAAACCCAACGACTGATACAGTTTCTGGCCCTCGGCATGATCCTGCTGCTGATCTGGAGCGCCTGGGAACGGGATTACCGCATCACCCAACCCACCGAAGACCGGGTGGCCGAGGAGCGCGCCGACGAGGACCCGGACGTTTTCGTTCCGGATGATCTGGAAGCGGAGGCGCCGGAAGTGACCCGGCCCGACTCGGATGAGATGCCGGCCGAGCGCGAGGCGGATGAAGCCCGCTCCATCCGCGTCACCACCGATCTGCTGGATCTGGAAATCAACACCCAGGGAGGGGAGATCTCGCGCGTCGACCTGCTGCAGTATGCGGTCAGCACCCGCGACGATACCCCGCTCCGCCTGATGAGCGACGCCCCCGGCGAGTTGTTCATCGCCCGCGCCGGTCTGGTAACGCGCAACGGCTCGCAAGGGCCGGGCACACGCGGTGTCTACCGAGTGGAGCAGGACCGCTTCGAACTCGCCGAGGGCGAGGACTCGGTGGTGGTGCCGCTGGTATGGGAGGGCGAGGACGGCCTGCGCGTCACGAAGCGTTACACCTTCCACCGTGACAGCTACCTGATCGATGTGGAGCACCTGGTGGAGAATGCCGCCGAGGAGGACATCAGTGCCTCCCAGCAGGTGTTCCTGCGGCGCAGCTCCGATGTGGGTGACGGTACTTCCTGGTTCATCTACACCTACACCGGCGGTGTGCTGCATACGCCGGACAACCGCTATAGCAAGATCAATTTCTCGGATATGGCTTCCGAGGATCTCAGCCAGGACATCACCGACGGCTGGCTGGCAATCATCCAGCATTATTTCCTCGGCGCCTGGATTCCACCTGAGGGCGAAACCCGCCGTTACTGGACGCGGTCCCGCGGCGGCAACATCTACGACTTCGGCATGAACACCTTCTGGCGCGCCGTGCCGGCCGGTGAAACCACGACGTTCAGCAGCCAGCTGTTCGTCGGCCCGAAGGAGCAGGATCGCCTGGCCGCCGCCGCCGACCACCTGCAGCTCACCGTGGATTACGGCTGGCTGGACATCATCTCGCGGCCGTTGTTCATTGCGCTGAACTGGATCCACGGTGTTGTGGGCAACTGGGGCTGGGCCATCATCCTGCTCACGCTTTCCATCAAGATCGTGTTTTTCAAGCTCTCCGAGGCCAGTTACAAGTCCATGGCCCGCATGCGCAAGATGCAGCCCCGCATGCAGCAGCTGAAGGAACGCTACGGCGACGACCGCCAGGCCATGAACCAGGCGTTGATGAAGCTCTACAAGGAAGAGAAGATCAACCCGCTGGGGGGCTGCCTGCCCATACTGGTACAGATTCCCGTGTTCATCGCACTGTACTGGGTGCTGCTGGAGAGCGTGGAACTGCGGCACGCCGACTTCATGCTGTGGATCAATGATCTGTCCTCGCCGGATCCGTTCTTCGTGCTGCCGCTGCTGATGGGTATCAGCATGTTCGTGCAGCAGAGGCTGAACCCGGCGCCGCTGGATCCGATCCAGCAGAAGATCATGATGACGCTGCCGTTCGTGTTCACCATTTTCTTCGCCTTCTTCCCGTCGGGTCTGGTGCTGTACTGGGTGGTGAACAACGTCCTGTCCATTGCGCAGCAGTACGTGATCACCCGCAAGATCGAACGCGGGGAGGCCAAGTAGGCCCCGCTCCGATGAACACCGAGACCATCTGTGCGATAGCCACTCCGCCCGGCCAGGGCGGAGTGGGCATTGTCCGGGTCTCGGGACCGCTCGCTTCTCGCTTGGCCGTTGCCGTTGCGGGACCGCTGCCCAAGCCACGCAATGCTGCCTTCCGTGCGTTCGTCGATAACGACGGCTCCGCCCTGGACGAGGGGCTGCTGTTGTGGTTCCCTGCCCCCGCCTCGTTCACCGGCGAGGACGTCGCGGAGTTCCAGGGCCACGGTGGTCCGGTCCTGCTCGATCGCCTGCTGCGCCGACTCGTTGCGCTGGGGGCCCGGCTTGCCCGCCCGGGCGAGTTTTCCGAGCGCGCCTTTCTCAACGGCAAGCTGGACCTGGCCCAGGCCGAGGCGGTAGCCGACCTGATCGCCGCCAGTTCCGAGGCCGCCGCCCGCGCGGCCATGCAGTCTCTGAGCGGTGCCTTCTCCGAACGGGTTCATGCCTTGACTGATGCACTGGTCGCGTTGCGTGTGCACGTGGAGTCCGCCATTGATTTCCCGGACGAGGAGATCGATTTCCTCGGCGATGGGGCCATTGCGGAGAAGCTGGCCGGCGCACGCGGCGAGCTGGCGGCGGTGAGGCAGGCGGCGGCCCAGGGCCAGGTGCTGCGCGACGGCATGACGGTGGTGATTGCCGGTCGCCCCAACGCCGGCAAGTCCAGCCTGCTGAACGCGCTTGCCGAGTCCGACGCAGCCATCGTCACCGAGATCGCCGGCACCACCCGGGACACGCTGCGCGAACGCATCCAGATCGACGGCATGCCGTTGCATGTCATCGACACGGCCGGCCTGCGGGAGTCCGCCGATGTCGTGGAACAGGAGGGCATCCGCCGTGCTTGGCGGGCCATCGCCGAGGCCGATCGGCTGCTGCTGGTCGTGGATGATCGCGAGGGACCCGGACCACTGGAGCGGCAGGTGCTTGCCGAACGGTCGGCGGATACGCCGGTGACGATCATCCGCAACAAGGTTGATCTGAGCGGTGGAAAACCCGGCGAGGATTCGGAAGGGCCAGAGGCTGTCATCCGGCTCAGCGCGAAAACGGGAGCCGGGCTGGATCTGCTGCGTGAGCACCTGAAGGCCTGCATGGGCTATCACGCCGGCGAAGGCAGTTTTACCGCTCGCCGCCGTCACCTGGATGCCCTGGACCGCGCCGACGCGGCCCTGCAGCTGGCGGCCGGACAGCTGGCGGTGGGTGCCGGCGAGTTGATGGCCGAGGAACTGCGGCAGGCGCAACAGGCGCTGGCGGAGATCACTGGCGAGTTCACCAGCGAAGACCTGCTTGGAGCCATCTTCTCCACGTTCTGCATCGGAAAGTGATGCCACCGGTGCCCCGGGGCTTGACGGTGGGCCTCCGGCAACCGACAGTCGGTATCACCAAGCGCAGTCCGACGCCGCTCATTGCCCGGAGCCCCTATGGCCCAGTCATCCGCCGAGCATTACCACCAGACCATCCGTGACCTTTCCGATCGCGTCGTGGCGGCACAGAAACCGATACGGATCCTCGACGCCATCCAGTGGGACAACCGCATCCGCGAGGATTTCTTCCGCAACGGCTGCCGTGAACAGCCCTCGGTGGACCGGGCCTACTACGCCGCCCGCTCTCTGGGGTTCGACCCGGAGGGCCTGCGTGGCGTGTTCCATGCCATCGAGCGTGACACGGTACGCCAGCTGGGCCAGTTCAATCCGGTGGGGAAACTGCTGGCGCGCATGTGCCGGGAGTACCAGATGGCCGTGCGCATGCTGGAGGCGCGCGGCACGCCGGAATTCGGACACTTGTCGGAGGAACTCTACGGCTCCGCTTCCGACGCGTTTCATGCCGGGGACCCCTCGCTGGCGGATCTGGGCCGGCTGATGGCGGACACGCTGGGCAACATCGACGGCTCGGAGGTGCTGGCCCCGGAGCCCCGGGACATTCCGGCGGCCGACGCCGTGGCCTGGCTGCAGCAGCGGCTGGGCGACGCATTCTCCGATGCCGGTTTCCCGGTCCGGGTGCTGCTCGATGACGGTATCGTGGCCGATGCTGCCGCCGGGGCCGATTACCTGAAGATTCGCCACGATGCGGTGTTCAACCATCGCGACCTGCGCTTGCTGGAGGTGCACGAGGGCTGGGTGCATCTGGGCACCACGCTGAACGGTCAGGCGCAGCCGGTCTGCACCTTCCTCAGCAAGGGCCCGCCCTCTTCCACCGTCACCCAGGAAGGGCTGGCGATACTGATGGAGGTGATTGCCTTTGCCTCCTACCCCTCGCGGCTGCGCAAGCTGTCCAACCGGGTCCGCGCCATCGCCATGGCCGAGGACGGTGCCACCTTCCTGGACGTGTTCGCCTTCTTCGGCGAACAGGGCATGAGCGAGCAAGATGCCTACAACCATGCCTCTCGCGTGTTCCGCGGCAGCACCCCTGAGCTGGGGCCGTTCACCAAGGATCTCAGTTACAACAAGGGCTTCATCATGCTCTACAACTTCCTGCAGCTGGCGGTGCGCAAGGGCCGGCTGGACCGCATACCGCTGCTGTTCTGCGGCAAGTCGACGCTGGAGGACATCCCGGTGCTGGCGCAACTGGTGGATGAGGGCCTGGTGGTTCCACCCCGCTTCCTGCCACCGCAGATCCGCGACCTGAACGGCCTCGCCGCCTGGATGTGCTATGGCAACTTCCTCGGCCGCCTGAACCTGGACCGCATCGAAGCCGACTACGCCCACCTGGTCTGATGCCGCTCAAAGTGCAGCGATGCGCAGGTGTCGTGGTTTCGTTCCGGTCTGGGGTGGTGACATGTCTGCGGACACGCCGTGAACCCATCCCTGGGGGCTTGTCGGCCGGGTCCCTCCGGCCGAC